>JADJUW010000002.1:0-600000 GCA_016716835.1 Myxococcales bacterium | reverse complement strand
GTTGCTTTGTCGGTGTCGGTGTCAGCGCCCGCAAACTGGTCCCCGAGCTCATCGACCACCACATGGTCACTATCCGTGCAGGCTGCCAGCACCAGCAGCGTAGGGACCAAACACGCCAAGATACGTCGCATGGGTGCCAGGTAGCGTTATTTGACGAGCCTGCCAAGCAGAATCGACCACCGCCTTCTACTTGCGCATCGGCGCCGTCGGCATGCCGCTGCGTTCGCAAATTAGGCGGTCGGGAAACTGCCGCCCCCACACAAATTCCAATTGGCGGCCCGCGGCGATCTTCTGGGTCGCGGTGGGCGCCAACGCCGTTTCGGCCGTCACCCCGCGCCCTCCGCCCAGGCATCGCACGGCTGGCACCTCGCCAAACCACTTCGTCCACCTCGAGACCGCTGGCAGCGTCCACGAGACGGCCACCTGCATGGAAAAGTCGTCGGCCAACGCCCATTCGGCCAGGGGCCACAGCTCGTAGTGAAAGCGATGCGCCCACGTGCCGTCGCTAAAATAGCCATGCCCGCGCTCTTGGCCGCCCAGCGGCTGGACATAGCGCACCTCGATCGCATTCTGCCCCGCCGTCAGGGCCAAGGCAAAGCGCGCGCGAAATAGCGACGCATCGCCGCCGCCGTACCGCGCCTTCATCGACGACCGATCGAGCTGGTACTCGTGGGGTGTAAGTGGCTTAGCCTCGGCGACGATCGGCGCGACCGAGGCCTGCCCGTGCCGCACTTCAATGGGGGCCGACGTCGGGAGCACGAACTCAAGCTCGACGGTCCGCGCGGCCTTAGCATTGACCGTATACGTCGCGACGACGTCACACGCCGTATCGCATGCGATCGCCAGCCGCTCACCCTCCACGACCAACCCCGACGCTGGCGCGCGCGCACGCAAGGCCGATGACGGCGCATGGGTCTTGTAGCCCGGGGCGCGCATATTAGCGAACGCACGCGCAGGCCACCATGCGGCGATGCTCGCAGCCATCAACAAGACGATGCTTTGTTGTTTCATGGCATCAAGCGTAGCGCCTCGTCCCACGCGCTTTCCCGCAGAAAAACGTAACCAATTGTCAAGGATGACGCGCGGGCGTTACCGCGGCGTAAACATCAGCCCGAGGATCGGCAGCACAGGCAAGCCGAGCGTGTCCTCGCGCACAAGCGTCCATACGCCATCGACTTGTTCGATGTCGTCGTCTCGGCCTTCGACGTTCTTGCGCAGCGTCGCGTTTTGCAGATCCAAAAACAGCGAGAGCTCGCCACGCTTTTTCTTCCACCGGCGATCGATGCGCACGTCGAGTTGAATAAACGTCGGCAGGCGGCGCCCAAAACCCAGCTCGGTATCGCCGCCGCTTGGCGACTCAAGCGCCACCGCCGGCGAAAACGGATTTCCCGACACCATGGTCAGCTTGGCACCGAGCTGCCACTTGCCAAGATCCACCGAATTCACCACGTGCAGGCGATGCGGTTGATCAAGCGCATAGGCGTGCCAACCCGCAAACAGCGCGGGGTCTTCCGTGCGCTGCGATTTGGCATACGTGTAGCTGATAAAGCTAAACCATCGGCCAACCTGCCGGCGCGCCATGAACTCGAGCCCAATCGAGCGCCCCTTGCCGAGGTTGCGTCGATAGCTGCCGTCGCCCACATATTCGAGCACAATTTCGAACAGCGCCGGCGACATGCCATCGCTGCGCAAGATGTTGCGATCTTCATCCGAGCGCACGGGCAGCCCCCGGCTCTCGTGCCAGAACGCCACCAGTGATGTGGTGATGCCTTCGGGCAGTTGCAATTCCGCGCCCACCGACGACTGGTACGTCGTGCTGCTGCCAACCTTTTGCTCGGCAAACGGCGTGTCGAGCTCGGTCGGCGCTGGCTCCTGGTGAAACACGCCAAAGGCCTGCCGCAGCGTTAAGTCCTGCGTCACCACCTGATGCAGATTGATCCGCGGGTCCATCACGAACTCGCCGGTAAGATCGTAATAGTCGAGCCGCAGGCCCGGCTTGACCGACCACTTGTCGCTCGGCGAATATCGCAGCTCGCCCCACACGCCAATATCGTTCCACGTCCGCGATGTGAAGATGGTCTCAGGCCCTTCACCCTCATCGCGATTAAAACCGGTTACCGTCGTAACCCCGAGATAGCCGCCCTGAAAGTCGACGCCCGCGCGCAGGTGCCCCCACGTTTCATCCCGCACCGCATCAATGCGCGTGCCCCACGGATACACCGGGCGTCGAAACACAATGTTGCGCGTCGGTGAGCCATCGCCCTCTTCTTCGTCGCGATCGCCGCGAAACGAAATCACGGTGGTCCCCAACCATGGCGTCACCGACACCACCAGGTCCTTCGCGAGCTGACGCGTGTATTTCACCGCCGCACGCACAAACCACAGGTTCACCGAGATGTCCGTCGACGCCACGCGATCCCACGACGTCAGCAAGAGCGGCGCCCAATGCCCATCCTTTTTCGCGTCGCCCCACGACAGCCGTACTTGCCCGTCAAAATAGCTCGGCAAGGGGTCTTCCGGCAGCACAAAGGGCCTTGCCAGCACATCGAGATACGAGCGCCGCAGGCCAATGAGCGCACCGATCTTGCTGCCCTTCCGCACCGGTCCCTCGGCGTAAAGCGCGGAATGCAGCAAGCTCACCTCGCCGCCCAGCCGCAGCTTGTCGGTGCGCGGATCGACGCTGGTGATATCGACCACCCCGCCCTGGGCGCGGCCGAAGCGGCTCTCAAAACCACCGAGCTGCACATCCATTTTGTCGATGAGATGCGACGGCACAAACGATTGCAGGCCGCCAAAGTGAAACACTAAGGGCACCTCGATGCCGTCGAAATACACCGCGGTGTCGCGCGGCGACATGCCTCGTAGCGCGAGGCCACCAAAGCTAAACGGAATTCGTGCAACGCCGGGCAGCGATTGAATTGCACGCAACGCATCGTTGGCCGCGCCGGGAATGCGCGCAATCTCGTCGCCGGACAGCTCGTACGAGGTCGCCTTGGTTTGCTCGGGTGTTTCGCCGCTGACAATAATGGTTTCGGCGTCGGCCTCGGGTCGCAACGCGATCGTTTGTCGTGGTGACGATAGCGTGCCGCTCCCCGTAAGATAGCCATTGGCGACAACGACAAATGTGGTTCCTGCCGGCGCCGCGACCGCCGCCTCGCCCGCCGCATCAGTTAGGTACGTCGCCTCGCCTACTAGCACGAGCGCCTGCTCGATGGCCTCGCCGGTGCGCCGGTCGGTGACCTCGACTACGATGTTTTCGGAAACCGCCGCCTCATCGCTAGCCGGCACTTGGGCCATGGCGCCGGGTGCGGCGGCAAAAGCCAGGCCGACCGCCGCCAGGGCGATCAAATGCCGAGGTGCCGGGCGTGCAATCACAGCACACAGCATGGCACACGATAGGGAGACGTAAAGGGCACGGCTACTTACGAGCTGGCGCATACGGCTTATGTAATATCAGCAACTTACGGTACGAACGTAGGCTCCGAGGGAGCGCTCTGTCAGGCCGTCAGAACCAATTGCCCACGCCCCCTCATTTCGTGGACGATTGCCCTGTACGGCATTTGATTCATTGATCTATAAGGCCGCCTTGCTCTATAAGACCGCGTCGCAGAGGCCTGCCGCGGTTTTGCCACGGCGAGAAGAATATAAGGAAGCAACATGAGTCGATACACTGGTCCACGGGTAAAAGTTCAACGCGCGCTCGGCGTAAGTCTGCCCGGCCTTTCCACCAAAGGCATTGATCGTCGTCCGCAGCGCCCAGGCCAACACGGCTATGCGCGTCGCAAGGTCACGGAGTTTGGCCTGCGCTTGATGGAAAAGCAAAAGCTTCGTTTCTACTACGGCCTTTCCGAGCGCCAGTTCAGTGGCGTCGTGCAAGCGGCTGGTCGTTCGACCACCGCAACCGGCACCAAGCTCATCGAATTGCTCGAGCGACGTCTCGACAACGTGATGTTCCGCGCGGGCTTTTTCCCGACCATTCCAGCCGCGCGCCAAGCGGTGACGCACGGCCACATCAGCGTCAACGGCAAGCGCGTCGACATCGCGTCGTTCCGCGTCAAGCTCGGCGACGTGATCGGCCTTACCAAGACCGGCGAAGCGATCGACAGCATCACTAACCAAATCGCCACTCGCCGCTACGCCGCGCCGCCATGGCTCGACGTCGTCGACGCCGAGAAGACCATCAAAGTCTCGGGCATGCCTGACGAAGGCTCGGCGCTGGTCGAAATCGACTCGCGGCTCGTGATCGAATACTACTCGCTGCGCCTCTAAGAGGTCGCCGCATCGCCCTCGCCGCTGGCAAGGGTGCTCTCCAAGGCTTGTCCAATCGGACAGGCCTTTTTTGTTGCCCGCCGCGCCCCCGTAGGCGGTGCCGCGGCTAGCCGCCTTTGGCCAAATCGGCTAAACCTCTTGGTGAAGGACGCTTATGACCAAACCAATTCGCAAGATTGCTGTGCTGGGTTCTGGGGTGATGGGGAGCGGCATCGCCGCGCATTGCGCCAACGCGGGGCTGTCGGTGGTGCTACTCGACATCGTGCCGCCAAACATTGCCGACGCCGACAAGGGCAAAAAATCGGTACGCAATAGCTTCGCCGACGGCGCCATCGCCAAGCTGCTCAAGGGCAAGCCGGCGTCGTTTTTTCACCCACGCAATGCGCTCCTGGTGCAGACCGGCAATCTTGAAGACGATCTTGAGCGCGTCAAAGACTGCGACCTTATCGTCGAGGCCATCATCGAAAAGCTCGACATCAAGCAGGCGCTGTTTACGCGCCTTGAAAAAATTGTCGGCCCCGACACCATCGTGGCGTCCAACACCTCGGGGCTCCGCATCGTCGACATGATGGCGGGCCGCACCGCCAAGTTCAAAGAGAACTTCCTCATCACCCACTTCTTTAATCCACCGCGCTACATGAAGCTGCTCGAATTGGTCGCGGGCCCCGATACGCATGCCGACGTCAAGGCGCGCGTCGAGGCCTGGGGCAAAGACGTGCTCGGCAAGGGTATCGTATGGGCCAAGGACACGCCAAACTTCATCGCCAATCGCATTGGCGCGCACGCCATGATGGCAACCATCCATCAAATGCTCGCCATGGATTTGGCCCCCGAAGACGTCGACGCGCTCACCGGCATCCCGATGGGCCATCCCAAGAGCGCCACCTTTCGCACCGGCGACATGGTCGGCCTCGACACGCTCGGCCATGTGGTGAGCAATTGCTACAACGTGCTCACCAGCGATGAGGACCGCGAGGTCTTTAAGATGCCGGCGTATTTGGCGGCGATGATCGAAAAGAAGCAGCTTGGCGACAAGACCAAGGGCGGCTTCTACAAAAGGGCAAGGGCGGCGTGGTCGAAACGCTCGATCCTAAAACCGGCGAATACCGCGCCAAGGGCGGCAATGAGGCGCTGATCAAGGCCGCCAAGGGCATCGCCAAGATCGAAGATGCCGGCGAGCGCATCAAGAAGCTCGTCGCCACCGAGGGAGTGGTCGGCGAGTTTGCGTGGAAAACCCTGAGCAAGAGCATGGCGTATTCGGCGCGGCGCCTCGGCGAAATCTCCGACAGCGTCAAGGCGATCGATGACGGCATGAAGTGGGGGTACAACTGGGACCTCGGGCCTTTTGAGATCTGGGATGCGCTCGGCTTTGCTGCCACCTACGATCGCATGGTCGCCGACGGCATTGCGCTGCCGGCCAGCATCAAGAAAATGCGCGACAGCGGCGCCACCAGCTTCTATCAAGGCCACACCGTCTATGACGTCGCGGCCGGCAAATACGCCGACAACAAGCCCGACGCGCGTGAGGCCACGCTCACCGTCATGCGCAAGGGCGACGCGCCCGTGCTTAAGAACGCCGGGGCCGAGGCGTGGGATTTGGGCGATGGCGTCTTGGGCCTTACGTTTAAGACCAAGGCCAACAGCATCGATACCGACGTGATCGGCATGTTGACGCTCGCCGTGGAGCGCGCCGAACGCGACTTCAAGGGCCTCTTGCTGTTTAACCAAGGAGAGTTCTTCTGCGTCGGCGCCAACCTCTTCGCGGTCGCCATGGCGGCGCAGCAAAAGCAATGGGATGGCATTTCGGCCATGGTTGGGAATTTGCAGACCGGTCTGCAGCGAATGAAATATGCGTCGGTGCCGGTGATCGCTGCGCCATATAATATGACGCTGGGCGGGGGCCTCGAGCTCTGCCTCGCCGCCGACGGCGTGCAAGCGGCCTCTGAAACCTATGCTGGCCTGGTGGAAGTAGGCGTGGGCCTCATTCCTGGCGGCGCCGGCAACCTCAACATGCTGTGGCGTGCCTTTGAAAGCATTCCCGAAGGCGTCGAGGTCGACTCGTACGCCGTGGTGACGCAGGTGTTTAAGAACATCGCGCTCGCCAAGGTCGCCACGTCGGCCGAAGAAGCCAAGGCCTACGGCTACTTCCGCGGCACCGACGGCGTGTCGTTTGACCGCGCGCGGCAGCTGCACGAGGCCAAGCAGCGCGTCATTGGCCTCGCCAACGCGGGCTATCACCCGGCGACGCCCCGGGCCTACAAGCTGCCTGGCGACAGCGGCATCGCGACGCTCAAGATGATGATCAACACGTTGGTCGCCGGCGGCTATGCCAGCGAGCACGATGCGAAAATTGCCGGCAAGCTCGCCAACGTCTTGTGCGGCGGCACCACCGGCCACACCCACGCGGTCACCGAGCAAGAAATTCTCGACCTCGAGCGAGAGGCCTTTGTCTCGCTGTGCGGCGAAGAGAAGAGCATCGCGCGCATGCAGCACATGCTCATGAACAACAAGCCCCTGCGCAACTAACCCACCTGCAACCAAGGAAAACACCATGACCAAAATTGTCATTGCCGAAGCAGTCCGTTCCGCGGTGGGTCGCGCCGTCAAAGGCTCGCTCACCAACAAGCGCCCCGACGAATTGGCGGGCGACGTCATCGCCGCGCTGCTCGCGCGCGTGCCACAACTTAAACCCAGCGACGTCGACGACCTCGTACTCGGCTGCGCCATGCCCGAGGGCGAGCAAGGCCTCAACGTCGCGCGCCTCGCAGGCTTGCTTGGCGGCCTGCCGATTGAAACTGGCGCCCAAACCATCAACCGATTTTGTTCGTCGGGCCTGCAAGCCATTGCGACGGCAGCTGGTCAGATTGCGGTTGGCAGCAGCGACGTCGTGGTCGCCGGCGGCGTCGAATCCATGACCATGGTGCCGATGATCGGCTTTCACCTCAGCGCCTCGCCAGAGCTCATGGAGCGCTTTCCTACCGCGCATACGCCGATGGGCATTACGGCGGAAAATGTCGCCAAGAAGTTTAACATTTCGCGCGAGGCGCAAGACGCCTTTGCCTTTGGCAGCCAGATGAAGGCCAAGGCGGCCATCGAAAAAGGCGTCTTCAAAGACGAAATCGTCGCGGTGCGCGCGATTGGCTACGGCCAAAATGGCGAGCGCGTTTACAGCGATTTTGCCATCGACGAATTGCCGCGCCCCGAGACTACGCTCGAAGGCCTTGGCAAACTGCCGGCTGCCTTTTCCATGGGCGGCTCGGTCACCGCGGGCAACGCCTCGCCGCTCTCTGACGGCGCGGCCGCTTGTTTGGTGATGTCGGACGACAAGGCCAAAGCCCTCGGCATCAAGCCGCTTGGCTACTTCAAGGCGTTCGTCACCGTCGGCGTCGACCCGGCCCTCATGGGTATTGGCCCCCTGCCCGCGGTGCAAAAGCTGCTCGCCAAGACCGGCCTCAAGGTCTCTGACATCGACCTCTTCGAGATGAACGAGGCCTTTGCCAGCCAAGCCGTCTACTGCCAAAAAGAGCTCGGCATTCCTGACGCCAAGCTCAACGTCAACGGCGGCGCCATCGCGCTCGGCCACCCACTCGGCTGCACCGGCGCCAAGCTCACCGCCACCGCGCTCTACGAACTGCGCCGCCGCGGCGGCAAGTACGCCATCGTCACCATGTGCATCGGTGGCGGCCAAGGCGCCGCCGGCCTCTTCGAAGCCGCCTAGGGTCACTCCCGCCCCGAAATTTCCAAACAAATTTAGCCAGTTAAACACGCTACTGCGTAGTCACCTGGCGTCTGAGCTCTACATCGCACGCTGCGCATACGACTTAGGCGACTCGCAATGCTGCGGCAAGTCTGATGTTGGCCGAAGACCAACGATACGCTTCGGGCGATTCAGCTTTGCCAGCCACAACTGGATGCGATTCGATGCGACGTCGCGTCTTTTCAATATCGGTCCGTTCAATATACGTTGATTCAAAACGTCGAGCGAAGAGCGCACCGCTGCTCTTGGTCAACCGATTCCGGATCAACGCGTACCGTTGACACGTAACTTGCATGCAATTGCTTAGATCCAGGGGTGCGCGCGGAGCGATTAGCAAATATGCACAACGAGAGATTAGCGAAAAGGCATGTAACTGGCATCGATTTCGTTCCATCGATTCAGCCAGCACACGGAGGAATCGCAAATAATCGCTCGGGTATGAAAACAATGTTCGCATCGCTACACTCGTCAACGCGACCTCGTGCGGTTCAGAGGTAACAACATGGCGGGGTTTGCGCATTGCATGGGTTATCGGCGTGCGCCTCACATTGGTGCGATGCATTTCACCCAATTGAGCGATGTGGCATCGAATCGATGCGGGCGTCCGGTGACTACGCAGCACCCGTGTTAACACATTGAAATTTATATGGAATTTTGGTGCGAGAGTGACCCCATCATGGAGGCGGCGTCGGCGAGGGCGCGCTCGGCGTTGTCGTCCAGGAGCAGGACGTGGCCCATCTTGCGGCCGGGCGCGGGGCCTTCTTTGCCGTAGAGGTGGAGGCGCGCACGGGGGTGGGTGAGCACGACGGACCAGTCGGGTTCGCCGTGGGCCCACAGATCGCCAAGCAGGTTGAGCATGACGGCGCCCGTGGTTTGCCGCGCCTCGGCGAGTGGCAGGCCGCAGACGGCACGCACGTGTTGCTCGAATTGCGAGACGGTGCACGCTCCATAGGTGTAGTGCCCGCTGTTGTGGGTGCGCGGCGCGATTTCGTTGACCAGCAAGGTGCCATCCGGCAGCTCGAACATTTCGACCGCCATGACGCCTACATGGCCAAGCTCGTTGGCAATACGTGTCGCGATCGCAATCGCCTCTCCGCGGCGAACCTCGGGCATAGGTGCTGGGGCTCGCGTAATATGCAAAATGTGATTGCGGTGCTGATTCTCGGCAATCGGGAAGACCTCGATATCGCCGGCCATGCCGCGCGCCAAGATGACGGAGATTTCGCGTGCAAATGGCACTAAGGCCTCAAGCACCGCGGGCTCATACTTGAGCTGTCGCAACGACTCGTTGAGATCGCTGGCGTCCGTGATGCGCACCTGACCCTTGCCGTCGTAGCCGTGGCGCCTAACTTTCAAAATAGAAGGCCGCCCGACCATGGCGACCGCGCTCGTCAGCTCACCAAGCGACGCCGCCGGCGCATACGCTGCCTGCGGCAGGCCGAGCGACGCCAGAAAATTTTTCTGCGTCAACCGGTCTTGAATGGTGCGCAGGACGGCGGCGCCCGGACGTACAGGCGCCCGAGCTTCCAGCGCCTCGAGTACATCGGCCGGCACATGCTCAGTGTCGAGCGTGATGACGTCGGACTGCGCGGCTAAGTACATTGCCGCGTCGCGATCTTCGAGCGTGCCGAGCACGAAGCCATCCGCCACCTGCGCGGTTGGGCAGCGCACATTGCGATCGAGCACGACGATGCGATAGCCCATGCGGCGTGCCGCCAGCGCCATCATGCGCCCGAGCTGGCCGCCGCCCAGCACGCCAATGGTTGAGCCCGGTAGCAGCGGCGCGGTGGCAGCCGCGGCGATATCGCCATTTTGCGAATGGTGACGCACCGTCGAGCGAGCCCTGCTCAAAGTTCATCTCCCAGCACGGCGGCCGTTTGTGCGGCTCGATAGGCCGCGAGGCGCTTTGCGAGTGCGAGGTCTGTCGTCGCCAAGATTGCAGCCGCTAAGAGCCCTGCGTTGGCAGCGCCCGCCTCGCCGATAGCCAGTGTGCCTACCGGGATGCCCTTAGGCATTTGAACGATCGATAGCAGCGAATCCATGCCGCTAAGCGCCTTGGACTGCACGGGCACCCCGAGCACAGGCAAGGCCGTCTTGCTCGCGGTCATGCCAGGCAAGTGCGCTGCCCCGCCTGCCCCGGCGATGATGATTTTGAGGCCACGCGCGGCCGCTTGCTCGGCATAGGTAAATAACAAGTCGGGCGTGCGATGCGCCGATACAATGCGCGACTCGTGCCCGACCCCAAGCGCCGTGAGCACGTCGCTCGCGTGTTTCATGGTCGGCCAGTCGCTCTTGGAGCCCATGATGATACCAACCACGGGCACCGTTGGTCCGCCGCGTTTTGGGGCAGCCGAGGCTGATGGTTTGGCTTTCATGGCATTTTGCCTTTCACGAAATCTCGCGGTCCGGAGGCCTTTTGCAGACGGTCGACCACGGCCTCCCCTACCCCCACCGCATCTGGCATGACGGCTATAATTGTATCAACCCCGGCATCATCTAGCGAGCGCAAGGCCTCGTACAAGTGCCGCGCCAACAAGGCCACGTCATCACTAAGCGCGATGATTTGTAGTGGAGACGACCCGTTAGCGCGGAGCCCTGCCACATCGTCCGAATTGCGGACTAGCAGGCCGTAGCGAGGCGCACGTCCTTCGGCCAGGCACTGCGCGACGTGCGCCTCACACGCCGCCGAGAGGTCGCGCGACCACACGGCCAGCAAGCGCGCGCGCGGCGCATAATGCGATGGCAAAAGGCCGGGGGCCCGCAATCCCGTCGCCGGCGCCCCGCCCATTTGCCCCACCAAGGCCTCAAGCTGAGCGCGGGTGATGCCACCTGGCCTCACCATGACGGGCTGATCGCCAAGGAGGCTGACGATCGTCGATTCCACCCCCACCTCGCAGCGGCCCCCATCGAGAATATAGTCGACGTCATCGCCCAAATCCGCGGCGACGTCCGCCGCGGACGTGGGACTGAGCGCACCGAAACGATTGGCGCTCGGCGCGGCCACGGCGCCGCCAGCCTGCGCAATTAACGCTAATGCCATGGCATGGTTTGGCATGCGCACCGCGACCGACGAGCTTTCGATAAACGCTGCATCTGGCGCGGCGTCAGCCTTGGGCAACAGCAACGTCAGCGGCCCAGGCCAAAATGCCGACATCAGGAGTGTCGCCGCGGGCGTCACGACCGCGGCCCACTGCGCCACCTCGGCGGCCTCATGCACATGCACGATCAACGGGTGATTGCGCGGGCGGCCCTTGATGGCGTACACGCGATCAACCGCCGAAGCCTGCCGAGGGTCGGCGCCAAGCCCATAAACCGTCTCGGTGGGAAACGCCACCACCCCGCCGCGGCGCAGGATGGCCGCGGCATGTGCGACATCGGTGCCAAACGGAGCGGCCACCGCGTTATCGTACACGGTAACCCCGGCTAGCCGAAGCGCAAGGAGCGCTCGAAATCTTCGGGGTTCGATGACGCGTACATCGCGGTTTCCATGGAAACCAAGCCGCTGTTCACGAGATCGACGAGATGCTGGTCAAACAATTGCATCGAATACAGGTCGCGACCTTTTTTGATCAATTCAGGGATGTCACTCAAGCGATTATTGCGGATTGCCTCGCGCACCGAGCGCGTGACACGAAGAATCTCGACCGCCGGCAGGCGCCGGCGGCCTTCCTTGGCCGCAATCAGCCGCAGCGACACCACGGCTTGCAAGCAGTCGCCCAAGCGTTCGCGCGCGATCGCCTGCTCATCGGCGTCGAACAAGCCAACGTAGCGCTGAATCGTCGACATGGTATCGGGCGTGTGAATGGCCGACAGCAATAAGTGGCCGGTCTCCGCGGCCTTGAGGCTCGTCGCCGCGGTCTCTTTATCGCGAATCTCGCCGACCATGATGACGTCGGGGTCTTGCCGCATCGCCGCGATCAGCGCGTCCTTAAAGCTATCGGTATCCGAGCCAACCTCGCGCTGGATCACCATGCACTTGCCTGGCTCGTGAATGAATTCAATCGGGTCCTCGATCGTAATCACGTGCGCGTGGCGGGTTTCATTGATGTAGCGCACCATCGCCGCGATCGTGGTGGACTTGCCATTGCCCGTGGCGCCCGTCACCAGCACCATGCCGCGCCGAACATCGGCAATTTCGGCCAAGACCGGCGGCAGGTTTAGATCTTCGATGGTCACGACCTGGGGCGGAATGAGCCGCATGACGATGCCGACCGCGCCGCGCTGGCGAAAAATGGAAGCTCGAAAGCGCCCCCGCTGTGCCAGCGAATATGAGACGTCGATCTCGCGGAAAGCGCGCGTAAAGTCTACGTTTTGTCCGCGGTCCGCCAAAATCATCTTGGCGATGGTTTCGGTATCGGCAGCGATGAGCGGCGGCACCTTGATCGCCCCGAGCAATTCACCGTGCAGGCGATAGTGCGGCGGATAGCCGACCTCGAAGTGAATGTCCGATACCCCCCGGTCGATCCCAAACGCCAACAGCTTCTGAAACGTCGGATTGTCCATCGCCATACAGAATTAAGTGTAAGCCGGTTGAAGGCCTCAAGCACCCGGGCCGGGTCAGATTCGACGGCCTTGCCCGCGCATGTATGGCCGAGGCCTACCCCGTAGGCTTGAGCACGACGTCATCGCGCACGTGCGGTTATATAGCCTGGTTACGACGCGTCGCCTTCGTCATCGACGGGCGGCACCACCAAGCGCAGCGCGGTCTTGCCGTTGAGCGTGCGGTCTTCTTCCGCCGTCTCGACGATGCCGCTGTTGCTGCTCACACGCCGCGCGCGCGCCATAATTTGATCGGCGATGGTCGAAAGATCGCCCGTCGCACGCGAGTCGTCTTCGACGCTCGCCGCGAAGCCAGCCGGCAATTGCGATTCGCGCGAGATGTCCATGTCGACGTCACCGTGCTCATCAAACTCGGCGGGTGGCGCCGCAATCACCACGCGTTGTTCCACCTGCGAGCGAATCGCCCGCTTGACGCTTGGCGTGAGTTTGGGAAAGGCGGGCCCTGGCCGCGCCAAGAAGAAGCCTTGGCCGAACTTCACGCCAAGATCGCGCAACACGAGCAGGTCATCCGCGGTCTCAATGCCTTCGGCCACGAGCACCGAATCAATCGCGTCGGCGATGCGATTGAGCGACCGCACCATCTCGCGCTTCACCGTCGAGTTGGCCACGCCACGGGTTAGCACGTCTGAGAGCTTGATGAAGTTAGGGCGCAGCGCCATGACCGTCTCGAGATTTGAATGTCGGGTGCCAACGTCGTCGATGGCGACGCCAAACCCCATAGCGGTGTAGTTGGCGAGCGCGCGCTTAAACGACGAGAAATTCTCGATCGCGAGCTTTTCCGTGATCTCGAAGACGATGTTGGCAGGGGTGACCGCGCCCATCTCAAGCAAGGCGCTCACCTCGGCCTTGATGAAGGCCGAGTCGTAATACGAAACCGGCAACAAATTCACGAACAGGCGATGCACAGGCTCGAGCGTCGCCGCCCCTCGCAGCGCGCCGCGGAAACATGCGCGATCGAGTTCGAAGGTTAGGTCCACCTCGTCGGCGATCGAGAACAGCGTCGCGGGCGATTCAAGCGGCGTGCCTTTGGGGCCGCGCGTAAGCGCCTCAAAGCCGAAGATCTCGCCGGTCTCGAGATGTGCGATCGGCTGATAAACCGGCGTCAGCCCGTCCGAGAGAATGATATCTTGCAGCATCGCCTTTTCGCGCACGGCGCGCCGCTCGCGCGCCAAGCGCGCGGTATCGGCAGCCTCGGTCACCACGCGGGCGATCAACCGCTCAGGCCGCAACATCGAATTGCCGAGCACGCGTGCCACGCCGACCACGGTGCGCGGCACGTCGTGCAAGAGCTTGCGCACCGATGGCGTCAGGGCCGACTCCACCGCGGCCTCTAGCGCCAAGGCCAAGGCCTCGGCGCCGTCGCTCGCCATGCCGTTGCGCGGCTCGAGAAACACGATGTACGCGTCATCATCGGTGGTACGGCAAATAACATCGCCGCGGCCCAGCAGCCCCTCACGCAGCTCAAACAGAACGCGGCCCGCGGTTTCATAGACTTGGGCGTGATGCGCCACGCCGAGGTCGGTCTCGATGCGCTGAAGGCCACGAAGATCGACATAGAGGCACGACAGCGCGCGGCCGCGCTGCAACATCAGGGAGATCTCGGCGATGCGCTCATGATACGGCCGCAGATGATCTTCCTCGACCATGCGCACGAGCACCGACGACAGCGGCGCGGCGGCGGCGACGTCGACCGCGACGGGAACCGCATTGTCCAGCAAATGGGTCGCCCCGCCCGGCTCGTCCCGGGTGTGCGCCCGCACGCGCCCGGGTCCCATGGCCTTGGCGGCTCGCAGCGCCGACTTAGCGGAAGCAATAAGGCCTTCGGAATTGTCGGCATCTTCGGCGAAGCTCGCAATACCGACCGAGACGGTTACTTTGCGCTCGGTTGGAAACTCGGCGTGCGCAATGCTCTCGCGAATCTTGAGCGCCTTGGTCGTCGCGCCTGGCTTGGCCGTCGACGGCAGCAGCAAGACGAACTCTTCGCCCGAATATCGTGCCGTGATGTCTGAAAGCCGGCTGGTTGGATCCGCCGACCCAAGCACCTTGGCGATCCGCCGCAAATATTCGTCGCCGACCGCATAACCGAATTCTTGATTGATCGACGGCAGGCCATCGACCGCCACCATCAAAACGCTGAAGGCCTCGGGGTGACGGCGGCAACGCGCGCATTCCTCTTCTAGGCGTTCAAGAAATGCGCGGTGGGTATAGAGCCCGGTGAGCTGGTCGCGAAACGACAGCGCCTCTTGCTGCTTAACAATGCGATCGAGCTCCGCCTGGGCCAGGTCGAGATCATGCGTCCGATCGTCGAGCGCTTGGATGAGCCGCTCTTCGTGGCGCTCAAATTTTTGATTCGCAAGTCGGAGCTGGTTGACCAGTTCTTTGCCGCCATGTTCGCGCTCATAAGCCGAAACCAAGTGATCAATCATGGTGACCAGATCTTGGTTTTTCCATGGCTTGCGCAGCACGTATTGCGCGCCGCCATTATTCACCGACGCCAAAATATTGTCGGTATCGGCATAGCCCGTGACGACGATTCGGCGCGCATCGGGTCGCAACTTGGCGGACGCGGCGAGTAGCTCCGCACCGGTCATGCCGGGCATACGATAGTCGGTGACGACCACCGCGATATCGGAGTTTTCGCGCAGCAACGTAATCGCACGCTCCGGCGAGGACGCCAATAACACCTCGAACCCTCGTCGCAGGGCGCGATCGAGCAAGTCAAGGTTGAGGGTCTCATCGTCGACGCATAGGACCTTGAACTTTTGCCTTTCACGGACACGTCCGGCGGCTTGGTCGGGCACTTCGTCTGGCAGTTCTTGGTTCCCCACGTCTGTCTATTATAGGTGTGGCGAGCGCCGGCTCGATAGCTCTTAATTGACAAATTCCGGTGCGATTACACCTACATTGGCGCAGAAAGCGCCGCTTCTGCGCACAACAACTACGCGGTATTTTTCTATTTTTCGATGCCTTGGGGGTGACGACGCCCCGTGATATATGGGCCGTTCATGGCACAACCGATTGTTATCATTCTTGCCGCGGGCATGGGCACGCGCATGAAATCACAGCTGCCCAAGGTGTTGCATGCGATCGCGGGCCGTTCGCTCATCGCGTGGGTCATCGAGGCCGCGCGCGGCGCCGGGGCGCAGCAAATCGTCGCCGTGCTCGGCCACAAGTTGGCCGACGTCCGCGGCGCCCTAGATGATCGCTATGGCGTCGGCACGATTGCGGTTGCCGAGCAGGCCGAGCAACGCGGCACCGGCCACGCCGTGCAGTCCGCGCTGCCGCAGCTCGCGAGCGCGCACGATGACCAGATTGTCGTCATCCTCAGCGGCGATGCGCCGCTCATCACGAGCGCCAGCATTGAGCGCTTGGTTGCCGCCTGCCAGGCCTCGCCGGCGGGCATGGCCTTGTTGTCAACCATTCCCGATCGCGACATGCCCTATGGCCGACTGGTGCGCGATGCGCAGGGAAATTTGGCGTCCATCGTCGAACACCTCGATGCGACGCCGGCACAACGCGAGATTCGCGAAACCAATGCCGGCTTCTACGCCGTGCGGCTCGGCCACCTACGCGCGGATTTACAAACGCTTGGCGATCAGAACAAAAAAGGTGAGGTCTATCTCACCGACTTGGTTGCCAAGGCCGCGGCCCGTGGCTTCGCCACCGCGATCGACGCGCCATTTGCCGAGGTCTCGGGCATCAACGATCGCGTCGATCTCGCGCAGGTGGAGCGTTTGGCGCGCCGGCAAATCGCCGAGCGCTGGATGCGCGAGGGCACGACGTTGCAAGATCCCGCGCAGATCTATATCGATGCCGACGTGGTGGCGATCGGCGCCGACACATGGCTTGGCTGCGGCGTCGCGCTGCGCGGCAAGACCACCTTGGGCCGTGGCGTCAAGATCGACTGTGGCGCTATTCTCACCGACGCCGTGATCGGCGACGGCACGGTGGTGAAGCCCTACTCCGTGATCACCGAGACAACGGTCGGCCAAAATGCACAGATTGGGCCGTTTTCGCATTGCCGCCCGGGCACCGAAATCGATGACCGCGTGCACCTCGGCAACTTCGTCGAAACCAAGAAGGCGCAGATCATGGCCGGCGCCAAGGCCAACCACCTTGCCTATCTCGGCGACGTCTTTATTGGCGCTGATGCCAACGTCGGTGCGGGCGTGATCACGTGTAACTACGACGGCTACAGCAAGAACAAGACCACGATCGAAAGCGGCGTCTTCGTCGGTTCGGACTCGCAATTGGTGGCGCCGGTGACGGTTGGGCGCGGTGCCTACGTCGGTTCCGGCACCACGGTGACTAAAGACGTGCCACGAGGTGCGCTTGCGCTCAGCCGTACCCAACAGGTCAACGTCGACGGCTGGGCGGACAAGTATCGCGAGGCACAGGCCAAACGAAAAGCCCGTAACAATACGTAATTATTATAAATTACTCGTATCGCTCCGAGCGATCACGCGGCTAGAGTCGATGGCGTTTCGCTTGACCCTGCGCCACCTGACGCGTTATCCCTTCGGCTACGCCACTCGCGTAAGGACATCCTATGACCATGCCACAATCTGCGACCCAATTATTTGATCAACTCATTCCCGAAGGCCTCAAGAAGTTTCCAGAAAAAGCCAAGGAAATCAACGCGATTTACGGCTTCAAGGTGACCGGCGACGGCGGCGGCGAATGGACCGTCGATCTCACCAGCACGCCACCGACTTGCCTCAAGGGCGACGGCGGCAACTCGCAGTGCACGATCTCGGTCTCCAACGAAGACTTCCAAGCCATGCTCGCCGACCCACAGGCCGCGATGCAGCTTTACTTCCAAGGCAAGCTGCTCGTCACGGGCGATCCGATGCTCGCCATGAAGCTGCAATCCATCGTCGATCTCGCGCGCGCGTAAGCGACGCAAACCCGCGCCGCCAGCCATGCACAATCAAGTCCTGGCGAGCGCGCTGCGCGGTGTAACGGTTTTAGATTTCTCGCGGCTGCTACCGGGACCTTATCTTTCGATGGTGCTTGGCGATCTCGGCGCCGAGGTCATAAAAGTTGAGGACACCGGCGCCGGGGACTACCTGCGCACCATGCCGCCCTTAGTCGGCGACACGTCCGCGCGTTACTTGGCGCTTAACCGCAACAAGCAAAGCGTCGCGCTCGATCTGAAGAGCCAGGCGGGCGCGCAGGCCTGCAAGCAGCTTGTCCGAAAGGCGGACATCGTCATCGAGAGCTTTCGACCGGGCGTCATGGCGCGCCTGGGGCTCGACGACGGCAGCCTGCGCGCCATCAACCCTCGGCTTATCTATTGCGCGATCACCGGCTACGGCCAAACCGGCCCCTATCGCGATCGCGCGGGTCACGATCTCAACTACGTTGCGCTCGCGGGCGTGCTCGGCAATGGGCAGGCCGGCGCGCAGGCAGGCGTGCCAGGCGCACAAATCGGCGATCTGGTGGGCGGTGCGCTCTGGCCCTTGGCAGGCATCTTGGCGGCGCTTTACATGCGCACGCAGACCGGGATTGGCCAATATCTCGACATGTCGATGACCGAGGGCGCGCTTGCGCTGCTCGCCGCAGAGTTGGCCGTGGCCGACCCGCCTCCAGCCAGCGCGGCGGATGCCGAGGCCAACGCCTGGCTCACCGGAGGTGCCGCGACGTACCAAGTCTATGCCACCAGCGACGGCGGGGCGCTCGCAGTGGCGCCGCTGGAAGAAAAATTTGCCACCGCGCTTGTCGAGATTATGCGGCGCGAGCAACCAGGCTTTGTCCTCGCCGATGATGCCTCCACCGCCAAGCAACAACTCGCGACGCTGTTTGCAAGCAAGCCCCGCCATGCGTGGGAGGAGCTCTTCGCGACTGCCGATGTCTGCATCGAGCCCGTGCTGTTGCGCGACGAGCTGCTGGGACACTCGCAGCACCAGGCGCGGCACGTTGCCGCGGCCCACGCCCTGCCCGGCTACGGCGAAGTTACGTATGTGCGGACACCGCTCGCGCCGGCGCGCGCCGATACTGCCGCCCCCCGGCAAGGCCAGCACACGGGCGTGCTAACCAGCGTGACGACGAACAACGTCTAACGCGTGGCCCGTGGTGATTTAAACAGGCCTAAGCGCTTCGCCTCGTCGTAGGTATGCCATTTGACGGTCTTGAGACGTGTGCCGGCGCCGATCACACCGATTCGCGAAATGAAGGGGGTCAAATCGGGGAGCTCAGTGCGCTGGACCCAACTGTTTTCCGTGGCGGCCGCATACCGCGCGGGTGCCCACATGCGCGTCGGAAGCTTGAGTTCGAGGATTGTACCTTCAGCGCTTCGGCCCCGTTTGGTGTAGGCGAAGGCGGTGCGAAGATTGCGTGATAGCCAGATCTCACCGTTTTCGGAATGATTTGACGCCTTGCCGCGAACGCCGGTGGCAACAAATCGTTGCGGTGCCACGCTGAGCCCGCGATACACGGTTATCGCGTCACCCGCTTTGGGATCTGCAATCAACGACGCGGCCAGCGCTGGCAGCGCCTTGGCGATGCGCCCGGCAACCGATCGTGGGTAATGCTTTTTAACCAACGCCGTTGCGACAGGACTGGCCTTGCGCCGAGCCCCGGCATGCGCCGCCGCGGGCAGGACAATACACCCCACCAGCAAGAGCACACACCACGCCCGATGGCAGCGCGAGCGCGCGGCAACAACGTAATAAGGCGAAGGAATTTCCGCGGTCACGACTAAGTTCTCACCTCCAGCAGCAGCAAATCTCGTGCCACCGCGAGGCTATCTCCACGCTTGCGGCGGTGCGTGCGAGCTGCAGTCTGTTGGCCCCAGGCACTATCGGTCCACCGACGTCTGACTCGCTTACGGCACGTGGTAACGTATGGCCATGTCGCTAAGCACGCTGTTGCGTTGGGGATGGGCGGTGGCCCTGCTTGCGGGCCTAGCAGGTCCGAGCCTCGCGCAATCCACTCCCAATCCCGACCAGCCCGATAAGCCCTCGCTGACCGCCAAAGAGCTCGAAACGTATTTTGAGCCCTACGTGCCCGAGGTGAAGAAGTGCTGGCTTACTCATGCCAAAGGCCCCGATGTTAAGGGCGAGCTGCGACTGGAGCTAGTCATTCATCACCACGGCCACATTCGCCGCTTTGCCTTTATGGCGCCCGGCGTCGTCGGAAAGCCGCTCGCTAGGCTCGACGCTTGCCTGCGCAAGCTAAGCAAGAAGTGGTCGTTCCCACAACGCGGCGGCTTCACCACCGCGGTCATTCCATTTTACTACCAACGGACCAACGCGCCAGGCGCGGGGCCCGAAGGCACGTGCCGCACCAAACGCGGCTGCCCGAAAGGTACGCCATGAAACCTAATTCTAGCCTTTTGCTGATCTTGCTCGCCGCAGCGGGGTGTGGCTCTGCCAAGCCAAATGAGCCGACCCCGCCGCCACCCGATGCAAGCAAGGCGCTTCCACGTGATGCCGCCGTCCCGCCTGACGCCAAAGGCCCCGAGATCAAGGCCCACATGCGTGAGCATTTCGCGGTGGTCTCTGCGCTGCAGCTTGCAATCGCGCGCGGCCAATTGGCGGAAGCCCAGGGCTATGCCACGTGGCTCTCCAGCCATGTCGAACCCGAGGTCGAGGGCTGGGCGCCTTATGTTGCCGCGCTTAAAACTGCGGCGAAAAACGTCGCAGCAGCCAAAGACCTGCCAAACGCGGCGGCCGTGGCGCCTGCGCTCGCACGCGCCTGCGCAGGCTGCCATCAAGCGCAGGGCGCGATCGTCGCCTTTACGTGGTCGGAAGCCCCCGAGGCTAGTGACGCGCTCCCCGCGCAGATGCAGCGCCACCAGTGGGCGGCGGCGCGCATGTGGGATGGCCTTGTAGGGCCGTCCGATACGCTCTGGCGCGAGGGGGCCGCGGTGCTGGCGACGACCAAGCTAGATGCCGTTGGCGCTGCCGGCGGCGTACCGCGCGGCGACGTCGGTGCGCTGGCGAGCAACATCAGGCAGCTCGCTACCAAGGCGGAAGCCTTGACGGATCAGGATGAACGCGCCGCGCTGTATGGCGAGTTGCTCTCGACCTGCGCCGGCTGCCACATGCTCGTGCGGCCGCAGCCCGTTACAAAAACAGCCCCGCCAGCAGAAAATAAATAATCAGGCCCGTCACGTCGACCAGCGTCGCGACGAACGGCGCCGAGGCGCTCGCCGGATCGGCGCCGAGGCGGCGCAGCACGAACGGCAACATCGCGCCCGCCATGGTGCCAAAAATCACCACGCCAACCAGGCTAAAGCCCACCGTGAGCGCGAACGCGAGATATTGCGCCGCCTGCGGCCCGTATTGATCGAGCCACCCCATCGCGCCCCACGCATAAACGCGCACCCAGCCAATGATGCCAAGCAGCCCCCCCAGCGACAGCCCGATGATTAGCTCGCGCCGCGCGACGCGCCACCAATCGGCCGCGCGTACTTCGCCGAGTGCCATCGCGCGAATGACCAGGGTCGACGCCTGCGAGCCCGAATTGCCGCCGCTGGCGATGATCAGCGGCATGAACAAGGTGAGCAGCGCGACGGTTTCGATTTGATGCTGAAATAGCCCAAGCGCGGTGGCCGTGAGCATGCCGCCCAGTTGCAGCACCACCAACCATACCCCGCGTTTTTTGAACATCTCCAGCCACGACGACTGCAAGTACGGATCGTCGAGCGCGGCCATACCGCCGAATTTCTGGATGTCCTCGGTCGCCTCTTCCTGCACCACGTCGACGATGTCGTCGACGGTGACGATGCCCTTCATGACGCCAAGCGCGTCAACCACGGGAATGGTGTTGAGATCGTTTTCGGCAAACACGCGGCTGACCGTCTCCTGGTCCATCTCGTCGGTGACGCACACCACGTCCGAGGTCATGACGTCGGCGACGGTCTTTTGCGGATCGGCGATAAAAAGCTCGCGAAACGACACCGCGCCAATGAGCTTGGAGTCGGCGTCGAGCACGTAGGCGTGATAAATGGTTTCGAGCTGACCACGCGCCTGCCGCCGCAAATAGCTGATCGCCTCATCGACGGTCATCTGCGGGCGCAGGCGCGCATAACGCGGGTTCATGAGGCCACCGGCCTCGTCGTCCTCGTACGTAAGCAGCGCATGCACCTCGCTGCGCGTGCGGGCATCGAGCAGGTTCATCAGCGCGCCGCGTTCGTCCTCTTCGGCGGCCTGGACGACGTCGGCAATGTCATCGGGCTCGAGGATGCGCAGCCACATGCGGCGCTGATTCGGCCGCCAAAAGAGCAGCAACTGGGCCTGATCGGTGGAAGGCAGCGCGGTGAAGAACTCCTCGCTGTCCTTGGTATCTAGGAGCTGCAGGCCGTTGGATTTGTCTTGAATGTCGAGCAACGCCCACGCGTCGCGGAGTTCGTCAAAAGAAAGTGGCTCGTACGCGGGGCTGACGACCTGCTCATCGAGCGCGAGCAGCTCGGTCATGTCGACGACCGCCGAATCCTCGCCCCGGCTTTCGGCGACCGCGCGAATTTCGGCGGTTACCTCCTGCGCCAGCCTTGGATGCAGCTCGCTGGCGAACGCGGGGGCCTCACCTCCCTGGTCGTTTTCGTCCGGGGTCGACATGAAGGGCACCCTGCCGGAAGCCTCAAAGAAAAGCTAGCGCAGACTACATCGAAAGGCCGCCATCGACGTCGATGACGCGGCCGTTGAAGTAGTCGCATTCGAGGACAAATTTCACCGCGACCCAGATGTCTTCGGGGACGCCGACGCGGCCGACGGGAATTGCCGCAACCAGCGCATCGCGCGCCTTTTGATTCATCCCCTGGGTCATCGGGGTTTCGATCATGCCCGGCGCGATGGCGCCGACGCGAATGCCAAACGCCGCGAACTCCTTGGACCACGTCACGGTATTGGCCGCCAGCGCCGCCTTGGCCGCGGTATAGTTTGACTGGCCGCGGTTGCCGTGGCGCGCGATCGACGACATGTTGACGATGACGCCTGGGCGCTGTTCGCTGGCCGCCATCTTCGCGACCATGTCGCGCACCATGAACGTGGCGCCGGTGAGGTTGACGTCGAGCACTTGCTGCCATTGCGCGGCGGAGAGCTTGGTAATTTCGCCGGTGGTCTTGTCTTTCTTGACCAAGAGGCCATCGCGCAAGATGCCGGCGTTGTTGATGAGGCCGTTGAGGCCGCCCATGGCTCCGTGCGCCCAGTCAACAAAGGCGGTGACCTCGGCCTCCTTGGAAACGTCGAGCTTTTTGGTGAAGACCTTGCCGGGCAGCCCCTTGGTCGCTTCGGCCAAGGCCGCGAGCCCCTCTTCCATAATATCGGCGGCGGCGACCGACGCGCCGGCCTCGGCAAGCCGCTTGGTAAAGTGCGCGCCCATGCCCTGGGCGGCACCGGTAACGATGATCTTGAGGTTGCTGAGGTTCATGGCGATCAAATAGCGCAAAAGCGCCCCCGGGTGGCCCGCCGGGCACGAAATTCCGTTGCCGTTATCGGTGTGCTACGGTGGCGCCGTGCAGTGCCCCTATTGCGGCAGCGACAGCCAAGTCAGCGAGACCCGCATGAGCACCGACGGCATGCGTCGGCGGCGCCTGTGCGGCACTTGCAAGCGTCGCTTTACGACCTATGAAAAAATAGGTTCGCCGCCGCTGCGGGTTGAAAAGCGGGCGGGCCATTTCCAGCCGTTTGACAGCGACAAGATGCTGCGCGCGCTGCGACGCGTGTGCAAGGGTCGTCCCGAGGTGCGCGACGAAGATCTGCGGCGGCTGGTGCGCGACATCGAGGCGAGCCTGCTCGACGCCGGCAAGAAGGCGACGCGGTGGTCCGAGCTAGTGCAAGAGACCTTGCGGCGCCTCGCCGCGATCGATGCCATTGCCGCCCGGCGGCTCGAAATAAACTATCTCGACGATGGCGGCAAGCTGAGCTTTCACGCCGGCCCCTTGCCCCGCGGCGGCGCCGAGCAGCTTGGGCTGTTTGCCGAGGGCGACGCGTAGCGTGGTCCCGTGGGTTTCGTGTAGCGTTGCGGCATGGACCTAGGGCTTAGCGGCAAGCGCATCTTGGTGGCTGGGGCATCGCGCGGCATTGGCCGTGCGATCGTCGAGACGTTGCTCGCCGAGGGCGCTGCCGTCACCGCGGTCGCGCGCGGCGCGGATGGGCTGGCGACGCTTGTCACCGAGTTGGCGAGCCCTACCCTTACGACGTTGGTTGCCGACGTCGCCACCGCGGAGGGCGTCGCGGCCGCGTTTGCCGACGGCCCCTTTGACGGCGTCGTCGCCAACGTCGGGCGTTCCTTTGCGCGCCATGCCCGCGAGATGGATGACGATGATTTTGCGCAATCGCTCACGGCAAACCTATGGACGTCCATGCGGGTCGCGCAAGCCGCGGCGCGCGCGCTTGCGACGGCGCAGCGCCCCGGCGCGATCGTCCTCGTCGGATCCATTTTTGGTCGCGAGGCTGGAGGCGCGCCCGGCTACAACATCGCCAAGGCCGGCGTCATCGCCATGGGCAAGGCGTTGGCGCGGGACTGGGCGAGCCACGGCATTCGCGTCAACACCGTCGCGCCGGGATCGATACGATTTTCCGGCAGCAGCTGGGATCGCCGCGCCGAGGCGGATCCGGAGGGCATCAAGCAATTTGTCGCGCGAGAGATTCCGGGCGGGCGCTTTGGCACCACGCGCGAGATAGCCAACGTCGTCGCGTTTTTGCTCGGCGAGACGGCGTCATGGGTAAATGGTGCCACCGTTGTCGTCGATGGCGGGCAATCGCGGGCCTTCTAACCAGGATTAGTCAGGTGAGGCGACGGGGCCGGACGGCTCCACGGTAGCTGCGGCATCGGCAGGGACGACCGGCGTTACGGGCGGTGGCGATGGCGCGTCGGGTGCGGGTGTTGGCGTAGGGGTAGGCGTTGGTCGATCGCTACCCGCGGCGCCCAAGCGATCGAGCTGGCGCTTGGCCACTGCCGAGCCCGGATACACTTCGAGGTACTCTTTGTACGCCGCGATGGCCTCGGCCGTGCGGCCCTGTTGCACATAAGCCTCGGCAACGCCGCGCAGCGCAGGCTCGAACTTGCGGGAAACCGCAAGCGCCTGGCGAAACTTGGCGTGCGCGCTCGCAAATTCGCTTGCCGAGAGATGGCAAAAGGCGGCACCCGCAAGCGCCTCAACGCTGGCGGGGCGCATGGCTAAGGCCTTTTGATAGAGCGGCATGGCTGTCCGACAATCGGACTCGGCAGCGCGGTCGGCGCGCGCCAGCACGCGATCGTAGGATTCTTCTCCCTGCCCGTCGCTCGTTACGACGCCATCCGCCGACGTCGTCGCATTGTCGACGTTGGCATGCAATTTCTCGGCGATGCGGCGCGCCACAACGTGGGTAGGCACCACGGCCAGCACCGCGGCCGCGGTGGAAGTCGCCGCCTCGGTCTCGGTCGCCAACGCCGCCACCATGGCCAACCGAACTTGCGGCCGAACCTCACCTCGCGCCGAGGCGCCTTGTGCCTCCAGCTTGGCAAGCGCGGCTCGACTCGCCGCCGTCGCGCCATCGCGAATGCCCACCATCGCGCGTTCGAGGGCGACGGCCACCGCATAAGCGGGCGCGCCCGCCGCGGACAAATAGGTCTCGACCTCGCGCGCTGGTTTTTTTTGCAGCCTCGCGATCCCCGCCATCGCGAGCGAGGCATCGGGATTGGCGCCTTCTTTTAACGCGCGCTGCGCGGCGGCCACGGCCGCAAGCAAGGCGGCCTGCGCCTTATCGCGCCGCCCTCGCTTGTCCGCTTCGTCCGCTAACGCTTCGAGATCAAAGTGTTGCTGAGCCACGGCAACAAGCATCCGCGCTTGCAGACCTTGACGCTGCGCGTTTGTCAGCGCGCCTTGCGCCGCTGCATCGCTGGCCGCTCCCAGCTCCAGCGCGGCAGCCTCGAGCTCACCCAAGACGTCGCGCCCCAAGATGGCGTCGTAGGACGCCAGGGCCTCCGCAAGCAACGTCGCGGTATTGGTGGCGTCCTGCGCGCCATCTAGCGCCGGCGCGCCATCGCCCACGGCGGCATCACCCGACGTCATTGGCGTCGCCACCGGCCCCGAGCCCGACGACCCGCCAAAACCAAGCATGCGCGCCACCACGAACCCCGACACAACGATCACCAGCACCGCGACTAAGGCGATCCACTTGCCGAGCCGCGAATCGCCGCCGCGCGCATAGCCTGGCAGCTCGGGATAGTCAGGCGGAGGCTCGCTGCGCGCCGCGTCGCGCCGCACAAAGGCAGCTTCCGCCGGCGCGTCGGTATTTAGTGCCAAACGCGCGCGGCCGCGAAACCCAGGCTCGGGGTTTGGGCGTATTTCGTGAGCGCGCGAGGTTGAAGGTACACCGGCTGCCGCAGCTGCCGACGCCGCTGCCATTGCGGCCGCGGGCACCGGGGGCGGCACCGACGCACGCGACGGCCGCGCCGCGCGCTCGCCGGCCGCAGCCGCCGCCGGTGACGAAGCGGCTCCCGCTTGCGCGGCGACCACGCCCGGCACGCCAAAGACGCGCTCGGTCGCCTGTGGCCCAAGTGGTTGCGGTACCGCCGTACTTGGACGCTTGCGCTGGGCGGTGTCTTGGCTCTCGCTCGCCGCGCGTCCCGATGGGCGCGCGTCCGGCCGCACGCGTCCTGGCAACGGCGCGGCGCCCGCATGCAATTCGTCGGCGAGCTTAAAGTATGGCGCTAGCTCGGGAATGTCGCCAAGCCGCTTCCAGGTCGATTCATTGCGCGAAATAAACGCTTCGCGATCGGCCCGTCCACTGACGATCCATTGTTGCAACGTCGAAAGTTCGGCACACGTCGCCGTGCCCCCGTCGGCGAATCGGACGAACCATTGCTTGGACGAGGCTGCATTGTTAGGCGCGCCAAATCCAAGGCTGGTGTTGCGACTTTGCCGGCCGCGCGGGGCGCTCACGGGATTTTGCGCCGCCGGGTTGTTGGTCGCAAGCGCGATCGGATCGGTGGCGCCCCCACGCGTCGACGTCTCACCGACGCGAAAGATGTGAAGACATTGGGTGCACTTGACGGTCACGCCGCCCGGTTTCAGCCGTGCGTCGTCCAGCTCGTAGACCGTCTGACATTGATCGCACCTAACGTCCATGGCGCAGTCGTCTAGGTACCACGGCCACCTGGGGCTGTCATCTTTCTTGCCCGACGCGGACGCGGCGCGGCAGATCTTCCCCCCTATGGCGGCAGGGCGGCTTCTGCTACCATGGAGGGATGCCTAGTCCCGGCTCCTCCCAACAACGCGCCGCGGAGCGCGTTGCGGTGTCAGCCTTTGTCCGCGTCATGGCACGTGGCGACGCCAAGGAGTTTGTCTTTCGCACCCGCGATATGTCCACCGCGGGGCTGTTCTTGGCGACGCGCGTCGTCAAGATGTACCCCTTTCGCGTCGGCACGGTGCTCGACGTCGAGCTTTACGATGATCATGAATCCGTCTCGTGTCGCGCCGAGGTCGTGCGCATTGTCGCCGAAGACTCCGCCCCCGCGAGCGCCGACCCCGATGGGTGCGGTTTTGGGGTGCGCATTGTCGAGTGCCAGCCGCAAGACCATGCGCGCCTCAAGAGTTGGATCGCGCGCGCGCTGACCGCAGGCTAACGGCGCGCTAGCCTACGTACCCGTTGTGACCGACTAGCGGCGACGGGCTAGTTGACGATCTTGAACTCGACGCGGCGGTTCTTGGCACGGCCGGCCTTGGTATCGTTTGAGTCGACCGGCATGGTCTCGCCAAAGCCCTGGCCTTGCAGCCGATCCGCTGCGACGCCGCGCTCGATGAGATACGCCTTCACCGAATCGGCACGCCGCTGCGATAAGTCGAGGTTGCTGTCATCGTTGCCTTGGCTATCGGTGTGGCCTTCGACGCGAATCTTGGCGATGCGCGTTTGCGCGGTGATCACCGCCGCCACGTTATTCAGCAGCGGATAGCTCTTCTTCAAGATCACGTCGCTGTTGGTCTTGAAGTACACGATATCGAGGATCTGCAGGCCGGTGTCGGTGATGACCACCTGCTGCTTGGCTTTGCAACCCTGATTTTCCTTGGTGCCTGCCTCGGATGGGCAGTTGTCGAGCCGGTCGACCACGCCATCGCCGTCGCCATCGGTATCTGGACAGCCATTGTTTTCGGCCGGCCCAGGCTCGAGCGGGCACTTATCGGTGGCGTCGAACACGCCGTCCTTGTCGTTGTCGAGATCTGGGCAGCCGTTGTCGTCTTCGAAGCCATCGAGGTCTTCGGCTTCATCCGGGCATTTGTCGGTGTCGTCGGCGAGGCCATCGCCATCGCGATCGCCAATGTCTGGGCAGCCGTCGTCATCGGCGAACTGGTTGACGGTTTCGGGCTCATTTGGACACTTGTCGGCGCCATCTAAGAAGCCATCCTTGTCGTTGTCAGCCTCGGGACAGCCGTCCACATCCTCGTACTTATCGAAGTCTTCGCGATCGTTGACGCAAGCATCATTCGCATCGCTGATGCCGTCGCCATCGGTGTCGCTTGACTTGGCGGCGACATCGGCAAGGCTGCCGCCGATGCGGACGCCACCGAGGGCGCGCCAGTCTGGCGTCCCAAAACCTTCGTTTAGGCCCACGCCGCCGGTCGCGAACAGCTGCACCGATTGCCGCCGGCCCAAATTGTACGCGAGGCCGAACAAGAGCTCCGCGGGGTCTGACGACACGCGGCTGAAAAATTCGTCCTTGGCCGAGCCAAGTTGAACCCCGGCCTGCACCTCGAGCGCGCGATCTGGTCCGACGCCCAGCGCGACCGCCGCACGCCCAAACAGCTCGTCATCGACGACCAGGTCGGCGAGCGTTGACTGCTTGCGCATGATGTAGCCGAGGTTTAGCGAGAAGCGCAGCGGCCCCGCGCCGAAAGACGCGAGCAACGCTGGTGAAAGCGCCCAATCGCGCTCGCCGCGGTAGGCCTCGCCGCCACCGCTGCCGATGATGCCTTCGCCCAAGATAGCCAGATTTAGGCCACCCTTGAGCAGCTGGGCCTTGAGCCCAAGGCGGGTATCGCCAAGCGAAAACCCCGAAATGTCATCGAGCTCGCCAACCACGGCCGGATTGCTTGCCGGCCGATTGGTGGTGCCAATGAGCCCAAGCGCCGCAAACGCCTGCAGCCGCGCATGCACCGCGTACGAGAGGCCGAGTTCCCCGCCGAAGCGCTCGTGGACCAAGGCCCCTTGGCGGACGCGCTCGCCGTCCACAAGGCGATAAAGCACCAACGGATCGTTGGCGTAGCCAAACCACGCGCTGACGTCCCAATAGCCGCGATAAGGAATATCAGCGCTTTCCGCGGTCAGGATGCCAAGCTTGTCGGCCGCGAGTCGATAGCGCTCCACCGAGAAGTTGGCCGGTTCATCGACGACTTGCGCGGAGGCCGTCGGCATCGCGGTTGCGAACGCTCCCACCGCCACGGCCGCCGTCATCCACAACGAATGCTTGCTGGTACTCATATGTTGGCTAATATTTTGGGTTTATCCGCTCACCAACGCAACAAACTGGCGCGGCTTTGTCGCCGGGGTTATGTAAGTGTATCCCCCACGCCTACGCGCGCCGCGTCGTTACACAAAGTCGCGGCGTTGAAAAATAACGCAGGCAAGCGCGAGCAGACCGGCGATCCACAGCGCGCCATACGCCGTGGCCTGCGTTACGTACTCCCATCCAACAAAGCCGCCATGAAGGCTGACGTGCTGGCCCGCGACCTCGCGGCCCGAGATCACGAAGGTGTGCAGGTCGGGGATCACCCACAGCATGCCCTTGACCACGGCCCCGGCCAACCCAGACTGCTTGGCGGCGATGGCCTGCAGGTCTGGCGTTAGGTTGCCGACCGCGAACAGACCGAGCGCGAACAGGCCCGACAAAAAGGGGCTGGAAAACGATGAAAAGAAGATTGCGACCGCGGCGACGGTGAGAATGCCGACGTAGGCCAACCACGTGGCCTTAACCACGTTGCTGCTCATCACGCCAAGCTCGCCCTTGACGAGGTCGCTGCCGTGCCCGATGTCGAGCATCATCATCGCGAGCATGCCGCCGATAAAAAATGCCGCGAGCACCGAGAGCACCAACGTCATGCCGACATATTTACCGACGACAAACTCCCAGCGTTCAATGGGCTTGGAGATAATCGAATGGATGGTCCGGCGCTGCACCTCGACATAGAGCAAGACGACGCCGAGAAAGATCGCGATCAGCGAGCCAAAGAAGGAAATGCTGCTCACGGCGACATCGCGCATCATGCGCGTCTGATCGGCGAGATTCATTTCGGACATGAAGAGGCCCACGCCGTTGACCAAGAAGACCAAGGCGATGATGCCGTAGAGCACGCGCATGCGCACGGCCTCGCGAAAGGTGTTGAGGGCGATGGCCCAAATGCGTCCCAAAAATCCCATGGTTCATTCCCTGCGAGGTTGCGTTACGGCACAAAGGTTTCGACGGCGTCGCCGGCATGGCGCATGAACACATCTTCGAGCGATTCTTTCCTCGGCTCGACGCGCGCGATCTTGCCGTGATGCGCTTGGATGACGCCAATCGCGGCATCGATCGAAATATCGGGTGGCAACGAGATCACGGTCAAGGCGCCACGGACTTCGGACTTGGGCGGCGTGGGCCCAAGCTCAAGCAAGGCCTGCGCGAGCGGCGCATCACCATCTCGGTATGAAATTTCAGCGCCGCGATCGCCGGCGGCGACCAACTCTTGCGGCGTGCCGGCGGCGCGGATAACACCCTTGGCAACGATCGCGACGCGGTCGGCGATGGTCTCGACGTCGTTGAGAATATGCGTCGAAAAGAACACCGTCTTGCCGCGCGCCTTGAGCTCGACAATGAGATCACGCACCTCTTTGCGCCCGATCGGATCGAGCCCGCTCATCGGCTCATCAAGCACCACCAGCTCGGGGTCGTTCATGAGCGCCTGCGCCAGCCCCGCGCGTTGCATCATGCCCTTGGAAAATTTACGCAAGCTCTTGCCACGGCCATGATCTAGGCCGACGCGCGAGATAAGTTGGTTGGCGCGTTGCTTGCGGGTGGCCGCGTCGACGCCGTAGATCCGGCCCGACAGATCGCACAGCTCCTCGACCGTAAGGTAGTCGTAAAAGTACGGATGCTCCGGCAAAAATCCGAGGCGCGCGCGAGCCGCACGGCTTGGAATTTGGTTGCCGAAAATAGAGGCCTTGCCACTGGTGGCGTGAATGAGCCCCATGAGGATGCGGATCGTCGTGGTCTTGCCGGCGCCGTTGGGCCCCAGAAAACCAAAAATTTCGCCTTGCCGAACGTCAAAGCTTACCCCGCCAAGCGCCTGCACTTTTTTGCGGCGAAACGGCGTGCGATAGGCCTTGGTAAGGTCTGAAACCGAAATGACAGCCTTGCGTTCGCGCTCTAGCGTGGTAGCGACCATAGTCCTTGCTTGGCCCAGCGCGGCCAACCCCTTGCGAGAAATACTAGCCACCCGGCCACGAGGTGTCGAGCGTAGCCCTGTGCAATTTCAAGGGATTCACGCTAGGCTCGGCGCAGCTTGCTGCCCACGCGACGAGATTTTCTAGCTGCGATCGGCCTGGCTCCCGCCTTGACCGCGCTCGCCAGCGCCGCGCCCTCGCGTGCGGTGACGCCGCTCGCGTGGCTTGACCTTGCCTCGGATCGCGAGGCGCGCGCGGTGGCGACGCGCACGTGGGCCATCGAACTTGGCAAACGCACGGCCGCTACCCCAGGCACCGCGGTGCCGATGATTGGTCCGAGCTGGCGCGAGCTGAAGCAGTATCCGCTGGTCATCTTGTGCGGCCAAACCGCGATGCGGCCGTTGTCGGCCAGCGAGATCACCGCGCTTGCGCGCTACCTTACGGTTGGCGGCACGTTGGTGATCGACTCGTTCGAGCCGGCGCTCAGCGCGCGCTTCGATCAATCGGTGCGTCAGCTAGTCGATCAGCTTGCGGCGCAAACGGGGGGCGCCGAGCTTGCGCCGCTCAAGGCCGATCACGTGCTGTATCGAAGTTTTTATGTCCTACCCGGCGCCGTGGGACGCGTTGCCGTTGGCCAGGCCGTGGAAGCGGCCGTGATCGGCGAGCGGCTCGGCATTATCTACACCAGATGTGATCTGCTTGGGGCGCTGCTTAAAAATCCCGCCGGCGCCTTTGCGCTGCCGTGCGCGCCAGGCGGCGAGGCGCAACGCGAACAGGCGATGCGGCTGGCCGTCAATATCTCCATGTACGCGCTGTGCCTGGACTACAAAAATGACCAAGCTCATCTCCCGGCGATCCTGGAGCGGCGACGTCATCGCCCGCAAGACGGCGCGACGGCCATGCCATGAACGCCCTCCTCTCGCCGTGGGCCCTCGCGATCGCCCTTGTGCTTGCCACCGCGGCCGCGCTGGCCGCGCATGCGATGCGACGGCGCTCGGTGCCCGCGGCGACGCTCTTGCTTGCGGTCGCCATTTCCGTGGTGATGCTAATCGGCGTCGACATGGGCTTGTCGTTGCTGGTAAGCCAGGCCATCGCAGACCACGAGTACAATGATCTGCGGTGGATCTTTACCTCGCCGCTTTCATGGCCCGTGCGCGGCGGCTTGTTTGCTGCGGGCGCCGCGGCAATCTATCTCGGCTGGCGCGGTGGCCGCGGCCTGGGCTGGAAGCGCCGCACGACGATCGCCGCCGTGCGCGCGACCGGGGTCGCCCTGTTGTGCTTTGTCGCGCTAGGCCCCGCCATCGAACTGCGCCGCGTGGTGCGGCAGCAGGGTCACGTCGCGATCATCGTCGACACGTCATGGTCGATGGCGGCGCGCAATGGCGCGGCGTCACGGCTCGGTACCGCCATGGCCATGCTTGAGCGCTCGGCGCCGGCCTTGGCCAGCCTCGCGGGCACGTACGAGCTGCGTTGGTATGCGCTCAGCCGCGCGCTGGCGCCCGCCAGCCTCGCCGCGCTGGCGGCGCAGGCGGCCGCAACCTCGGCGCCCGCGGACCCGGCGCGCATGCACACCAATCTGCTCGCGGCCATTGGCGATTTGGCGAAGCAGGCCGCGGACGGCGAGCTCGCGGGCATCGTCATCGTGTCTGATGGTATCGATACCAGCGGCGCCGACGTCAGCGCCGCCTTGGCCGCGCTGCGCGCCGCGCAGGCGCCCATCCATACGATCGGCGTCGGCACCCACCTGCGCGACGTAGCGGTCACCGAGCTCGTCGCCGAGCCATTTGCCTTCGTGCGCACCGTCGCCTCGGCGACCGCACGCGTCACCTGCCGCGGCTTTGCCGCCAGCGCGGCGGTTGCCACCTTGCGCCTCAACGGCGTCCCCGCGCGCCGCAAGGAGCTAACGCTTTGCGGCGGTGACGAGCAGGAGGCCAGCACCACGCTGCGCTTTGAATTTGCGCCGCAACTGCCGGGCACCATGATCGTCGAGATCGAGGTCGCGCCCCTGGCCGATGAGGCCAGCCCCGACAACAATCGCGTCGCCACCACCATCTCCGTCGTGCGCGACAAGGTGCGCGTGCTGCAACTCGCGGGCGCACCATCATGGGACGTCCGCGCCATGCGCCAGCAGCTTCGCCACAACCCCAATCTCGAGGTTGTCTCGTTCTACGTCTTGCGTCACCAAGACGATGTCGCCCCGGCCAGCGACGCCGAGCTCAGCCTGATCGCATTCCCCTCGGCGGAGTTGTTTGATGAGGTGTTGCCGTCGTTTGATTTGGTGATCTTGCAGAACTTCGACTACCAAACCGATGACCTCGCCGACCACCTCGACGAGCTAGCCGCCTATGTCACCAAGGGTGGCGGGCTGATCATCCTCGGCGGCGATCTTGCGTTTGGCAGCGATGGCCCCGGCGCGTACGCGGGCACGCCGCTGGGCGCGCTGCTGCCCTTTGCCTTGCCGCCGCAAACCACGCGCGACGAAACGCCGTTTCGCCCGCAACTCACCGCCGCCGGCGCGACGCACGCCGCCACCCGCATCGCCCCCGACAAGGCGATCAATCGCGAGATCTGGCTTGGCAGCGCCCTGCACCAAGGCACCCACGTCGTCGGCGATCTCGTCGACGGCGCGGTGGCGCTCGCGACACATCCCACGCGCCTCACGCCGCTGGGGCGCGCCATGCCCGTGCTCGCCGCGCACGCCGTGGGCGAGGGACGCGTCTTGGCGCTGACGACCGACTCGCTCTGGCGCTTGTGGTTCGAGGGCAGCGAGGCCAAGACGTCGAGCGGTCGCGATTATCAATTGCTCGTCCAGGCCATGGCGCAATGGGCCATGCGCGATGACAACAGCCGGCTGCTCGCCTTGGGCGGCGCCGAGCGAGTGTCCACCGAGGCGCCGGCCGCCATGCTGACGGTGGCCCTGAAATCGCCCCGCGGTGACCCGATGAAGGCAACCGAGGTGCGCCTAACCATCGATGAGACGTCGCAACATGTCCTCACCACCGACGACGCGGGCGGCGCGACCTTGGCGCTGGCGTCGGTGCCAGGCGCCAGCACGCCAGGCGCCCATGTCGCCACCGCGCGCGCCACCATCGCCGGCCTGGCGCATGCGGCGACGCTGCGCTGGTTGGTCGAGGGCGCGGCGCATGAGCTAAGCAACCCAAGTCCCGACTTTGCGCGGCTGGCGCGCCTTAGCGAAGCAACCGCTGGCGTCCACTTGATCGAGCCCTCGACGCTGCCGCGAACGCTGAATTTTGCGACGCCGAAACGGGCGCGGATCGCGGCCGCGACAAATATTCGGATCTGGAATCATCCGCTGTTGTTTGCCGCCTTGGTGGCGCTCTGGCTCGCGGAATGGCTCCTACGCCGCCGCGGCGGCTATCTGTAGCGGCGCCGGCTTGGCACCGCTGCCGCAAGGGGGTACAAGACGGCATGCTGCCGGTTGATAGCCTCGTTACCGACCTGATTTTCAAGGCCAACGCCCCCATGGATCAAGCGACGCTGCTCGCGGCGCTCGGCGGCGAGGAGGCGCTGGCGTCCAAGGCGGTCATCGAGCCCGATTCCATCGACCCGCGGCTCGACGTCCAGCTTGGGCCAACGCGCCCCTTTCGCGGTCGTGGCGAGGGGCGCCTGCTCATCGTCGACGACTCGGTCGCGCCGCTCCGCGCCGACCCGCAAAAAGATTTTGTCGTCGAAAAAGATCTGCGTCCGGCCAAAGAGGCCCTGATCGCGATGTGCCAGGCCTTGCCGGTCAAGCTGGGGCGCATCATGGCCCTGGGCAGCGTCGGCGATGCGGTGATGGTCGCGCGCTCGCCGCGCGACTTGCGCGGCATGGCGCTGGTGATGTGGATCATGGACCCCCAGGCCGATGTCTCCGGCAAGCGCCGCGCGACGCCGCTGGCGCAAAAAGAATTCGAAGAAAAGATCATGGCGTTCGACAAACGCCTCGACGAAATTTCCGACGACGACATCCTCGCGAGCCTGCGCGGCGTCAACTGGGAACGTCGTGGCGACTTGATCGTCGTCGACGTGCTCGATCACAATGGGCACTGGGATCTGCGGCACTCGATCGCGCTGGAGCAAATGCTCGCGGCGATCGACCGCTTTTCGCTTATTCCCGGCGCGCCGGCGAGCAAACGCAAGGAGGTGCCAGGCACCGTGGCCCCGGCGGCCGCAGCGGTTGCGCCCGCGGCAAGCGCGCCTTCGCCCGCGCCGGCGGCCGCGCCAGCACCAGCACCAGCAGGTCCGCCGCTGCGCAGCGCCGAGGTCGGCGCCAAGCTGATGTTGCTCTTTCCCGCCGAGCGCTTTGATCTCGAGATCGCCGCGGCCTTGGGCAAAAAAGATTGGGATCGCATCATCACGGCCAACGACGGCCTCAGCGGGTCACAGCGCGATCGGATGTTTCGCGAGGGCGCCGAATGGGTGGCACCGCTTGAGTTTCTGTCGGAGGTGTTTGTCGACGGCAAGCCCTTGAACAAGCAGGCTTTTGAGGCGGGCAGCGAGCCCGGACCGAGCGGCACGCGCACCATGGCCGTGCATTTCCCGCGCTTTGGGCCCGTGGTGCTTATCGATCTCGCCGGCCGAGGGCGCTATGTTACCTCCGCCACCACCCATGCCTCGGACGTTATCAAACTGCTCTAGTCACGGATCGCGCGCCAGCTGGCGCCTGCTGGTTGGCTCTGCCCTCGCCGTTGCCCTCGCCGTTGCCCCGGCGCATGCTTGGGCCGAGGACGAAGGCGATGACGAGAGCGATGAAGCCGCGCCCGATGAGGCCGGCGAACCCAAGACGGGGGCTGATCGCAGCAACGTCAAGAGCGATTTCACCGCGCTGCCCGCGGGCGTGTGGCTGGTCCGCGACCAGGCGCTTTGGCACGTGGGGACCAAGGGTGGCGCGCCCAAACGCCGTGGCCACCTGCCGGGCGAAGGCGGCGATGCCACCGCGCTGATGGCGAGCCCCAGCGGCAAGACGCTGGCCGTTGAGGTGAGCGGCGGCTGGTGGTACGGCCTCGCGCCGGGCGACGGCAAGGAGGTCACGTGGAAAAAGCTGCCGTGCGCCGCGCAGGTGACGCTGCACGATGACCAGGTATTTTGCTTGCTCGATGCCGCGCGCCAGCTTTGGGGCGCGGGCGCGCTGCCGCTGGCAAAACCGCGCACGCTGACGCTGCCCGCGGGGGCGCAGGCGAACTTGCTGCACAACGGCGATCTGGTGTGGACGAGCCCCACGGGCGTGATGCGCGCCAAGGGCCTCGACATCGCGCACGCCCGCGTCGTGGGCGCCGAGGCGCCGCGCGAGCGCTTTGCCGTCGCGCCCGATGGCACGGTAGCGCTTGGCCGCTTCGACGCCACCGTGCGCCAGGCAGGCGTCAAGACCACCGCGCCACGGCTGTTTTCGCTGCGCCTCGATGGCGCCAGCGCCAAGCGACGCAGCACGCACGATGCCAAGCCGATCGCGTGGTCCGAAGACGCGCAATGGGTGTTGGTGCAAGACGACGACAAGGCATGCATCATCGCCGCCACCGGGGGCCACTATCGCTGCTTTGAACATCACACCGCGCTGGATATCTCGCCCTCGGGCGAATGGGCGCTCATGCGCGAGGCCACCGGCGGCAAGCTCTTGCGCGGCCAACGTTCCGGCACCAAGGCACCGCCGCCGGTCGCGATCTCGAGCGACGCGGCGACGCTGGCGATCTGGGATCACCGCTAACGGCCGGCGAGGCGGCGCGGCCTATTGCTGCGCGAGCCGCACGATGAACTCGGCGCCGCCGCGGTCGTGATTGCCCCACGAGATGGTGCCGCCGAGCGAACGCACGATCATGTGGCAGATCCAGAGGCCAAGCCCGGTGCCCTGGCCGACCGGTTTGGTCGTAAAAAATGGCTCGGTAATGTGCGCCAACGCCTCGGGCGCAATGCCCTTACCGGAGTCGCGAACGTGAATGGCGACGCACGGCTCGTCTTTGCGCGTCTGCTCTACCGCGATCTCGATCTCAACCCACGGCGCGACGCCCTCATTGGCGCGCGCGGCGGAAATGCCATTGGAGACGATGTTCATCATCACCTGCCCCAGGCGGCCCGGGTGCCCGAGCACGTCGGGCAAGGGCGAGGCGATGGTCTTGCGAATCTCAACGGCGTGGCCCGTGGTGAGCAATTGCAGCGTGCTGGTGAGGATCTGCGCGAGGTTGCACGGCACCAGCTCCGAGTGATCAATGCGCGAGAAGTCGCGCATGTCCTGCACCAGCGACATCGTGCGCTCGGCGCCGGTCTGCATCGCCGCGATGAGCGGCTGCCAATCCGCGGCCAGCGCCTGATAGTCGATCTTGGCCTTGTGCTCCGCGAGCTTTTGCCGCACCGCCGGCGGCAGCTCGAGCGCATCGATGCTGTCGATGAGCCCAACTAAATCGCTCATGTACTGGCGGAGGAAATCGAGATTGCCATAGATAAAATTGAGCGGATTGTTGATTTCGTGCGCGATGCCGGCGATGAGCTGGCCGAGCGACGACATCTTATCGTTGTGCAGCAGGCGCTCATCGACCTGGGCCGCAAGGTCCGGCAGGCTGTCGCGCGCGAGGCGCGGCGGCACCGAGCTGCGATAGCGATCCGACGGTTTCTCGATGGTCACGGCTGATAGTAACGAGATGATGAGGCCAGCTCAAGCGCAGCCACCATCGCTCCGCTGTGGTTATGGCACCTACTCGGGGGTGTCCCCACTGCTTTGTCTCATCGGGGCGGTGGTCAGCGGCGCGCTGGCGTACCGGCAAGTGATCGCACGTGTCTTCCTGCTCGCAGATAGCGACCCTCCGGGGTCGTGCGAGACGCTTGTGGTATCCACCGCGGTCGGTGCCAACACCACGGCCGTGCAATCTATGCTCGCGGAAGAAACGTGCGATCACCTGCCGGTCAGTACCCACCTGCTGGTCAGCATGCGCGTCCCGACGCGATACTCGCCAAGATCGTAAGCACGCCGTCGCTGGCTGGCACGCTGACGGTCTTGCGCCGCGAGCCCTCGCCGGAGACCAGCGAGATATCGCGCTGGGGCAACCTCAGCGTCTTGGCGAACAACGCCACAATAGCGGCATTGGCCTCCCCCTCGACCGGCGGCGCATGCACAAAAACCTTGAGGCGGTCGCCGTGGACGGGGCCCAATTTCTCGCGCGAGGCGCGTGGCGATACCAAGATGTCTATCAACAACGCGGCGCCAATGCGTCGCCATGGCGCCGTGCCGGGGGCGGTGGGTGCCTCCGCCATCACGCGACCTATTTGCGCGCCGTTTGCGCATCGCCGGCGTCGCGCTGCATCGCGCCCAACTCTTTGGCGCGATTGGTCGCGGTCTCGACCGCATTTATCAGCGTCGTGCGCAGGCCACCTTGCTCGAGCGTGTGCAGCCCCGCGATGGCGGTGCCGCCGGGCGAGGTCACCATGTCCTTGAGGCGGCCGGGGTGTTCGTCAGTCTCGAGCAACATCTTGGCCGAGCCCATGACGGTTTGGGCGGCGAGGGCCTGTGCATGGCGCCGCGAAAGGCCAACCTTGACGCCGGCGTCGGCGAGCGCTTCTAAGATGAGAAAGATATATGCGGGGCCGGAACCCGAAAGGCCGGTGACCGCGTCGAGCTGATGTTCATCGAGCGCGATGGTGAGCCCGACGGCATCAAAAATTACCTTGACCGCGGCCAGATCGTCGGCGCTGGCGTGCGCGCCCTTGGCGATGGCGGTCGCGCCGGCCTTCACCAAGGCGGGGGTGTTGGGCATGGAGCGCACCACGCGCAAGGGGCGGCCAAACCATGCCTCAATGGACTGCGTGCTGATGCCGGCGGCCACCGAGACAACCACCGCGGCGTCGCGCACGTCGGCGGCGATGTCGTGCACGACCTTGGCAAAGATTTGCGGTTTTACCGCCAGCACTAAGATATCGGCACGACGCGCCACCTCGCGATTGTCGCTGGTCACCTCGATGCCAAGCGAGACGGCAAGCTCCTGCCTTCGCTCTTCGCGTGGCGCCGACGCCAAAATGTTACGCGGCGCGACCGCGCCGGTATGAACGAGCCCCGCGATGATCGCCTGGGCCATGTTGCCCGCGCCGATGAAGCCTATGGTTTTGCCGGTTAACACGGCGCCAGCATAGCAAGTTGGCGCAGCCCGCACTACAGTGCGCGCCACCATGAAGACCATGCCCATGATGCGAATGACTCGATTTCTTGCGGCGGCAGCGCTAACGCTCGCCACCACCTCCTGTGGCAAAAAAGTAGAGCAAGCCCCGCCACCACCGGTCAAGGCCGCCGCGCCTGATGCCGCGGTTGCCGTGCCGCCAACCGAGCCCGAGAACTCCGGCTTTGTAGAAGTGGCCGGGTTTGCCACGCCGGAATCAGTGCTGGTCGTAGAGGGACAAGAATATTATCTGGTTTCGAACATCAATGGCGGCCCACTCGACATCGACGACAATGGCTTCATCAGCAAGGTTGGCGTTGACGGCACAATCCTGGAGCAAAAATGGATTGACGGGGGCAGCGACAAGGTAAAGCTGAGCGCCCCCAAGGGCATGGCGATCTTTGGCGGCAAGCTCTACGTCGCAGATATCACCTCGGTCCGCATGTTCGATGCCGCGACCGGCGCACCGACCGGCGAAATTGCGATCGAGGGCGCGAGCTTTCTCAACGATATGGCGGCCGGCAGCGATGGCGTCTACGTCAGCGACACTGGCGTCGACGGCACCTTTAAGGGCAATGGTAAGCACGCCATTTATAAGCTCGACGCCGCGGGCAAGGTAATCAAATATGTCGCTGGCGAGGGCTTTGAGGCGCCCAATGGCGTGTTGGTCCATGATGGCCAGGTGTGGGTCGCTAGCTTTGGCAGCAAAGAGTTTTATCGCATCGACGGCGGCAAGAAGGTGGACCCGCAGACCATGCCCACCGGTGGCCTCGACGGCCTCGACCATTTGGGCGATGGCCGCCTCGTTGTCTCGAGCTGGGAAGGCAAGACGGTTTACGTCGGCAGGCCCGGCGCTGCGTTTACCGCCATGATTTCCGACGTTGAGTCGCCTGCGGATATCGCGGTGGATCGCGCGCGCAAGAAAATCCTCGTGCCCACGTTTGGTGGCAACACGGTCCGCCTTTACAACTACAAGTAGCGCAGCGAACAGACCGCAGTGGGTGGAGGAGATTTCGGTGCACGCCTGCAGCGATGCCGAGGCGCATCCGTCTGGATGTAACGAGGCTCGCGAAGCCGTACACCGAAAGGTCCCCACGCAATGCGGTTCTGTCTAGCCGATAGAGAAATCTTCGCGCGGGGCGCCGCTACCGCGCTCAAAGCGATCGGCCGCATACTGCGAAAAAATGTCGTGCTTGGCAGCATCGCCACCGACAAACCAGGCCGCATACAGCTTGCCGATGATCGGCGCCATCATGAACCCATGGCCGACAAAGCCTGCGGCGAGATAAAAGTTGGGCAGCCCCGTCGGCGAACCCAGCAGTGGGTTGCCGTCAGGCGAGCGCTCGTACGGGCCGGCCCACTGCCGCAGCATCTTGACCCGCGCCAACGACGGCATGAGCGATGTAAGACGCGCGGCGTAGGTGGCGAGAAAGCGCGACGTCGACGACATGTCGAGGCCGCTGCCTTCATCGGGCACCGTGCAACCGCCCACCAGCTCGCCGCGCATCGACTGGCTGCAATACAGCCCGCTCGCTAGCTCCGAGACCATCGGCTGCAAGAATGGCTTAAGCGGCTCTGACGAACATATTTCATGACGCACCGGCCACGTCGGCAGCGCAACGCCAAGCATCGCGGCGATGTGAGGCGACCATGCGCCTGCCGCGTTGACGACGCGCCGCGCGCGCACGCTGCCGCGGGCCGTGCGCACGATAAAGCCGCCGCCCGCCTCGCCGCCATCGCGCTCGAGCGCGTGCACCGCGGTGTGGGTAAATAGCTTGGCGCCTTTGGCCTGCGCCGCTTGCGCGTAGCCCCATAAAAATGGCCACGGAAAGACAATGCCGTCGCTTGCGTTATATGCCGCGGCGACGATGCCTTGCAGATTGAGCTCCGGCACCAGCTCACCTGCCTGCGCCGGCGAAATGAGGCGCGTGCCGATGCCGAGCCGCGCGTGCAAATCGGCATTACGCGCAAGCTTAGCGACCTCGGCATCGGTGCGCGCCAAGAATAGATAGCCGCCTTGGCGAAACCAATTGTTGACGCCGAGCTCGGTTGCGAAGTCGCGACATAGCCCCACCGAGGCCTGCATCAAGCGCACATTTGTTTCGGTCGACCATTGTTGCCGAATGCCGCCGCCATTGCGCCCTGAGGCGCCGCCCGCGAGATAGCTGCGATCGATGACGACAACATCCGTCACGCCCGCTTGCGTCAGGTAGTACGCGATGGCTAGCCCAATCACGCCGGCGCCAATAATGACCGTGTCGGCGTGCGCGGGCAACGTTGGCGCATGCGCGGCGAGCGCCGCGTCGGCCTCACGTGGTGTTTGCGGCGCAGGCGGCAACGTCGCGGCAGCGGGCGCGCGATATGGCGATTCCAGCGCTCCCAGGCCTGCTAACGCGCGAAACGGCGTTGGCACCAGCGGCGACCGCGAGGTAAACGGCGCCATGGTTGCCGGCGGGGCGCCGGTGAGCTGCACTAACTGCCGCGCCACCAACGCATGGCATTCTTTGCCTTGGCACGGCCCGGTGCCAAAGCCGGTGAAGCGCTTGATCTCTTCCAAATCGCGATAGCCACACGCCACCGCATGTGCGACGTCGTCCGCCGTAACATCTTCGCAGCGGCATACAATGGCCTTGCTCATTTCGCCACAGCCGTTGTTGGATAGGCCGCTGACGCATAGGCCGCCGCCGCTCGCCCAGCGATCTCCGCCTGCGCCAACGCCGCCGCTTCATCGAGTTCACCGGTCACGGCACCGCAGGCAAATGCACCCGCGACCGACGTCGCCTGCCGCGCATCGACGGTGACGATAAAGCCGCCTTGCGCCTCACGCAGGGCAACCTCACAGCCGTGTTGCGCCGGCCCTTCGAACGCGGGCGAGCCCACCACCGCGACGCAGATCGCATCGCAGTCAATTTCCACCTCGCCGTCCGGTGTTGCAAGCGTCGCGCCCCGCACCCAGCCGTCGCCGTGGGCGGCTACCAGCGTCTCGATCGCGGCGATTGTCACCTCTGTACCATCAGGTCGCAGCAGCGCCGCCGTGTCCTGCGCGTGCGCCATCGATGCCGCGTCGCTAGCAATCAGCACGTGCTCTCCAACTAATACATCTGCGGCGAGCAGCGGCGCGACCGCGCGCACCGCAAATACACCGGGCAAGTCGTTATTGGCGAACACCGCATTTTGCGCGTAGCTACCCGTGGCCCACACCCACGCCCGCGGCTCAAGGCGGTACGTATGAGATGCTGAGGCTGCAATCGCGTACGCGCGGCCATGCTCGTGGAACACGCCGAGCAAGGCGGTGGCCGTCAAGACGCGCGCGGCCCCTGGCACGCCGCGAAGCGCGAACCCATCGTCGATCAGCAGCGTCGTCGCGCCAGCCGCCGCCGCGCTCGCCGCCGCAATGCACCCCGACACACCTCCGCCGACCACCAAGACGTCGCACACCAAACGCTCGGCCGGTAAGCTTGCCTCTTGCGAGCTCGCGCGCACAGGCAAGGTCCCCTGCCCGCTTAGCTGGCGCACGACCACTTGTGCCACGCGGTTTTGCAACCGCGACCCGGTCATGATGGCATGGTGATCAAGGCCCTGCGCATAGACGCGATCGATGATGCCGAGCGCATCATGGGTCGCGGTGGGCAAGGCATTTTGCGAGCACACCTCAAGGCCGTCGTGCACTGGCGTCATGCATGCGCGCATGTTCGGCTCGCCGTCAATCCGCATCAGGCAACTGCCGCAGTGGCCATCCATGCAAAACGGCGCGCGCGGGCGGTGATACTTAAGCGAGCGCATCGTTGGCAGCTGTTGCGCGATAAGCGCGGCCGCTACGGTGTCGCCGGCATACGCGCGCACGGACACGCCATCGACGCGCAACGTCACGGGATTTCGCTCCTCTGCTACCGTCATGCGCCGCGCCATCGCGCGTGCAGTTTGCGATATGCGCGCGCGCGGCGCGATCGTGCGCGGTCGTTTTTTTGCCCTACGTGCCGCGTGCCATCTCCATAGCCGCCAACGACCGCCGCCATTGCCCTTAACTTGGCCGTGATAACCGGCGGCTACGTTGACCATGCGAGATCGGCTGGGGTACGCTCGCGGCAATGGCAACCTCGACCAAACCTTGTCCGTATTGCGGCGCGATGAACCTCGGCGCTGCCGCCGCATGCATCGCCTGCAATCGGCCATTTCCCGCGGCTGCCGCCGCGCCCGCGGCGCCGGCTATTTCGCCCCCAGCGGCCGGCGCAGGCCCCTCGCCGGCGCGCACAATGTTTGGATATGCGGCCCCAAAGATTCCCGCGCCTGGCACGCCTGGCGCACCCGGGATAGCACCGACGGGCCAGCCAGGTCACCAACCCCCTGCCGCGGCCGCAACGGCCCCGACGCAGGTGCAAACGCCGATCGCCTCGGCTGGGAATTCACCAGGCAACTGGCGCCCCCCCGCTTCCATCACGGGCGCGCCGCCACACGTGGCACCGCAAAGCGTGCCGCACACGGCGCAACTGGTGCCGCAACCGATGTTTACGCTCGCGCCGCAACCAGGTCTTCAGGCAGCGGCGCCGCCCCACGCCGCAACCAACCTTCCGCCAGGAAACAGCCCTCCACCTGCGTACGCGGCAACGACAATTCCTCCCGCGAGCAGCCCGCCTGCGCCAAACATGTCCGCCGCCGCCACCGCCGCCACCATGGTGCCGGAGGCCGCGATGCAATCGCCTTTTGCCGGCCACCACGCCGGCGCCTATCAGGCCCCGGCGCCCGCTGCCATGGCACCCGCGTCACAGCAAGCCTACGTCGCGCCGCCGATGCAGCAACAGCAGCAAGCCTACGTCGCGCCGCCCATGCAACCGCAGCAGCAAGCTTACGTCGCGCCGCCAATGCAGCCGGGGCAGCAAGCCTACGTCGCGCCGCCGATGCAACCGGGTCAGCAAGCTTACGTCGCGCCGCCGATGCAGCCGGGGCAGCAAGCCTACGTCGCGCCGCCGATGCAACCGGGTCAGCAAGCCTACGTCGCGCCGCCGATGCAGCAACCTTCGTATGGACAACCGCCGACGATGCCTCCTGCGCAATCCTACGGCGGCGGCCCTGCTTACGTTGGACCTGACACCCCCGGCCCGCTCGACGACTGGGCGCGCAAGCTGCCGAGCTCGCAGCGCGGCACCTTGTTTGGCCACTCCCTCGATCTCTTCGCCAATCTCGAAATGCGCAACCTGCTGCTGATGATTTTCGGCGTCATGCTGTGCTCGTGCCTGGTGCTGCCCATGTCGACCTTGGGCGAAAATGTTTGGGCCTTTAGCAAAGGCGTGCCTAAGTTTTCCATGCTGGTGTTTCCCGTGCTGGCCGGCGCCTTTTACATCGCCGTCGCGCGCAATCTCGTGTCGCATGCGCTGGTCGGCGCCGCGCTGTCAGTGGTCGCCATCGTCGGCGTGTTTTCGATGGGCGGCGAAAGCAGCGGTAACCCGCTTGGCAGCAACACCTACTACTTCGGCCTCGCGGCGCTCCTCTTTGGCCTGATGGCGCGCCTGCAATTCCCCGAAGCCATGGCACCACGCGCGATTATTGCGCTCGGGGCCATATTCTGGCTCGTGTTTATGATTGATGCCGTCGAATTTATTTTCACGTTCGAACATATGCCCGCCTTCCTGGTCATCCACAACCTGCTGTTTTTTGCCGTCTTGCTCGCCGGCATTGCCAGCGGCGCGCTCGCCGTGCCCGCGGATAAATTGCCGCCGGCGCTCCGATCCCTCGAGGCCTTCGCGCCGTTGCTAACGGCAATCGTCATCGCGTGGGTCGTCATCCAGCCAATCCTCTTTATGTTGGGCTTGATGGGCGCCACCACGTTCAGCCATGGCCTGGTGATCGGGCTTCGCCTAATCGTCGTCGCGGTCGGTTACTTCGGCGTGTGGACCCTCGCCGCACCCGGCACGTTTAAAATCGTCACGGAGCTGCTCGGCGGCAAAACGCAGGGCGGCCAAGCTGGACAGGCGTAGCTGCTGCCCCTGCCACGCCGGCAAATTGTCTTGGGAAGCCGCCCCGGCTCGTGATACGCCTTAGCGGCAATGCGAGGCGCCGGCATCCTTATAACCGCGCTGGCGGCAACCGCGTCGTGGGCCCCCGCCGCCGGCTGCGTCGCAAGCCAACCGACCGCGCCCCCGCTTGATGGCGACAAGCGCCTCGACCTGGCACCGGGCCTCATCAGCGGCGAGTTCGTTGCCGCCACGCATGAGCGCCAGCTACGCGCCGCTTGGGTGGCAACCGTTTGGGGCCTTGATTATCCGCGCGATGCCTCGGCCACGGCTGCCGCCAAAGAGGCCGAGCTGCGCGCGCTCATTGGCGCACTCGCAGATCGGGGCTTTAACGCGGTATTCTTGCAAGTGCGCGCCGAAGCCGACGCGCTGTATGCCTCGGAGCTCGAGCCATGGGCTCGCGTCCTTACCGGTACGCAGGACGCGGCGCCTGGATTTGATCCACTTGCCGTCGCGATCGACGAGGCGCACCGCCGCGGCATCGAGTTGCACGCTTGGCTTAATCCATATCGCGCGCGCATCTCGGGCGTAACCCAAACCGCGGCGACGCATATCGTCAATACCCATCCCGAGCTCGTTGTCAGCTACGGCAGCCAGCGTTGGCTCAACCCTGGAAAGCCGCAGGTCCGCGCCCATGTGCTCGCCGTCATCGCCGACCTCACCGCGCGCTACGACATCGACGGAGTTCACTTTGACGACTACTTCTATCCCTACCCCGTAGCCGGGCAAACCTTTGACGACACGGCTACATATAATGAGTACCTCGCCGCAGGCGGCACGCTTGGGCTCGGTGATTGGCGGCGCGACAACGTCAACTTGTTGGTGCGCGGCGTCGCCGACCAGCTCGCCGCCTCCGCGCCACACGTGCGGTTTGGCATCAGCCCGTTTGGCATTTATCGCCCAGGCATACCCGAAGGCATCACCGGCCTCGACGCCTACGACGCCATCTACGCCGATGCGCCGACGTGGATCACCGAAGGATGGGTGGACTATTTGGCGCCCCAACTCTATTGGCCGACGACGCAGACGGCACAGAGCTACGCTACGTTGCTGCCGTGGTGGGCGTCGCTCGCAGGCGATAGCGGCCGCTTTGTCGTAGCGGGCATCAACGCCGCAGCGTATGCCACCACGCCAGCCTGGGACCTTACCGAAATGCAAACGCAACTCGCGCTCGCCGATAACAATATTTCCCCGGGCGTGCGCGGCGCCATCGCCTATAGCGCAACCAAAGTAACCGGCAATCAAGATCTCGGAAACTTGTTTGCAACCGCGTGGGTCGAGCCCGCGCTGCCTCCTCCGGTGGTCGCAGATGCGGCCGTGCCGGGCGTGCCGACTTTTGAGTTCGATGACGAGGCGCGACGCTTGACGATCGCCGGCATGGGGCGGTTTGTCCTCTATCAATACATAGGGACCAGCTGGACGGTGCGCGAGGTCATGGCGGGGCCGCAGACGCGCGTGCTGGGCGAGGGCAGCTTTGCGGTAACCGCGGTAGGCGAAAATGCCCGCGAGAGCAGCGCGGTGGTGATTACCGCGGTGTCCCCGGTGCAACAAACACCGTAACCGTCTGAATCTATTGGCGCTCGTCGCCTGTCAGAGGGATCTCGTACAAGCTGCCCATGCGAGTTTACTTCATTGGCAGCCATGCAACCGGAAAAACCACGCTGTGCCGCTATGTGTCCCGGCACTACAATCTGCCGATGATCACCGAGGTGGCGCGCACCGTGCTCGCCGAGATGGAAACCAACCTCGGCGCCATTCGCACCGACATGGAGCTGGTCGGGCAGTATCAGAAAAAGGTCTTTGCGCGCCAGGTTGCGGTCGAGCTGCAGGCCAAGGATGGCTTCGTCAGCGATCGCGCCTTTGACAACCTCGCCTATGCGGCCGATCACGCCACCAACGTCGCCGACATTTTCGCCTCCAAGATGTTCACCGACTACATGAAATGGGTCACCGACGGCATCGTATTTTTTGTGCGCCCGAGCAAGGAGTGCCTCAAGGAAGACGGCGTGCGCGCCGACGTCGAATGGGACGCCGTGCTGCGCATCGACGGCATGATCAAGCTCATGCTCGAGCAACACCGCGTGCAATACCTGCCTATTTCCGCGACCTCCATGCAGGAGCGCGTGCGCACCATCGATTTTGTCTTGCGCGATCGGGTGGCGGCGCGCCAGGCCGACGAGCCGGTCCGCCAAGTCGCGGCCTCGGCCGAATTCATCTCGCTGAGCGCGCCGACCGTGCGCAATAACTAACGCGCATCACTCAGGGTCTGGTATCGCCGGCGTGATTTCCTCATACACCTGAACAACGTCGAGCAAGCAGTTGCGCGACGGAGACACGCTAAAGTGGACGGTCACGAGCGCCGGCCCATCGGGGGCACCGATGGCGTCAAACGCCTCTTCGAGCCCAGTGTTGTAGGCAATGCGATTGCCGTATAAGCAATGCACGAGGGTGTCGTCGAGGAACAAATCCCAGCGGTCGTAGTCGACGCCACCGCGATATCGACCCCAGCCGTGCAAGGCGGCCTCATCGGGGCCGGTTCCCGCCATGTTCGACTCCTTGGCGTCCCACAGCCCACGGTAGGCCGAGACAAGCGAGACCGTGGCGCCATTTATGCCGAGCTCGCCGTCGCTTGACATGCCGAGCCCGTTGCTGATGACGGCGTCAAAGACGATCGTATTGGCTTCAATCCGCTCGATGATCTCGGCCGCGTTCGCCGAGCCACTTGGCGCCAGCGAATTGATGATTTGAATCCGGTCAACCGCGCAGGTGGTTTGCAGGCCGCGCCCCGGACATGGCACCGGCTTGCGGCTGCGCACCAAAAAGCCGTGGCCCGATTCGTTGCTCTCGATCCACACCCGCGACGCCTCGCCCTTGGGCACGTCGTCGCCGACGATTGAAAATCCGGGCGGCAGTTCGGTGTCACCGTCGCCGGTGCTGCCAAGACAACCCATCGCGGTGGCTGCGATGCCCGATAGCAACGAAATGAATACTTGTTTGGATAGCTTCATGCGAAGCAGTGATTGCAGCATTTGGGCCAAGCCACGGCCCGGTGGTTTACAAAGTCATTTCAACGTGTTGCACCAAAACATTCACTAACAAACCAGACATAATAAATTTCCCTCGACGCCGCCCGGGGCCATCGATCCTCACCTCGTGGCTACCGCCATCGCCATCCCGCGGCTAAGCGGCGACGAGCGGCGCGCCGGTCGCCTAGCGGTTTCATGGCATACTTCGCCGCGTGACGGCCCACCTCATCTTGGCCTCGGCCTCGCCGCGGCGGCGCGAGCTGCTCGAGCGTATCGGTTACCTAGTCGACGTCGCGCCCAGCGATATTGAAGAGTCGGTGGCACCAGGCGAAGCGCCGGATGACTACGTGTTGCGCCTAGCCACGCAAAAAGCGCTCGCCTGCGCCGATGCGGGGAGGCTGGGATGGATCATCGCCGCCGATACCACGGTCGCCGTCGACGCGCACATCTTGGGCAAGCCGGCCTCGCCGGATGAAGCCGCCGAGATGCTGCGGGTCATGAGCGGGCGGCAGCATTTCGTGCATACCGGCTACTGCATCGCCAAGCCAAACCGCGAATTGTTGGCGCGCGTGGTCACCACAGCAGTGCTGTTTGCTGAGCTTTCGCCGCAGGACATCGCGGATTATGTCGCCTGTGGCGAATGGGATGGCAAGGCGGGCGGCTACGCCGTGCAAGGCATTGCCGCAGCGTTTGTCCGCGAGGTGCGCGGCTCGATCACCAACGTGATCGGCCTGCCGCTGGCTGAGGTGCGGCTAGCGCTGCTTGACCTTGGCGGCCCCCGAGCTACGTTGCCGCTCAACCCCTAAGGCAGCGTCACCCGCCCCCACCGCGCGTGCCGCTGCAGCCGGTAACGTGCGACATTAAGCCGTCGTCGGACATCACATTTTACGCTACAAGCATGGCCATGGGACCTCATAACCAAATGGCGCGCGCACAGCAAGTTTGGCTCTGGGGTGCCGCCGCCCTAGTGGCCGCCATGGTGTTGGTCGGAGGTGCCACCCGGCTTACCGGCTCGGGGCTTTCGATCACCGAATGGAACGTGGTGCGCGGCGCGCTGCCGCCCACCTCCGATGCGGCTTGGCAGGAGCTGTTTGCCAAGTATCAGGCAACGCCCCAATTCGAGCAGGTCAATGCGCACTACGACCTCGCGCAGTTCAAGAATATTTTCTGGTGGGAGTATGCGCACCGCCTGCTCGGGCGCTTCCTCGGCATCTACATGGTGCTGCCGATGATTTTCTTCTGGGTACGACGATCGCTTGCGGCGCCGCTGCGCAATCGCCTGCTGCTGCTCATTGGGCTCGGCGCGTTCCAAGGCCTGCTCGGTTGGCTGATGGTTAAGAGCGGCCTCGTCGATCGCCCAAGCGTCAGCCATTTTCGCCTCGCGGCGCATCTCATGACGGCGCTGCTGACGTTTGTACTCATTGTGTGGACCGCGCTCGATTTGCGGCGCGGCGCGGCGCGATTTGGCGGCTTGCGCGCCAGCACGGCGGGCAAGTGGGTCATGGCATTTGGCGTGTTGCTCGGGCTGCAACTCACGTACGGCGCGTTTGTGGCTGGGCTCAAGGCAGGGCTGCTCTTCAACACCTATCCCCTCATGGGCGGGCATTTTTTCCCAGGCGCCACGCTGGGGGGCGCCGGCAGCCTCTGGAGCGCCGCGGTTAATCTGCCAGCGCTAGTGCAATGGATTCACCGCTGGCTCGGTGCCTGTGTGCTGCTCGCCAGCCTCGGCCTCGGGTGGCAGCTTTATCTTTCGCAGGCGCGAGGCTTTTGGCTGGTGCCGGCTGCCACCAGCGCGCAATTTCTCCTCGGCGTGCTCACCATCTTGTGGTTTCACAAAGCCGCCGTGCATGTCAGCGTCACTCACCAATTTGGCGCGGTCGTGCTGCTCGGGCTGCTGACGCTGACGGCGCATCGCGTAGCTTTGGCCAACCAAGCGGCACGCTAGTTACGACTCAAGTACGCGCCACATGTACCAGCCCGCCGCCGAGCGCCACGGCGCCCACGCGGCGCTGCGTTTTTCCATCACGCTTTCGGTGGGCAATTGTCGCAGGCCTAAAAACGTCTGCAGGCCCTTCTTTACGCCCAAATCGCCATAGGCAAACACGTCGGGCCGGGCCAGGGCAAACATGGCGAACATGTCTGCCGACCATGGCCCAATGCCGCGCACGGCGGTCAGCGTCTCGACGAGCTGCGCGTGCGGCAGCTGCCGCGCCTTGCGCAAATCCAGGCGGCCATCTTCCACCCGCGCCGCCAAATCGAGCAGCGCCAGCGCCTTGGCCTGCGACAAGCCCGCGCCGCGCAGCACCGGCATCTCTGCGCGCACCAGCACGCTAGCCTTGGGAAAGACCTTGGGCGATCCGAGCGCCGCCTGCACACGGCCCAAGATGGTCGCCGCCGCCTTGCCGCTGAGCTGTTGATAGACAATGGCACGCCCAAGCGACCCGTAAAGGTCGCGCGCCGGCGCCATCGTCGGCAGCCCGTGTTGCTTTACCAACGGCGCAAACCGCGGCTCCACCTTGCACAAGTGCCTAACCGCCGGCTTCCAATCTTTCACCGGCGCATTCACCGCTTGCATGGCCAAATTCTATCATTTGGTTGGCGTTCGGGGTGCGTTGTTGTTCCGCATCGCTGCGACCGTTGTAGTACAATGAGTTTCATGCGCCGGTTACGAAGCAACTTGGCGCAGGAGGCAGGGCAAGCCGGCGTGCGCAGCGACGTACCATCCAACAATGCTTACACCGACCTGCACTTCGCCTTGCAAAGCGCTGACCTTGCCACCGCCCCTTTGTGCGTCGTAACCGGCTTTGGTCCCTTTCAGTCAATCGCTGTTAACCCATCTGAGGTGCTGGCCAACAAGGTGTGTGACCTCGCTGCGGAGTTGGGCCTCAACATTATGTCGCGGATTCTTGCGGTCACGCCGGCCGCGGTCGACGAATTCATCGCGGAGATGCGGACCTTGCGGCCGCGCTGCATCATCGCCATGGGCGTCACGCCTAACGATGTCCAATTCGAGCACTCGGCGCAAAATGCCCTCTACACCGAGCAGACCCCCGCACCTCAGCAAATCGACGGCACCATGCCGCTAGGCGAACGCATACCAAGCGACCTTGCCGTCGACGATGTTGAGCGCGCCCTCGCGGCGTCGCGGCCTGAGACCCCGCATGTTGGCGATGTCCAGACCGTAACAAGTGCCACGGCAAATGGCGGCTGGTTTGCGAGTGACAGTTCGGCGTATCTTTGCAACTACATGAATTTTCGGTTGGCCCAAACCTTTGGCCCCGATGACGACGTCGAAGCCGGCTTTTGCCACATCAACGAGCACACGCCACCGGCGCAGATCATGGCCATCATTGAGGCCATCGCGAATGCGCGAATTCAAGACGATTGACGTACTGGCGTGTATCGCCGTGCCGCGCAGGCTACTTGCGGGCGGCTTCTTTGGCCTTGGCGGCCTTGGCAAGCAGGTCTTCCGAGATGCTGCCTGGGACGTCGGCGTAGCGGGCAAATTCCATCGAGAATTCGGCCTTGCCTTGCGTGCTTGAGCGCAGCGGCGTCGAGTAGCCAAACATTTCGGCGAGGGGCACTTCGGCCTCGACCTTCACGTAGCCGTCGTCTTCGGACTGGCCCATGATGATGCCGCGGCGTTGCATGATGGTGCCGAGGATGTTGCCCGAGAACTCGGATGGGCCTTCGACTTCGACCTTCATGATCGGCTCAAGGATTTTTGGTTTGGCCTTGGCAAAGGCCTCGCGGAAGGCGCCGCGCGCGGCTTCCTGGAACGCGATGTCCGAGGAGTCGACCGCGTGCGATTGGCCGTCGTTGAGCACAAAGCGCATGCCAACCACCGGCACGCCGAGGCGTGGGCTCTTGGCCATCATGGACTTGAAGCCCTTTTCCACCGACGAGATAAACTCGCGCGGAATCGCGCCGCCCTTGATTTCGTCGTTGAACTCGAAGTCGCCATCGAACGGCTCGATGTGGCCGGCGACGCGGCCATACTGACCCGAACCACCGGTTTGCTTCTTGTGGGTGTAGTTGTACTCTTGTTTGATGCCGATGGTCTCGCGGTACGCCACCTGCGGCGGGCTGGTCACCACCTCGGCCTTGTACTCGCGCTTCATGCGCTCGATGTAGACCTCGAGGTGCAGCTCGCCCATGCCGGCGATAATCGTCTCGGCGGACTCTTCGTCGACCCAGCAACGGAACGTTGGGTCTTCTTTGGTGAAGCGGTTGAGCGCCTTGGACATGTTCATTTCGGCGCCGGCATCCTTGGGCTTGATCGCCACCGAGATGACCGGATTGGGCACGAACATCGACGTCAGGGCGTAGTTGACCTTGCCGTCGGTGAAGGTGTCGCCCGAGTTGCACTCGATGCCAAACAGCGCGCAGATGTCGCCGGCGCTGGTGTCGGTGATGTCGTCCTTGTCGTCGGCGTGCATGCGCACCAAGCGCCCGACCTTGAACTTCTTGCCGGTACGGGTGTTGATGATGAAGTCGTCTTTTTGCAGCTTGCCCTGGTAGATGCGGATGTACGTGAGCTGGCCGTAGCGACCGTCTTCGAGCTTAAACGCGAGCAAGACGAGTGGCTTGTCGGGATTGGATTCGAGGACAACCGGCGCCTCTTCCTTGTCGAGATCGAGCGCGATATTTTCGACGTCGCGTGGCTCTGGCAAGTAGTAGGTCACGCCGTCAAGCAGCAGCTGCACGGCGGTGTTGCCGAGCGCCGAGCCCATCATGACCGGGGTGCACTTGAGCGCGATCGTGCTCTTGCGCAGCTCGGCGCGGATGAGCTCTTCGGTGACTTTCTCTTCGAGCATCGCCTCGGTGAGGCCATCGGAGACCATCGACAGCGCGTCGAGCATTTCTTCGCGCGCCTTCTTGCAGTTTTCGAGCAATTCGCCGGTTGGATCCGAGATGGTGATGTCGTTGCCGTTGTCGCCGGAGAAGCGGTAGGCCTTCATTTCGATGAGGTCGACGACGCCCTCGAGCTTGTCTTCGAGGCCGATCGGATACTGGATCATGACCGGGTGCAGCTTGAGCTTCTCGCGCAGTTGGTCGCGGACGCGAAACGGGTTGGCGCCGGTGCGGTCGAGCTTGTTGACGAACGCGATGCGCGGCACCTTGTAGCGGCGCATTTGGCGGTCGACGGTATACGACTGTGATTGCACGCCAGCGACGCCGCACAGCACCATGATGGCGCCGTCCAAAACGCGCAGCGAGCGCTCGACCTCGACGGTAAAGTCGACGTGGCCCGGGGTGTCGATGATGTTGATGTGATGCAGCTTGATGCCGCGTGCGGGGCTGGAACCGCCCCACTCGCAGAAGGTCGCGGCCGACTGGATGGTAATGCCGCGCTCGCGCTCGAGCTCCATGGAGTCCATGGTGGCGCCGACGCCGTCCTTGCCCTTAACTTCGTGGATGGCATGGATGCGCTTGGTGTAAAAAAGAATGCGCTCCGTCAGCGTGGTTTTACCGCTATCGATGTGAGCAGAAATGCCAATATTCCGGACTTTAGACAGATCGGTAATCACCGCAGACTCCTTGGTTTTACGCGCGAAAAATAAGCCTTCGCGCCGCGTCGGATACTCTGCCCAGGGTGCGAAATCAAGGCAACTCCCCGCCTTTCCAGGCGGTAGCGCCAGGCCTCGGCGCGGCGTGCTTTGCCGCGCGATCGCAACTACCTGAAATAACAAGACCTTACAATTAATGCGACGAGAGATCGAACCGTGATCTAGCCCATCCAGCGCGACGAATCCGGTTGGGAAACGCACGGTTTCTTGGTATGTGCACCTCTTATGATTCGCAATTCAAATTCGCCTTTTGTCGCGCGTGCCGTGGCGCTGATCTCCGGCCTCGCCCTTACGGTGGGCGGCGCGACCACCCTGCTTGCCGGCCCGCCCAAGCCAGTCGCGCCGACAACGTCGGAGCAGTACCCGCTAAAACGCAGCAATCCCGGCCCCATCCAATTTGTCGAGACGCCCGCCAGCGCCTTTGCTCCCGGCGACGTCGCCAACGTCATCTACCTCAACCGTTGCAACGACCCCGAAGAGCCGTGTCTTGTCCGCGCCTCATCGCGGAACGATTCCACGACGGACGAATCGACGATTCCATCGCAAAACTCGACGCTGTCGGCCTTTGACGTCGACGACGACGGCATGACCAATCCAAATTCCACCGCCAACGATGAACTGTGGGACGCCTACGTTAGTTGCGTCTCGGACCTTTTCGCGCCGTACGACGTGGTGATCACCGAAACTGACCCAGGTACCACGGCCCACACCGAAATCAAGACCGGCGGCTTTGCCTCGCAAATCGGATATCCGCCTGGCAGCGGCGTGCTTGGCGTCGCGCCAGGCGCCGCGGGCTGCTCGCCGTTTAGAAACTCCATCGTCTTTGTGTTCGCCAATGAGCACCCGGCGGCCTACGCCAACCCGACCACCATGATCGAGGAGATGTGTGCCGCCGCCGCCCAGGAAGCCGCCCACGCCTTCACGCTCGACCACGTTGGTTCGTGCACCGACCCGATGACCTACGAGGGCTACTGCGGCACGCGCAAGTACTTTCGCAATCTCGACATTCGCTGTGGCGCGTTTGAAAACAACCAGCCGAGCTTTCCGTCGGAAAGCCCGCGCGATTGCAAATGCGGCGCCCCCAAGCAAAACGCGCATAAGTCGCTCCTCGGCTTTTTTGGCGCCGGCGTCGAGCCAGCCCCACCTTCGCTAACCATCACGTCGCCGGCCGATGGCGCCGCGCTCGGCGCCGGATCTGATGTCACGGTCGCCCTTACCTCGTTGCACGAACGCGGCCTCAATCGCATCGACGTCTACGTCAACGGCTGGCTGTGGGGCACCAACGCGGGCAAATCGCCCGAAGCCCAAGGGACTGGCGCTTACACCATCATCCTACCTAAGGATGTCGTCGGGATGCCGGACACGGTGCCGAACGGCGTCATCGACCTCGAAGTTCGCGCCTACAACGACCTCGAAGGCACGCCAGCCATCGAAACCATTACCATCACCAAGGGCGCCGCCTGCACCAATGCGGCGACTGACTGCGCGCAAGGACAGCTGTGTGAGTCCGGCAAATGCTTCTGGAACGCGCCAACGCTAGAACTCGGCGAGACCTGCGAATACAACCAAGCTTGCACCTCGGCGAGCTGCCAAGAAGCCGGCGGCGAAATGCGCTGCAGCCAAGCCTGCAACACCATCTCGGCCGATTCATGCCCCGCCAACTTCGAGTGCCTCGCGACCGCTGGCAGCGCCGGCGTGTGCTGGCCAGCTTCTAAGGAAGGCTGCGCGGGTTGCGCCGCCAACGGCTCGTCTTCAGGCGAGCTGGCATTTCACCTGCTCTTTGCCGCCATGCTCACCGGCTGGCTGCTGCGTCGCCGCGCGGCGTAAGGGTCACTCCCGGCCCGAAATTCAGCAACTGTTTCAAATGGTTAACTTGGCTACTGCGTGATCACGTTCCAGCAAACGTGATTCTGCAGCACCGGATCTAATATCTGGCAATGACAGGTTAAGAGGGAGGCGAGAGTGACCCCATCGTTCCGAAACTAGATACGCCCCCTAGTAGTCTGTCGTCGTCTTGGTGGTCCAAACGTCGTCGGTGTGAATGGCGCCGAGAATCGACCAGCCAACATCTTCAAAGCCCGAACCGCCGAGGGTGACGAGATAGATTTCACCACTTTGGTCGTAGCTCTTGATCTTGACATCAAGCTGGATGCCATCGGTTGGCTGTTCTACAGCTGCGCCGGTCTCGGCGTTGACTGTCGTGATGCGTTCGAACCGGGTTGCGGCTAACACCTGGGTTGGATTTGCTGATTGCAGGATTTGTTTGAACGCAAGCGAACCGTGGTAGTAGTTGGTTTGCTCGATGGATACACCATCGATGCAATTGTCGACATTTAGGTTAAAGTACATCCGGTGCGCGGCACCTTCTTCGAGGTCCGCCTGGTCGACGAGATAGATATCCTGTAGAAACCGCCCCGTGCGCGCGCTGCCTTCGCGCGTGCACGCATTTTGATCGTAGTACCACCAGCGCTTTGCCAGCGAAGGAAACAGCTTCGCTGATTTGTCGCCTTCGCTGGTTTCGTCGCCCTTGTCATCGTCTGACTGGGGTGCGACGCAGGCACTGGAGGAGAGAGTGGCAGCTATTAGTAAGGAGCCTGCAAGGAGGTTATCGGTCTTCATGACGGCAACAAATGCACGTCGCATGCCAGGTTATTCGCCATGGTATTCCCAATAGAAAGCACTCTCATTCTGTTGGGTTACGGGCAAGCACAACCGACGCAAGCCAGATGCCCTTAGACCCCAGTTGGGGGAGGGGCTGGGCACCAGGGGAACTCAGGCGCCGGGCGCGGCTTCAAGTGGCCAGCGCCCCGGCGCTCCATCAGAACAAGGGATGTTAAGGCGTTGGCAGAGCGGCCGCGTGGGCGGCGGAGGCAAGGACGAGGACTGCGTAGGCGATGCCGGCGGGCCACAAGATTGCGGGGCCCAGCGGGGACGGAATGATTTTCAGGGCGAGCGCGGCCAAGGCGATGGACCCGGCCATGGTTGCGGCGGCGAGCGCGGGGCGACGCCGGAGCACGTAGCCCAGGCCTGGCACTAAAAGCCCGGCGAGAGCAACGGTGCCGCGCCAGGCAAGGTCACGTGCCATCTACAAGCGCTTACGGTGCGCTTGGCTTTTCTTTGAGCAGGTCGGCAAAGGTGCCGAGATGCTTGGCGGCGCCAACGGTTTGCTGTTCCGAGGCTTCGCGAACTTCTTCGGTCGTGCCGTCGACGGTCGAGGCCATCGAGAGCGCGATGCGGCGTTTTTCGGCGTCGACGGCGATCACGGTTACTTCAACTTCTTGGCCCGAGGTCACCACTTCTTTAGGGTGATTGATGCGGCGACCGGCGCCGAGCTCGCTGATGTGCACGAGGCCTTCAACGCCCGGCGCGATTTCAACAAACGCGCCGAAGGTTTCGAGGCGCTTGATGGTGCCCTTGAGGCGCCCGCCCTCGACCAGCAGCTTGGCCGCTTGGTTCCATGGGTCTTCCGCCATCGCCTTAAGCGAGAGGCTGATGCGCTCGCCGCGATCGCCCGGCTCGATCTTGAGGATCACGCACTGCACGGTCTGGCCGAGCTTGAGCACTTCTTGCGGGTCGTTGACGCGCGAATAGCCGAGCTCGGAGACGTGCAACATGCCCTCGATGCCGCCAATATCGACAAAGGCGCCATATGGCTTAAACGCGGTGACAACGCCCTCTACGACCAAGCCTGGCTGCAAACGCGAGCGAGTCTCGACGGCCTTGATCTTGTTTTCTTCTTCGACGATCACGCGGCGCGACAGCACCAGATCGCGGCCGTCATACTTAGTGATGCGGAAGTTAAAGCGCTGGCCGACAAACGGCGCGAGGTCCTGCACAAAGCGCGCATCGATTTGCGAGGCTGGGCAAAAGGCGCGCACGCCGGCGACCTGCACCGAGAGCCCGCCCTTGACGATATCGGAGACCACGCCCTCAACCGGCAGGCCGGTCTCGAACGCCATCACCAACTCTTGCTTGGCCTGAACGCCGCGACCTAGCTTGACGCGCAACGTGAATACGCCGCCTTCATCGCCGACGACGCGAGCTTCTAGCTGGTCGCCAACCTTGACGGTTACGTTGCCATCGCCATCGACGACCTGGGCTTTTTCAAGCATGCCTTCGGCCTTGCCGCCGAGGTCGACAAATACTGATTCGCGGCCAATCGAGACGATCGATCCCTTGACGGTATCGCCCACTGTTGGACGCCGTTCGCCTGGACGTTTGGCCTTGCCTTCGAATTCGGCAAGGAGTGCGCCGAAGTCTTCTTCCATTCCACCTGAGGTCATTTGCGGCGGACTCTAGTCCAAATCTGCCGCGTTTCGCTATAGTCAAGGCCATGCATCTTGCGTTGTTGGCCGGGGCCATGGTGGCGCTCCTGGCGCTAGGTTACCGGTTTTACGGGCGCTTTATCGCCCGCCAATTCGCGCTCCAGGCGGGGGCCCAAACGCCGTCCCACCGGCACGCCGACGGGGTCGATTTCGTCCCGACGCGGCCATTTTATCTGTTTGGCCAACATTTTAGCGCCATTGCGGCCGCGGGACCCATCGTCGGCCCTATCCTGGCGTGCCAGCAGTACGGCTGGCTGCCCTGCGTGCTGTGGATAGGATTTGGCGTCATATTTATTGGCGCCGTCCACGACGTGGCGACCCTCGTCGCCTCGGTGCGCCACGACGGCAAGAGCATCGCCGAGGTGCTGCGGGTGCACGTCGGCCGCCCGGCGTGGCTGATGATGTCGACCTTTATTTGGGTCGCGCTGGTCTACGTCATCGTCGCCTTTACCGACGTCACCGCCTCGACCTTCGTCACGGGCGACGCCGAGACCAAGGACTTGATGCGGTTTAACCAGGGCGGCGCGGTAGCGCTAGCGGCGCTGCTTTATCTGGGCCTCGCCATGGTCATGGGCATCATCGAGCGCTTTCTCAAGTGGCCGCTGTGGCTGCTGACCATTATCTTTGTCCCCGCCACCGTCGGCTGCATCTGGGTTGGCACCCAATACTCGACCTTGCTCATCTTGCCGTGGCAGGCGTGGATCTTCGTGCTGCTTGGTTACTGCGCGTTGGCCTCGGTCGCACCGGTGTGGCTGCTCATGCAACCGCGCGGCTATCTCGGCGGATTTGTGCTGTATGCCGCCTTGCTCATCGGCGTGATCGGCATTTTCTTTGGCGGCCATAGCATCGAGCAACCGGCGTTTCGCGGCTTTAGCGCCAGCGGCGGCTCGCTGTTTCCGTTTTTGTTCGTGACCATTGCGTGCGGCGCGTGCTCGGGGTTTCACGGCCTGGTGTGCTCGGGCACCACCTCCAAGCAGATCGACAAGGAGACGCATTGCCACCCCGTGGGGTATGGCGCCATGTTGCTTGAGGCGTTCGTCGCGCTGATCGCGCTGGCGACGGTGATGATCGTGGCCACGAGCACTGACAAGCCGGGCGCGCTTTATGCCAAGGGCATCGGCACCTTCCTCACGCAAATTATTGGGCCCGAGCATCGCACCATGGCGATTACGTTTGGCGCGATGGCCCTGTCCACCTTCATTTTTGACACGCTCGATTCGGCGACGCGGCTGGGGCGATATCTGTTGCAAGAGGTGTTTGCGGCGCCTTCGCGCCTGGCGGCCGTGGGCGCGACCTTGCTCACCTGCGCGGTGCCGCTAGTGTTTTTGCTCATGGCAGGGCAAGGCGCGTACGCGCTGTTCTGGAAGTTATTTGGCACCTCGAATCAGCTGCTCGCCGCCCTCTCGCTGCTCGCCATTACCTTGTGGCTGCGGCGAGAGGGCCGTCGCTATTGGTTCACGTTGGCACCGTGCTTGTTTGTCGCCAGCATCACGCTGACCTCGCTGGTGTTGCAAATACGCGAGCTGGCGGCCGCGACGCTGGGCTCGCCCGCGTGGATAAATGCCGTCGTGGCGCTTGTGCTCGCCGGGCTTGCCATCGCGATCGGCGTGCTCGGCGTGCGCGCATGGCGTCAGCCGGCATTGCCTGTTACGGTGAGCCATGGCTAAGTTGCTTGAGTACAACGCGACGCTGGAGGCGCGCGTCGACATCGCGCCGGGCCTGGCACATTTTTTTGTGCGCCCTGACGAGCCGCCAGCCGAGTTCCCGTGGTTTGTCGCCGGGCAATACTGCGTGATTGGCCTCAATAATGAGGCGCAGCCCGAACTCGGCTCGGTGCGGCGCTCGATGTCCATCGCCTCGTCACCCCACCACCGCGGCGCCGCGGAATTTTATATCCGCCGCGTCTCGACGCCCGAATCGGCCAATCCGCTGACGCCGCAGTGCTTTGGCCTTCAGGCGGGTGCTCGGCTTTACATGCGGCCGGTCGCCGCCGGCAAGTTTACGCTGCCCGACACCGTCGGCGCCGGCGACCCTCGCGTTTGCATTATGGTTGCCGCTGGCACCGGGCTTGCGCCATTTGTCAGCATGGTGCGCGAGGCCATCGACGCGCATCCCAGTCGCACGCCCGACCTCTCGCGCTACGCCATCTTGCACGGCGTGTCGCGCGATAACGAACTCGGTTATCGGCAGGAGCTGGAGGGATATGTCGCGACGCTGGGCCTGCGCTATGTGCCGACGGTGTCGCGTCCGGCCGAATCGCCGACCTGGAGCGGGCAAACCGGTCGCGTCGAGAACTTGTTTGTCGCCGAAAACTTAGATCGCCTCGCGACGCAGGTCGGCGTACCGGCGATCAACCCCACCACCTGCACCGTGCTGATTTGCGGGCTGCAGGGCACCATCGGCAACACTTTGACTTCGCTGCTGCACCGCGGCTTTGTGCCCGATCACCGCCGCATTCGCACCGCGCTCGGTGTGCCCGATGAAGCGCCGCACACGCTGTTCTTCGAACAATACGACACCGAGCCCGTGGTGGATATCAAGACGCCGGCGTCGCTGGCGGCGCTGCACGCCGCGATGCAAGCTGGGTTTAGCTATCTTGCGGCCCTTGGGGCGCCTGGCACATCACCAGCGTGATGTCGTCGTCGGGGGCGATGCCGCCGGCGAACTCAATGCCGGCGTCGATGACGGCGCGGTGATCGCGGGCGAGCAGCGTGCCACCCTGTGCGCGCAAGACGGCGGCGAGCCGGCGATCGCCAAACCGCATGCCCTTGGCGTTCTGCTGCTCGGTGAGGCCGTCGCTATACATGACGAGCGTCTCGCCGCGCCGCCACGGGTGCCGCGTTGCGACCTGCAGCGAGGTCAGGGCCGTTACGCCGCCGCCCGCGACGAGCAGCGGAAACGGCATGCCGCAATTGCGATACTGCAGCTCACCCGTGGCGACGTCGCAGATGACAACCAGCGAGGTCATCGGCGTCTCGCCGGTGGTGGCATTGCTACGCATTGTCCCGGCGGCAAAGGCGCGCATCACGTCGTCCGTGGTGAGTGCCTCACCCTTGGCTTCGATAACGGCGAGCAAGGCGCCGCGGGCCGTGGCGGCGATGAGTGCGGCCCCCACGCCGTGGCCGGTGGCATCGGCGACGACCAGGAGCAGCCGCGTCGGCGAAATTTCATGGTGTAGCCACCAATCGCCGCCACAGCGCGAGGCTGGCCGGCTGGTGCCAAACACGACGTGGCCCGCCGAGGCCACGGCATCGCTCGGCGGCAGCATCGCCTTTTGCAGCGTCCGCGCCAGCTCGAGTTCTTGATTGACCCGCGCCTGCGCCTCGCGATCGTGCAGCAAGGCCTCAAGCGCCTCGGCCATCGTGTTTAAATTTTGCGCCATGGCACCGACCTCGTCGCGACTCTCTACTGGCACGCGTCGCGACAGATCGCCGCCGGCAATGTCGCGCGTGGCATCGGCCATGGCGCGTAGTGGGCGCACGACGCGAATGCTCTGCCACACCGCGCCCAGCACGCCGCTAACCAACAACGCGCCGGCAGAGATCCACGGCATGCCGCCGCCCAATGACTTGCCGGTGATGAGCGCAAACGTTCCCAGCGCGATGGCAACCGCCACCGAGGTGGTAAGCGTGAGCTTGACGCCAAGTGGCAAGCGCATCAGAGGTGCCCCGTTCGGCCCAGGCCCATCATCGCGGCGGTGAACGTGTCGTACGTCGCCTCGAGGGTTGCCGCGGCGCCCTGCTCCCCCGCGAGGTCGAGCGCCAGCGCGATGGCTTCTAGCGTGGAGACCAGGCCCGCCTTGGGCGGTGCGCGCATGCGCCGACGCTGCGCCGAGGCCGCGACGTGCAGCGGTGGCATGCCGGCAAGCGCAGGCAGCCGATGCCGCATGCGGCGAACCTGGCTCCACGACGCATCGAGCACCACCAAATGATCTAGCGGATGCGGCAGCGATGCAAGGTCGTGGCGCGGCGGTCCCTCGGGAAAGAGCAAATACGTGCCGGGGGTGCGCGGCAGCTCAATGTGTTCCACGGGCGCCCCGTGTAAGCCGTAATCGATGATGCGGGTGGCCGGCAGGGCCAGCGCGACCAAGTGCGCGCTGTTGGAGACGCGCGAACGCTCGCCGACGTGGCGCACGATCGTCAAGGCGATGTTGCTTTGCCCCCTCACCAGGCGCGCGCAGACGCACGCCCGCTCGGGCAACCGGCAGCGCACGCAGAACTGGCTCGCCACGGCGGGTGCTGGTCAGCGACAGCAGCGAAAGCCGACGTTGCCGAAGGCAAAGCCGTTGCCGGCCGCCGTAAAGTCAAAGGCGCAGCTGGTGCCAAGGCCGGTGTTGTTAGACGCGCCACCACGCAAGGGGTTGACCCCTGGCAGCCGCGGCGCGGTCCATTCTTTGGCGTTGCCCGAGAGATCGAAGATGCCGCCATCCGCCCACGCCGCATTGCATTGCGGCAGGCTGGCGGTGGGTTCGATATCGTTCTGATCGCCTGCAAGGCCTGTGTTGGTATCGTACTCGAGCGCGTTGCAGGTGGTGCCTGCGTAGGTATTGGGCGAGCTGGCGTAGGCGTAGGTGTTGCCGGTTTTGCACGAGGCCGCGTTGGCGCAAGACCCCGCTGGGCCGGAAACGAGGTGCTCGTATTCTTGGTCAGAAATACCTGATCGATCTTCGCGCCATCCTCGGCCATATAAATGCGGAGCGTATGCAAGCCCGTGCCGGCGACGTTGATGGCGGCGGCGCGATACCAAAAATACGTCGACTGATTACTTCCGCGGCTATCCACGATGCTGAGCAAATCGCCGGCAACAAACGCAGGGCTTGCCCCTGCCTTGAGCCCAACATAGATCGCATCGTCACTATCGGTAGTACCGAGCATGCGCACCCAAATGAAGTGGTTGCCGGTCTGGGCCATGGTGATGCGATAGTCAACATAGGTCGACTGCGTGATGGCTTGCGCCGTGGTGTTGCTTTGCCCGTTATTAGGCGACACCTTGAGCGCCATCAGCCCCGAGATGCCACCGGCCGAATCTGGCAAGAAGCGGCGCTCTTTGCTATCGCCCGGATCGGTGACCGCGACGGCCTGGTAGTAATTCTCGGCCTCGAGCACGACGTCGCCGTTGCCGCTGCCTGGCTGCGCCACGGGATAGGTTTGCCCGGCGACCACCGCGCAGGCGCGATGCCATTCGACTTCGGTGCACAGCCGCGCGCCGACCGACGCGCAGGCCGCGGCCGCCTCAGGCGGCGTGACGTTGGTCCATGGCAGGACATCGGGCCGCGAACACGTCGCCGTCGTGCGAATGCCGGTGAGCGTCGACGTCGCATCCGGCCGCGACGCTTCGTACTTCATCATTGAAACGCCATTGCCGATGCTGACCCAGTTTTGCCCCGGCAGGTTGCCGGTGGCCGCGCCGTCGTCGACGACGTTGTCGCAATCATTATCGAGGCCATCGCAAGCCTCGGCGCTTTCGGACGCGCCGGGAATGGTGATATCGCATTCCAGCGGCGAATTACCGGTGGGGCCGCATACCCACGTGCCGTAGCTGGTGCACACGCCAAACGTGCCGTCGTCACACGCTTGCCCGATGTCGGGGAAGGCTTCGTCGGTTTGGCCATTACAATCGTTGTCGAGGCCATCGCAGGTGGTCTCGGGAATAATCTGACCGTTGGCGTCCTGCGACACGGTGGGGCCATAGTTGCAGGTCCAGCCATTAACGCCACAGCTCGGCACGGCGCCGGCGCACTCGCCCTGCGTCTCACAAATGGGCGGCGGGGTGAGGTTTTCGTCGATGGTGCCGTCGCAGTCATCGTCGATGAGGTTGCATAATTCGTTGGGACCCTGATACGTGCACGGGTACTCACAACCATTTAGCGGATCGAGATCGATGTCGTAGAAGTTGGCGCTGCAGCCCGCGACCGCGCAAAGGCCACCGGCGCATCCCGCGATGGCATTGGGCACGACGCAGACGGTGCCGCAGGTGCCGCAGTTGAGTGGGTCGAGGTTTAGGTTGTAGCCATTGGTGTCAAAGCCATCGCAGTCCTGGTCGAGATTATCGCAGAGCTCAAACGTCGGATTGATGGCGCCGATACAAATTGGCGTGCCGCCAGTGCAGGTGAGATTGCCCAACGCGCATTCGCCTTCGTCGGTGAGGCCGCAATTGCCAAAGCCATTGAGCCCCTCATCGACCAAGCCGTCGCAGTCGTTATCGCGATTGTCGCACGCCTCCGGCGTGCCGCCGACCGAGCCGACGTCGCCGATGCAATCGATGATACCGTTGACGCATGCCGTGGTGCCGGCGATGCACTCGCCGACGTCGGTGCCGCAGACCAGCGCCCCGCCCGGGTTGCCTTCGTCGATGAAAGCGTCGCAGTCGTTGTCGAGGTTGTCGCACAGCTCGGGCGTAGGGATGGTGCCACCGACGCAAACGAGCGCGCCATTTTCGCAGGCATAGGTGCCCTCGCTGCACTCGCCGACGTTGCTGCTGCAAACGTCGCCAACTTGCGCCAGCGGTTCTTCGGCCGTGTCCTCGTCAATGCTGCCATCGCAATCATTGTCCTCGCCGTCGCATTGCTCGGCGCCCGTGGTGAGGCAGACATCCGGCGCGTCGGCATCGGCGCTGTCGTCAGGTGCGTCGACCGGCGTGGCGTCTTCTTCGACCGGGCAATCAATGCAATACTCATTGAGCTTGCAGCTCCCTAGGGCCAGGGCGAAAGCAGTTGCGAGGGCCAGCGTCAACGCTAGCATCGCACCGCCTACCAACGGACCGCGGTCAGGTCCGGCAGACATTACGCGACCTCCTTAGCGGCGCGGCGCCGGCGTTGCAGCGTCAACGCCGCGAGGGCAAGCAGCAGCCAGCCTGCGCCTGCCCCGGTTTGCGCCGAACAGCCCTTGCCGGCAACGGTCACGCGTTGCGACGCCGGCGCGACGTCGGCTGGAAAATAGCAACTTCCTTGCACGCAGACCTGCTCCTCGCTTGGGCAGGCGACCGTCGCACAGACATCCGGTTCGCACAGGCCGTTAAGCGGATTGCAGGCCAGGCCGACGTCGCACATAAAGCCTTCGGCGCAAAGATTTCCGACGCACACGCCGGCTGCGGCATTGCACACCTCACCGGTGATGCAGGGGCCGCCGCAAGGATCCTCAACGCAAACTCCGAGCTCGCAACGGCGGCCGGTGCCGCATGCCACGCCGGCGCAGGAGTCGACGCAATCGCCGCCGCTGCAGTACTCGCCGCCCTCGCAGGTGACGCCGGCACACGGATTATCGATGCATTCGCCGGCAACGCAGGTGTCCGTCGCGTCGCAGCGCTCGGGGAAGGTGCGGCAATCATCGAAGCGGCATTCGCCAAGCTCGGGCACGCAAACCGTGCCGGCACTGCATGGCGTAATGTCGCAGGCGCGCAGGCAGGTGCCTTCGACACAGGTGGTCGCATCGCCGCCGGGCAGCGGTTCGCAGACGACGTCAAAACACAGATCGGTGATGCAAAAACCATCGATGCAGCTACGGCCGAGCGGGCACGGGAACTCGCCCGGAGCGCATACAAAGGCGCATTCGCACTGCACGCATTGCGAGCCACCGCTGCACAGGCTGCCGGGGTTTTCGTCGATGCTGCCATCGCAATCGTCATCCTCGCAATTACAAATCTCGACGCCCACCGGCGGCCCTTCACACACAAGGCCGCCGTTGAGGCATTCGAGCACGCCATTGCAGATGGTGCCGCCTTGGTTGCAGGCGCCACCGCCAAACGTGCCGTCGTCGATTACCCCATCGCAGTCGTCGTCAAAGCCATTGCACGTCTCAACACCCGCCTGCCCATCTGGGCATTGGATTTGCCCCGCGACGCAAACGGTCACGCCAACGCCGCAGGCGGCATCGCAGGCGTTGCCGCCGGTGTCTTCATCGACGAAGCCATCGCAATCATTGTCGAGAAGGTCGCAAACCTCGGTTTGCGGCACGACCTCGCCGGTGCATGGCAAAAAGTTGCCGTCGCCATTGGCGGGGCAAATCTGCGTCCCAGGATGACAGATGCCAATATTGGGGTTGCCACCGGGCAAATCCGAGCAGCTTTGCGCGAAGCCGTCGGTGAGGCCGTCGCAGTTGTTGTCGAGCGAGTCACAAATCTCGGTCTGCGGCCCGACGTCGTCGCAGCCGACCCACACGCCGGCGACGCACGTCTCGGTGCCCTTCACGCACACGCCAACGTCGCTGCCGCAGGTGCGCGTAAGATTGTCGTCGACGACCCCGTCGCAGTCGTCGTCGAGGTTGTTGCAGACCTCGACGTTGGTGCAGCCGCCACAGACGTTGCCTTCGTCGATCAGGGTGTCGCAATCATTGTCGAGGCCGTCGCAAATTTCTGTCGAGGGCGAATCGCCAGGATTGGTGACCTGGCAGGTGGTGCCGGTCTCGCCCGCGTTGCAGACAAGCACACCCGAGCCGCGGCACACACCAATGCCGTTATCAAAGCAGGCGTCACCGAGGTTGGTGAAGTCTTCGTCGATGAGCGTGTCGCAGTCATCGTCAGCGCCGTTGCACAGCTCGTACTTGATCGACTCAGCGACGATATCAGAGATGGCGATCTGCAGCTCTTCCTCGTTGGCGGCGTAGTAGCCCTCGTTTTCCCCCGGCACATTGGGGCGTCCCCCGGCCTGTGCCAGCGCCTCGATGGCGGCGTCGCCGGCGGCAATGCCAAAGCCGATGGCGCGGGTCTCGATGCGATAGGTCAGGCCGTCGACCACGGTTGTGAGCAGCGACGTCGCCGCCGCAGGCGCGCTGCCGCCACACGTTTCCCCGCCGTCGGTAAGCTGAATTACGAGGTATGGGCGGCATTGCTCGCCGCCGACGAAGACGTTCTTGAGCGGGTCGTTGCGAATCGGATCAGCGCCGAGCCCCGTGGCGTAAGGGCCGAAGTTGGGCGAGTCAAGGCCCTGGTAGTAGCGCTTCGCGCCGACGATCGATCCGCCAATCGGGGTGCCGCCAGAGGCGATGATTTCGGGGTCGGCGGCGCCATTGGTGCATCCGCCGCTACACGACATGTTGTTAAACGAGACCACGCCGCCGGTGTTGCCGTCGTACAGCGGCACCAAGACGTCGAGTGAATCGCCGAGGTTGCCGTTGGCGTTACACACCACATTTTTTGAAGGACAGCTCTGCGTGTTCGGCGCATTGCCGCAGGTTTGATTGCCCGAGCCCGTTGGCGCCTGGCGATAAATGCCAAGACCCAAAATCATTTCAGCGTAGCTATACGCAACGCGCTGGATCGCGCACTTCGCGTGATCCAGCTTGCTGCTGGAGCTGCCCGGACAACTTGCGACGCCGGCATTGGTTGAAGAGCCCATCGAGCCCGAGGTATCGACGATGAGCAAAACGTACGGCTTGACCTCGGTATCGGCGGCGGCGGGCGTGGCGCCGAGCGAACCAGCGAGCGTGAGCAAGCACCCGACCAGCCACACCGGCCAACTCGCCGCGGCGCCAGGTGTGGCCCCACCAACGCGTGCGCGTGACGACATCGCAAAAAACCTCGGCATTAGTTGATAATACGCGCATAAACTGGCAGCGGGAAGTGGCGCGCGTGGCCGCGTGCTCGCGCTGTGCAACAGCGCACGGCCTCGCTGGCGCATATATACCTACATGGCGGCTGCGATCTATGCCGCGGAAAATAGCCCGCGCGCGATGACCTTGAGAATCAGCACTGGGCGCACGCCCTCAAAGATCGGCAGCACTAGCGCATCGGCGACGTGGCGGCTAATCGCGTATTCCTCGGCATACCCCCAGCCGCCGTGGAGGACTTGGCCCATTTGGGTGCACTCGACCGCGGCATCGCAGGCAAAGAGCTTGGCCCCCGCGGCCAAGATCGAGGCGGCGCGCTCATCGACGTCCATGGCCTGCGCCGCTACATAGGTGATGGCGCGCGCCGCAATCAGGCTGCTCGCCATTTCGGCGATGGATGCCTGCGTCAAGCCAAAGGTTGCGAGCGGCTGGCCAAATTGGGCGCGATCCGCAACGTAGCCGCAGGTAGCTTCAAGCGCCGCCTGCATGAGGCCGCAGGCGCGACCACCAGTTTGCAAGCGACCCGCCGCAAAGCCGGCCATCTGCAAGTAAAAGCCGCGGCCGACGCCGGCGGCCTCGCCAACCAGATGCGTCGCCGGCACGAACCACTTGTCAAATGCGAGCGAAAACGAATGCATGCCGCGATAGCCCGGCGTGTGGTCCGCCTGGCCGTGCAAGGTGCCGCCACCCGGTTGCGCCAGCTCGAAGGCGTGGCCAGCAAACGGCGGTTTCTCGACGATGAACAGCGATAGGCCCTTGGCGCCCTTGCTGGCGTCGGCATCGGTGCGCGCCAGCAGCGCGATGATATCGGCGCGCCCGGCAAACGTGCACCACGCCTTGGCGCCGCTAATTGAATAACCCGCGACGCCCTCGACCGTGGTCGCCTCAGCGCGGCAGCGCAGCGACGCGACGTCCGAGCCAATGTCGGGCTCGGTGACGGAGATAGCGACCATCTTTTTGCCGCTGGCAATTAGCGGCAACCAGGTTGCTTGTTGCGCCGCGCTGCCGCCGTGCACCAGCGCCTTGGCAAGAATCTCGGGCCGCGTGATCAGCGAGCCGCCGCCGGCAAGCGAGCCACGCGAGAGTTCCTCGGTGGTGACGATCATCGCCAAATGACCCATTTCATTGCCGCCGAAGCGCTCGGGTACCGAGAGGCCAAAATAACCAAGCTCGGCCATGGCGCTTAGCAACGCGTCCGGCACCAGGAGGTCTTGTAAATGGAGTTGCGCGGCGATCGGCGCGACGGTCTTGTTGGCAAACTGCCGCACCGAGGCCCGCACGTCGCCGGTGGTCTCGTCGTCGTGCGCGGGCACCTGACCGCGGCGCGCGATGATGCGCTCGCCAAAGCTCGTGAGCTCGGCGTGTGAGGCGAGCTGTTGCAACGCCTGGCCGAAGGCTGGCGCCGTCACCGCGGCCAGCGCCGTGCCCAGCTTCGCCTCGTCGCCGAGTTCATACGCCACGGCGTGCAAACGATCGCGGCTGCGCCGTGCCACGCGGGCGATCGCCACCCGATACCCTTGCGCCAAGTCGCGCCTATCGCCCTCGGCCATGCGCGCGGCGCCACTTAGCGCGCCATGTGCCGTCACAAGATGGCGCACCACTTCGAGCTCAGTCGCCGCATACGCGAGCGCGACTACCAAGGGTTGGTGCGCGTCGAGCGTTCGCTCGTTGATGCCGAGCACCCTCGCCTGCGATAGCGCCGCCGCGACCACGGCCTCCAGGGGCGTAACGATCTGCGAGATTGGCGCGGCCCACTTGGTCATGTTATGACCATACCGGCTCACTCGTCGGTATCAAGCGCGGACGTCCAATACAGGTAGTCGCGCCACGCATCTGGCACCGAACGCAGGCTGACCCGGATAGATACCGCGGGCACCCATGCGGGTTGGCGCGGCGTTGACAAAAGCGCCATGCCGGCCTCCTTGGGCGTGCGGCCTCCTTTGTCGCGATTGCAGCGATAGCAGCACGTCACGATGTTTTCCCAATCGGTGACGCCACCGCGCGAGCGCGGCACCACGTGGTCGTAGGTCAACTCGCGGAGGCCCGCGCGCACGCCGCAGTATTGGCATTTGTAGCCGTCGCGCGCGTAAATGTTAACGCGCGAGAAGCGCACGGGGCGATTCGGCCGACGAAACGCCTTGAGCAGGCGCACCACCGCGGGCACCTTGATCACCAAGCTCACCGAGCGAATGTCGGCGTCGTATTCCTCGACGACCTCGACCTTGCCGAGAAAAAACAACGTGATGGCGCGCTGCCACGAGATAATTTTGATCGGCTCGTAGCCCTGAGATAACAGCAGGGTCTGGGCTTGCGTGGTCATGTCGTCGCGGAAATGGCTCGGTGGCTCCGTCCTCCTCTATTAAGGATACTCACAATCGGCCGTAGGCGCGACACTTTGCCTAGGGCGCCCCCGATCTCGGCCGAATCAGCAATGATATCCGTACCCTATAGCCTAGACGCCAACTTGAAAACAATTTTCATTATGCTAGTGTGCCTACATGAATTCGCTCGCCGACGCAAAGCCCTACCAGGCGATGAAGGTGGTGGCGATCCACGGCGCGCGGACGTTTCGTCGCCGGCTGCTGGAAATGGGCATCGTGCCGGGCACAGAAATTTGTGTGGCACATATTGCGCCGCTCGGCTGCCCGATCGAATTTGAGGCGCGCAAGACCCGCCTCTCGGTGCGGCGCGTCGAGGCGAAAAATATCATTGTCGAGATGAGCGCGACGTGACTCGGGCCATAGCCATTGCCGGCAACCCCAACTCGGGGAAGTCCACGCTGTTTCAGGCGCTGACCGGCAAGCGCGTCCGCATCGGCAACTACCCCGGCATCACGGTCGAGGAGCGCCGCGCCGACTTGCGCGGCCATCCCGAACTCGAATTGGTCGACATTCCCGGCACCTATAGCTTGGTGGCGCGCACCGGCGAAGAGCAAATCGCCATCGAGCGTATCTTGGGCCTTGGCAGCGCGCCGCCCGCTGCCGTGGTGGTTTGCGTTGAGACCAGCCAGGCGCTGCGGGGCTTGTATTTCGCGATGCAGCTGCAGGAATTTGGCGTCCCCATCGTGGTCGCGCTCACGCTCGCCGACGAGGCGGCGCACGTCCCTGATACGCGCGCAATCGCTGCGGCGCTTGGCTGCGAGGTGATTGCCGTCGCGGCGCGCGAAGGCCGCGGCCTCGATACGTTAACCCGCGCGATGGTGCGCGTCGCGGGCGAGCCGCCACCGGAGCCGAAGTGGCGTTGGCAGCCGTCGCCCGCGCTCGCGGCCATGATTGACGACGTCGTGCCGCACTTGCCCACCTCGCTCGCCTCCGCTCGCGACGCGCGGGCGATGGCGCTCTGGGCCCTGCAAAGCGTCGACAACGACCACGACGCCGATGCCGATAGGCTGCGCCATGTCTCGCCGCCCTTGCTGGCCGCGGTCACGTCCCACGCCGCGCATGGCCCTGCGATCGATGGCGAAGTGGCGCAGGCGCGATGGGCATGGCTCGACGCCAACTTGGCGCCTCTCTTTGTCGCGCCCCCAACGCGCGTGCAGACGCGCGCCGATCGCATCGACGCGGTGCTGCTCAATCGCTTCGCCGGCATGGCGGTCTTCATTGCCATCATGTTTGTCGTGTTCATGTCGCTCTTTGCATGGGCCGATCCGGCGATCGCGACCATCGAGGGCGGCCAGGCCATGCTCGGCGACGCAGTGCGCGCGGCGATGGGCCAAGGGCTTGCGGCGGACTTCGTCGTCGACGCGGTGATTGGCGGCGTTGGTTCGGTCTTGGTGTTTCTGCCGCAGATTCTGCTGCTGTTTCTGTTTCTCGGCGTGCTCGAAGACTCGGGCTATCTCGCGCGCGTCGCGTATCTGATGGATCGCGTGATGCGCACGATGAACCTGCACGGCAAGGCGTTCGTGCCGATGCTGTCGGGTTTTGCCTGCGCGGTGCCCGCGATCATGGCGACACGCACCATGGAACGCCAACGCGACCGCATTCTCACCATGGCGGTGATTCCGCTCATGACCTGCTCGGCCCGGCTGCCGGTCTATAGCCTTATTATTGGCGCGCTCTTCGTCGGGCAAAAATTCACCCAGTCGCTGCTGATGGTGGCGATGTATTTGTTTTCGATCGTGATGTCGCTGCTGGCGGCCTTCGTCTTGTCGCGCACGGTAAAACCGCTGCGGGCCAAGCGGCTGCCCTTTATCATCGAGCTGCCGCCCTATCGAATGCCAGGGCTGCGCGACGTGCTGCGCCAGATGTGGGAGCGATCGCGCATGTTTCTCACCGAGGCGGGTACCGTTATCTTTGCATGCACGATTGGGCTGTGGGTGCTGCTGACGTTCCCACGTAGCGACGTGCCGCCTTCGCTTGAGGCCCCGCCCGCGTCGGTCATGCCGGTCAATCTCGATCCTGCGGCGTACGCCCAGAGCTATCAGCTGCGCCACAGCTATGCTGGTCGGCTCGGACACTTCATCGAGCCGGCGATCGAGCCGCTCGGCTTTGATTGGAAGATCGGCGTCGGCCTGCTCGGCGCGTTTGCGGCGCGCGAGGTGTTTGTCTCGACGATGGGCGTCGTCTACAGCGTCGGCGGCGAGGTCGATGAGCACAGCACCTCGCTGCGCGACGCGATGCACGCCGAGCGCCGCGAGGATGGCTCGAAGTTGTTTACGCCGCTGGTCGGCATCAGCCTGATGGTGTTTTTTGCGCTCGCCATGCAATGCATCTCAACGCTGGCGGTGCTCAAGCGCGAGACCCAAGGCTATCGCTGGCCGATGTTTGTTCTGCTGTATATGACGGGCATGGCGTGGCTGGCGAGCTTTGCCGTTTACCAAGGCGGCCGACTGCTTGGATTCTCCTAAGGGGGGAGCGCCCACCTGCCGGTAGCCTGTCCTACCGCTACGGCGCAAAGCCGGCGACGACGGGGCGATGATCGCTAACGGTGTCTTCGAAGTTAATAAACTGGTCGTCGATCTCTGCCACTTGGGCCGTGGCCCCCGCGGCGAAATCGCCGGCGAATACGACGTGGTCTAGCATCGCCTGGGACGGCAAAAACGAGTAGTCGCCGGCTTCGGCGGGGGCCTTGGTGGGAAACTGATAAAGCTCGCTGCCGTCGGTAATGGGGGCGAGAATTTCATCGCCGCTCGACTCCGATGGATCGGTGTTGAAATCGCCAAGCAGCACGATGCGATCGTTCGCATTCGCGTCAAGACGGTCGCGAATATAGATATCGAGCAGCGAGATCGAGGTTTCGCGTTGCTGCCGATCTTGCGCCGTAAAACCAGCCTTGAGATGAATGATGATGGCGTCAAATTCAAAGGCGCCATCGGGGCCGTTATAGGTCAGCGCAACGCGCAAAGGCGGCCGCGGCATGGACGCCGACTGGTCGACCAAGATGAGCTCACTGCCTCGAATTGTGATGACGTCTTTGCGCGCGATGAGCCCAGTTTTTTGATAGGAATTTGGCGCGTAGCGATGGGTCGATAACACCGCCTCGTAGTCAGGCAGCCCCTCCATGAGGGCGTCAAAATTGGTGACGCTGGCGATAGCCACCGTTGAGGCGCTCTTGGGAAAGCCTTCGATATTCCACGTCGCGACGTCAAACGCCGACGGGCTGCCATAGGCATCAAAGATGGGCTCGCGTGGCGGCACTACGGGCGCGTCGGGCAAGGCCGCATCCGGGTCACCACCCGCCGGTGCGGGACACCCCGACGACGCCAGCGCGAGGCATCCGGCGACGAGCAACCCGACGCCCCCTGACGCGCAACGTGCATCGAGGACCTCGCGCGCCTTGCCTTGCATGCGCGGGTTGTACCACGCGCCGCGCGCCGCGCACCGACAATGTTGGGCGGCCCGACGAGCGTGTCCTTAAGGCAGCCGCCTATGGCACGGGCGCAGGCGTGACGGGCTGCCCCCCCACCGGCGCTACGGGCTGCGCCTGAGGCTTAACCTGCAGCTCCGCGGGGCAGTATGTCGGCACGGCGCCCTCGACGGGTTCATTTTTTTCGCGTGCGAGGATGCCGACCTGATCGGCACCTGCCGCGGCCACCACCGAAAGCCGCGTTGCCGGCACGCCGCGCGCCGCGAGATGCTCGACCAGCGCCTGGCCACGTTTTCGGCGTCTACCTTGCTGCGCGTCGAGACCGCAATGGTCCATTTGGTCACGGTATGCTCGCGCACCATGATGAGCGCGACCTGATCCATCACCAAAGCGCCGACACGGCCAAGCGAGGTCTTGGCAAATTCGGGCGTGCGCACCAGGATGATGCGGCTCCCATCAAAGCTCGCCAACTCGGCGCCGCCTTCATCAGCACAGCCGTCAAAGTCGTCGATGCCATTGACCGTCTCGGCCTCGCCGTCACACATGTCCTTGGCGTCGATGACGCCGTCGCCGTCGTTGTCTAGCTCAGGGCAGCCGTCGCCGTCATTGACGCCATCGGCATCCTCGGGACACAGCGGGCAGCCATCGTCGACATCGTCGATGCCGTCTTTGTCGTTGTCGAGCTCAGGGCAGCCGTCGGCGTCCTCGAACCCGTCCATGTCTTCCTCTTGATCAGGGCACGCATCGAGATAGTCGGGCAGCATGTCGCTGTCGGTGTCGCGCTTGTCAAACGGACAACCATCCTTGGTGTGCGGCACCTTGCCGTCTTCTTTTTCGTCGACGCATTGATCGTCGCGATCCATGATGCCGTCGCCGTCGTTGTCCGGATCGGGGCAGCCATCTTCGTCTTGGTAGCCGTCGCTATCCTCGGCATCGGTGGGGCATTTGTCGGTGCCATCGAGCTTGAGGTCGCCGTCGTTGTCCGGATCGGGACAACCATCGCTGTCCTTAAAGCCGTCGAAGTCTTCCGCCAGGCTGACGCACTTGTCGATGGCATTTGGCACGCCGTCGCCGTCGCGATCGCCCGTATCTGGCGCCCACCCTAGCGAGGTAAACACCCGCAGGTCGGGCGCGCCGATGCCGCCGTAAACGCCCGTGCTGCCGCCGGCGCTAAACGTCAGCGACGTGCCCATGCGCAGCCGCAGGCCGCCACCGGCCTCGATGGGGGAATTTTCATAATTCAGATCCAAATCGGTGCGGCCAAAGCCTTCGCCAAATAGGGAAAATTGATCTGTGATGCGAAAGGCCACCCCGGCCGCCCAGGTAAATTGCGAGCCAACGCGCACCGCGTAGATCTCGCGCGTCTTGCGCCCGATAAATCCGCCGTGGGCACCGATGATAAAGCCGCCGCCTCGGCTCGACCAGTGCATGCCTAGCCGAACGCGACCGCTGACGAAGTTATCGCCCAAGAATTCGGAGTCGCCATTGCCAAAGCTGCTCGGCGCGCCAAGGCCGGCGGCGCCCGCAATCGCAAAGTGATGCTTGTGCACCAATTGATACTTGGCTTCAAGGCGGGCGTCGCCCAGCCCAGAGATGCTGAGCCCCCCCGGCAACGGCCTCGCGTCGTTTGGAGAGAGGCCCTGCCCGCGCATCGAGAAGGTGATCGGCAACGCCGCGCCAAGCTGCAGTCGCCGCGCCACGCCATACGCAAATGTCAACTCACCCGCGGCGATCGATTCGACAACCACGGCGCGTTCCTTGGCCAATTCGCCATCGCGCAAGGTGTAGACGACCAACGGATTGGTCAGATAGGTCACCAGGACATCAACGCTAAGCTGTTTGGGTGCCGCGACAGGGCCGTCGTCGACGGACAAAACGACCGCGGGCCGGGCGGCAACTCAAGCGTCTGCAACGCGACCGCTGGGTCGTACGGCGCCTGCGGTTGAGCCCAGCTGGACGTCGGCGAAACCGCAAAGGCCGCGGTTATCATCGCAGCCATGAAATACAAGGCGGCCGGCGTGGCAATTGGCGCTCGCGTTACTCGGCGACTCATCGAGATCTATTCTACTTGAGATTGTTAGAGCCAAGGCGCATGGCGCCACGGCTTCCAAGCAATCGCGACAATTTTGCCAGGCTGTGGCTGTGCGCAGTTACCTACATGGACATGCCGCGTGCCACGGCGGGGCGACGGCCAAGCTCGCCGAGCCAACGCGCGATGTGCGGAAAATCCGCTAGGTCGAGCCCAATGGCGGCGTGGGGCACCACCCATGGATAGGCCGCGATGTCTGCGATCGAATAATCGCCCGCGATAAATTCGTGGCCCCCTAGTTGTTGGTTGAGCACGCCGTAGAGCCGCCGCACTTCAGTCGTGTAGCGCTCGATGCCATAAGGCACGCGTTCGGGCGCGAACTTAACGAAATGCATCGCTTGCCCGGACATGGGCCCCAGCCCCGCCATCTGCCAGTAGAGCCACTGCTCGCAAGTCGCGCGCGCGCGCGCTGCGGTTGGGTAATAAAGCCCGGTCTTGTTGCCGAGATATTGCAGAATCGCGCCCGATTCGAACAACGCCAAGGGCGCGCCATCTGGCCCGGTGGGGTCGACAATGGCGGGAATCTTATTGTTCGGACTGATCGCCAAAAACTCGGGCGTGAACTGGTCTTTGTTGGCAAAGCTAATCCGGTGCAGCTTGTAGGTTACGCCCATTTCCTCGCACCCAATGACAATCTTTTGTCCATTTGGTGTGTTGGCGAAATACAGGTCAATAGGGCTGAGCGCCCCGTAGTCACGCGTTTGACTCATCGTTGGATTCTCCTCGCAGCGAGTCCAGGGCGGCGCGCGCCGGCTTCTGCACCTCGGCCATTACCACGGTGGCATAGGCCCCGCTAGGCAACCAAAACGAAAGTTCGATCGCATCGGGTGCGAGGTGGCGAGCGCTCGCTTGGCGCAGCGCAAACGAGGAGGGGCGACGCGCGCCCGGCGCATGCCGGGCCATGGCGAGCAGGTTCGTTGGCGTCACGTCGGCGGCGGCGAGAATGGCCGCTTCGCGCCCCGCGGCGTCGCTCCCTGGCGGTGAGGGGCGCATCTCGGCACCAAACATCGGCCCCATAATTGCCAGCTCGTCGCCACGCAGCCGCGCCGTTTCGGCGATGGCATCCTCCGCGGTAAACTGGCCGCCCGCATGCTTTTTGAGCCAGTCGCCGCCAAGCACCGTGGCGAAGAGGCCATCGGCAAGGCGCGCGCGCAGCCACGCGTTGAACCAATGCGACTGCAGCGACGACGCAAAAAAGCGCGCCTTGCGCCGATCGAGCGGCCACGGCAGCGCGCCGGTTAACATGTCGCGCGCGACGATATGATTATCGAGGTCGCTGCCAAAGCGCTGCCCGCCAAACCAATTAGGCACGCCCGGCGGCGCGGCCAGCTCGGCAAGCGCGCGCGAGGCGTGCGCGAGCGCGGCGTCCGCGTCGGCCAGGCCGCGCACCGCGATGACGAAGCGATTACCCGCCAGGTGGCCGAGCCGGAGCTTGGTGCTATGCAGCTTGGCATCGAGCACCTCGATGTCCGGAATACGGATAGCCGCCAATTGCGCGGCGGTCACTGACTTGGCAGGGAGCGTTAGCTGCTGGGTGGTGAGCGCGAGCTTGTCTTTCATCCCCGCGTAGCCAATGTCGCGATCGGAGATGTCGAGGGCGCGCGCGAGCTGCTTCATGGCAAAGGGCGTGGTGACATTGCGCTTTTGCACGCGCACCAGCCAGTGATCGCCGCGCCCGCTGGCCTCGGGCCCGCCTTCTTCTATAACCACAAAGTCCTCGGGTGAGGTCTTGATTTGTCCCCCTACGCCCGGCGTCGTGGTCAACCACGTGGGGTCGGCGTTGAGGTGGTAGGTGTCCGACATTGTGGTTCGCGCATGTAGCGTGCAGCGCGCGCGCGGGCAGCGTAGAATAAAAGCCTATGCCGCGCCCGACGATAACTGCCATTTCTTTGTGCGCGCTTGCGAGCGGCTTGCTCGGCTGCAAATCGATGGTTGGCTCGCGCCCTGCGGCCCGAGGTCCGGCGCCAACTGCGTCGGCGGCGGCCGAGCCAGCAGCGGATGGCGCGCGACTACCCACCGCCACGCCTGTCGCCGGCGAGCCCAAGGCCGCGGCAAAGGCAACCCAACCGGCCAAGGCGGCCGCGCCGCCGATCACGCCGGAGCAATTCGAGAAAGCCGCGATGAGCTATGCATTCATCGACGGCAAGACGGGTCGCAGCATCGACACACCGACCGCTTTCGCGCAGCTTAGCTCGGTACAACTGGTGTGCATTGGTGAAGAACACGATGACGTCCGCCATCACTGGGCGCAGCGCGAGTTGGTGAAGAACCTCAGCATTGGCGCAATTCCGGGCAGCCTCGCGCTTGGGCTGGAAATGGTGCAGGCGCCGTTTCAGGGCGTACTCGATGACTACGAGGCCAAGGCGATCGACGTCGCCACCTTTCTAACCCGCAGTGGATGGACCACGCGATGGGGCTACGATTTTGGCTTCTATCAACCAATCCTCGCCACCGCGATCGCGACCAGGATCAAGCTGCTAGCGCTCAATGCGCCGCGCGAGCTGACCCGGCGCGTGGTGCGAGATGGGCTCGAGGCGCTGTCGGCTGATGAGAAGGCGCAGCTGCCGCCCATCGTAGCCTTGCCCGCGCATGAGACGTGGTTTTGGCAGCAGATGATGGGCCTGGGCCATCCGACGACTGGCGGTGCGGAGGCAGACACAACCGATGAGGCAGGCAGCAAGACGCCGGGGCGTGGCCATCGCTACTATCAGGTGCAGGAAATCTGGGATGAGACCATGGCCGAGGGCGCGACCAAATGGCTGCGGCTCGACAAGAACCGGCGCGTCATCGTGCTTGCTGGTACCGGCCATTGCCATGCGCTCGGGGTGCCCGCACGTGCCCAGCGCCGGGGCATCAAGAAGATTGCCTCGGTGCGGCCGATCGTCGATGCGAGCGACGATGCGATCGCCGATGAAATTTCCTCGCGGCAATATGATTACTTGATGATCCTGCGTAAGCCCTAGTGCCGCGATGCAGTGAGGCGCAGGCTTACGTCGCGGCTAGTACCGCGATGTTAAGGCCCACATATGCGGCCGTTACAACGGCCAAGGTCAAGATGTCGAATAGGTGGCTCGCGTGCCGCCGCTGCGCGCGAGGAGCGAAGTAGCGTTGCGAGATGATGCCCTGCACGATGACGATGCAGATGGCGACATAGCCGACCGCATTGACGATGTCGACAAAGGTCGCCGAGGCCGTCTCGGGCACCAGCGGCGCAATGGTCTCGGCATTGATGATGGCGACAAATAGGGCGGTGCCCGCCATGGCAAGCCGCTCGCCGACGGAGTGCAGCAAGAGCCCGAGCAAGGCGAGACCGACCGAAATATAGAGCGCCAAGAATAGGCGCCAGAAAATCCCCCACGAATGGCGCTGCAACATCACGCCAAAAACTAGCTGCGAGTAAGTGGCGCGATAGTCGTCGGGCAGGCCTGGATCGCCCATCCGCGACTTGTAACCGTGCGCTCGAACTTTTATATCGGCGGCGCCAAGTTCGTAGCCATGGACGGCGACGCGCGAGCTGACCACCGTGCCGGTGGTATCGGGCACGAACACTTGCTGATACGACTGCCGCTTCTGATCTTCGATGGCGATGGTCAGCAGATGCTCGTCGCGCGGAAAACGGCTGCCATCAAAGGGCTTGGAGATGGTCGCCTGGACGTAGTAGCGCGCATATTGGCGTCCCTGCCGCTCGGCGCGCTCGATCAGCGTCTTGCCGAGAATCTCGCCGTCGACAACCGCAAAGGTTTCGCCGGGGTCGAGCTCGGCGCCAACCCAGCTAAACCAAATATAAAAGTCGACGCTCCATGTCCCCTCGGCGAGCGAGACGGTGGGAACGCGATTGAGGTAGATGCCTGCCGTTACCGGCATGGCGATGTCTTGCTCATGCCCTGCGGGCGGCGTGCGGGCCGGCTCGGTTTGGCTGGCGTTCTCGCCCATCAGGCCGCTGTTGTGCGCCGCAGTGCGCGCCAGCTCTCCGCGCCGATGCGCGACCAACCAAAAGCCCGCGACCACCGACGCTACGATCAGCGATCCCAGCCAGACAAGCAGCCACTTGCGCTGCCGTGGCGACGCGAGCCGCCAATCGTCACGCAATGAAGTCGATGGTAGCTCGTCGCCTGTAGTCATGCCGCATTGTATACCGACACCATAAGCGGGGGCGCGCCCGGGTTACGGATAAACGTACGCGCCGCCAATGCCAAGCGGGATGCCCAGGACCCAAAAGCCAAGAAGAAAAATCGTCCACAGCAGCAAAAACACCATCGAGTACGGCAGCATCAACGCCGTGAGCGTGCCTATCCCGGTGTTCTTGACATACCGGGCCGAGAACGCGACGACGAGCGGAAAATACGGCATCAGCGGTGTGATGATGTTAGTGGTCGAGTCGCCGACGCGATAGGCGGCCTGGGTAAACTCGGGGGCAATGCCGAGCTGCATGAGCATGGGCACGAAGATCGGGGCCAAGAGCGCCCACTTGGCACTCGCCGAGCCAATGAGCAAATTTGCGCTAGCGGTGAGCAAGATGAGCGCGATGATAGTCACCCAGACTGGTAGCGCGGCGCCTTGCAAGGCAGTGGCGCCCTCGACGGCGAGCAGCGCTCCGAGTTGGCTCTTGTTGAACGAATAGATAAAGAGTGAGGCGAAGAACGCCATGACTAGATAATAACCCATGCTGCTCATCGCCTTGGCCATTGCCTTGATGACATCGCGATGGCTGGTGAACGTGCCCGACGCGTAGCCGTGAGCGAGGCCAGGGAGCAAAAAGAGCAAAAAGATCAGCGGCACGATCGACTGCATCAGCGGCGCGGCGCTTGCGGTCAGCCCGCCATCAGGCGCGCGCATCGCCGAGCTGGCCGGCCACACCACGGCAACCAGCGCGATCAGCCCCAGTACGAACGCAATCGCGCCCGCGCGCAGCCCCTTGCGCTCAGCGTCTGACATGTCGCCCATCGATGGAATGTCGCTGGTGTCGGCGTCGACCGGCACCTTGCGCAGGCGTGGTTCGATGATTTTGTCGGTGATGTACCAGCCCACCAAAACGATCAATAGCGACGAAGCGCCCATGAAAAACCAGTTAGACAGCGGGTTGACGGTACGGGCGGGATCTAAGATGCCAACGGCCTGCTGCGTAATGCCCTGCAACATTGGATCGAGGCTCGAGGGCACCGGATTGGCTGAGAAGCCGCCCGAGACGCCGGCAAACGCCGCAGCAATGCCCGCGAGTGGGTGCCGCCCGGCGGCGTAGAAGATCGCAGCGCCGAGCGGAATGACGAGCACATAGCCAGCATCCGCCGCGGTATGACTAATAATGGCGACGAAGATGAGCATCGGCGTCAGCAGTGCCTTGGGCGTAAAGGCGACCAAGCGCTTAAGGCCAGCGTTAATAAAGCCCGAGTGCTCGGCTACGCCGACGCCGAGCAGCGCAACCAACACCACGCCGAGCGGGTGAAAGCTGGTGAAGGTCTTCACCATGTCGCTCAAAAACGTCGCGATCGCCTTGCCGCTGAGCTGGCTCTCAACCGCCTTGGCGACCACGCCGTCCTTAGATGGCACGTCGAACTTGTGGCCATCGAGCAGCGCGGAAATCACCCATACCAGAGCGAGCGCGATGACAAACAACACCGCAGGGTCAGGCAACTTGTTGCCGACGCGTTCGATTAGATTAAGGGCGCGCGCGCCCAGAGACGGCCTCGGCTCAGCGGCCGGCGGCGATGAGGCTTGGGTCATGGCGCGCACGCTAGCGCGGCCCCCTGACGTTTCGGGACGACTGGGTGACCTTGCTTTGCCTGGTCGTGCGCTAAGCGGCGTTTGCGTCAGCCCTGGTCGACGAGGGTTTTCACCACTTGGCCGATCACCGCGCCGCCATCGATGATGAATTCGTGTCCCGTAGAGTAGGTCGCGTCGGCCAACAAATAGAGCAGCATCGCCGTGACCTCCGCCGGCTCGCCGACGCGCGCAATCGGTTGCGTCGCGGCAAGAGCGTCCGCATCAAGGCCGGCAATCATGGGCGTCCGAATCGGCCCAGGATGGATCGAATTGACGCGTATACCGAGAGGTCCTAGCTCCAGCGCCGCTGCTTTGGTAAGGCCGCGCAGGCCCCACTTGCTGGCGACGTATGCGCCGAGATTGGCGTAGCCTTGTAACCCCGCCGTCGAGGCGATGTTGACGATTGAGCCGCCACCGGCGCGGCGGATCGACGGCACCGCGACGTGCATGCCAAGCCAACACCCTGTGAGGTTGACGTCGATCGTCCGGCGAAACTCCGCCGGCGCCGTGGACTCGATGGCGCCGAACGTGACGATGCCGGCGTTGTTAACCAAGTGCTTGATGGGGCCAAAGGTGGCCTCGGCCTTGGCCACCGCCGCCACCCAATCGGCCTCGACGGTTACGTCGTGATGTAGATAGACCGCCCCATCGCCAAGGCCCGCGACGAGGGCTTGGCCTTCGTCATCGAGCACGTCCGTCGCAACGACGCGTGCGCCAAGGCCCACCAGTTGCCGCACATGCTCGGCGCCCATGCCGCGGGCGGCGCCGGTAACGAGTACGACGTGTCCTTTTAGCGAATTTTGCATGTGGATGACTCCTTAGTAGGCAAGCTGGCTGTTGGGTTGGTCGCTGACCGAGCGATGTTGCGCCGGCGCGCCGCGGAGATCAAGCGCTCACCCTTCCCACCGCTCGGGGTCACGTACTACGTCAAATACCCGATTGATCTAAAGCACATGCAAATCAAAGTGCTTGATTTCAACATCCAGCGAATTCAGGCTTTGGAAATTAAGCACTTTGGGTCGCAACGCACCATTATAAAAAGACAATTTTGGCCAATGAGTGACCCCAACGCGCGACAACGCAAGCGATGGCTGCCGACTACTTGCTCGCGACCGCGGGGGACGCTTCGGCCGAGGCCTCGGCGACCAGCTCGACGAAGCGGATTCGCTCGCCTAGCAGCTTCTCTCGCGCGCGCTCCATGGCAATCGCCAGCTCGCCGGCCTTGCGCGATACCGAGCCCAGACGCGTGGTGAGCTGCGACAACATCGAGGCGCCCGCCTTGGCGGCGCGGAAGCTGTCGATTTGCGCCCGCAGCTCGGCCTCGCGCTGCGCCCATTCATCGGCGCGCTCCTGCAGCGAGGTGATTTCCTCCACCAGAATCTCAAGCGCCTGACCTTGCGCGACGATCTTGGCCAGCGCCGGTGCCTCGGCGACATTCGGCGACGCCTTGAGGTAGCTGCGCAAGAGGCCAAGCGCGCTGGCATCGGAGAAGTCATAGCCGCGGGCGTAGGTTTGGCTTTGCGTCACTTTCATGTTGGTGCTGGCGCCGGCTTCCACCTTTACGGCGATGAGATAGTTGTCGCCAACTTTTTCGGCGACGACTTCTTTGCCGAGCTCATAGCCGAGAGGCACGGCATGGCGCAGGTACACGGTGGTCGCCTCGCCGCCGCGATTGGTTACCGTATAGGCCACCGTCTGCTTGGTCGCGATGTCGGCGCGAAAGCCGTGGCGGTCGGCGCCAATAAAGCGCGTCATCTCCGACGTCGACGTGTCGGCGTGCTCGACGACCACTTGCCGATCGAGCGCGAATGGAATGACGACGGCCGCATGGCCCGCGATCGGCTCGGTGACGCCTTCGCCGACAAATTGGCCGTTGCCGTAAAAGGTCACCGGGCCGCGCTCGAGCATGGCGCCCGTTGGGTTGCGTAGCCGCACCGCGCGAAACGCAAAGGCCTGGTTGCCGCGGGCGCCGCTTGGGTCGTAGAGATAGACGACCTCGCCCTCGGTGGTCTCTTGCATCACCGACACCATCGCGCTGGTGTCCTTGGCGACGCTCATCGGCGCCGCGGCCATAAAGAGTGCGGTGCCAATAGGCGGCCCAGCATGCATGGCCGCTGGTGCGCCGCTGCCCGCGGCGATAAGGCTGGCGATGTCGACGTATTGCACGTCGAGGTGGCTGCTGCCGGGACGCACTTCGCAACCGACTTGCACCTTGGCCGCATTAAGGCCGACGTCGATTAGGTGATCGCGCATGATTTGCGCCTTGGTCTGCTCGTCGCATTGCGCTTTGTAGGCGACGTATTGCATGAGCTTGACGCCGCGCGAGCCCACGTCCGCGTTGCTCGCGATGTCTTGTGCTTCTTTGCGCAGCAGCTCCTGTGCGGTTGGTGGGCGCGGCGTCTCGTCGCGACTGCGTCGGCTTAACCTGCCATACCCAATGCCCGAGGTGTTGGTGCCGTCGACGACGTAGCGTGACTCGATGCTCGACGATCCGCTGAACGATCGGCCCACGGGAATATTGGTCACATAGTCCTCAGAAATCGTGATGCCGGATTTCGTTGAGCCAAGATCGATCAGCGGAGCTTGTCCGGAGACTACGATTACTTCGCCACGACTCGTCGGTATGACCTGGTTCACAACCGTCGTCTTGCCGGATCCAACAGGTTGGCCGGTTTGGGTTACTTCTGCGTCGTTATAGTAAAACGACACCGTGTAAGAGCCTGGCTTAAGATTGGTGGCATTGTAGGTGCCGTCCTCTTCGGTAATAAAAATAGTGTCAGCACCTCCTGGCGATCTAATCATCACCGTCGCCCCTGCCAACGGTTTGCCCTTCTCGTCCTTGGCAACTCCGCGCATGCCACCGGCGATTTGTGGCGTTGCCGCCGCAGCGGCCGCGTCGATCCCGCGATGCGGACTGACCGACTCTGGCGGCGCGACGGCAAACAGTTCGCCCGTCGCAAGCTGCTCGCGGTCGACTTTGTGCACGCTCCATAAATCGTAGCGAAAGCTCATCGCCGCGCTCGAGCCAACGCCGACGAGCACCTGCTTCCAGTCTTCGCCTGAGACATTGTCGACAATCGCCCAGCCCTCGAGCGTTACCGTGGTGTCGCCGGGCTCCTTTGGCAACGACACGCGATAGCTCGGCTTCCACGCCGGCGCTTCGGTGATATACGTCATCACCACGTCGCGCGTGCCGGGTGGCAGCGCAAGCTCCATTTGCACCACGTCGCCATGATCGGTGCGGCGCGGAAACGAGGCACCAATCGACGCGCCGCTCGCCTTATCGCGAATGGTCAGCGATTTGAGGAAATCGTCGACCAGGCGCCGCGGCACCGCCACCGTCAGCTTGCCCTTTACCGGCCGCGCCGTACGCTGATAATACGCCACACCATTGCGGTAGATGACCACCTTGCCCAACGTCGAATGCGGCATTGACACATGCTTTTTCGCGCAGCCGCCGCCCAGGGTTAGGGCCGCGCTTGCAAACGCCATGGCCGCAAAAGAACTCCTACCAAACACGCCGATTTGTTTTTTGTGCATGCGCGCACGTTACGCACGCCTCGCGGCGTCGTGGGCGCGCCCTGGCTAACATGCCATTGCAGCATGCGACCTGCGTCGACACCTTGCCTGCGCCTGCCTTAGCAGGATTACCCTGCCGTCTTAATTGCCCATCGCGCGAAGCTCTATTCGTATTTAGGCAGCGCCGAGCCTGCCACAGGCGCGTGCTCGTCTTCGACCATGCGCAAATACAGCCGCGCGTTCTTGTTGTTGGGCTCGTAGTTGAGCACCTCGCGCCACTCGGCGACGGCATCGTCTTTGCGGCCGAGTGAAAAATAGGTGACGCCGAGGTTGATACGCGCGGGGACGTAGTCGGGCTTGAGCCGCTTGGCTTGGGCAAACTCCGCCAGCGCGGCGTTAAACAAGCCCTTGTCGCGATAGACGTTGCCGAGCTTGACGCGCAAGTCGACAAAATCTGGGCACAGATCGAGCGCCTTGGCGTATTCGCGCGCGGCCTCGTCGTGCATGCCAAGGCCAAGGTAGGCGGCGCCCAAATCGGCGTGCATGTTGGCGAGCTTGCCCTTGGCATAAGGGTCGACCTGTTGCGTCTCGCCGCGCGACACCGATAGCGCGCGCTTATAGAGTTCGCGGGCTTGATCGTATTTGCCGCGATCGTTGTAGGCGACGGCCAAATTGAGCGCCGCCTCGGTGTACGCCGGGTTAATGCGCAGCGACGCCTCCCAGCATTCTTCGGCCTCGTCGAGCCGATCTTTGGAATGATGAATGATCGCGAGCATGTTGTAGACATCGGCAAATGTCGGCCGCAGCGCGACCGCTTGCGACAGGTAGACCTCGGCCTTGTCGTACTCGCCTTGCGCATAGTGCTCGCGCCCGAGGTTGATGAGATGATCGATATGGTTGATGGTCATGGAAACCTCTCGCGGCGCAGGGCTCTAAAAGTCAACGGCTGGCAGTCGTGCCGAGTTTATCGAGCTCGCGCTTGGCCGCGGCCGCATAGTCAGACGTGGGATACTTGGTGAGCAGCTGCGTCCACGCCGCCGTGGCGCGATCTGGCATCGCTAACTTGATATAGCCGCGGCCAAGCATGAGCAGCGCCCGCGTGTCGTAGGCCGAGCCGGCATACATTTCCGTGATGCGGCGCAGGCGCAGCACGGCGCCCGAGTATTTTTTACGCTTCCAGTAGAAATTGGCCGCGTACCACTCGTGATTGGCGAGCTTGGTGTTGGCCTTAAACAGCAGTTTTTCGGCGTCGGGCCGGTACTTCGAGCCCGGATATTTGGTGATGAACTTGGTCAGCTCGGTGCGCGCCTCTTCGTTGGGCGATTGATCTTTTTCGGCGGCAGGCGGCAACAGCCAACTCTCGCCCGGCAGCATTTTTACGTAGGCCGCGCCAATCTGAAAATTGACGTAGCCGTCGGCAACGCGTTCGTGGTTGGGGTGAAAGCGAATGAAGAGCTTGTAGCTATCGATGGCCGAGATGTACTCGCCGGCGCCAAACTCGGCGTCGGCCAGGCCGAGCTCGGCCATGGTGGCAAAGCCGGTGTACGGAAACCGGACACGAACAAAATTGAAATACTTAGAAGCTGCGACCCAATCTTTGGCCTTAAGCGCGGCCTCGCCCTTGGCGTAGTTGCCCTCGGCGGTGGTGACGTAACGGACCTTGCCGGTACCGCCCTTGGAGCAGCCGGGCGCGGCCGCGGTGAAGGCTAACACCACGGCAAGTAGCCATTTTGACATAAGACGATGGATACAACGCTTGGGTGGGGAGGGCAACACGATAGGCGGCAGGACTCCCCGGGGGGTGGCGCGGTTGCCTAGTAAAGGTTCGGGGGGCGCCGACTCTTATCGTAATTTCCGCCTGTTACGGGCCTTAGGCACGTAATTGAGACTAGGCGGTTGCGCATCCCCAGAACTCGTACTCGCATGGATCGCTGGGACCACATATCGGCGAAACCTCATGGTAGAGCGGCACGCAATCCTCACGGCTCTGACAGGCCTCCTCGCTCGGCATCGCTTCGCACGCAGGCGGTGGCTCGCACGCGTCAACTGGAATGCAGTACCCCGTCCAGCAGCTCTCGGCGACGCCGGGCAAGGTGCCCTGTGGACAGAGCGGCGCGACAAGATCGCAGGTTGAGCTCGCGTAGCACAGGCCAATCTCAAGGGGCGGCGGCGCTAGCGACGGCTCTTGAATGCACGATGCAAATTCCTGGCCGTAGTCTAGGGCTTGACCGTAGTGGTAGAGCAAGCTGCAGTCATCACGAGTCACGCACGCGTCGGCAAGCAAGCCACTACACGCGGGCGCCGGCGGAAGCGGTGGCGTACTATCGTAGGCCATCGCCGTCGGCCAACATGCCACGAAGGTCGGCGACGCTGGGCCGTCCAGCCCTGGGTCGATGACGTAGGCACTCTGGCAGCCCGCTTGTTCGTTGCACGCGGCCTCATCGAGAAAATCGCATTGCGCCGACGAACATGCGCCCCATGGAGGGAGCGGCGCCAAGCTTAGCTCGTCTCCAGCCGCGCCTTGAATTTCGATGGGGCCATCGCAGGTCGTATGGCCCCCACCGAAGGTTTCACATTCACCCGTGTATGGATTTCGCAGCGTCTCGGGGTCGCCCGGCACTTCATAACACTTGGTTTCTTCTGGCAAGATACAGCCGAACAGGGCACCAGTTAGCGAGGTCACGACCACAAGGGCATATCTAGTCATGCGGCCGATCGATGCAATCATTGCGCCACCTTGGAGTCTTTACAAGTCGGCTAGTTAGGCTCCCCAGGCCTCAGAAATCTGACGAAAATGCGCGGGAGGCCACGAGAAGCTGTGGTACCGACGCCGCGATGCGCTACGACTATCCCGAGCAGTACGACGTCGTCGTCGTCGGCGCCGGCCATGCCGGTTGCGAGGCCGCCTTGGCTGCGGCTCGCATGGGCGCGCGGGTCTTGGTGCTCACGGGCAATCTCGACATGGTGGCGCAGATGTCGTGCAACCCAGCGATTGGCGGCGTCGCCAAGGGGCACATGGTTAAGGAAATCGACGCGCTCGGCGGCGAGATGGCGTCGGTGATCGATCAAACGGGCATTCAGTTTCGCCGACTCAATGCATCTAAAGGCCCGGCGGTGCGCTCAACGCGCGCGCAGGCCGACAAGCGCGCCTATCGCGAAACCATGCGGCGACGCCTCGAGATGCAGCCGGGTTTGTTTTTGCGCCAAGGCGAGGTCGCTTGCTTGCATTGGGATGAGACGAGCACCGCGTATGCCGGTGCGGGGGCGGGCTCGGCTTCGACCTCGCGCGCGCGGGTTACCGCGGTCACCACCACGATGGGCGTGACGTATCAGACGCGCACGGTGATTCTCACTACGGGCACGTTTCTGCGCGGCAAGATTTTTGTCGGCGAGGCGCGCGCGGCGGGTGGTCGCGTCGGCGAAGCGCCCGCAATGGGGTTGTCGACGTCGCTCGAGCAGCTCGGCTTTGTGCTTGAGCGGCTTAAGACCGGCACGCCGTGCCGGATCGATCTAAAGACCATCGACATCGCCGGCCTTGAAGTGCAGCCGGGCGAAACACCGACGCCGGCGTTTAGCGTGCTCGGGCCGCGCGACTTTACGCCGCCCCTGCCGCAAATCGCCTGTTGGCTGACCTATACCAACGAAAAAACCCATCAAATCATTCGCGATAATATTCATCGCTCGCCGCTATTTGCCGGCGCGATCGAGGGCACCGGGCCGCGCTATTGCCCGAGCATTGAAGACAAGGTGACGCGCTTTGCCGACAAAGATCGGCATCAAGTGTTTTTAGAGCCCGAAGGCATCGACTGCGGCGAGGTCTATCCCAATGGCATCTCGACGTCGCTGCCGTTTGACGTGCAGCTCGCGATGATTCGCACCATCGGCGGCCTTGAGCGCGCCGAGATGACCCGGCCCGGCTATGCGGTCGAATATGACTTTATCGATCCGCGCGAGGTGCTGCCGACGCTTGAGACCAAGCGCTGCGCGGGCCTGTATCACGCCGGCCAACTCAACGGCACCTCGGGTTACGAGGAGGCCGCGATCCAAGGCCTGCTCGCGGGCATCAACGCGGCGTGTGCCTTGGGCTTTGGCCCCGGCGACCGGCAACCGGTAATCTTGCGCCGCGATCAGGCCTATGGCGGCGTTCTAGTTGACGACCTCGTCACGCGTGGCACCAAGGAGCCGTATCGCATGATGACGTCGCGCGCCGAGTTTCGCCTCATCTTGCGCGAAGACAACACCGCCGAGCGCTTGCTGCCGCTGGGGCGCTCGCTTGGGCTCATTGGCGATGAGAAGTGGCGCGAGTATGAGCACCGCCAGGCCGAGCTGGCGGAGGCGATGGCGCGCGTCGAGACCGCGACAATCACCGGCACCGACGCGGTTAACGCCAAGCTTGCGCAGCTTGGCTCCGCAGCCCTTCACGATCGCCGAGTCAGCCTAGCCGAACTAATGAGGCGACCAGAAATGACATGGGATGCCGCGGCGCAAGTTGCCGAGGTCGCCGGCCTTGCCAGCGCACAGGTGCCACGCGACATCGCCGAGCGCGTCGAGACCGAGATCAAATACGCGGGGTATTTGCGGCGGCAGCAAGGCGACGCCAAGCGCCTGCTGCGTGCAGACGATATGCTGGTGCCCGACGACTTAGATTATGCTGGCGTCCCCGGTCTGTCGCGCGAGGTGATCGAAAAGCTCACGGCCGTGCGGCCGCAGTCGCTCGGGCAGGCTTCGCGGATCTCCGGCATCACGCCCGCGGCAGTTACGATTTTAATGACGCATATCGCCATTACCCGGCACCAAGCAGCGCGCCCGTAAGAAATGCCTGCCGGCTCCGGTGAAAGTCGGGCTGCGGCCGCGATTTGCGCCCGAGCGCACACCGCCCTCGCGACATTTAATTTACGCTTTTATTATGAAAGCTAAGGAACAGTCGCTTGCAAGGTTAATTGGCACGGCAGGTGGGCTCGCAGCGCTTGCGCTAGGTTCAACGAGCGCCTTCGCGGGTGGCTTTAATCTGCCAGGGTTTGGCCCCGCGGCGCAGGCGCAGGCCGGGGCGTTTGTCGCTACCGCCGACGACGCGATGGCGATTTATACCAACCCCGCCGGCCTCGCCGACCAAAGCGGCACGACGATTCAAATTGGCGGCAGCTTCATCGACTATTCGCTCTCGTTTACGCGCCGCGGCGCCTACGACGCGGTCGACGGGCAAACTTTGCCGTGGGAGGGCGATGCCTACGAGACGGTGCACAACACCGCGCAGCCCGAAGTTGGCTTCGGCGATTTTCAGGCCATTCCGATGATCGCCGTGTCGACGGACCTTGGGCTAGGTATTAAAGGCCTGCGTTTTGGCTTTGGCTTTACCGCGCCGCCAGCCTATCCCGCCCGCGACTTTGAGTCAGATTACGTGATCGACGATCCAAACCGCCCTCCCCCGCCAACTCGCTACGACGCGGTCAAGCAAGACGCCTCGGTGGTATTGCCGTCGATTGCCGTTGCGTATGAGGTCAACGACGCCCTAAGCGTTGGCGGTCGTTTCTCGTGGGGCTTTGGCGAGATTTCTTCCACCGTCTATACGTGGGCGCTGCCGACGGCGAACTATGAAGAGTGGGTCGGCAATGAAGCGCGCATCGAGCTGTCCGGCAAAGATGATTTCGTACCAATTGTCTCGCTCGGCGTGCACTACAAGCTATCGCCGACGTGGGAAGTGGCAGCCATGTGGCAGTCAATAACTAAAATTAGTGCCAAGGGCAGCACCAAGCCGACGCTAAGCGAAGACCTTGAACTTGGCGGCCTACCTATTGGCCTCGATCCGCTACCCGACGCGGAAACCAAGTGCGCCAAGGGTGGCACGCCCGACGCGCTGGCGACGTGCGTGGATTTTGCGCTGCCAATGACCGCGGAAATCGGCGCGCGCTACGTCATGCGAAATTCGGACAACAGCGAGCGCGGCAGCATCGAAGCCGACGTGCGCTGGGAGCAGTGGAGCGCCGCCTCTGACTTCACCGTGGTCGTTGACGCGCAGGCCTCGGGCATTGCGTTGCGCGAATCGCTGGTGCGGCATGGCTTTCAAGACGTGTGGTCGGCGCGCCTTGGCGGTAACTACCGCGTGCCGGTGGGCGGCAACAGCGCCATCTTGCGCGCCGGCGCAGCGTACGAGACGGCGACGGCCAAGCCGGGATGGGAGCGCGTCGACCTCGACGGCGCGGCCAAGACCATCGGCAGCGCAGGCGTCGGCATGGCGTTTGGCAAGGTCGCCGTCGAGCTCGGCGCGATGTATACGTATCAGGGTAAGCGCGAAGTAGGCACTGATTGCAACCCAACCAACGACGAGCCCGGTTGCGGCGGCAGCGTTGCCGAGCCAGCCGACCGCACGGGGCCCGATCCAATTGCGCCTTTGAAGTCCGCCGATAGCCAATTCCAATCGCCGTTCAACGCCGGCACCTACAAGTCGAGCTACCTGATGCTCATGCTCGGCGTCGCGACGACGTTCTAGACCTCACACCCCTGCGGTCTGTGCTATGGCGGATCGCCGGCCTCGCGGCGGCGTGGCCACGCCAGGCGGTAGCTGTTGCGCCCGCTTTCGGCCAAACTCTTGTCGCCTTGGTACAGGCAGAGCAGCTGAGTCGTCGCATCGCCAGCGAGATCGGCGGCTACGCAGACGCGCGCGCTGGCGGCCAGGCGTTTGCTGCCAAAGGGCGAGGCATCGCTCACCACGACGCGGCGGTCAAAGCCACCCTGTGCGTTGCCGTAGAGCAGGCGCGACCCGTGGTATTCGGTCAGCCCTTGGATGAAGAGATCGCCCAAGCCATCTCCATCAAAGTCGCCGCCAACGTGCTTGCCGTGCTGCGTGGTCCAGCTGCCCCAATCCATCCAATACTCGAAGTTGACGTCTTGCTCGGGCAAAAATTTCCCGGTGCCATCCGCGATTAGCTTGTAGGTCGCGTGCACGGGCGCCTTGGACGGCAGAACGACGTCATCGCGGCCATCACCATTGATATCCACCACGACGAGGGCGCGATATTTGGCCGACCACTTGCTAGCCGACATCCATGGAATCGTCGTCAGATCGATGGGCGCGGCAAAGCCGGTGCTGGCGCCGAGCAACATCACGACCTCGGAGGTTTCGTCGAGCGAGCGTAGCAAGACGTCGTCTTTGCCGTCGCCATTGAAGTCGCCAACCGCGGGTTCGCGGCGATTGGCTTGCCAATAGCTTCGCTTGGCGCCCAGCGGCGCCGCGACGTCGCGCGCAGCGGCAAAGCTGCCCGCCTCCGCGGTGCCGGCAAGCAGATAGGCCGGAAGCTCAGCCGTCAGCGGCGCGACGACTAAATCGTCAAGGCCATCGCCATTGAAGTCGCCGCGCAAGACGTACCGATCGCGCGCCGCCCACCACGCCTTCTTCATGCCACTCGTCGTGCTGAGATCCGTTGTCGTCCAACTGCCATCGTCGTTCATGCGCGCGAGCAAGGTCGAGGTAGAGGTGGCAATGCCGCGAAAAAGCAGTTCGTCGCGGCCATCGCCGCCAACGTCGATGACGGTGGCGTGCCGCAGATCCGCGGCAAACAAGCGCGCCTGCAGCGGCACCGGTACCGGCGGCTGCGTGCGGCCGCCCACGCCCGAGAACAAGGCCTTGGGCGGCGCCGAGGCGCGCCTCCCTTGCAAGAAAACGTCATCGCGCCCGTCGCCGTTGAAGTCGCCCGCGAGTGGCAAATGGTTGTCGATGTAAAATCCGTTGGGATCGATGCGCGGATCGTGACCGAGAATTTGCGAGTTAGGCCGCGCGGGCAAGCACCCATCTTCGCCTAAGGCGCAGCGCTCATAGACACGCACCGCATCGATGCGATGAATCATGTTTGGCACCTGCGAGATGGCAAAGCTGCTGCCGCCGACCGGCACGATCGAGGTATTGAGGATCCAGTAGAATGGATCAGCGGGGATGCCGGCGGGCAAGGTGCCGGCGGCGCTGCCATCTTTTTCATAGTGCGCCTTTAGCAAATCGCCTCGCTGCACCCGGCCAATTTCCAGATCGTCGACGTAGTAGCGCACCTCCTCTGGCTCCCATTCGACCGCATAGGTGTGCCAATCGGTGTACGTCGTGCGATTGCCGGTGCTGTGAATGAAGCCATGAGTATGCCCGGTCTTAACAATGGAACGATCGGCGTTGCTTTCGCCCCACACAAAATTGCCGCCGAACTCATGTGGTTCGGAGTTGTAGTAGGTTTCCATGATGTCGATCTCGCCTTTTTCAGGCCAGTGGCCCTCTTGCGGCAAGAGCCAATGTGCTGGCCACGAACCGGTACCCTCCGGCAGCTTGGCCCGCACTTCGAAGCGCCCATACAATTGTTGAAAGCCCGGAGAGGTTTGCGTGCCGTCAGAAAGCCGCTTGGACACCACGCCGCCGGTGACGGTTGGGCAATCCGTATAATGCTCGTAGGAATTTGGGATGGGCTGGCCACATTGCCATGGGCCGCGAGGTTTGCTGCGGCCGACGCTGGTTACGCGCGACGTGAGCTGGAGCTCGCCATCGCGCACGGTTACTTCTTCCGACGAAAAGGCATTGATGCCGGTTTTGTTGCCATTGGCGTCGATGAACTGCTTGCCCCAATCCATATAGTTGTAATAGGTCATCGGCGTCCACACGCATTTGTTAAGCCCGGCTAGGTTGTCCGCCGCTTCGGGAGGACACGCCTCCGAGGCCCAGCCGAGGTGATGGCATTGCGGGGCCTGGCTATAACAATCGGCATCCGGATGGTTGGGATCCGCGGGCGGTCCGTCAAATTCGTCTTCGAACGAAAGGCGCCAGCCGAGCGCCGCCTCGCACTGGCCCATGCCGGTGCACGTATCGCCTTCTTCGCACTGACCGCACTCTTCCCAGCACCCCGGTGCTAAGCCGCAGACGCGATCGCCACAGGCACAGGCGATTTCGGCGGCAAAGGTTGCGGTTTCATCAGTGGTTTCACCGCAGGCGTGAAGCGCCTGGACCGCGATGACGATGACGGCGACGCGAAGCTTAGTGGTCATAGGTAGCTAATAAGCAAGGCACATGCCAGGGACGGGGGGCTCGGCCCGGTGCGGCTTGCGCCCACCGGCGTAGCTGGTGGGGTGTGACCGCGCGATGCGCGGGGCTATTGCGTGCCGACGTGGGGGGTGGGCCCCCAGGGCCACCGCCACTTGTAAGGTGGGAGCGCGCCTTCTCAAGTAGCGATTCGGGCGCGTCGCGGATGGTAGCCCGATGCCCTATGCTGGCACCTGTGCGCATCGCAATCCAAGGCATGGCGGGTTCATTTCATGACATCGCGGCGCGTGCGTTGCTCGGCGCCGCCGGCGATTTGGTGGCATGCGCGACGTTTGCCGAGGTGGTGCGCCACGTCGAGCAAGGCAGCGTCGACACGGCCGTAATGGCGATCGAAAACAGCGTCGTCGGCAGCATTTTACCCAATTACTCGCTGCTGCAAGCAAGCCACGTGCACGTGGTAAATGAGATGCGATTGCGCGTCGAGCAGCAGCTCATGGCCTGCCCGGGCGCAACGCTGGCATCGATCCGCGAGGTGCGCTCGCATCCAATGGCGCTGTCGCAGTGCGAAACGTTTTTAGACAAGCATCCGCAGTGGCAGCGCGTTGAGGCGAGCGATACGGCGGGCAGCGCGCGCGACGTAGCGCAAGGCGGGCGCCTCGACGTGGCAGCGATTGCGCCGCAGCTGGCAGCCGAGGTGTATGGCCTGACGGTGCTCGCGCGCAACATCGAAGACAGCGCGCACAATACGACGCGATTTTTGCAGCTGATGCCGGGCATAGCTGGCGAGGTAGGCACCCATTGTAGCGTTAGCTTTGCGGTGCGCGATGAGCCCGGCAGCTTGCACCGCGCGCTGGGCGTGCTTGCCGCCGCGGGCTGGAACCTCAGCAAGATTCAAAGCGTGCCGATGCCAAGCGAGCCGGGGCGCTATCGCTTTTTTGTCGACTTGATCGCACCTGAGGCGAATGGCGGCGAGGGCGCGAGCTTGGCGGCGTTCACGGCCGCTGTCGATGAGCTGCGCGTCTTGGGGCGATACACGCCACGTGCTGGCTCGCTATCAGCCATGTAGACTGAGGCGACGTATGTTGCGCACCTACAGCGTCGCGCATAACAACTTCGATACCTAAGATAGGTTTGGTTCATCAGGGTATTTAGTCTTTTCGTCATTTGACAAGCGAAGTGATCATCGGGAAATCTATAGGCGCGGTGCTCACACACTCGCCGCAATGGAGATCACGATGTCATTCACCGCTCGCTTCCCCTCACGCTTGACGTTTGCTTCCCTGCTCGCGATTGCGGCGTGCACGTCCGCCTCGGACGAACCGCCACCGCCGCCGGATGATGACATCCCTGCGTGCGGCAGCGATGTCAACGCGCCCTTGTTCACCGCGTTGCCTGTCGACGAATCGGCGATCGACGAGGTGATCGTGTTTGGTGAACTCGATCCCGGCGGTGGCGATGTCATCCCCAATGGGCAGAGCGGCATCCGGCTCGATGGCACCGGCGTAGAGCTGCGTGCGCCAGCCGACGGCTTCATCGTCGCCGTCGAGAAATTCACATGGCTGGCCTCCGAATTTCGCGAAGGGGAGTCCGATTTCTCGCTCATATTCCGCCCGTGCGACGAGGCGACGGTTTCCTTGCAGCACGTCTTCACGACCACGGCTGCGCTTGCGGCGCTGGTTGAAGACGCGGACTGCGAGACCTACGACACAGAGAGCGAGACGATTCAGGCGTGCTCGGCCGAGGGCCTGGCGGTGCCGGTGACCGCGGGCGAAGTGCTCGGTACCGTCGGCGGCGCGACGGCCGGTGGCTTTGACTTCGACATGAGCGATACGCGCCGCGAAGCGGTGGTGACCACGCGCGCGAACCCCTTCTACAAGCATGCCGTATGTTTCAGCTCTTACTATGACGGCGCCGATCGCACGCTGCTCGAATCCCTCACCGGGCTCCTCGGCGAGATGCGCAGCGGCGACCCCGCCTGCGGCACGATCGAAGTGGATGTTGCCGGCAGCGCGCAGGGCGTCTGGGTGCGCGAGGACAACGTGATTCCGTACGACGGCGGCGCGCACGCGTATCTGACGCTCGCGCCGGATTTCCTCGACCCCGAAGCCGAGCTGCTCATCTCGATTGGTGGCGAAGAGCTCCGGCCGTTGCACGTCGTCACCCGCTCCTTTGTCGGTCGCGCCAACCTCGACTTTGCCAGCGTGCCGGCCGACGACAGCATCCACTGCTACGCCGTGCCCAACGATACTCGTTCGGTGATGCTCGCGCTGAGCGACGATGACACGCTGACATTCGAGCTCATCTCGCACGACTTGGGCCAAACGCCGTGCAGCGGCGCAGCCGAGGACTGGCTCTTTTCGGGCGCCGCGGTTACATACGTGCGCTGAGGTTGAGCGAACGGTAGCTAGCGCCGGCGAGCGTGCTTGCTTGGTGGTGGGGCTGCAAACACCTGCGAAAGTTTGGTGCTAGAGACCTCCGCGCTGACGCAGGTGCCCGCGGCCGCGCGCTTTACCCGCTTGCCGCGCAGGTGGGCCACGGGGTACACGGCGCCTTTTTTGGTAATGAAGACGTCGGCGGTTGCCGCGTAGACACAGCCCGCGAGGGACTCCGAGCCCTGATCGACGCGAAAGGCGTAGAAGGCTCGCCCCTTGGCGTCCACGCTCGCATCTGCGTCTAGCTCTGGGTCGTATGACAACGGCTGAGCCATCCGCGAAAATGTCTTTTTGCGAGGCGCGGCGGACTCAACCTTTTCCATCTCGCGCTCGACGACGGCCAGCGCATCGCTGCGGGCATCGGCGTGCGCAGATGTCGCGGCTAGCGCGAGCGGCAGCGCGGTGAATAGGGCGGCGAGCAAAGCTATACGTTTCATGGGGTTCCTTATCGATTAAGCGACAACTCGGTTGCCTTTGCCACCACCAGCCGAATTGCTGGTGGCGACGCTTGTATTGAACGAGGCAGCATCCACTCGATGACGGCGGCGCTGCCGACGACCGGGATCCAAAGCGCGGCAATGTAGAGAGGATCGCTGTCGTAGCCATAGTGCGCCAAGCCGTACAAGATGGCGCGCGACGTCACCGCGACGCTGAGTTGCGCCAGCACGTGCAGCGTCATCTTGCGATGTGTGCGGAGGTCGCGCGACCTGGCGCTGGTGATCGCACGCACCATGGCGAACGCAGTGATGCCGCCGGTGAGCAAAAAGCCAAGGGTGGAAGGCAGGCCGCCACGAGCAAAGAACGCCAAGTAAAACCCCGCTGGGACCACGCCGAGGAGAATGACCAGGCCCGTGGCTCGCCCCAGCCAGCGATGCAGGCGCGGCACACGGCGCATGGTCCATGGCACCACCAGAACGAGGCAGGCCGCCAGCGCGAAGCAGGCGGCGGCGACGTGAACTTGCACCGCGGTCATCCACAGCTCCTCGTGCGGCAACGGCAGACGTTCAACGAAGAAGGGCGCGAGGTCGTCGCCCCAATACACCAGGCTCGCGTCGATGATGAGCGCGGCGCCCAAGGCCAGCGCCAGCCAGAGAATCCATGTCGCGGCACGGGTGCTGGCACGAACGAAGCTGGCGCGCATATGGGACCTAACGCGCCAGCGGCAGCTAGGATCTAACGCGCCGCAATTTTCTGATAAGCCTTACCTCTCGCCGGCTTAGGCGGCACCCCGCCCAAACCAATATGCCCCCTCGGTTTCGCGGCTAGCGCATCGGCATTAGCCCGGCTTTCGACTATTCTGCGGCCATCGTGAATTCGTTCAAGGGTACTGAATCCTACATTGCGTCCGAGGAGCTGCAGTATGCGGTCAACGTGGCAGTCGCGCTGGGCCGGCCGCTGCTAGTGCGCGGCGAACCGGGCACGGGCAAGACGCTGCTGGCGGAAAATGTCGCGGCGGCGATGGGCCTGCCGCTGGTGCGCTGGCACGTTAAGTCTACGACCAAGGCGAAGGATGGCCTGTATGTGTACGACACCGTGGCGCGGCTGCACGACAGCCGGTTTGGCGATGGCGAGGTGCGCGACATCGAGCGCTATATCAAGCTCGGGCCCTTGGGCACGGCGCTCGCCGCCGAGAGCCGCGTCGTGCTGCTGATTGACGAAGTGGATAAGGCCGACATCGAGTTCCCCAACGATTTGCTAATGGAACTCGATGCGATGCGCTTTCGCATTGACGAGACTGGCCGCGAAGTGACGGCCAAAGAACGGCCGATCGTAATCATTACGTCCAACAACGAAAAAGAACTGCCCGACGCGTTTCTCCGCCGCTGCGTGTTCCACTTTATTGAGTTTCCCGATCGCGCGCAGATGCGCGAGATTGTGCACGTGCACTTCCCGAGCCTCGAAGACGATGTGCTGGCCAATGCGATCGAAATCTTTTACGGCCTCCGTAATACGCCGCGCCTGCGCAAGCGCCCGTCGACCAGCGAGTTTATCGATTGGCTGGCGGCGCTAAAGCACAGCGGCATGTCGCCTAAGAAGCTGGCGGCGGGCATTCCGTTTCTCGGCACGCTGATTAAGACCGAGCAAGACATGGAGCTTTTGACCAAGCGCGCCAAGGCCTAATGTTTCTGCAATTTCTCTATGAGCTGCGCGCCCGCGGGGTGATGGTCTCGACGCACGAGTGGATCGCGCTGTCGCAGGCCTTGGCGCTCGGCCTGCACGAGAGTTCGCTCGACGATTTCTATCATTTGGCGCGCTGCCTATGCGTAAAAGATATCGGCAAGTACGATGCATTTGACGCGGCATTCTTGGCCGTTTTTCGCGACGTACAAGGCGACGCGCTTGCGCTCTCGCAGGCCCTGCTCGATTGGCTGGCCGACCCGAAAACCAAAAAGCAACTCAGCGACGCCGAGCGCGCGGCATTGCAGCGGTTAAATCTCGAAGAGCTGCGCCGCCTGTTCGAAGAGCGGCTGCGCGAGCAAAAAGAGCGCCACGACGGCGGCAATCGGTGGATTGGCACTGGCGGCAGCTCGCCTTTCGGCTCGGGTGGCACCCACCCTACCGGCATCCGCGTCGGCCCCGGTGGCGGGCGCTCAGCGATGGCGGTCGCCGGCGAGCGACGGTTTGCCGAGTATCGACGCGACGTCGTGCTCGACGTGCGGCAGATCGACGTTGCGCTGCGCGGGCTGCGCCAGCTTGGGCGCGACGGTGCCGAAGAAGAACTCGACATGGACGAGACCATCGACGAGACCTGCCGCAACGCCGGCGACATCGAGATTGTCATGCGCGCGCCGCGGCGCAATCGCGCCAAGGTGCTCTTGCTGATGGACGTCGGGGGCTCGATGGATGCGCATAGTGAGCTGGCGAGTCGCCTGTTTACCGCCGCCAGCCGCGCCGGGCGTTTTGCCCGCATGCGCAGCTACTATTTCCACAATTGCATCTACGAAGCGGTGTACGAGGATGCGCTATTTCGCAAGCCGGTGGCACTCGACGAGCTCTTGGCGACCACGTCGCGCGACGAGAAGGTGGTGATTGTCGGCGACGCGCTGATGCATCCCGCCGAGCTGCTCGACGCCATGGGCGCGTGGTCGATGTACGGCCGCGCCGGGCGGATGCCGGGGCTGGAGGCGCTGCGCCGCGTGGCACGGCACTTCCGCAAAACGGCGTGGCTTAACCCCGAACCCAACCAGTATTGGCGCGGCACGACGATCGAACCAATCGCCGAGGTGTTTGCGATGTTTCCGCTCACCATCGATGGCCTTGGCGAGGCGGTTCGGCATTTGGTGACGGCGAGTGCCGCGGGTGGACCAAACGCCGCGGGCGGCTCAGCGCCGACGCACTAGCATTCGCTGCGCAATCAGCGCAACAGGCGTGCTGCCACGCCGCATGTGGTCACACTTAGAAGTCGACCAGCTCTACGTCAAAAACCATGACCGCATTGCTGCGCACTCCGTCGGGTGGCGCGTCGCCATAAGCCAACGACGAAGGGAGCAACAACACCCCCTTGCCGCCCTTCTGCAGCAGTGGAACGCCTTCCTGCCACCCAGCGATGACGTTGCCCAAGGGAAAGGTCACAGGACTGCCATCGGTCTCATCAAACACCTCGAGGTCGAGATAGTACCCCTTGTAATATACCGTCACCTCGTCCTCGACGGTCGGATGCCCGCCCATTCCAGGAGTCTCGATGATGTAATGCAAACCCGATGGCGTCGACTCGGCGCTGAGTTGGTTATCGTCGAGGTACGCTTGGATTTGCTGGATGTCCTGTTCGAGCTGAGTTAGCGGCACCGCCGGTCCTGCGGGTTCATCCTGGCAGCCAACCGCGCCAGCAATCCCTGAAACAAGCAGCGCAGGCAGGATGCCTGCAAAACGTAAAAACGGTTTGACCATGATGTAGTCCTCCTAGCGCGCCGCGCGACTGCGACGCTGGCGCGACAATAACCAGAGGCCGCCAAAAAGGGATTTCTAAGGCCTTAAATCATGCCGCCCACCTTATGGGGGCCTCGCAGAGGGCGGCAGACATGACGTAGGCTGCTGCTAAATTGGGAGTTGTTTGCGTAGGGTCATAAATACGCGACGAAGCTTGGCTGTCACGCTGTTGTTTTGCTTGTCGATGATACCAGGCTCGGGCAGCGGCACCAGTGGGGTCAGGCCGCGCTGCTTGAGGCTTACGTGCATCCGCGAATACGCCTTCTCGGCGCGAGCTTTGATGGTGGGGTGCGTGTCTGCGGCCTTGATTCTACCTTTATTTTTGATCTCATCACCTGCGAGATAGACATGGAGTAAGTATTCACCTTCTGGCCGAAACCCCGCGGCCTCGGCTATTTTGAAGCCGATGGTATCTGCTGCCTTTTCTTTGGCGCGCGATTCGGCAAATACGCTGGTAAACACGCCGGTGTTATCCGCATCACGTCGCCACAAATGGGAGGCTTCGTGGCCAATCACCACAGCGATCATGGCATCTGCCAATTGTTCAATATCTGATTCATTCTTGAAAGTAAGGGTCACTCTCGTCCCGAAATTTAACTGCTATTTCAAGTGCTTCACTAGGCTACTGCGTGATCACGTTCAAGCGAACGTAACTACGCAGCACCGGGTCTAACATCCAGTAATTACAGGCTAATCGGGAGGCGAGAGTGACCCTAGATCGACGCTCAGCGCCGGCGCACGAGGGTTTGTGGCGCGATGAGCGTAACGGGCTTGTTCGACGCAGCGACCGGATCGATCGACGTGCTGCCGCAAGCGACGCAGGCGCCGTTGAGGAGCAGCTCGTGCGGGCACGATGCTTCGATGGCGGCGAGCAGGCCGGTCTCGCGACTAGTGGCTTGCGCTAACGCGCGTGACAGGGCGTCGGGCGTCGCGACGATAACGGCCGAGCGCCGAGCGCGGGTGAGCGCGGTGTAGACCAGCTCGCGCGTTGCGACCGGCGAAGGCTCAGCGGGCAGCACCAGCATGATGCCGTCGTATTCTGAGCCTTGCGCCTTGTGCGTGGTGAGCGCCCAATCGAGTTCCATGTGGCCGCGCACGGCGTCGAGCGCAAAGGGCACGTAGGCGTCGCCGACGGGAAACACCGCGGCATAGCGTTGCTCGCCGCTGCCGTCGCGCACCCGCACCACGACGCCGGCGTCGCCGTTGTAGAGCCCGAGCTCATAGTTGTTGGTGGCAAATAGCACGGGTTCGCCGGGCAAGAACTCGGCAGCGCGCTGAGCGCCCCACGGCTCGCCGCCTGGTGACGTTGTTAGCAAGCGCATGCGCTCGTGCAAGCGCGCGTTGATGCTGAGCGCGCCAAGTGCGCCGCCGCGCGTCGCGGTGAGAATGCGCGAGCCATCCAGGCCCGCGAACAATGAAGTCAACGCCGCGACATCGCCGTCGCCCCAGGCCGCGGCGTCGTAGGCGTATTCGCGCCGCGCCAAGCCAACCAAGCCTGAAAACGAAGCTTGCAGGCGCATCCACCACGCGTCGCAGGCGGCGAGCGCGGGCGCCGTATCGTCGCTTGTCTGTACCCATTCGGCGCCGGCCCACGCGAGCTCGGCGATCTTGCGTTGCGGCAAGTCTGCGATTGCACCAGCATTGCCGCTGCGAATTGCCTGCGCCGCGCGATACACCTGGCTGCCGTGAGGATCGGCCGGATTCATGCGGAAGCTCTTGGTCAGCGATACAACCAGCGGCGACTCGCCTGCCGACGCGGCGGCAACCTGGGCGCCCCAGCGGCAGATATCGGCAAAACACCGCCCTGCCCCGACCGACGGCAATTGATCGACATCGCCTAGCAACACCAGCGAGGTGGTGTCACCGAGGCTACGCACCAGCCGCTCCATCATGACGCCATCGATCATGGAGGCCTCGTCGACGACGACGAGATCGTAAGGTAGTGGCTCGTCTTCGCCGTGGCGAAACGTTTGGCGCGCGACCTGAAACCCGAGCAAACGATGCAGCGTTTGTGCGGCCGGCGGCTGTTCGCAGAGCAGCTCATCGCTCGCCAGACGCGGCGATAGGCGCGCCAATTGCGCAGCAATGACGGTTTGCATGCGGTTGGCGGCCTTGCCGGTCGGGGCCGCCAGCGCGACTCGGCTGACGCCATTGGCGGCCCAGGTGCGCAACATAGCCGTGATGATGGCGGTCTTGCCGGTGCCGGGCCCACCGCTGATCGCGAGCAGCGGCCGCCGCAACGCGAGCGCCACCGCCGCTGCTTGTTCGTCCGACAGCGCAAACTCGCCGCCGCGTATGATCGCCTGCCACGCCGGTGACGTGGCATCGAGTGTGCCATCGCGATCGGCGCGCTGACGCTGCTGCAGCAAACGTGCGCCAAGGCTCGCCTCTAGCCAATGGTTGCGCTGCGCATAGAGATAACCGCCGGCGACGACAAATGGGCGTCGCGCGCTCGCGCCCTCGTGGCTGACCAGCGTGCGCTGCGCCCGCGTGGCATACGCAACGGCCGCTGCAATCGCGGCATTCACGGCCGCAGGCAAGCCATGCTCGCGCGCGCCAAAGATTGCTTGCCGCACCGCCTGCTCGCTCAGCGGCTGTCGCGTGTGTCCCGATCGCTGCGCCAGCAGCACGGCCAACGCCAAGCACGCCGCCGCGGGTTGATCTGTGTCTTCTGGCTCAAGGCGAGCAAGTTCACACGCGAGCGTGACGCTAGCACCGTCGAGCTCATAACCAGCGAGCGCGGCCTCAAAAGGCGACAAGGGAGCTTTTACCACGCGGCCTCCAATTGCTGCGCCAGCCGAGCTTGCCACTGCGTTACCTCGCGCCAGCTCGGCGTCTCCGCGACAAACAGCCCGCTGCGCAAAAACAAAAAGCCGATGCCGCCAAACCGCTGTGCAAAAGTCGCCTCGTCACTGACACGCGCGAGACGCAGCATGGCCAAGGTGTAAATCATTTTCTGCCAGCCGTAGTGAGTCGCAACATGCGACGCGGCGGCGGGCAGATCCGCGCCAGCGGCGACATCGCTCTTGTAGTCGATCACCCACAGGCGCCCCTCGACTTCGCATAAGACGTCGAGCACACCGACCATCATATCGGAGCGCGCGGCCGCAGGCTGCAAGGGCGTCATAAACGCCAGCTCGCGCGCGAGCTTGTCGGCGCGCGCAAGCGGGGTTGGCGCCCTGCCAAGCGCGAGCGGCTGCATGAGCGCGTTAAACGCGAGGCGCAGCGCCTGCGCATGATGTGCCGACGCGAGGCCAAATTCGCCGCTCGCGGTGGCGAGGCCCGCCTGCGTCGCCGATGCGTCGGCCCACGCCTCGAAGGCCTCATCGCGCGCGGGCAACGGCGCCAGCTCGAGCAGCCGATGCAAGAACAGGCCCGTCTCGCGACCCGCGGGCAACGCGTCTGCGGGCAGCGGCGACATCACGGGCGAATCGTCCTCGCCAACTTCATCTCCCAAATGTCGCGTGGCTTCACCCGTCTCGGCGCTCGCCGCCGCTAGATCGTCGCGCCACTTGAGCGACGAATACGACACCACCTTGATGCCGCGTGCGTGGCCTTGCCATGAGCGCGTCGGCGCCAAATCAACCAGGGGCGGTGGCTCAGCGAGCACGGCGTCGTTGGTAACTGCTTTCGGCGCTGAGGCCGCCATATCAGCTGGCGGAGGCAAGGCCATGACCTCGCATTGCGCGTCGCCAAGCCTTGCCGCCTCCAGGCTGCGCCAGATCGGCATGTAGAAGTGGTCATTGACCAAGCCGCCGGTTTTAAGCCGCATGGGCCCCAGCACATAGGTGCGCACCTTGGCCCGCGTCAACGCCACATATGCCAAGCGTTCGCTTTCCTGCTTCGCACTGAGCGCCGCTAGCGCCTTGCCCTCGCCATCGCCGGCATCTTTGCGCGCCAACGTAAACCACAGCTGCGCGTCGCGCTCGAATGGCACGATGCCGCGAGCCGCCTTGGCCGCGCGCTGAAATGACAGCACCATGACAACCGGCGCCTCGAGGCCCTTGGCGGTGTGGCACGTCATCAGGCGTACCGCTTCGCCATCGAGATCGATGCGCAGGCCATGTGCGCTCTCGGTGTCTTCGTCGTCGTCGCACAACGTGACGACGTGCGCCGCGAGCTCCGCGATGCCGAAAGGGCCGCTCGCGACAAACTCGAGACACGCCTCAATTAGCTGACGCAAGTTGGCCACCGCGCGGGTGCCTCCTTCGCCGATGATCAGCCGCTCGGTTACCTTGGACGTCGCCAAGATGTCGCTAAACATATCGGCAAAGCGCCGCCGCCGCGCCAGGGAGCTCCACCTCGCCAACCAACCAGCGCACGGATCGCGCTCGTCGACGAGGTAGACGTCGCCCGGCGGAATAAACATGGTGCGCAGCGCGCGCAACATGGCGCTGCGATCGCGAGGCGAGGCGATTGCCGTTAGCAAGGTGGCCAGCGCCGCGGCCTCCGGCGTGCTAAAAACCGATTGCCGGCCGCGGATCGACACCGGGATGCCCGCCTCGCGCAGCTGCGCCGCGGTCTCGGCAAGAATGCGATTGTTTGGCGCCAAGATCATGATGTCTGAGTATCGCAGCGCGCGCTCGCTGGTGCCGTCACGCAACCGTGGCGCTGCGTCGGTGGGGTCTGCCGCCGCGTCGCCTCGCCCGCACAACCACGAAATCTCGCGCACCACCGCGCCGAGGGCTTGTGTTTTGCGCACGTCCCAGTCGTCGGTATTCCATAGCACCAAGGGCGAGAGCGCGCGGCCTTGCGCATACAAGCCCACGGTGGCGTCGGCCTTGGCGGCTACCGGCGCATAGTCGAGATGCGAAAAAAAGCCGCTAGCAAACAATTGATTGTAGGCCGCGACGGCCGCCTTCGACGATCGATAGTTGTCGGCTAGCGGCAACGTCACGCCGCCTGCTTCGCGCAAGGCATGGCACGCCTGCTGATAGACTGCGAGGTTGGCGCCGCGAAAGCCATAGATCGCCTGCTTAGGATCGCCAACCACGGTGAGTCCGCAAGCGCCTGGGTGCATCCAGATCGCGGAGAGGATGCGCCACTGCAGCGCATCGGTATCCTGAAATTCGTCGATTAACGCCCATGGCGTGGCGGCGCGAATCGCGGCCGCAACCACGCCATCGGCAGCCCCAACCAAATCGGCGGCGCCGCGCAGCAAATCTTGAAAATCGAACCACCGTCCGCGCATTTTGACGGCTTCGATCTCTTCGAGCATCGGCGGCAACAGCGTCGCCACCAGGGCATCAAGCCCGCCAGTGGTAATGATCGCCTGCCTGCGCCCTTCGAGCGCCGCGGCGCAGGCTCGCCCGACCAGCGCTTGCAGATCGTCCGCATCGTGCTGGCAGACCCAAGCCGCCAGGGCCTCATCGTCGCGCAGCAACCGCCGCAACACCACGGGAAACGCGTGGGCGACGATTTGCCGAATATCGGCGTTGGTGTTGTCAGCGCTGACAAAACCCGGTTGGTGCTTGCGCAGCACGCGCTGGCAAAATCCATGAATGGTACTGATCGCCGCGCGATCGAAATCGCGATAGGCGGCGTGCAAGCGCTCCCCGGCCTCCGACGTCGGCGCCGCCTGCTCAAGCAAATCGGCGAGCAAATTGCGTATGCGCCCGCGCAGCTCGGCGGTGGCCTTTTCAGTAAACGTCACCACCACGACCTGATCGACGCGCGCGCCGTCGTGCACGATGAGATCGATGAACTTGCGCTCGAGGAAATATGTCTTGCCGGTGCCCGCGGCCGCCTCGACGACGACGAAGCGGTGGCGCGAGGCCACGACGATCGGTAGTGTCTCAGGAGGCATCGCCGCCTCCTTTTACTTTTTTGCCGCCTTTGGCCGTGGGCTTGCCCTGGACGCTAGCGTCCGCTTTGGGCTTGGCAGGGGCTTTGTCGGCCGCCGCTTTCTTGCGCGTGGTTTCGGTGCACGCCGTCCACTGCGTCGCCGTCAGCAGCGGGGCATAGCGCCTCGCCACCAAGTCAGCCAAGTCCGCGGGCGGACCAAATTCGCTGTCGTCGAGAAACTCTGCGGCGTACTTTGGTGGCTCCTCCACCGGCGTTAGCGGCTTTTTTAAATCGATGCGATACGCATGTGCCGCACCCAACAATTCTTCGAGTAGGCGCCGCAGATAGCCTTGCGCGGCGCCCTGGGTCCACGTCGGCAGCGCCGCGGTTTGAAACCACACCGCAGTTTCGAGGCCAAGATCCGCCAACGCCGGCCGCAGCAGCATCGTCGCCTCGACGTGAGGGTTGCTGCTGACGCCCGCAGCCGCGCATACCACGCGATCCAGTCCCAATCGCAACCACGCCCGCAGGTCATCAGGTTCGGCCTTGGTGTGCAGCAACGTAGCGCCCGCATGCTCGCCGACGCATTCCGACGTGCCGACTATTTCAAGCTGATGCGCCGTGCCCGCCACGTTGAGATCAAGCCGCAACGCCGCCGGCAACATGCCCGCTTGGGCCGTCGCCATAGCCGCGCCGAAGCGCCACCGCCGCACGCTCTGCTCGGCGCGCAACTGCGGCAGCGCCAACCACCGTTCTAGATAACTCGCCCACTGCGCGGCCTGCGCCGCGCCGAGGCGCGCCAAGGGCCATTGGCCCGTGAGCTGGCGTTTGGCAATTGCCGCGGCAAGCGCGTCGTCGATCGCCTGGCGCGAAAAGCGCCGTGCCTGCCAACACGCCACCAAGGCCTCGCGCACCGCGACCGCTGCATCGAGTCCGCTGGCGCGAAATGCCTCGGTATCGGCAACATGCGCGGCAAGCGGCGCTTCCTCTTGTTGCGCCAGGCCCAGCGCCACTTGCGCCCAGCCGTCGGCCGGCCGCTCGAGAAACTTTCGCAGCGACGAGATCGAGATTTTTTGCGGCAGCCGCGGCGGGCTTGGCACACGCGCAACCATGCCAAATACGTCGCGCCACGCCGACGCCGGCGGCAGCGAGGGCAGCCGCGCCGGTGCCGCAAACGCGCGTGCGCTTGCAACCGACGCAGCTCCTGGCAGCATCGCGTCGTCCCACGCATACAGCGGATGTGTCACGGTGAGCGCCGCGAGCGCGTCACTCACGCCCACGCCCGGCACCAAGGTTCGCGCCAGCTCGGCAAGCACTGGCGAGGGCTCAAGCGGCGTGCCATCGCTTGGCGCGCGCGCGAGATAACATAGATCGGCGGTTGCCCGCGTTGCCAAGAGCGTATCGAAAAAAGCCTGGCGATCGCGCTCGTGTGTCGTTACGTCGCCGCGCCGGCGTAGGGCGCGCAGATCGAGCGGGCTGGTCTGCGAGGGCTGCGGAAAGGCCTGATCCGCCAATCCCACCACGGCGACGTGGCGAAACGGCAACGGCCTCATCGTCGACAGCAAGCCGACGTAAATGCCATCGCAAAAGAGCCTTGCGGCGTGCACGGCGCCGCCCTGCTTCGTCGCGCTGGCGAGCCGCAGTGCAAACTCGGCGACATCGACGTCGCGATCATCAAAATCCGTTGCGCGCAGCGTCTCGAGCGCCGCGTGCACCGCAAGCCGGTCGCGCGTCACCTCTTCGGATTTACCTGCGCCATACTTGTCGGCGAGTTGCCACACGCGATCGCACCACCGCGCCAGAGGCATGGCGGCCGTCGCCAACGTTTGGCGATCGTCGAGGACCCGCCGAGCCGCCGCAATAAACTCAGCCGCAACCTCGGGCGAACTCGTCGCCCAATCCGCCGGGAGCCACGCCGCATCGTTGACATCCGCCGCGCGCAAGTCGCCCAGCGCAGGGCCCGACATAAACGCCGCAAGCGACAACCGTGCCAAGCCTTGGTCCCAATGCCCCGCGCCGCTGCCCTCTAAATACGTCTCAGCTACATCGGCGTTGTCTACCCCGACAAAAATACCCAAGCGCTCTGCCAATTCCGGCCACGCCAAGCGCTGCTCCGAAGTTGCCAGCGTAAGGCCTTCATGGCACATGACGGCCAGGAGCGACGACTTTGTCACCGGCGCTTGCGCGAGCTGCAGCAGCTGCACGAGCCCGTCCGCCATCGCCCTTCCCTCGGCAGGCGTGCCGTCCGCGACGACCATAGGCACCCCGCCGCGCGTCGCGAACACGAACGGCGCCAAGGCGAGATATTGCTGGGCATTAGCCCCCGCGATGAGCAAGGCGACGTCGGTCAGCGCGCAGCCTTCATCGGCCGCCAGGCGCGCCAGCAAGCCATCGAGCGCGACCTCGAGTTCGCGCAGCGGTGAGGGGCAGGCGTGCAGCTGCAGGCTGCCGTCGAGCGTGACCGCCGACATCGGCGTCTCGCTGCTTGGGGCCAAGATGCGTTGCTGCCAACGCAGAAACGCATTGTCCAGCGTCGCCGTCGGCAGCGCGAAAATGCCATCGACCTCATCGGCATGCTCGAGCAACCACGCGAGCGTGTCGCGCACCGGCGTCGCCCACAGGCGCAGGCTCGCACCCGCCGCCTCGTCGGGCGCAAACGCGCGCTGTTTGGCAAATTCACCGGTGCGGCGTGGCGTGTCGAGCCAATAATCGGCGCTGGGATTGAGCTGATACATGGTCACCGGCCGATGCATCGAGATAATCTTTAGCGTTTCCAGATCCGAAACCGCGAGATAGGAAAAGCCGATCACATGCAGCGGCGATGTCTCGACAGAAATCGCCTTATGACGCTTGGCAACGGCGCGCAACGCGCGCGGCGCCATCACGGGCAACACATCGCCGCCGCGCGCGCGCAGCCCGCGTTGCGCGCGCGCCATGATCGCGCGATAGAGCCGCGGCTGCCACGCCAGTGCCTCCGTCGTCGCATCCAGGCCCGCGGCCAAATCGCCATCACCCCAGGCGTCGAGCCAGGCCGGGCGCGTGCGGGCATACTGCAAGAGCAACGACGCCAGCGTCTCCGCCATCTCGACGCGGCGACGCGAAGCGATCCGGCCATCGCCATCCAGGCGCAGCGCCCCAGCCAGCGCGGCATCCTGCGCGAGTTCGCTCGCGATGAGCGAGGTCAGCGCGGTGCGCGACAAGGGCGCCAGCGGCAGCGAGGCCTGCGCCATCGCGGTTTGCAACGCGAACTTGTCAAGCAGCGACGTCGTGACGCCCGCCACGCCGCCGTGTTGCTGCGCCAGCCGCAGCATGAGCCACCGTCCGACGATGGGATGCGACACGACGATCTCGGTCTTGGCAAAGGGATCGCCATGCGGCATCGCCTCGCCGAGCACCGCGGTCAGCAGCTCAAGCGAATTGGCATAGATGACGCGTAGCATGAGGGTCTATGAGCACCAGGTTACGGCTACGGTACGACAACCTTGAGCGCCTGCGCCACCACCGCAAAGCGCGCCGGCAATTGCCCATCGCCCTCACCGTCGATATCGAGCGCCAACACCTGTCCGGGGCTGACCGGCTCGGCCTCCACCACGCGCGCCCGCCGCGACGCCGCCTTCTTGTGCTGCAAATGCGTGCCCGCGTAAATCTTCGTGGTTAGGCCCAAGGTCTCGCCAAACGATAAATCACCGAGCGTGACGACGTCGAATCTTCCATCATCTAGCTCGGCCGCCGGCGCGATCATCATGCCGCCACCGAAATAGCGACCATTGGCTATCGCGCACACGTTGAGGGTGACGTCGACCGCCGTGGTCTCATCCTCGTCAAAGCGCAGGCGGACGCGCTGGTTTTCGTATTGCATGCTCGCGCGCAGGCTCGCCAACATAAACGTCAGGCGGCCACCTAACTTCTTGCCCGAGTTGTTGACCATTGACACCACCAGGCCCGAAACGCCAAATGAGGCGACGTTGACAAAGATGCGCGACGCGGTGCCGCCCCCGGCGAGGGCGTAGCGCAGCAGCCCGACGTCGAGCGCGCGCGTCTTGCCCGCGGCGAGCACGCGGCAGGCGGCGTCAAATTCTGTGCCGAGGCCAAGCGAACGACGAAAATCGCCGCCCGTGCCGAGCGGCAGGATGGCGAGGCTCGCAGCCGGGTGTTGTGGCGCGCCATCCTTAAAAAAACCATTGGCAACCTCGTTGATGGTGCCGTCGCCGCCGACCGCAACGATGGTCTGCGCGCCCGCCGCCAATGCCTGGCGCGCGAGCTCGGTGGCATGACCCGGCCGCTGCGTGAGATGGGCGTCAAAGGCAACATGGCGCCGCAGCTGCGCCGACAACGCGAACCACTTTTTGCCAAGCCCCCCGCCCTGCGAATGGGGGTTGACGATTACCGCGATTGGTTCGGCCGCCATGCGGCGCAAGTCTACACTAAATGACGGGCTAAGGGTCCACGCGCGGCGGCGGCGGCGACATCCCTAGCACGCGCGGCAAATCGATGCCGCCAATGACGGCGCGATGCTTGTAGACCAGGCGCCGCAACGCGACGCTGAGCCCATTTTCCAGCTTGTCGGAGACGAGGCCCTTTACGATGCCCGCGCGCTTGTCCGCGCGTGCCTCTGCCGTCTGTGGATCGAGGCCGAAAAAGAGCCCGAGGAACGCCTTCTCGATCACCGCCGAATCTCGCGCGGCGCCGGCGAGGAACCAGGTCCTCAGCTCGAGCACATCACCGATGATGCGCACGTCTTGCAGATGCGCCACGGGCTTGCCCTTAGAGATGACTTGAAAGCCTGTGTGCGGTGCGGGGTCTCCGGTGGCATCAAGCCCAAACGAGCGGAGCGTCAGATCCTCGACGCCCAACGCGGCGACTAATTCCTCGGTCCCACTCGCGTCCATAAGCGCCTGCAAGTTGCTGCCCTCGGGCCACTGAAAATCGTTATCCGACTCGAGCTCGATGACGTTGCCTTTAAATAGCAAAATGCCATTGCCAGCGCTCTCGATGATCGATTTTTCTTCCTTAACAAAAAAACTTGCGCGCACGCCAAGCTGATTGGCGAGGGTCATATCGAACGGCGTCGAGCGGCCGCTCGTCGCGCCACCAAACATGCCGCCTGCGACCGACGAGAGCGTCTCGGCGATATTGGGGTCGAGCGAGGGGTTGTAGCCTAGCTTAGCCATGCGGGTACCAGCGATGGCGCTGGCAACGCCGTCCTGCAGCGAATCCTTGATGACGGTCTGCCAGTCCCACCCGACATCGCTGGTCGAGAACGTGACGGCAACCTCGCCGGTGGCAAAATCGTACTCGACGCGCGTGAGCCCCTCATTGATGGGACCCAAGACGTCGATCACGAGCGGCGCGACAATAGTTAACTTGCGCGGCGTCGCGTTGAACTCGATCTGCGTCTGCATGTCGGTGTAAACATCGACCAAGAGGCTCTCGTAGAGATACGTGTCGCCCGGCACGCTGAAGCGAAAATGTAGCTCGCGAACCTCGAGCCACGCGGGCACGCCGAGGGCCTTGTCGCCGTCGGGATCAACCCATTCGTAGGCCGCCGGATCGCTCGCCGGCGTTAGGCATCCCGCCTGCGCCATCACCGACCACGCGACCATGCGTGGCAGCAGCCGCCGACCGAGCGGCGCATTTGCCAAGGGCTTACCAGCTTCCATGGAGCATGTAATTGCAACGCGTGGGCCACCACCGCAGACGCCTAAGTATTTGGAATTATGGTGCCGCGTCTGGCGCGGACGTCGAGCTGGGGCCCGCCGTCTACACCTCCTAGTCCCGGCCAGCTTCTGTGTTATCAAGCGGGCCATGGCGCGCGTTCACCACCTCAATTGCGGCACGATGCATCCGCCGCTTGGGGCGCTCACCGGCGGCTCGTCGTGGTTTTCCAGGGGCCACATGATCTGTCATTGCTGGCTCATCGAAACCGCACGCGATGGCCTTATCTTGGTCGATACGGGGCTCGGCGATGCGGGGGTGCTGCGCCGCAACTTCCGAGGCAAGAGCTTTGGCATGTTTACCGGCGCGCGCCCCGGAGCCGCTGAGTCGGCGCTGGCCCAAGTCGTCGCGCTTGGCTTTGCCGCCACCGATGTCCGTCACATCGCGCTGACCCATCTCGATCTCGATCACGCGGGTGGCCTCGTTGATTTTCCGTGGGCGACCGTCCACGTTCATGCCGCCGAACTAGCGGCCGCGGAGGCGCGCACCACGCTGCTCGCGCAGAAACGCTATGAGCCCGCGCGCTGGTCGCACGGCGTGACCTGGGCGACGTACGACGATTTCGGCGATCGCTGGATGGAGCTGCCAGCGGTCTCACGGCTGCGCGGCGTTGAGGCCGACGTAGCGCTCGTACCCTTGATCGGGCATACGCGAGGCCACTCCGCCGTCGTCGTGCAAGGCGACGCCGGTTGGCTCATGCACGCTGGCGACGCCATCTATCACGCGAGCGAGCTAGGCGACGGCTCCGCCACGCCGTGGGGCATTCGCGTGCTCGCCAGCGTGCTGCAAACCGATCGCGCGGCACGCCTGGCCTCGGTCGACGTGCTCCGGCACTTAGCCGCGCAAGGCATTGCGATCAACAGCGCCCACGATCCAAAGCAGCTGCCTTAGGGCTTGACCGCCGGTTTGCCAAGGGTTTGCAGGGCCTCGGGCAGATCGAGCACCGTGACGCCGGGCGGCGCATTGCGGTGCAGCTGAAACGCGCACGTAGCGCACGACGTGACCACCGTGCCGCCGCCAGCGCGCGACACCTCTTCCAGGCGGTGCTTGGCCATGGCATCGGCGACCTCCGGCATGGTCTTGGGCAAGAGGCCCGCACCGCCGCAACACTCGGCGTCGCCACCGCTCCACGCAAACTCACGTACCTCGGCCACTTGCCGCAATAAGGTGCGTGGCTCGTCCATGACCTTGTTGTAACGCGCGTGGTAACAAGGATCGTGATAGTAGACGGTTGGCTTGGCGGGGGCAGGCGCCTCCTCCAAGGAGGCGGCGCCCGTGGCGCTCCCAGGTGAGGGCACTATGCGCCGGGCCAAGAACTCGGCCATCGAAATAAGCTCGCTGGGCAGCACCACGCCGGCCGCCTTGTAGTCGTGGCGCAAGGTGTGCAAACACGCGGAGCAGTGGATGACAAGGGTTTCGGTGCCGCGCAGCGCATCGCCGACCTTGCGCGCATGCCAGCGAAATTCGTCGACGAGGCCGGCGGCGAGCAGCGGATATCCCGCGCAAGCCTCACTGATCGCCAGCGTCTCGATACCCAGGCCGTGCTCGTCCGCCAATTCTTCAAACGCGGTCACCGCGGCGGCGCCCTTATCAACCGCATCACACCCGGGCCAAAACGCAACGCGAGCTTCGCGCTGCGTGCCGCCTTTTTTCCCTTGCGCCGCGGCAAGGCGATGGCTGCGCGCGAGAAAGCGTTCGTGATAACCATCGAGCGCTGCCGGGGCCGCGCCCGCCGCCGCCGCGAGTTGCCTCCCGCGCAGCAAGTCAAGGCCCGGCTTGATATCGTGATCGCAATAGTCGGTGCAATGACCGCAGCCCGTGCACGCCCATAGGGCATTGGCATTTTCCTCGCTCCAAGACAAGTGCTCGCGCAAGAGCCCGCCAAGTGCTTCCATCTTGGCCTGCGGAATAAACGTCTCGCGCCCGGTGGCGGTGGCTACCGGACAGGCATGGCGGCACATTTTGGGGCAATAGGTACAGGTCGCCGTGCTCGCTGCCAAATCGTCGGGTGCCACGCTGCGATACTACCCCGCCGCTGCCCGAGCCACCAACTCGCGCGTGCTAAACCTTGGCGAGATGACGGACGCCCTGCCCGACTTGACGCCATATGGCGAGCTAACCGCGGACCGGCTGACACGCGACGTGACGCTGCTGCAGCGCAAAAAGGGGCACAGGTTCTCGTCCGACGACGTCATCACCGCGTATGTCGCGTTTCATGCGGCGCCGACGGCCGCGACGGTCTTGGATTTGGGCTGCGGCATCGGCTCGGTGCTGCTGCATCTGGCGTGGTCTCTGCCGCAAGCGATCATGGTTGGCATTGAGGCCCAAGCCGTGTCGTTTGCCCTGCTCCAGCACAACGTCGCGCGCAATCAGCTCGCCGCGCGCGTGACCACGTGGCACGGCGACCTGCGCGACGAGGCCTTGCGATCGCACATTAACGGGACGTTCGATTTAGTCACGGGCACGCCGCCCTATTTTCCGCCAGAAGCGGCGCTCGACGCCATGGATGAGCAGCGAGCCTTTGCGCGCATCGAATATCGCGGCGGCGTCGAGGCCTATATCGCGGCGGGTGCGCGCTATCTCGCGCCGCACGGCACCTTGGTCGTCTGCGGCGACGCGCGCACCGACGATCGCGTCGCGGCGGCAGCGGCCCTCGCCGCGCTTTGCGTTGTCGCACGCACCGATGTCATCGCGCATGCACCGAAGCCACCGCTATTTTCGGTGTGGACGTTGCGCCACGCGGACGCCGCGGTTGCCAACGGCTGCATCGTCTCCTCGCTCACGCTGCGCGATGCCGACGCCAGCGTCGCGCCCGACGCCGCGCGGCTTAAGGCGTTCTCCGGTTTCTAGCCACATCGCCGCGTCCGACGCCATGTCCAACAACTTCCCCGGGGCCTGATGACCCCGTCGTCCCCGGCTAGTGGGGTTGCGGCGGCCGGTCCGGAACGCATGCCCGCGGCCAACGGTCGCGCTCGCTATGCCGCCGACCTTGGCTTCATCTTTGCACATACCAGCTCCGATGCTGCCCCGTTCGCTTCACCCACGTTTTCCCGCGGCGCTGCTGCTCGCGCTGTTGGCCGCGCTCTTTTTTGTTCATCCAAGCGAGGCCAACCGCAAGGTTGCCAAGAAAGCCTCCACCTCGCAGGCCAGTTATGCGCCGGTGCTGGTTGGGCCTCGCAGCGATCCGCGCAAGGCCTTGGCCAAGCGGCAGCTAACCTCCAAGCGCACGCCGCATCGCACCGCGCTGCTCGCCCGCAAGCCCTCGGCGCTGGTCATCGGCGTCATGGGCGGCGCTGGCGCCGTAACACCACCGAACATCGCCGAAAAGGTCGCCCACCTCGGGGCGGCCATCGCGTCGCAGTTGGGCATCGTGCTCACCGGCGCCGCGCCTGGCCTGCCCGACATCGCCGCGACCGCGGCCAAGGCCAAGGGCGCCTATACGATTGGCATCTCGCCGTATCGCACGATGTTGCAACACAAGCGCGCCAAGGCGCCGGTGAACTTTGACGTCATCAAGCTCACTAGCCATCCAGCATTACACGGCCAAGATCGCCCTAACTATATGGGCCGCGAGATCGACAATATCGAACACTCCGACGCCATCGTAATTGTTGGCGGTCGCTTTGGCACCTTAGGCGAATTCGCCATCGCCGCCGACGAACGTCGCCCGATTGGCGTGCTCACCGGCTCCGGGGGCATCGCCGATACGATCAAACAAATCGTCGAGGCCTCGACCAAGGCGGGCAAGCCGCCTGGCGCGCCAATCATCTACGATTCAAATCCGAAGCGCTTGATCACGCGCCTCATTAAGGCCACCCGCGCCTTCCAGGCCAGCGGCGAAAGCGGTCCGCTCGGCGACGGCGATAAGGCTAAGCAGGTCAAGCTGCCGGGGAATCTCTAGCGCTAACGCGCGGCCCGCGCAGGCTACGGCTTGGCTGGTGGCGCGATCACGATCTCGCCCGCGATCGCCGACGCGGCCACTGTAAGCGGCGATGCCAGGTACAGCGAGCCCGGGCCCGAGCGCCCCTTGTAGTTGCGATTGATCGCGGAGACGGTGACCTGCGCGCCGTTATCAGAGACGCCCGGCCCACAGCCGATGCAGGCACCGCAACCGGGCTTGATCACGGTGACGCCCATGCGCTCAAAGAGCGCGACATAGCCGCGCTCGGTGGCGTACTGCTCAACATCGGCCGAGCCAAACTGAATGTAAAACGTCACGCCCTCCGCAATGCGCTGCCCGGCGGTCTCGGCCGCTGCTAGCACCTGGGCATAATAGTCCATGTCATCGCGCTTGCCCGCGGTGCACGAGCCGCCATACGCGATATCGATCTTCACCCGGCCCAGGTCCGCGATCGCCGCGCCATTTTTTGGGTCTGACGCTACGCCGCGATCGGGGTCGCCCGGCGTCGCCACCATGGGCACGATGGCCGCCAGCTCGATCACATGGACGCCGCCGGCGTGGGTCGCGCCGGCGTCGGGCGTGACGACCTTGGTCCGCAATTCGGACATCAGCGCCGCGCGTGCCGCGGCGTCGCCATTGCCCGCGCCTACGCGATGGCCGGCGATCCACGCCAGCATGACGTCATCGACCTCCATCACCGCGCCGCGCGCCGAGCACTCGGTCGCCATGTTGGCCAGCGTCGCGCGTTCATCAGGCGACAGCGAAAATAGCCCATCGCCGCCAAACTCCATGACGCGATTAAGCGTCTCTTCGCGCGTCGCATAGGTGGCCAAGATGTGCAACATGACGTCTTTCGCCGTAACGCCAGGAGCGAGCCGGCCGGTTAGCTCGAAGCGAATCGACTCCGGCACAGCCATCGGCGTAAAGCCCCAATAGGCGAGCGCGGCATACTCCGTCGTGCCAACGCCCCACGCCAGCGCACCCGAGGCGCCGCCCATGCAGGTGTGGCTGTCGGTGGCCTGGATAAAATCGCCCGGATCAATAAATTGCTCGCGCGCTACCTGATGGCAGATGCCCGGCGAGACGCCGCCCTCCGCACAGAAATTGCGTACGCCGGTGTGCGCCGCGAACGCGCGCTGCTCGCGCCTCAAGCGCTCGATCTTGTCGGCAAAGGGCGCCATCGCCGGCACGCCGGTGGCGTAGATAAGGTGATCCTCGAATACCGCGAATTTATGCGGCGCGGGCAGCTGATAGGCCTCGCCGTATTCCCCACGCAAAAAGTGATGCACCTGTGCGGTGGTGAATTCATGCGAATAGCCGCCGTCGACGCGCACCAGCACGGCGTCGCCTGGCTTTAAAAATTCGCCTTGCCCTGGCAGCAACTTCTTGGCGAGAATCTTTTCGGTTAGATTCATCGGCCGCGCCGTGGTGGTGACCTGCGGAATGGACAACTCTTTTGCCGCTAGACGTGCACAAAATGGCAACAGGCCGCCCGCCTCGACGATGAGCTTGGTTATCGCATCCTCGCCGCGCGCAAACTCGTCGAGCGCGATCGCCTCGCCGGCCTCGAGCCGCCGCAACATGTCGTACGTGCCCATGTATTGGCCAATGTTGATATTGTTGCGGGCGTGGATCGGCGCGAAGGACGCCGCCACCGCGAGCCGGCTACCGGCAAATACCTCACATTGGGCGGCGTGCTCGCGGCTAGAGCCGACGCCCTTTTGCACCCCCGATACGATCACCTCGAAATTGCCGAGCGCCAGCGCGCCCTGGCCAAACACCCGCTGCCCCGCGATAACCAGGCCCGCATAGGCATTTTTTGCGATCTCGTGCGGTTCGAAATCAAAGCACACCCACGCCGGCGTCATGGTGTCGGTGTTGATGTTGTCGAGGAGTTCCGACGGATCGAGCTGCGCCATGGTGAGCGTCAGCTCGCCGCGCAATTGGGCGGCGATGCGCGCCGGGTCTTTAGTGAGATACAACACCCGCTTGCCGGGCGTGAGGGAGAAGAAGCCCTTCATGCCCGAGGTGTAGCACGATAATCGAGTTCACCGGGACGCGGTGACTAGCCCGACGATGGCGGCTATGAGCGCCAGGCTCGCCATAGCCAAGACGATTGTATTAAGCGTGCGCTCGCGCTGTGAGACGGCGAGGCGCACCGCCAGGATGGCGCCGAGCGTGCTGCCCACCGCCAAGATGGCGCCATGCCGCCAGGCGACCATGCCGGCCACACCCATCCAGATGAGCGCCACCGCATTTAGCACGAGCATAATCGCGCTGCGGACGCCAAGCGCGTTGACCGTGCTAAGCGCAAAGCCGCGCTGTAACACCGCAAGCAACATAAAGCTGATGCCGACGTGCATGAAGCCGCCATAGGTGCTAGCGAGCATCAAGGCGCCAAGTTGCAGGGCTTGTGGCCACGCCGCTGGCGCCGGCGGTGGCGCCGAGGCGACCGCGCCTTCGATCGCGCGTCCCTGCCACCAACTGCGCGCGAGCAGCCCGACGATCGCGCCGAGGCTCAGCACGACGAGCCAGCCGTACCACGTTGGATCCGTCGCCGCGGCGAGCACGGCTCCCAGCAGCCCACCGGCGACGCCGACGCCAAGCACGATCATCAGCGTAGCCCACGGAATCACGGGCTTGCGATCAACGAACAGGAAGCCATCGAGGCCAATCGCGCTCTGGGCTACCACGCCGACCCTAAACGTTGCGAGCGCGAGCACCGGGTTGCCTAGCATGTGCGCGAGCACCGGAATCGCCAGCGCCCCGCCTGCGCCCGCAAATGTATTCATCGCGCCGCTGACCAAGCCAACGACGAGCAGGACGAAGATTTCGAGGGCGCTCAAGCTTGCGGCTACCGCTTGATCTGCTTCGAAAGATCTTTCACCACGCGCTGCTCGCGACCGGCCTCGACCTGCACGGTAAACGATTCGCGGATGCCGAACTCTTTATTGATGAGCGTGATCTTGTGGCTGCCAACCGGCAGCACCATGTCGCGCTGTGGCGTCACCAGGCCGGTCCGCTTGCCGTTGACCAAGATGTCGCACGGCGGCTTGGCACCGAGCGACAACATGCCCTTGCGCGTGGCGCTCTGGCCTGCCGGTGCCGCCACCACGCTGACTTGGCGCGAATTGCGCGAGCTCGTCGCGACGCGCGAGGTGCGACGTGCGGGTTTCGAAGACGACTTGGCGGGCGCGGGGGCGTCAAGCTCCTTCGTCACTGGTGAGGGCTCAACCGCCGCGGCAAGAGCTGCCACCTCTGGCACCGCCGACGGTTGCCCGACCGACGGTGCGATAGGCTCCAGCGCTACGGCCAATTCGCGTTGCGTTTTGGGATTAAAGGCCTTGGTGACCGGCGCATACCCTTCGCGCCGAAAGGTAATAGCGAGCGCGCCGTCGGCTGGCAACTTGGTGGTCAGCGGCGTCAGCCCCAACTCTCTCGTTGTCGAGCCATCCGCGACTTCAATGATGGCGCCAAGGGGTATCGAGCTAAGCGCGATATCAACCGGGGCTATCCGCGGCGCCTCTGCCGGCGCTGATGCAGGCCCTACGGCGACGACCGCGTCACCCCCGCGCTGCATTGCCAAGAGCGCGCCAAACGCGCCGGCCAACAAGGCCGCCGCACCAACCGCGATCCACGGTGTTGCTCGCCGAAAACGCGCGGGCTCGCGAACAACGCCGGTGCCCGCATGAAGCGACATTTGCGACGACAACGCCTGGGCCGACACCGCCTGAGCTTGCGACGCGGTGGCAGCAGGTAACGAGGTCGATGATGCGGCTGAAGGCACCGACGGCAATTGTTGCCCCGAATGCGCAGGCGCGACCAAGGCGGGGGCCACGATGACGCTCGGGCTGGGCTGCATCATCGGTGACAACACCGGCTCGTGCAGTGGCAACCCGACCGCTGCCGTCACCGGGCGCGTAATGCGGCGCCCGGGATTGGTGTCTTCGGTAAGCGGACGATGCGCCGCCATTTCCTGCAGCCCTTGCTCAACCGAACTTGTGGCCCTGGCTCCAGAGCGGCTTGCCGTGCGTAACGGCGGCGGCGCCAAATTTGTCGGCAGCAGGCGCACCGCCGCAATCATGGATTGATCGACTTCGGTGGTCTTGGCAGTTTCGGGATCGAAGTCGTCGTCATCGACTAATTCGAGATCGTCTTCATGCACGGCCGTGGCTGCGGCCGGGGGAGGCGGTGGCAAGGCTGGCGGCGCTAGCCGGCCAGGGGCGGTCGACAGCGAACTCAGCGGCGGCGCCACCGAGCCGGCCGGAGCGCGGTGGCGCGGCATCGGCGCGGGCGGCATCGCCGGCGTTAACGTCCGCGACGGCTTTGCGGCCTCGCCAAAACTCGCTTCAATGGGCCGCTGCTGCGCGTGCTCAAGGAGGCGCGTAACCACCGAGGATTCTTTGTTATCCGACATATTTCTCCCTACCGTCTCCCGAGCCGCCCACCGTACGAAGATTCGCATGGGCTGTAAAGCAGCAAATCTGCCGCGGCGGCCAAGGGTGGGTTTGAGCGAAATTCACGCCAACCAGACGCTGGCGCGCAGCTCACTTACTTTACGACGAAGGTCAACTTCATTTTGACCAGCGTCGAGCCGGGCATCGAGCGGGTCGGAAACGCCCATGCCTTGGAGGCATCGGTGATGCAAGCCGCGACCGGCTCAAGGCCGGTGCTCGCCGCCGCTGGCGTGGCGCGCACTGCGGCGATCATGCCTTTTTCCGACACGTCAAACTCGGTGACGAGCTCGCCAGACGTCGACGCGTTGGCTAGCAGCGCGCGATCGTAGCAGCCGACAATTTCTGGCGTGTGGATGCCAAAGAGCGGCGTCAGCATATCCTTGGAGTGCGTGCCCTTGCCTTTTGGCAGGCGCGGGCGCGAGTCGGCCAAGGTTTTCTTGTAGCCGGTGACTTGCGCGAGATCGGTGCGGTTTGGAAATTTCGGATAGAGATCGTAGAGCGCATCGGCCGCATCGGCATAGCGTGTGTCATGCGCCGAAACAAAGGCGGCGTGCATGAACGTGCCGACGTTTTTAACTTCGGTGGCGGCGTCATCGATAGTCTTAGGCGGGCAGGCAGGCTTGGCCGTCGCGCATGCACTGGCGGCGGCCTGCAATTGGCCACCCGCCGCGACCACCTCGTCGACGTTCGAGCCGGCGAGCGAGAGCGCGAATTGCTTGAACCTCGCGCCCACGGCGCGTTCGCCACCGTCCTTGGCGATTACGTCGAGCACGCCTGCGGCTTCGCTGCTGCGGCCAGCGCGTTCAAAGGCAACGACGAGGCGATCCATCGCCTTGTCGCGCTCTTCGCCCTTATAGAGGCCAGCAAACAGCTCGACGGCGCGAGCCGCGGTGGCGCCGTTGCGCGCCATCATCACCATGGTTTCGGTGTCGATGACGTCGCTGCCAAAGCGGCGATCCCAGTTCTTGGCGGCGAGTTCGATGGCCGCGACGGCATCGGCCGACTTGCCTTGGCGCCACGCGATCCACGCCGCGAGATAGGCGTCGCGCGCGATGGTGTCAGGCGAGGGCTTGCCCTTGGCGAGCGTGGCCTTGGCTGGCAACGCCGCGGCTTCGTCGATGCGGCCGAGCCGAATCAGCGCCGAGATTTCCCAGATGCGGCCATCAGCGGGCGGCAAGAGCTTGGCCACGGCCAGCGCGGCGGCGTAGTCTTCGACTTGAAAATCAAACGACAGCAGCATCTTCTTGCTGTTTTCATCAAGGCCATTTAGGTCCGCGCCGCCGACGCTGCGCAGCACGGTGCGTGCTTCGTCGAGCAACGGTTTCGCCTCAGGCGCCGACTTGCTCGCTTCATAGAGTTCGGTCGCAAGATACTGCGCTTCGATTTGTTTTTTCTTGGGCGAGGCCTTGGCAAAGGCTTCGCGCGCCTTGTCGAGCGACATAGAAGCGCGACCCGCGACCAGCACCATCGGCGGCAGGCCGAGCGCCTCGGGCTGCCAGATCGAGCCGCGCAGCGGCTTGGTTTGCAATTCGATAATTTCGTCTTGCCCCAGCGCCGAGGTCGACTCGGAACTCTTGATCGGGGTTTCTTTCGGCGCGCACGCAGCGCCCCCAAAAGCGGCCGCCATGACGGCCGCCAGGCCGACGCCAACTACTCCAAAACTGCGCTGTGATGTACTCATAGAAATAGGTCCTCGGCGGCGTTGGTAGCACGTCGTTCGCAGGCCGCCAACGCCTCGCTGCGGTTAGTAGGCGCGTTGGCACGGGTCTCGCATAGCAATTAGTGATGCGAACATTCTTTCCACGCTTTAGGCGGGCATCGCGGGTGACACCGCCGGCTGGTGAGCCACTGCAGGTACCCGATGGCGTGCCGCACGATATCGTTGGCACGACCGCCCTCATTGCGGTGCTACTGGCGCTTGTCATTGGTGGCGCGTGGATGCTCGGCGGCGCCATCGTCGCGATGGTCGTCGCCTTGGTCGCCGCGCCTCTCATTATAGTCCTTATGTCAGGACGCGCCGCCCGCGAGCGCAAGACCAACGTCGATAGCCAAAACGCGCAGCCGTAGCGTTGCCGGCACGTCCCAGGAGCGAGCCCCGTCGCTCACTGTGCGCTGCGGCTCGTCGAAACAACTACCGTGCGCGGTGCGCGACCACATGCTTCGTTGCAGCGACGTGTTATAAATGCGCGTGGCGCGGGTTACGTTCAGGCCGACCGGACATGAGGTTGACGTCGAAGTCGGGACGACGCTATTTGAAGCCGGTGGCAAGGCGAACGCGAGCGTGGAGACGGCCTGTGTTGGCAAGGGCACGTGCGGGCTGTGCCGGGTAAAAGTGCTGCAAGGCGAGGCGTCGCTGTCGCCCTATACCGACGAGGAAACTCGTCATATTGGAAATATCTACCATCTGACCAAGCTGCGTTTGGCTTGTCGCACGCGCGTGCTTGGCGAAGCGGACGTCGTGGTCGAGGTCATACCGAGGCGGCGCCCCGCTACAAAACCTCAGAATTTGGTGCGAAAGTAATTTACGCGGCCCGCTTCGACCAGCACCTCGATGGTGGTCTCGCGCCCGCTCGGTGGATTTTTCAGCACCAGGGTGTGCGTGCCGATTGGTAACTCCAGCGCCTTGCTCGGCGCTCGCCCCACCAGCTTGCCGCGCAAATACACCTCGGCCCAGCTATCGTCGATATAGAGCGAAATAGTCGCCATCTTCGGCTTGGCGGCTACCAGCGTCACCGGCACATCGTCGCCAGCATCGACACGGGGCGAAGCCACTCGCGCGTCGACCGGCGGCCTTACGACTCGCGCATCCGCTGTCACGGCAACCGTTGGATTCGTCGCCGGTTGCGAGCTAGCCGAATCAGGTGCGACTGCCGCCGCGGTCGGCAATGGTCTCAGGCGCGCGAACACGCGCGTCGTCGCGTCGTCGCGCAGCGCCACCGCCGGATCGACATAGGCTTCATACCCTTCGAGCCTCACCTCGACGCGCACCGCGTCGCTCGAAAACGAGCTCCATTGCACCGGCGAACGCCCCATGGCGACGCCGTTGATGCTAACGCTTGCGCCGAGAGGCTCGCTATCGACTTGCAGCGCCGACATGGTCGCCGTTGGCGTCGAGTCGGGATCAGGCGATCTTCGGTTACGCGCGAACTGCCACGTGCCCGACGCGATTATCAAAATTGCAAACAACGCGACCAACCACGCCCGCCCCCGTGGGCGCGGGAACGTGGCAGATGGTGCCTCGGTTGCGCCGCGCGCGGCGAGCGCCTGCCGCGCCAGGAGGGGTGCAGTCGCCGACGCGCTATGTGACGCATCGCGCTCGCCGGCGGTCACCGCCCTCGGGGCGCCCACGGTTTCGAGCAAATGGTCATCAAGCCGCAAGGCATCGACCGACGGCCGCCGCGCGCGCGGCAAGCCAGCGATGGTCGCCTCGGGCACGGGCGGCGCCTCGCCTACTTGTTCCTCGAGCTCCGCGATGCCGTCACGGCCGATGTGATAGACCAAACTCAGCGACGTTGCCTCGGCCTCGTCTTGCCGAGGTTGCCAAAGATCTCGCTTGCTCTCGCGGCCGGCCGCGAGCGCCTCAGCGCCGCCAGCGACCCCGGGAAGGCTTGCCAAATCGGTATGGCGCAGCGTCGAGGCCCCTACCTGCGAAGCCTGCGAGGCCTGCGTGCTCGCCTCAATGCCAACGGCCGCCAGTTGTTGCCGAATCACTTGATCGAGTGACTTGCGACTGTCGGTGCTGGTGATGGCCGTGGCCACCGCGCCGGCCACCTCTTCAGGTGAGACGACGATGTTGCATTGATATGAAAGCTCGGTGATCGCGCGCTGCATGATCGCGGCGCGCGCCGTGCGCGACATTGGCTCGCGCTGCAGCGCGCCAGCCAAGATGTCATCCAGGGCCGCCGGCAGGTCGGGCCGCAACGACGATGCCTTGGGAATGGCAAGGCCTCTCACGTTGGCCGCGATCTCCTCGCTCGACGATCCGTTAAAAAGTCGCTGCCCGGTAAAAAGTTCGTAGAGCACAACCCCGGCCGAAAAAATGTCGGACCGCGCGTCGACGTCGCGCCCCGCCGCCTGCTCGGGCGACATGTAGCGCCACTTGCCCGCGATCACGCGCTCGCCTTGCGCCGCCAGCGGATCGCGGCGAGCGGCGATCGCGATGCCAAAGTCCGCGATCTTGACCTCGCCCGCGCGCGACAACAAGATGTTCGACGGTGACACGTCGCGATGCACGACCCCGAGCTGATGCGCGTACTCCAGGCCGCGCAGCAGCTCGATGGCGATGTGAAAGGCCGCGGTCAGGGGCAACTGTTGTCGCCCTGCCTGCACCTCGCGCAGCAGGTGCGCCAAGTCAACGCCGTCGACGAACTCCATCGCGATGTACCATGAGCCGCCATAACGGCCGAAATCGAGCACCTGCACGATGTTGGCGTGCGAGAGCTTGGCAGCCAGCTTGGCCTCGCCGATGAAACGCCGCTCGAACTGCGAATCCAGCGCGAGCTGAGGCAAGATGCGTTTGAGCGCAACGGTTTTTTCAAACCCATGCGCGCCACGAGCCGTGGCCAGATACACCTCCGCCATCCCTCCAACGGCTAAGCGGCTGCGCACGTCGTAGCGCTCAAGCTGGTTGCTTGAGCCCGAGGCGCCGGCGTCGTTTGCCTCGGGTAGTGTGCCCGCCGCTGTCGGCGACGACTCGTTGGGTGAGGCGGTCATAGAAGGGCCAAGCAAGGGCGTTTGCGCACGACAACGCCAAGGTTCTATAGTATCGCCTTGCGCATGCCGGGCCGACAACCCTTTCGCCAGCGATTCCATGTGGGATGGCGGCGGTGTTCGGCCTACGTTGGGGATCGTCGCCGGGTCCGACACGGGTACGGTTTCGCGCGGGTTTTGCTGGCGATCTTGGCACTTGTGGCGACGCCCGGCGTGCAGGCCGATACGCGGGTGGTAATCATTCGTCAAGACGGGACGCCCGAACGCTCCGAGTACATAAAAACCGTGCAAAGCGACATCTTGCGCGCCAACGAATTCACCTTGTTGCCTTCGACCGCGATGCGCGAGCGCCTGCTCGTGGCCCCAGTCGATGGCGAGGCGGCAATCGAGCGCGCCGTGGCCACCAGCGAAGGCGCCTCCAGCGACGCCCTCGCGCGTTTTAACCATCCGACCGCGCTGCGCGAATGCCTGCAAGGCCAACAACAACTCTCGGCGCTTTCGTCGCGTCCCATGTGGCGCGCGAGGGTCGTCTCGTTGCTCGTGCTCGAGGCGCGCATTCACCTCAGCGCTGGCCAAGAAGCAGCGGCGATCGCGAGCCTGCGTACCGCCTATCGCACCAACCCGGGCCTCGTCCTCGATCCGGCGCGCTATGCCCCCGACGTCCTCGCCGCCTATGCGATCGCCAGCCAACCTGCGCCAACCCTGAAGTTTGTCGTGCGCGTCGATGGCGAGGCGGCCCGCCTAAATGCGTCGCCGCCGGGCATCTGGATCGACGGCGATCGGCTCGCGCCCAGCCAAGTCGGCACAACCTGGAGCACCAGCGCCGAACTTGCCGAGGGCCCTCATTTTATCCGCATCGAGGCGTTTGGCCACGCGTCGACCAGCGAGCGTATCATTATCCAACCCGGCGCGCCGAGCGAGATCTATGTGGCGCTGGCGCCACTTGGGGCCATGGAGATGATTGAGGCGTGGCGACAGCAGTTGGCGCGTGCCACCTCCGACGTGGCGATCACCACCGCCGCGCAACAACTCATTGCGCAGACCTCGGGGCATGCGGTAGTTGCCTTTCGCCGGGGTCCACTGGGAGAGCCACAAACGGTCGTATGGCCCGGCGAAGGTCGCGACGTCAGCATCGTGTTCGGCGACGCCGATCCAACCGAGATCGTGCGTCGCCTGCGCGTAGCCACGGCGCCGCGGCTGGATAGGCCGCCGGTTTGGCGACGGCGGTGGGCGCAATGGACCGCGGCCGGCGTCGCCGTTGGTGCCATCTCCGCTGCCATCTTGCTTTCGCGCAAGCGCGATACCGCCGCCCTCGACCCGGTGATCGTGATCCAATGACGACGCCGCGACTTGCCCTCATTTTTGCCGCCGCCTGCGCAAGCGCGTGGGTGGGCTGCGATCGCCGCGGCGAGCCGACGTTTCAGCTCACGGTGTCGCTGGCCACCACCCCGCCCTATTCCTGTGGCAACGCCACCTGCGCCGACGTCGAGATTGGCTGTGACGCCGTCGCCGCCATTCGCATCGTCGATGCCCGCAGCGGCCAACCCTACGTAAGCGTCTGCGAGCCGCTGCCATTTGGCGAGCTGTGCGGCCTGGGCTCGCTGGCGCTGCCGCAGGTCAACGTGCCGATCGCGTCCTTGCAGGTTTCGGTGGTGATCTGGCCCGCCTCCGCCCTGCCCGACGATGGGCGATGTCCAACCGACCTCGTGTTCGACGCGTTTGGCTTTCCTCTCGCCGCGGTGCCTGTGCCCGCGTTGGGTGGGCAGACCTATTTTACGCCGGGCGACGATGCGGTGGTCGACGTCACCCTTGGGTGCCTTGACGTGGCCGCGCTCAGCGCAAGCTCGTGCGACGATCCGGAACGCGTGCGGCTGCAAGCCTCGGTGTACGAAAGCTCGACGCTTGTGCCCGTCGGCGCCGCCATCGCCGAGCGCATCGAGGTGAGCTTCGGCGAGCCCGTCCTGCAGCTCGATGAATTATTTCAGCCGGTGTATCGCTTGCCCTCTTCGCGGCTGACGCAATTGGTGCGGCAAGCCGCCGCGGGGTCGTCGGTGTGGGTGGGCGTCGCATCGCGTCCGGTCGCGAACGGATGCATCCACGTGCTTGACGACTTGGCAGAGACCGTGGCGAGCGTTACCTGCGGCGCCTATGACGATACGCCATTGCTGGCGCCGCATGCCTACCTCGTCGACGAGGCGCGGCGCGACCGCTTGCTAGCCGTGCTTGGCCTCAGTAGCTTTCCCGATGAGGGGCTGCTCTATGGCCTTGTCATCGGCGACGATGGCGAGCCGCTTGCCGGTGCGCAGGCGCTGCCCTCGCTGGGGCAGGTGCACTACCTGGAGCCTGGACAGCTCGAGCTTCGGCCCGCAAGCACCTCAGCCGCCGGCGATTTCGTCTCGACCGACGTGCCTTACTCGGCGACGTGGTCGCTGCAGCGCGCACAAGATGTCGCGCCGATACCGCTCGCCGTAGTGGGTGGGCTCATCAGCCAAAAGCTCACGGTCGTGGTCCTGCGGGCACCGGAGGCCTAAGCAGGCGGCGGGCTGCTACTGCTCGGCAAGCAGCACGATCGCGGTAATTTGATAGGGGTCATTGTCCCCTTCCGGGTTGGGCGAAGCAATCGTAAATGAATTTGGGTGCACAACATCAACGGGCAGTACCACGTGCAGGTCATCGACCTCTGAAGGTGTCGGGGTTAGCCCTGTGCAATGGAGGTCAGTTTCCGAGGTTGCGAGGTACAAGACATGAGGCGCCGTGTTCTCCGTGACGGCATATTCGAGCAACCCCATTGGTCGTTTGAAATGTCCACTTGGTAGTAGATTTCGTTTTGCATGCCGCCTCGCAACTTGCAATCAAACGTATGGAGCGTCTCGTCCTTCACAAATGATGTTGATTGCAATTTGTTGGTCGTTAGGTTTTTCACATACGTTAACGCGGCGGCGTGAGGCACATTGGAAACTGTAAGCCCTTCGCCGGTGGCAAGTTCGTAAGCACCATTGGTCAGTGCATGTGCGGGCCCGCTGAGCAAATCGGTAAATTCGGGCGCCATCTCGTTGTCGGTAAAATCTTCAAAAAACACAACTTCTTGCAAGCCGCCGGCAACAGCCTCGATCGCCGATTCGCAATTATCCGAGAGATCATCGCAATCCTCATTGATGGCATATCGATTAACCGCCAGAGTGGGCACGGCGCCGGCGCAATCCAGCACGGGTGCATCCCCGCGCTGCGGGCACGAGACCATGGCATCGGCGGGTACACCTTCGACCGCATCCAATCCCAGCAGGCTATTGCAGCCGATGAGCCAAAGGCCCCCCGTCGCGAGCGCCAGGATTACCGCTGATTGCCTCACCGGCTACGATTCTGCCGGCTCTTGCAGCCCAAGTCGAGCAATCAACTTGTGAATAGACATGCGGTCGATACCCGCCGCCCGCGCCGCCGCCGAAAGATTGCCTTTGTGCTCCATTAGCAAGCGGGTGACATAGGCGCGCTCAAACACTTCAACCAGTTCGTGCTTGGCATCTTTGAACGGCACCGCGATATCCACGGTGTAATTAATATGCATCCCGTCGTCGGCCTCAAGCGCGCTGAGCACCGAGCTGCGCGTCCGGTTCGCGGTCGGCGGGCGATTGCGCAAGGCGGTCGGCGGCTCGGCGATGGAGATGGCGCGCTCGAGCACGTTGCGCAGCTCGCGCACGTTGCCTGGCCAATCGTGCTTCTCGAGCATCTGCATGGTCTGCGGCGCGATGGTGGCGGTGTCGCCGCCCGGCAATTGCGTAAGCAGTGTCTCCACGAGCAACGGAATATCCTCTTTGTGCTCGCGCAGTGGCGGCACATCGAGCGTGGTGACCAACAGGCGGTACAGGAGATCTTCGCGAAAGCGCCCGCGATTTACCTCCACCATTAGATCGCGCGAGCTGGCGGTGAGGACGCGTACGTCGACGTGCTTGGCCACGGTGCCGCCAATGCGGCGCACCTCGCGCGTCTCGAGCCAGCGCAGCAGCTTGGGCTGCAGCTCGATCGGCAGCTCGACGATCTGGTCGAGAAATAAGGTGCCACCGTGGGCGCGCTCAAACGCCCCGGCATAGCTAGCCTGCGTCCCCATGAACGAGCCGCGTTCGTGGCCAAACAACTCGCTTTCAATTAGGTGGGGCGGAATCGCGCTGCAGTCGACGACGACAAAGGCGCGTTCCTTGCGCGGCGAGGCCTGATGCAGCGATTCGGCGACGAGGTCCTTGCCGGCCCCGGTTTCGCCGCGAATGAGCACGGTGGCATCGCTGCTGGCCAGCTTTTCCATGCGGGCAAACAATTCGCGCATCTTGGGCGAGCGCCCCACCAAGTCGCCAAAGCGGTCACGCTCGGCTAACGGCACCTCCACCGAGGCGTCAAGCGGCCGAAACATAACGCGCGTGTTGCCGATGGCAATCGTAGTCTCGGGTTCAATATAGACGTCATTGACGCGCAGGCCGCCCACAAAGGTGCCATTGGTGGACTCCGAGTCTACCAAGCGATAGCCGCGCGCGTCGAGGCGTATCTCGCAATGCAGGCCGCTGACCTTGCCATCAGTTACTTCAAAATCAGCGCGGCGGGCGCCGAGCGTGATGCGCTCAGATTCGAACTCGGCGCGCTTGCCGCGATCGGGCCCCGCGACCACCGACAGCTCGACCCGCCGCACGCGCAGGCTGCTGGCGCGTCCGCCCAAAAAGGTGATCCACGTGCCGCCGCCTGGCCCATCGCTCATCGCGCAACGCTAACACACCTGTGGCGCCTTGCGGAATGTGCCCGAAGTTGCCCTCGCCCAATTGCCAAGCCTTGGGCCCGCGCCCTAGGCTCGGCGCATGACCCGAGAGTTTGCCTTTCATACCGCGCGGCCGCACTACGCGCGCGATCGCGTGATCGACATTACGCACATAAAGCTGGCGCTGACGCTAGACGCCGAGGCGCGCGGCCTGGTCGGCACCGCGACGCTGAGCGGGGTGGCGCTGGCACCCACCTTGACCACCGTAGTCCTCGACGCCGTGGCGTTGCAAATTCGCGCCGTGCGCGTCGACGGCAAGCGCGCGACCTTTGGCGTCGACGGCAAGTTGCTGACGATCGACGTGCCAGCTGGCGTCGCGCGTGGCGATGCGCTCGTGATCGACATCGACTATGCCTGCCACCCAACGCGCGGCCTCTATTTCATCGCGCCAGACGCGGGCTACCCCGACAAGCCCAACCAGATCTGGTCGCAGGGTCAAGACGAAGACTCGCGGTATTGGTTTCCCTGCTTCGATGCGCCGCACCAAAAGTCGACCAGCGAGCTCATCGTCACGATCGCGGCGCCGCTGACGGCGCTTTCCAATGGCGAGCTAGTATCGCGCACGCCGGTAGAGGGCGGCCAGGTCACCTGGCATTTCCGCCACGACGTGCCGCATAGCTGTTATCTCATTACCTTGGCGGTGGGCGACTTTGCGGTGTCACGCGATCGCTGGGGTGAGGTCGAGTGCACCTACTTGGTGGAACCGCGCTACGCCGAGCACGCGGGGCGCACGCTCGCTAACACGCCCAAGATGCTCGCGTGCTTCTCGGAACTGTTTGGCGTCACCTATCCCTATAAGAGCTACGCCCAAGTGTTCGTCGCCGACTTCATTTTTGGCGGCATGGAAAACACCACCGCGACCACGCTCACCGACAGCGTGCTAATGGATGAGCGCGCCGCGCTTGACTACGACGCCGACGATCTGGTGTCGCATGAGCTGGCGCACCAATGGTTTGGCGATCTCATCACGTGCCGCGATTGGGGGGAAGGCTGGCTTAACGAAGGCTTTGCAACGTACAGCGAATACCTATGGCGGGCGCATCATCAGGGGCGCGATGAGGGCGACCTCTTGCTGCAGGCCTGGGACGAGAGCTACTTCGGCGAGGACAGCGCGCGCTATCGCCGCTCCATTGTCACCAAGCTCTACGACGAGCCGATCGATGTCTTTGACGCGCATCTCTACGAAAAGGGCGGCCGCGTGCTGCACATGCTGCGACACGAGCTTGGCGACGCCGAGTTTTTTCGCAGCATCAAGCACTATTTAGAAAAGCACCGCGGCGGCGCGGTCGAGACCCGCGATTTGGCGCGCGCCATTGAGGCCGCGACCGGCCGCGTACTCGATTGGTTTTTCGCGCAGTGGGTGACCGAGGGCGCAGGGCATCCCGAGCTGGAGGTTGCGATTACCTGGGACAACGACAAGAAGCTGTTGCGCGTCGCGACGACGCAGGCACAAAAAGTCGAGGGCAAGACGCCGCTGTTTCGCTTGCCCATGGTGGCAAGGGCGCGCGTCGCCGGCAAGGATATCGATCTAGCAGTTGAGGTCTGCGAGAAACAGCACGTCTTCTTCTTTCCGCTGGCTGCGGCGCCGACGCACGTGGTGTGGAATCCGGGGCTGGTCGCGCTTGGCGAATTTCGCCTCGACGTCCCCGAGCCGATGCTGATCGCGCAGCTTGCCGAGGCAACGCTCGCGGTCGACCGCGCCGCGGCGGCGATCCAGCTCGGGAAGAAACATGGCGCACAGGTCGAGGCCGCGCTCATCCAGGCCATGAAGCGCGATGCCTTTTGGGCGGTGCGCGATGAGGCCGCCACGGCGCTCGCGGCGATTCGCACCGCGTCGGCCGCGACGGCCATCCTCACCGCCTTGCCTAGCGAGCGCCACGCCAAGGCGCGCCGAGGCCTGGTGCGCGCCCTTGCGGCATTTCGCGGCACCTCGAGCGCCGACGCAATTGCGACCGTGCTCGGCGCGCTGATCGCAAAAGGCGACGCAAGCTACTTTGTCGAGGCGCAGGCCTGCTTATCGCTGGGCAAGCTGCGTGTGCCACAGGCGTATGACCTGCTTATGTTGGCGACGACGCGCGATTCGTTTCAAGACGTGATCCGCCAGCACGCGTACCGCGGCCTCGCCGAAACGCGCGACGAGCGCGCCATCGACGTCTTGCTCGCGGCGACGCGGTGGGGGCAGCCATCGCAGGGCCGCCGCGCCGCGATCGGCGCCGCCGCAAGCTTCGTGCGCGGCCGCCGCGATCGGTTTGGTAACGAGGTCCGCGAGCGCGCGCAGGAGCTCTTGCGCGACGGCGATTTCCGCGTGCAGTCGTCGGCTATTGAGGCTTTGGCGACGCTTGGCCACCCCGGCGCCATTGGCGCCTTGCACGCCACCATCGAGCGCGACAGCGATGGGCGCCTCAAGCGCCGCGCCCGCGAGGTGGTGCGTCAGCTTGGCGAAGATGCCGCAACCAGCGAAGACTTGCAGCGCCTGCGCACGGAGGTCGAGGTGCTGCACGGAAAATTCGCGACGCTGCGCGAAGAAGTCAGCAAGCTTGGCGCGAAGGGCCGGCCGCCGCATAAGCCCGCGACCAAGCCCAAGGCGCGCAAGTCCGTGTCGACCACCCGCAAGCGGACGACCAAGCCCATCAAGCCGGCGACCCGCCGCTAGCGAATTTCCTTAGATCGAAATCGAGCCCTTGCGAAACTCGGTGGCGTTGATCAGCACGTTGACACAAACCGGCTTGCCGCTGGCGGCAACTTTCTTGGCTTGCGCAAGCACGATCTTTACCTGCGCGGGGGATTCGATGAACAGGCCCACACCGCCATAGCCCTCGGCGACCTTGTGATAGTTGGTGCGTACCAAGTCGGTGCCGAGCGAGGTGCCCAAGATCTCGACCTGGTCGCGCGCGATCTGCGCCCACGACGCGTCGTTGCCGATGATGGCAATGGGCGCCAAGCCGTGGCGCACAAAGCTATCGAATTCAGCCAGTGAATAGCCCGATGAGCCGTCACCCCAAATCAGCCAAATTTCGCGCCCCGGCGCCGACGCCGCGGCCCCAAGGGTATAGCCGCCGCCGACGCCCAGCGTGCCAAACACCCCAGGGTCAAGCCACGAAAGCGGCGCCCGCGGCCGTAGCGTATACGCCGCCGTGGCCACGAAGTCGCCGCCGTCGACCACCAAGATGGCGTCGTCAGCCATCAGGCTTTCAATCGTCAGGCAAATATCGAGCGGATTGACGTAGGGCCCAACGACCTTGGCCTGCTCGGCTATTTCCCGATCGCGTGCCGCCTCGCGCTCGCGCAAGGTCTTAAACCACGGCGACCATTCTGGTTGATCGCGCGCCGACGCCGGCGTGGCTTCGGCTAGCTCGATCAAGAATTGCCCCGCATGCATTTGCAGCGTCATGTCGGGCTTGCGATTTTTCTTAAGTTCGCTAGCGGAGAGGTTGGCGGCGATGAGCACCGCCTTGCGATTAATGCCGCGGCCGTAGCCCATGCGAAAATCGAAGGGAAAGCCGGCGACGATGACAACGTCGGCCTCTTTGAGCGCGGCGCCGCGCGCATGGCGAAACTGAGTCGCTGAGCTGCGTCCAAGCAGACCACGCGCACCGCCGCCTAAGAACACGGGAATGCCCAGCGCCTGCACCGCACGTGCGAGCGGCGCCGCATTCTTCGTGTTCACCAGCGCCTGGCTGCCGATCACGAGCACAGGTTTTTTCGCGGTGGCGAGCGCCGCGACGACGCCGGTGATCGAACCCGTCTGCTGCAGACGCGCCATACTCGGCACATGCGGCCGCGGCAGTTGAGCCAACGCCGGCGCATTAAATTGGCGATAGAGATGCGCTTGCACGTACATGCCCATCGCTTTCTCCGTCACCGAGTCGCCGCCGGCGAGCTCCTTGGCGTGCCATTGCCGCACGACAGACTCCGGATAGAGCAAGTCAACTGGCACCTCGATAAACACCGGCCCTGGCACGCCGCTGGTCGCAATGTCGATGGCGCGTTCGACGATGCCCGCGAGCGACGGCACGGTTTTCACGGTTACCGCCCATTTGGTCATCGGCTTTAAGACAGACAATTGGTCAATGTCCTGCAGCGAACCTCGCCCCTTGAGCAAGGTCGCCGTCGCGCCGCCAAACAAGATAAGCGGCGTCTGCGCCATCTGCGCGTTTTTTATCGCCGTCAGCGAGTTCGTAACGCCCGGACCCGCAGTCACCGCAGCCACCCCGACCACGCCCGTGAGCCGCGCCGCGGCCTCGGCGGCGAATACCGCGCTCGCCTCATCGCGGGTATCGAGGACCTTAATGCCGGCCTGCTCGCAGCCGGTTAAGATCGGCGAGATGTGGCCGCCACAGAGTACAAACAAGTGGCGGACGCCGTGACGCGCCAAAACCTCGGCGATGAAATTGCCTCCGTGTCGTTCCGTGGTTGGTCCGTTTTGCGAAAGACTCATGGCGCGAGGGTAGTAGATCTAACCGCGCAAGAGAACCATGAGTGGGCCAATTGGCGCGGCGAGCATGCTACGCTTAAGGCATGAGTGACTCGCCTGAATTTGCCGCCGCGGTGACCGCCGCCAAGAGCCTCGCCAAGACGCCTGGTACCGCCGATCTGCTCGAGCTCTATGCGTTGTTTAAGCAGGCGACCAGCGGCGATATAGGCGGCGCGCGCCCCGGCATGCTCGATCTCAAGGGCCGCGCCAAATACGACGCCTGGGCGCAAAAACGCGGGCTTTCGTCGGCAGAGGCTCAGGCCAAATACGTCGCGTTGGTCGAGCGGCTTAAGCTCGCCTAGCGGCGATCACGCGGCGCGCGAGGTGGCTTTTGCCAATCCGCCGCCTGAGCGATCAGCGCGGCATGCTACACAAGCCGCATGGAACAACACTACGCCTGGTATCGCATCGCGCACTTCATCGGCATGACGCTGTGGCTCGGTGGCATCGCCGCCACGCTTGCCCTGCTCACGGGCGCCGGCCATGTCGCCGCCGCACACAAAGACGCCTTCATCGCCAAGTTGCGCCGCGTCGCGGTGGCCATGGATATCGGCGCCACGCTGGCACTCGTCTTCGGCTTCGTCATGGCGTTTACCAAGGCGCGATGGGGCAACCAAACCGCGTTTACCACCGGCGGTTGGCTGCATGCCAAGCTAATGCTAGTCGTGCTCGGCGTGCTGGTGCCGCACATCATCTTGCGTGCACGTCTGTCGCGGCTCCGCAAAAATCCCGCCAGCGACGTCGCCGTACCGTCATGGATCTTCCCGGTCGTCCTCGTGGCCTCCATCGCGATCATCGTGGTTGTCGGTTACCCCACGCTCCTGCGAAAATAGCCGCGTGACCGCCGCACGCAGCATCCTGCACGTCGACCTCGACGCGTTCTTTGCCGCGGTCGAGCAGCGCGACAATCCCAGCCTGCGCGGCAAGCCCGTCATCGTGGGCGGCTCGGTGCGCCGTGGCGTCGTCTCCGCCTCGTCCTACGAGGCACGCAAGTTTGGCGTGTTCTCGGCCATGCCAATGGCACACGCGCTGCGGCTGTGTCCGCACGCCATCGTCGTGCCGCACCATATGGATCGCTATGTCGACGCGTCGCGCGGTTTTTTTGCGATCTTGGCCGACTATTCGCCACTGGTCGAGGGCCTGTCGCTCGACGAGGCCTTTGTCGATCTAACCGGGAGCGAACGCCTGCTCGGCCCGGCGCGGCAAATCGCACAAACGATTAAAGCTCGCGTTCACGCCGAGCTGCAGTTGGTGACGTCGTGCGGCCTGGCGCCAAGCAAGTTTGTCGCCAAGATCGCCAGCGACATCGACAAACCCGATGGGCTGCGCGAAGTCGGCGAGGCCGAGGTGATCCCATTTCTCTGGGCGCTGCCGACCTCACGCCTGTGGGGCGCGGGCAAGACGACGCAGGCCGAGCTCGCGGCCTTGGGCCTGACAACCATTGGCGACGTCGCGCGCTATCCCGTGGCCTCGCTAGCACGGCGCCTTGGCGACGCGGCGGCGCATCACCTGCACCAGCTCGCCTTGGGCATTGACGATCGGGACGTCGAAGCGCACGGCCAGCCACAGTCGGTCGGCCATCGCGAAACCTTCGACGATGACATCACCGACGCCGAGGACTTGGCGCTGACGATTTTGGACCAGGCCGATCGCGTCGCGGCGCGGCTGCGCGCGCATGGGCTGCTCGCCAAGACGATCGTGCTCACTATCAAGTACGACGATTTTCGCCAGGTAACCCGCCAACGCGGCGTCGCCGAGGCCACCAGCGATGGCGGCGACATCGCGCGCGTCGCCCGCGACTTGCTGACGCAGATCCTAGTTGGCAGCACGGTCGGTACGCGCGTGCGCTTGTGCGGCGTCACCGCGGTGAACTTGGTCGACGCCGCTCATGCCGGCCAGCTCAGCCTCGACCACGCCAGCGCGGAAAAGAAGGCGCGCCTCGCCGCCACCGTCGATGCCATCGGCGCAAAATTTGGCGACGACACCGTCGTGCGCGCCGCGCTGGCCGCCAAGCGAGACAAATCTTAGACCTAGAATGCCACGCGGAGCTCGGCACCGCCTTGCACCGCGACCATGCTGTGCTTGCCGAGCAGGCCCAGCGGCGAGACGCTAGCTGCCAAGGCCACGCCCCCTGCCTTGATCAGTTCGATCCCCAGTTCGGCGCCGAGCACGTAGGCGGAACCGTTCAGATAGGCGTAACCCGACTTGATTTGCAGATAGGGGTTCATCGCGGTACGCGCGCCCTTGCCCATCGTGCGCGCGTAAACCACGTTACCGGCGGTAACGATGATGCCGGCCGAGCTGGCCTCGGTCGCAAAAATCCCGGTGGTCTCTATGGTGAAATTGCCAAATCGCAGGCCTAGCCCAACGCCAGAGCGCGTGTCGCGATTGGCCGGTCGGTCGAGCGCATCGGTCACCATGCCGACGCCGCGCACAGATAGCGAGATGCTGGCCTCGTCAAATGCCTCGCGGCGCACTTCTTCGACAAACGTGACGACAAACGACACGTTGTGCACTGGCGGCGGCGCTTCGCCATCCGTGGCTATTTGAGGACCCGCCGCGGGTACGAGCTGTATCGCCGAAATGGCCTGGTGAATGATTTCGTGGTGCTGCACGATCCATTGCAGCAGCCCGGCAGTGCTGCTCGCGGGCAAGGTTACGGTAAAGCGCGCATAATTCGAGCGCGCGGGCGAGGCAAATGTCCGCAACTCCTGGACGCTCTTTGCCTGTGTAAATTTGATGTCTTCATTCACCACGGTCCCGCCGCGGGCATAAATTTCGCTGCGAAACATCGCCGATTGCGTCAACAAGTCAGGCGACCGCACGACAATTTCCCCCGTCGTTCGCATCTCGTCCGAGCTGTTGACGGTGACAACGCCTCCGGCGGGTGCGCCTTCCGGCGCGTCCATCGCCATCGCCAAGGGTGCCGCCGCGGTAGCCATGGCCGCCTGTGGCTGCATCGCCTTGCGGCTGGCGCAACCAAATGCAATTGATGTGGCAAGCCCAGCGAAGAGGGAGAGAAAATTTTCTGGACGGGTCATAGCGCCGACCAGAATGCATGGACCGTACCAATGACATGGGTTACGGCCGCAGCAGGGCTTGACCCATCATTGTGGTGCACACGCCACATACGCGGCCGGCCTACGACGCGAAAATTTCACAGTTTCCTTAACGCCGGCGTCTGAATGCTGGATCGGCCGGTGCAATCTTTAACCTCAAATTGCGCGCACCTCGGCAAGGCGTGGCTGATTCTGCTAGCCTCGTCCGCCAAGATGACAACACTTTGGATCGGCACGAGAAAAGGCGCGTTTCGTTTGGATTCGACGGACCGCAAGACGTGGAAGCTTTCGGGGCCCCAGTTTCTCGGCAACCTCGTCTATCACGTGATGCGCAATGCCAAGAACACCCTGCTGATGGCGACCAGCGCGGGCCACTTGGGCCCAGCACTACATCGCTCAACCGACGACGGCGCAACCTGGGTCGAAGTCGCGAACCCGCCAAAATTTCCAGCCGACGAGCCACGTAAGCGGGCGGTCAATCACGTGTTTTGGCTAACTGCGGCGGCCAATGTTTGGTACGCGGGTACGTCGCCGCAAGCGCTCTTTGTCAGTCATGACGATGGCCTGTCTTGGCAGGGCGTCGCGGGCTTCAACGATCACCCTGAACAAAAAGACTGGGCCGGAGGCGACCAAGACCAAACGCCCGAAGGTGGCAAGCTGCATTCGATTCAGGTCGATCCGCGCGATCCACGCAAGCTGCTCCTCGGCATGTCGGGCGGCGGGGTGTTTTTCACCGAAGATGCGGGCGCGACGTGGCAGCCGCTGCACGACGGCGTCGAGGCCGAATATGGCCAGGACCCGCACTGTGTCGCGATTCATCCCACCGATCCGGATCGGCTTTGGATGCAAAGTCACTACGGCATCTACCGCATGGATCGCAAGACGAGCAACGTCTGGCAGCGCGTCGGCAAGAACATGCCCGCCGACGTTGGCGACATCGGCTTTCCGATCGTCATTGACCCACGCGATCCTGATTGCGCCTGGGTCTTTCCGATGGATGGCACCAGCGTATGGCCGCGCACCAGCCCGGGCGGCAAGCCCGCGGTATTTGGCACGCGCGATGCCGGCGCAACCTGGCAACGCCTTGACCGCGGGCTGCCTCGCGAGCAGGCGTGGTGGACGGTGAAGCGTCAGGGCATGTGCGGCGATGCGCATGACCCCATGGGCCTTTATTTTGGCACAACCTCTGGCGAAATATGGGCGAGCGCCAACCGCGGCGAGGACTTCGCGTGCATCGCGCGCCACCTGCCACATGTCTATAGCGTCACGGCTTGGTGAACGCATGCAAGTTCACATCCCATCACCGCTGCGCTCGTATACCGGCGGTGCCAACGAGGTGCTTGCCGTTGGCGCAACCGTGGGCGAGCTGCTACTCGACCTCGACCGCCAGTTCCCTGGCTTGCGCTACCGCATGATCGACGAGCAAAACCGCGTGCGCCCGCACATGCGCATCTTCGTCAACGACGCGCAGACATTTGACTTGAGTCACCCGCTCGTGCCCACCGACCGCGTGCAAATTTTGCAGGCGCTCAGCGGCGGGATTTAGTGCCACCGCTACTACGTCAAGACCCATCGAGGGGCCAACCTCGCCGGCGAGAGGCTAAATTTTGCGGCGCCATTAGCGTATTGCGCGACGTCTAAACCACTTGTCGCCTAGCCCGTGATATCCGGTTGCCTATGAAGATTGCCACCCGTGGCCTGGTGCTTGGCATCGCGGCCCTCGCGCTCATGGCCGTTGCCTGCCGCCCAGCGTTGACCCAGCACGCCAGCCCAACCGTTGCCAGCCCTTCGCCGCAGGCCAGTGCCCTCAGCGCGGCCCTGGTAAACCCCAAGGCGAGGCTGGTCGTGCTGCGCGGCGCCACCATCATGACGGGCACCGATGTCGTGCTTGATGGGGGCGTCATCGTCATGGACGGGGGGCGACTTATTTCGGTGGGGGATGCGACCACCGTCTCACCTCCCGGCGCTCTGGAAATCGATGTGACCGGATCTGTCATTACGCCGGGCCTCATCGACGCGCACTCGCATCTCGGCGTTTATGCCTCGCCGGGCTCCACCGGCTACGACGACGGCAACGAGGCGACGCGCCCATCCTCGCCCGAGGTGAGGGCCAAGAGCAGCTATTGGCCGCAAGACCCCAATATCTCGCGCGCCGTCCGCGGCGGCGTCACCACCGCGCTCATCCTGCCCGGCTCGGCCAATCTCATCGGCGGCGAGGGCTTCACCGTCGTGATGAAGGAGGGCCGCACCGCGAGCGAGGTGGCGTTTCCCGGCGCCCCGCGTACGCTCAAGATGGCATGTGGTGAAAACCCCAAGCGCTCCTATGGCGAGAAAGGTGGCCCCTCAACGCGCATGGGCGAGCTCGCCTCGTTTCGTCAGCTCTTTGTCGATGCCAAATCGTACCGCGAAAAGATCGATGCGGATGAGGAAGAAGGCAGGCCTCGTCGCACCGACGGCGCGCTGGAAACCCTGGCCGACCTAATTGACGGCGACGTGCTGCTGCAAGTGCACTGCTATAAGGCCAGCGACATGGCCGAGATGATCGAGGTCACCGAGCAAGCTGGCATAACCATACGCGCCTTTCACCACGGGCTTGAGGCCTACAAAATTCGCGACTTGCTCGCGGCCAAGGGCATCGCGGTGGCCACCTGGGCCGACTGGTGGTCCTTCAAGCTCGAGGCGCTCGATGGCATCGTGCAAAACGCGCCACTCCTTCATCTCGCGGGCGGTCGCACCGTCATCCACTCCGATTCCGCGGAGCTCATTCAACGGCTCAACCAAGAGGCGGGCAAGGCGCTCTTTGCCGGTCAGCGCGATGGCCTCGACGTCGACGACACCGACGCGCTCAAATGGATTACGGCAAATCCCGCTTGGATGCTCGGCATCGACGCGGTGACCGGCACGCTCGAAGTTGGCAAGCGCGCCGACGTGGTGGTGTGGAATCGCAACCCGTTTTCGGTTTATGCCAAGGCCAAGCTCGTCTACATCGCCGGCGAGGTGGCCTATGACGCGGCCGTTGGCCTCCGCCCATCTGACTACGAAGCGGGCCGTACGCCCGCCACCCTGGAGCAGCCATGATCTTTCACCGTCAACGCTTTGTTTTCGCCTCGGTCGCGATCTGCCTCGCCGTGCTCGGTGGGGGAAAGCTTGCTAACGCCGAAACGGTCGCGCATTCGCAGCCGATCGCGATTGTCGGCGCTCGGGTTTTGCTCAAGCCCGGCACCACGTTGCCCGAGGCGACCGTCATCATCGTCGATGGTGCGATCGCGGCGGTCGGTCCGGCCTGCCTGCATTCGCCGGGGCCCGCACCATCGACGGCGCCGGGAGCGTGGTCACGGCTGGCTTTATCGACGCGTACAGCCAGGTGGGCCTGAGCGAAATCGATCCGAGACCGGCGCGAGCGACGGCAACCTATCGCCCGCTCGCGGCGTTACCCACGCCACCTATCGCGCCGCGGACGCGATCGATCCATTTAGCATTATGCGCGCGCTCGTCCGCGCCGTAGGCATCACCTCGGTGATCGCCGTGCCACAGGGTGTCCTTGTTGCCGGCCAATCCGCGTGGAGCTCGATGGCGCACGACGCACGCGACCCGCTGCTCGCCTCGGCGGCCATGCACGCCGAGCTAGGTCCTGCCGCAACGCTCGAAAAATCGCGTGGCACCAGCGTCGCCGAGCTGCGCGATGTGCTCGCCGAAACGCAGCTGTGGCTGCGGGACAAGGCGCAATATCAGCGACTGCCGCGCGACAAGACCGCGTTGTCCGCCGCCGAACTTGCGGCGCTCGAACCAATCTTCACCAAGCAGCAGCCGCTGCTCGTCGACGCGCGCGCGGTCGCGGATATCCGCGCCGCCATGGCGCTCGCGCGCGAGTTTGGCCTGCGCCTCGTCATCGTGGGCGGCACCGAGGCGTGGCTCGTCGCCGACGAATTAGCGCGGGCCGACGTCGCCGTCATTATTGATCCGCAAAATATTTTGCCTGGCAGCATCAATGCGCCCCGCGTGACAATTAACGCCGCGGGCAAGCTGCGGGCCGCCGGTGTGCACGTGGCCTTTTCGACGTTCGACGCCGCCTGGTCGTCGGTAACGCTGCGCCAATTCGCCGGCATCGCCATCGCCGACGGTCTGGCCTACGACGACGCCCTAGCGGCGCTCACCACGGTGCCCGCGGCAATCTATGCCCCCGTCGTCGCGGCGCGGCGTGGCGCCACCGGGTCGAGCACGGCGCGGAAGCTGCCCAGCGGCACGCTCGAAGTTGGTGCGCGCGCCGACGTCGTGATGTGGAGTGGCGATCCGTTTGAGATCTCAACCTGGGCCAAGGTCGTCATCATCGGCGGCGTGGTGCAAAATACCGACACGCGGCAACAAGAGCTATTTCGCCGCTATCGCTAGCATAGCGGGCAAGGCCGCCGCTACGGCGCTAGCTCTGGCCGTCGCGGCACGCCGAGCAAGGGCCGCCACGTCGTCGCCGCCGCGCTGGGCCCTACTGCCACATACGCCCACGGCCCGATGGCCCATTCGATTGCGATGAGCTCGCCGACCGTGCGCTCTTTATGCCGCGGCGCCATGCCTGGCGTGCGCTGCATTAACAGGGTGACCTCGATGCCCGCCGCGCGCACGCGCGCGACGGCGGTAGCGCGGCGATGCAGCGTCTTGTGGGCGAGGCCGAGCGGCACCACCTCGGCGGCAATGCCCGGCAACTTCACCTTATCGCCAAACATGCCGAGCCACCACGCCTTGAGCTCGCCCAGCGGCGGCGCCGCGAGCTGCCACGCCGGTGGCGCCTGATGCGCCGCGATGGCCTCGCTCATCAGCAAATTTTGCCGCTTGGGAAACAAGGTGAAGATGGCCGCGACCATGCCCACCAGCACGATCATCATGAACAAAAACGACGTGCTCACCCGCCGCCGCTCGGGCCGCGGTGGCAACGCGACGGGCGGGCCGTCGGCGGCATCCACGGGCAGATCGGCGTCGGTGTGCATCAGGCGCATGGCAATCTCGGTTCGCTTCCAAATCGGCTGACAAATTGCGCCAGCAGGCGCTCGTACAAGTGCTGCGCCTCCATAACACGCCCGCTTGGAAATTCAATTGTGTGCCGACACATCCAAGCGTCAACCTGCCCTCCCGCCGTCTGTTTTACGGCGACCAGCGACCCCACCTCGTCCCGCAGCGAGGCGCCATACCCATAGTGGATCATCGCGCTCTTGCCCTTTGGATAGTCGATGAGCCCCTTCGCGAGCTTCACCTGAAATACGCCGACGCCCGCCTCAATATGTTCAGCAAATGCCGCCAAGGGGTACCAGCGTCCGAACGCCGCAGTTGCGAGAGGCCCGTCCACACCGCTAAGATAGCACGGCGCCGGCAGCGATGGCCTTCCGCACCTTCCAACGATTGGAGGTCCCGGTCTACCCAGCCTATGAGTGAATCAGTGGTAGCCAAAGCTACAAAAGCCCGACATCGCCAATTCTTTAACGTAGATTTGTTCGAATTCGCGATTGGTAACTGCAAATCCGGTTTCGGCGCACAAAACGATAAGGCCATCGGGTGCCAAGTCTATGTCCTTGGCGTTAAAGAGCGCATATTGCGGAGATGATGAGGACTCGCCTCCTTGCGAAAGTCGGTGGACTTGACTTATCTGGGACCAGACGCCGTAGATGTCTAGGGATTCATCAAGCGTGAACAAATCGGGTAGTGGACTGTAGTGCGGCACGGCCGCCGCCTCGCCGTCTGTCACAACGTACAGCTCGTCGTCTTCACTAATCGCGTAGATGTTGCCATCAAGCCCCAGGGTAACATCTGATGTGTTGCGGAAACTGACAAATGACTGCGCTCCGCCAGGACTCAAATCGAATGTCGCGAGCCCTTTTGCCACGCCGATACCTGACGTGGCGAAAACAGTATTGTTTTTTGCGGCCAAGTGACCATAAAAAGTAACGTTTGGAATACCCCATTGATAATGATCGCTGCGAGTCCACTGTCCTTGGTGGTAGGACAATAGGAAGGGGCTGAATGTCCCCACAAAAATATGAATTCGGCCTGCGGCATCCTCGACAATGCCACGCATTGCGGATTGCTCGGCTTTCCAATACTCCGCTGGGATGTCAATTCCATCCAAGATTTCGCCTTGCAGACTTAAAATCAGAATGCGCGGTGCAGCATGTGCGTTAATTGTGATGATTCTTGTTGGATGAAAAGGCGCAAGGGGAGCATCGGCAGCCGCGTCAGGATGATTGTTCCCGCCGTCATCCGAAGTTAGAGCGTCGGCGGGAGCAGATACTGGAGTCGAAGTTTGCTGGGGAGCACACGCGGCAAGCACCACAACTCCAACCGAAAGCAAACGATAGCCACAAAGGCTGGTTAACCGAAGCCGCATCACGCCGCTTCTAGCCTGGCCCCTGCAGGGCGTCAACAAGATTCCTCGCCGGTGTGACAGGTGCGACGATGCCAACAACGGCCGAGCGGGCCGCCTTCAGCGGGACGATATCCATATCCAGAACCAATTGCATCTGCTTCCCATAAGCAAAGCCCTGGCATACAGTGCCGCGGTGTCGGCGTTTGCCAGCGTGCGCGTAGATGATGTCGCGCTAATCGAGCAGGCGATCTTCTCGGAACAGAGTGTTGTCGCCAGCGGAAATAGCCTTGCGCTCGCTGCGCTGTGGCCGGAAGCGAGCGTGCAATGCGTTTATATCGATCCGCCCTTTGGCACCGGCAAGACCCAGGCGGGCCGCGCCGCCACCTATCGCGATGACCTGGCGTCGCCGCGCGCCTTGACGCAGTTTTTATTGCCGTGGCTTGAGCACAGCCAGCGCGTGCTTACCGCCACGGGCTCCTTGTTCGTGCATCTCGACTGGCGCGCCGTGCACTACGTGAAGGTCCTGCTCGACGAACTCTTTGGGCCCGACCTGTTCGTCAACGAAATCATTTGGTGCTATGCGGTTGGCGGCAAATCGCCGCGCCGCTTTGGCCAAAAACACGACACCATACTGTGGTACGCCAAGAGCGAGCAGTGGTCGTTTTATCCCGACGCCATCGCCATCCCACGGCGTGCCGGTAGCCACATGAAGCTCATCACGCGGCCAGATGGCACGCGCGTGCAAAGCAAGACCGATCGCCGCAGCGGCAAGACCTACGAATATCCGCTGGGGGCAGGCAAGGTGCCCGAAGATTGGTGGAGCGACATCGAGACGCTCAACCACAGCGATGCCGAGCGCGTCGGCTATCCCTCGCAAAAGCCGCTGCGCCTGCTTGAGCGCGTCATCAAGGCCACAACCCAGCCTGGCGAGTGGGTGGCCGATTGGTTTAGTGGCTCTGGCACCACCGCCGTCGCCGCCCACGGGCTTGGCCGCCGCTTCGTCGTCGCCGACCAAAATCCGCCGGCCATTACCGCGACCACGGCGCGGCTGTCACAGCTGGACGTTGGTTAGATCGATCGCGGCATCATCTGGGTTAGCCGGCGCTGCATCGGGCGCGGCCGCGTTGGGCACCGCACCGTCGGGCGCGGGGGCCTTGGGCCCGGCGTCGCCACCGCCATCTTTAAAGTAGTAGTCGTCGTCGCCCTGCTTGTTGAGCTCATCAGACTTCACCTCGCCTAGCCCGCCGCCAATGTCTTCGAGCGATTTGGGCGAATTGCCGGGATGCTTGTCGCGATACGGCTGGCCGTCCCACGGAAACGACTCCCAGACGTCATCGCCGCGCTTGGCATTGAGCGCGCCCTTGCTGATCGTGGGCACAAAAATAAAGAACAGCAGCGCGACCACGGTGAGCGCAAGCCCTGGCAAGACCGCGCGGCTGACCTGGCCAAAGGGCTTTTTAAATAGCGCCGAGGCGACGAACAAGTTGGTCGCCACCGGCGGCGCCAGGTAGCCAATTTCCATGTTGACCACGAAGACAATGCCAAAGTGCACCGGGTCGATGCCCTTGGCCATGGCGATCGGCGCCAAGATAGGCGCAAACAGCAGCGTCGCCGAGACCGAGTCCATCAGCGCGCCGAGCACGATCAGCAGCACGTTGACGAGCAACATAAACGCGACCGGCCCCAGCGGCTCCACCCATGCCGCGATCGCCTGATCTGCGCCCACCTCGACGATCAGCTTGTTAATGCCAAATGTCAGGCCGATGATCAAAATCAGCATGCCCATCAGCCGGCTCGCGTCGGCGAGCACCGAGAAGACCTTGCGTAGGTTTAGCTCGCGGTGCACCAGCGTGGTCACCAGCAGGGCATAAACAAACGCAAAGGCACCAGCCTTAAACGGCGCGAAGAACCCCATGACGATGCCGAGGAACACCACCACCGGCAGCATGAGGGCCCAAACGCCTTCTTTTCCCGCTGCGACGACCTGTGCCCAAGAAAACGTTTCTCGCGCCGCGTTGCGATTTGCCCACGCCGAGTAAATGCAGAGCGTGAGCGCGATCAGCCCCGCCGGCACCGCAGACGCAATAAACATATCGCTCGCCTGCACCGACGCATTGCTCGAACTCACCGCGAGCGAATAGATCATCAAAATTAGCGAAGGAATGACCAGGCACCCCAGCGAGCCCGCCGTCATCACCAGGCCCATCGAGAAATTCTCGTCGTACTTGGCCTTGACCATGGCGGGCACCATGATCGAGCCGACCGCAATCAGCGTCACCGGTGATGAACCCGAGATCGCGGCAAAGCCCATGCACGCAAATACCGCGGCCATGCCCAGACCACCGGGCAACCAGCATAAGAGCGCGCGCATAAAGTCGACCATACGCCGCGCCATGCCGCCCTCGGTCATGAGCTGGCCGGCGCCGATGAACAGCGGAATCGCTAAGAATTGCTTGTTGGCGAGCAATTCGGCAAACGGATCGAGCACCGTCGATAGCCCGAGCGCCGGCGCATAGTCGAGAAAGGCGACGCCGCTAACGGTGCCGACGATGACAAATAGCGGCGCCCCGAGCAGCGCCAAAAATAGCAGCGCGAGAAATGCCTTCATGATGGCAGCCTTTCTTCGACGGGTGCCTCGGTCTTAGTTGCCGTGGTAATTGCCTGCGCGAGATAGCGCACGGCCATCGCCGCAAAGGCATACGGAAAAATCAGAAACACCACCCACATCGGAATGGCTTCGACCCCGCTGACCCGCCCAATTTTCACTTCATCCATGAGCGAGTGATAGGTGATGTAAATGGCAATCACGCAAAACGCCGCGGTGACGCCGTGGGCCAGCGCCTTGATCAGATGGCGCAGACGCGCCGGCCACAGCTTCTCGCCAAATTCCAGCGCCAAGTGGCTGCGTTCATAGGTCGCCAGCGACGACCCTAATAGCGCGACCCAGAGCATCAAGATGAGCGCCAGGCTGTCGGTCCAGATCAGCTTGCCCGCATACGTGGTGGCAAAATAATACGTGCCTGCCGCCAAGGCCGCTGCGATTGCCGCCGCCAAGGCGATCGACATCAGCCACGAAAGCGCTGCCTTGCCAGGCGCTACCGCTCGCGTTCTGAGGGCGAGCAGCACCACGCCAAACAACACCGCGACGTCCGACCATTCGTGACGGCTAACAAAGGCATCGGCGAGCAGCTGCGAAAACGCCAGCAGCGCCATCGAGAGGAACATCACGCTGCATAGCGCCCGCTCCGCGAAGTACCAAGTTTCGTCGAGCTTGCGAAGCCGAGGATACGTGGGCGTCCATGGCGCCGGCTCGCCGCCCCCGTCTGCTAATTGGGACATGCGATGTTGGTAACATAATTTAGGGCACGCGCGCGCGCCTGCCCGCGTTACTTGGTTACTTGCCGCCCTTGGCGCGAAACTCGGCGATGCCCTTTTCGATTAGCTCAAGCGTTGCGCGGTGCGCCGCGCTCTTCTTGCGCACCACCTCGCGCACGCCCTTGGTCGCGGTGACAAAGGCCTCCCGTTGCGCTGGGGTCAGGGTGCTTACCTTGACCTTGGCGTCGGTGAACAAGGCGACCATCGCGGGGTTCATGTCGCGCACGCCCTTGCGTCCCTTGCGGGTGAGCTTGCGACCCTCGTCCATCACGATCGTTTGTAGATCGGCCGGCAGGGCGTCAAACCATTCCTTATTGTACGCGATGACGCCCGGCTGATAAATATGAGCCGAGAGCGTGAGAAATTTGGTCGTCGTATGCCAGCTCGCCGCGATGGCATAGAGCAGCGATTGGTCATACCCTTGAATTGCGCCGGTGCGCAGCGAGGTATCAACTTCGGTGGTTGGAATCGCCGAGGCGTTGGCGCTCAGCGCCTTGTACATCTCGAGGTGCACGAAGCTTTCTTGCGAACGCATTTTCTTGCCGCGAATATCGGCCGGCGTGGCAATAGGCGCCACCGTGCTGGCAAAATGGCGAAAGCCGTTTTCGCCCCAAAAACCAAGGATCAGACCATGTTCGCGAAACGCCTTTTCCATCGGCGCGAGCAAAAATTTATCGAGCACGTAGTCGGCTTCGTTGGCGCTGGCAAACATAAAAGGCACCTCGATGGCGTCGAGTTCAGGCACCAAGGTCGCGATCGAGCCAGTCGACCCGCCGACGCCCTGCAACTTGCCGCGCGCCGTCATCACGGCGGTCGTGTTCTCATCGCCCATGGTGCCGCCGAGAAACACCCGCACATCGATGCGTCCGCCCGAGGCGGCCTCGACGTTGGTCTCAAATTCTTTGAGTACCTTGGACCACGGCGTCTTGGCCGGCGCGACCGTTGCAATGCGCAGCTCGATCTTTTTGACCTGCGCATGCGCGGGCACTGCCACCAAGCCAGCGCCGCAAATCACCAGCGTCGCCGCCATGAAAGTGATTCGCCGGCGTACCGCGCGAGAAGTTGCCTCAATAAATGCTGATTTCATATGTTCTCCAAGCCAGCGGCCACCGTATAGAAAGTGATCCGTCGGCGTCAATCACCACGCGGTTTGAGACGGCTAGATTGACGCAATATTCAGCGGGCGAAGCCGCTTCTGCTGCCCGGGGCGCTAACGCGTCGCGTTACCTTCTGATACAATCCGCGATGTTGTCAACTTGAGGTTGCGGCAACGGACGCCTGCAAGCGACAATCGTCAACCACATCTAAGCTACTACTGCAAAGCGAGACCTCATGGACAAGACTGAAACGACGCCGACGATTGAGGCGGTCATGATGACCGACATCGGCGTGGTACGCGAGCACAACGAAGATTCAGCGTACATCGATCCGGCGCATCGCTTTTTCATCGTCGCCGACGGCATGGGTGGTCACGCCGCGGGTGAGATCGCGAGTTCGATGGCGGTCGAAAGCGTGCGCACCACGCTGGAGGCAGCGCACGAGCGCATCGCCACCTTCGCCACCGACCCCACCGAAACCGCGCGCCGCGAACTCGCGCAGATTATGCAAGACGCCGTGCTTTCGGCGCATCAAGCGGTGTTTCAACGCGGCAATCGCGAAGTCGATAAGCAGGGCATGGGCACGACGCTCGATATCGTGCTGCTAGCCGGCGCGGAAGCCTTCGTCGCCCACGTCGGCGATAGCCGAACCTATTTACTGCGCGACGGTAAAATTTCACAAATCACCACCGACCACACGGTCGCGCAGGTCGCGGTCATTGAAGGGCGCATTTCTGAGGAAGAAGCGCTGATGTCAAATTGGCGCAATATCCTCGTCAATGCCATCGGCGTTTCGGCCGACGTTGGCGTCGAGATGGCGCATGTTCATCTTAACGATGGCGACAGGCTCTTGCTGTCGTCGGATGGCCTGCACGATTACTTCACGGTCAACGCCGAGGTGGCCTCGCACATTGCGACCGGTGAATTGCACACCCAGCTTAGCCACATGATTGAGCTCGCCAAGGAGCGCGGCGGGCACGACAACATCACCGCCATCGCGATTGAAATTCGCGGCCTCGGTACCAGCGGCGTACCCGGCGACATGCCGATCGACCCGACGCGGCCGATTCACCGCACCACCGCGACGTTCGCCGATCAAACCGACCGCGTGCCTATCGCGTCGACCGAGCCACCGCCTATCGGCGACGAAGACACCGAAATCGCCACGCGCGATTGATCGCCGGCAGCCTGCGAACGCGTTGGCAGCTAGCGAATGAGCGGCCCGATCGCGGCGCGGGCAAGCCGTTCCACGGTGGTCTCGGCATCGACAATAGGCATTTCCGGCACCAGCCGCAAAAAATCGCCACGCCCGGCGCGATCGAGGGCGCGGTTGCCATCGGCGCGATGCCGGTTAAGTCGCCGCAGGGTCTCTAGCCCGCGTTGCCCGCAGATCTCCATTTCGAGCTTGCCCTTGCTGGCCTGCGGCCTGCTGACCACCGCCACCAACGTTTGCTTTGCGCGCGCCAGCTCGACATCCGGGCACAACACGAGATACGCGTACTTCATCGCCCCATCGCGCAGGCCCGTTACGCGTGCGATAGCTTCGGCTAGCGGCGGCAAGGCGTAGGGTTGCTCTTGATGGCACCAATCGACCTCATTGCGCAGCATGGGGCAGCCACCTTGGTGAGTGCATGGCGCCACCACGGCGACCCTCTTTTTGACTAGCAACTCATCGCGTAGCTGGTGCAACGCCCGCGACGTTGCTCGCAGCGCGGGCTCAATGATGATGACCGCGCCGCTTGGCTTGCAACGCTCGATCGCCTGCGTCGCCAGCGTCAACGCCTGCGGCGGCGCCAACTCGTTGAGCAATGAGCCTGCCAAGACCAAATCGTTTGCCACCCATGCGTCCGGCATCGCGGAAAGCCCATGGGTAACATCGACCGAGGCCGTGACCACCTCACACGGCACGCCGCAAGCCGCGGCATATTGCGCGCATGCTGCCTTGGCAATCCGCAAGGCCCGCGGGTCGACGTCGACCAGGCGCAGCGTCAAGGCGGGACAGCCAAGCGCGGCCGCCGCGGCAATGAGGCCAAGGCTCATCGCGCCGCAGCCTGCGCCGATATCGAGCACGACCAATGGCGACGACGCGAACGCCGGCGCCACCCGCAACAGCTCGGCGAGCGGTTGCCACAACTTCGGCGCATCGGCCACAGAAAAGAACACGGCGCGCGCCGCCAGGTCGTCGTCGTTGTCGCGGCCCTTGGCCAGGGCTTGCCGCTCTGAGGTGTAGCGCAAGGAACGCTCAATCACCGAAGCGTGTAGCCGTGCGGGAGCTAACGCCGCCCCTTGTACCTCGGCGGCCGCCGCACGGCGTAAGGCTTCCTCGAGCTCGGGCGCGACCTGCCACGTCATGGCGCTCCAAACTGCAGCGCGAGCTCCGCGGTCTTGCCCGGCGTCACAGTGACCGCCCCGCTCGCAATCTGCGCTGCCTCGTCGCTGGCGCCGGGCAGCCACGCCACGACGCGATGTTCGCCGGCGGGCAAATCGCGCAAGGTAGCAATGCCCCGCTCGTCGGTGAGCGCCGCGTGCGGCGTTGCGGGCACGACGACGATGGCAGGCTGCGGCGACGTCGCCGTGGTGACGCCGTAGACGCCCGGTTCGCGCAGCGACATTAATAACAGCTCACCCTCGGCGGCCTTGGTTTTAAACCTCACTTCGCCCCGCGCCGGCGGCAAGGTCCATGGGCTGAAGCGAACGCTGATCTCGCGCGCCGCGCCTTGATTATAAAGCAGGAGATCGCCGATGCCAGCCACGGTCACAGCCGGAGATGGGTCACATGCCGCGAGCAATAGGCGCGCCTCTGGCACGGGCGGCGTCGGCGGCGCCGTATGGGGTCCTTCGACGAGGACGAACACGCCCTCCACCGCGAACTCCGCATCGACCCTCACCGCTCGCGGCAAAGGCTCGCCGCATGATCGCGCGGCGGCAAATGCCCCCGGCCCGAGCAGCGCGCGCGGCACCTTGGGCCAGCGCACACGCACCTCGACGTCGCCGACGCGCGCCGGCACCGCGATAGTGCCATCCGCGGCGTCGGGCGCAGCGGCGCCTGCATCCAACGCACCGGGACGCGCGGTCGTGTCGATGGTGCCGTCGCGGTCTTTGCGCTGCCCTGCGCAGGAGGCCGTGCCCATCACCATTATCAGCACGAACGCCGGCAGCAACGCCACAGCGCACCTTGCGCGGCCGCCAGGCCTGCACATCGATGGTCGCGCGATCATGCTACGCATGTAACACGCCCCGCCGCTATCGGCGCGCCGCATCGCCGGTTTTAGGCGACGAGATGCGCCGGATGGCGAAATTCTTTGACCGCGTTAACCATGGCGCGCACGTGCTCTGGGTCGGCATGCGGCTGCACGCCGTGACCGAGATTAAAGATGTGGCCGCGGCCGCCACCTTCTTGCAGCACCGCGATGGTGCGTTCGCGCAGCTGTGCCGGCGGCAAATAAAGCGCGCCTGGATCGAGATTGCCTTGCAGCGCCGCGCGGTCGCCGATCGCGCGTTTCACGGCAGCAAGCGACACCCGCCAATCGACGCCGAGCACGTCGGCGCCGCAATCGGCGTAGCAGTCCAGGTATGGCGCGCAGCCATTGGCAAAATAGACGATCGGCACCGGCCGCGCGGAAAATGCCGCCGACGCGCGGACGTCATCGATCAGCCATTTCGCCCAGCGCAGCGCGAATTCGCGAAAGTCACCGGGCGCCAGCACCCCGGCCCACGAATCGAAGATTTGCACCGCATCGGCGCCGGCGGCGATTTGCGCCTGCAAGTACGCCGAGCATGTGCGCGCGAGTTTTTCCAGCAAGGCGTGGGCCGCCGTCGCATCGCCAAAGAGCAATTTCTTGGTGAAGGCATATTCTTTTGACCCGCCGCCTTCGACGGCGTAGGTCATCAGCGTAAACGGCGCGCCGCTAAAACCGATCAGCGGCACGCGCCCCGCGAGCGCGGCCTGAATTTGCCGCACCGCCTCGGGCACATAGGGCATCTCGCGTTCTGGATCAGGCACCACCAAGGCCGCGACCTCCGCCGCCGTCCGCACCGGATTTTCGATGACCGGCCCTTTTTCGGGAAAGGCGACGCGCAGGCCCATCGCCGGCAGCGGCACCAAGATGTCCGAGAACAAGATGGCCGCGTCAAAGCCAAATTCATCGATGGGCTGCAACGTGACCTCGCACGCCAACGCCGGCGTATGGCAGAGCTCAAGGAACGAGACTTTGCGGCGCACCGCTTGATACTGCGGAAGATAGCGCCCGGCCTGCCGCATCATCCACACCGGGGTGCGCGCCACCGGCAATTGGTAGCACGCGCGCAAAAACAAATGAGTCGGCTCTAGGCTCGCGCGCATGCCGCCACCATACATGACGCGCCCGGCTAACGGCACCGGGCGGCGCGGCCAATTGAGATAGTCGACGAGGCCGCTTTCACCGCATTTGCCATTTGTTATGGTGCCGCCATGAAGCCAGGAATGATTTGCGTAGTTGTAGGCGCCGCGCTCGCCATGGGTGGCGCGCTGGTTGGGAGCGGCTGTGGCGACAATAGCGCGGCGTGCAGTGGCGCAACCTGCGTGCGCAATCCCGCGCTAACGGACCGGGTCTCGGTCACCCGCGATTCGCTTGGCATCGCACACATCACGGCGAAAAACGTCCACGACCTAGGCTTTGTGCAGGGCTACATCACCGCGCACGACCGCCTGCCGCAGATGGATATTTTGCGCCGCAACGCCAGCGGCACGCTCGCGGAGATCTTCGGCGCCGTAAGCCCGAGCATCGTCACCGCCGACATGGAGATTCGCATGCACCGCATGCGCCACTATGCGGAACAGTCGTGGACCCAAATGCAGGCGTCGAGCGATCCGGTCGACGTGCAGTTGGTCGAGATGCTGCGCGGCTATGCGCTAGGCGTGAATGCCTATGCGGCACACCTCGTCGCTGGCAAGTTTGAACTCGACATTGAGGTGCAGGTTTCCTTTGATCCGACGCGCTTTGCCGCCTGGAACGAAATCGACAGCCTCACCCTGGGGCGCTATCAGGCGTACTCGCTCTCGGGATCGCTTGCCGACGAGCTCGCGTACACCGATATTGCGCTCGCCGCGGTCGAGACCTATCTCGGCGCCGACGTCGGTGACACCTATGCCTATGAGCGCCGCGGCATTGTTAAAGATTTGTTGCGCCTAACGCCCGTCGGGCAGCGCTCGACGCTGGAAGCGGTAGGCAAGCCCGCGCGCGCAAGTGAGCCCAAGGCCGCCGCCCGCTCGCCATACACCCGCGCCCAGGCCGCCTCCCTGCGCGCCGCGGTGCGAAATGCGCGCAGCGCGATTAACCCTGCCCATGTCGATCGCGGTCTGGGCAATCTCGAGCCGCGCCTCTATCAACGACCCAACGCAGGCTCTAATACGTGGGCCGTTGCGCCAGCGCATGCGAGCGGCAGCGCGCTGCTCATCGGCGACCAGCACTTGGCCTTGCCAAATCCAAGCGTGTTTTATCCCGTCCACTTGACCGTGCCCGGCGTGCTCGATGGCTACGGAATCACGTTCCCTGGCATTCCTGGCATCATCCTAGGCCACAACGGCAAGACCGCATGGTCGTCGACCACCGCGTATCACGACGTCATGGACGTCTTTGCCGAGACCATCGAGCCTTGCCCCGACACCGGCGATTGCGTCCAGCACAACGAGGCGTTGGTGCCCATCGAGGCGCGCACCGAATCCTTTGGCATCGGCGTGCTCGGGACCGTCTCGGAGACCGTCACCGCCACCTACGAAACCGTGCCGCATCATGGCCCGATTATCCCAACATTTGAGGATGGCCGCGTCGTGCCGCGCTCATCGAATACCGCATTGTCGGTGCAGTACACCGGCCACGAGCCAACCTTTGAAATCCGCGCGATTTGGCGCCTATTGCAAAGTGGCACTGTACAGGCCGGCCTCGCCGCGCTCGACGACTTTTCGTTCGGCGGCCAAAACTGGGTGCTTATTGATACCGCCGGTTCTATTGGTTGGACGATGAAGGCCAAGGTGCCGCGCCGCAAGTTGGGCGCATTTACGTGGGACCCTGACAGCAATCAAGCCGGCGTCGCGCCCTTTATGGTGCTGCCCGGCGATGGCAGCGCCGACTGGGACGGTTATATCCCCGACGCGGTCATGCCGCAGGCCCTTAACCCTGATAGCGGGCTCATCGTGACCGCCAATGCCGATCCGGTCGGCGCGACGTTTGACAACGACCTTCTAAACGACGGCGACGTCGACGGGTTGCCGTGGTTTCTCGGCGCAGACTATGCCATTGGCCTGCGGCAAGAGCGCATCGCCGATGTGCTCGACGCCTCCGTTGCCGCCGGCGCCGTCGATCTCGCCGACATGGCCTCGCTGCAACACGATACGAGATCGGGCACGGGCGCCAAGTTCGTGCCAGCAATCTTGGCGGCCTGCGAAGCGGTCGACGGCCTAAGCGACGCCGCCGCGCTGTGCGATCTGTTTTCGACCTGGGATTTTTCAACGCCCACGGCCACCGGCGCCGCGAGCGCGACCGAGCTTCGCCACGCCGCGGCGACGTCGGCGTTTAACGCCTGGGCGCATTTTTTCGTCGAACGGCTGATCGCGGATGAATACGCCCAGCTCGGCCTGGCAACCTGGACGATGGGAACTAGTCATGCGGTGCGGCTGGTCGATGGCGTGCTCAACGCGCCGGCGTCGATGTGGCCTGGCGACGCGGCCCCCGCGGTTTGCGGCGACGGGGTCACCAACAATGGCAGCGATCCGTGCGGCGACCGCATCCGCGAGGCCCTCGCCGACGCGGCGGCTTGGCTGGCATCGGAGGATGGCTTTGGCAGCAGCGATACCGCGCAATGGGCGTGGGGCAAGCAGCACCTCTGGCGCATGGCCCCGCTCTTTCCAAATTCCGCCCTGCTCTTGCCGCCCGCCGACGACCCCAACTATCCCGGCGGCGTGCCGCGCGGCGGCGACCACGACGTCGTGAACCGCGCCGATGCTGGCTGGAACGATTTGGATTTTCGCCAACTCGCCGACGGCTCGGCGCAGAGGTTCATGGCTGAGGCCAAGGTTGGCGGGGCGATCAAGGCCTATCTGCAACTACCGACAGGCACCGTATATAACCGCGCCAGCCCGTTTTATCGGGTGTTGCTGGATGTAGCGTATATCCCACAGGTGCACCAAGCTGTGCCTTTCACGCCCGCCGAGGTTGCGCAGGCCGCCGCCGAGCACTGGTCATTTTCTAAGTAGCCGGTCCGCAGCCTTGCTGCACGGCGACGCAGCTCCCTATACTTAGTAAGGAGATTTGTGTCCGCACTGCCGGTGAGCGTTAAGTTGCGCTGCGCCTCCTGGGAACAGGTGGAGGCGATCTACAAGCGCGATCTCATTCGCAATGCGCTGTTCCTAAAATCCGGCAACCCGCCGGCCGTCGGCACGTTGGTGACGGTCGAGCTAACATTACCTTCAGACACCGTGGTTTCGATCAAGGGCGTCGTCGCGGAGCACGTTGCGGCAGGTGGCGCCAATGGCCGCGGCCCAGGCGTCGAGGTGCGCTTTGACTACGTGCCGCAATCGGCGATGTGGATCATCGAGACCGCCTTGGCGCGAGAACGCACCAGCGGCTCGGCGAGCCAGACCGCGGCGTCGGCGCTGATTACCTCACTCAACGAAAAAACGCGCGCAGGCACCGAGCCTGGCCTCAAGGCCATGACGCGGCAACCCGACCTCAGCGCCGAACATGGCGCGCCGCTTACGAATGCGGAAACCGAACTCGTCATGTCGCTGGCCGAGGAGCTCGCGTCGCTGCGACGCCTCAACGCATTTCAGATTCTCGGCGTTAGCTACGATGCGTCGGACAGCGACATTCGCCTCGCCTTTGCCGAGCTCACCAAGCGCTATCATCCCGATCGGTTTGCCAAATACGCCTCGGCTCAGCTGCGGATGCATGCCGCCGATATTTTTATTCTCATCCGCGATGCCTACCAAAAGCTTGGCGATGCGCAACAGCGAGCCGCGGCGGCGGCGGCCGTGCGCAGCGGGGCGGCGCGGCCAGCGCCAGCGCCTACCCCTGCGGCGCCGAGCAAACCCGCGGCGGTTGTCGCGCCGCGGGCGCTTCCACCCATCGCGCCATCCCAGCCGGCCTCACCGCCTCGGCCAGGCGCCTCCACCAAACAGCAGCTCGGCACCGCCGCGACGACGCCGCAGCGAACGCCGCTGGTTGCCGCGCCGCCGCAGGTACCCCTCGCGCCGCAAAAAACCGCGCCGATGACCAACTTCAAGCCCGCCGGCGCGCGCGCCGAAGGCTGGCTGGCGCAGGTCGATGGGCTCCTGGGGGCCAAGCAATACGACGCCGCGGCCAGCGTCGCGCGCGGCCAACTGCAAGCGACGCCCGGCGACCACGTCGCCAAGGCCTATGTCGACGTCTGTAATGGCTATCGCGCGCTGGCCGATGGCGATCGCCTTGAGGCAGCGGAGCGCTTCGAGGCGGCGCTTGAGATCGATCCCTCGAATGACCGCGCCGCGCGTGAACTGGCCGACATGCGGCGCCGCGCCACCAATGAACGCAAGGGCCACCTAACCCGCCTGATGACCAAGAAGGATTGACGAACATGTCGAAAATTATTGGCATCGATCTAGGCACCACCAACAGCTGCGTCGCGGTGCTCGACAAGCACGGCGTGCCACAGGTGCTCGCCAGCGAAACCGGCGAACGCACCCTGCCGTCGGTCGTCGCGTGGATCGCGGAGGCGGGCGCACAGGCCGCGCATGTCGTGGTGGGCATCCCCGCCAAGCGGCAACAGGTGAGCAACGCGACGTCGACGGTCTTTGGCGCCAAGCGCCTCATAGGGCGCAAGGTGAACGCCGAAGAGATTGGATGGTTCGCCAGGCTAGCGCCATTTCGCATCGTCTCCGCGCCCAACGGCGATGCGTGGATTCGCATCGACGGCCAGGCGGTCTCGCCGCAAGAGGTCGCCTCGCACGTGCTACGGCGCATGAAATCGATCGCCGAGGCCGCGCTTGGCGAAATCGTTACCCGCGCCATCGTCACCGTCCCGGCCTACTTTGACGAATTCCAGCGCCAAGCAACCCGGGCCGCCGGCGCGATTGCCGGCCTCGATATTATCCGCATTCTCAATGAGCCAACGGCCGCGGCGCTCGCCTATGGGGTGCACCGCGTCGGTGAAGGCCGCAAGCACATCGCGGTGTTCGACCTCGGCGGCGGCACGTTCGACATCTCGGTGATGGCGGTCGAGAATGGCCTGTTTGAGGTGCTCTCCACTGGCGGCGACACCGCGCTCGGCGGCGAGGACTGGGATCGCCGCGTCGTCGAGACTCTAGCCGACGAGATTTTCGACACCGCACGCGTCGACATCACGACCTCACCGGTCGCCATCGGCCGGCTGCGCGAGGCCGCCGAGGCCGCCAAGAAAGAGTTGTCGACCGCCAAGACGACGGCCATCTCCCTGCCGTTCTTGGCTACGGGCGCTGATGGCGCACCCGTAAATTTCGAACGCAAGCTGAGCCGCGACGAGCTCGAGAGCTGGACCGATGATCTGCTGCAGCGCCTGATCGCGCCGTGCGAGCGCGCGCTGCAAGAAGCGCGCTTGGCCGCGGTCAATATCGACGAGGTCTTGCTGGTCGGCGGCATGACCCGGTGGCCAGCCATCGTTTCGATCATCGAGCGCGTGTTTGGCAACAAGATCTCACGCGGCGCCAATCCCGACGAGGTGGTCGCGCTGGGCGCCGCCACCTTTGCCGGCATTCTCGCCGACGACGCCAACGACACCGCGCTGCTCGACGTCACGCCGCACGACATCGGCCTTAAGATCGGCAGCAATCAAATGACCGTGCTGGTGCCACGCAACTCCATGTTGCCGTGCCGGGTCACCAAGGTGTTTGCGACCACGCAGGATGACCAATCATTCGTCAGCTTTGAGCTCCTTCAGGGCAATTCCAGCGACCCCGACAAGAACCGCAAGCTTGCGCGCGTCGTGCTCGATCATTTACCGCGCGGCAAGGCCGGCACGCTCAAGGTTGAGCTCACCCTTACCGTCGACGTCGAATCCATCGTCGCCTGCACCGCCAAAGAGCTGACCACGGGGCGCGAGACGGGCGTTACCATTCGCCCCTCGGGCGGGCTGTCGCACGAGGAAATCATCGAAATAATTTCGCGCCGACGGCACAATATCGATTAGTGCTATCGTCGCGGCATGAATCGCCGCAATGTGCTTCGCCCCATGGCCATGGTTTTGTTGGTTGGGCTGTGGGCCACGGCGTGCAGCGAGCGAGGGCCTGCGCCTGACGCCGCCGTGCTCACCGATGCCGCGTCGGCACCTGTGCTATCGCCGTCGACTTCGACCACGCCACCAGCCCCTGCCGCCGATGCCAAGCAAGCGCCCGAGAATCCGTCGACGGCTCGGCACCATGCCTTGTGGGCGTCGGCGATCGGCGGGTTGGCAACTCAGGCGTCACGCGCGGTGGCGACGGCCACTGATGGCAGCGTTTATGTCGCCGGCTATTTCGAGGGCGATACCGAGTTTTCGCCATCGCAAAAGCTTAGCGCTGCCGGCGCTTCTGACGGCTTTGTCGCCAAATACAGCGCGGGGGGCGACTTGGTATGGGTGCTCGCCCTGGCCTCCCCTGGCGAAGATTCGCTCAATGCGATCGCCGTGGCCGCGGGCGGCGACGTGATCATCGGCGGCAACGTCGCTGGCACGGGCGTGCTTGGTGACCTGACCGTGGCGTCAAACGGCTCCGATGATGCGCTGGTCGCCGCGATTTCGCCGGCCGGAGCGCCGCTGTGGGTCACGACCTTTGGCAGCACCGACTCCGATGGCATCAACGCGCTCGTGCTCGCCGGTGGCGCGATTATCGCCGGAGGCTCGTTTCGCGGCGCCATGGCCATCGCGGGTCGCACGCTAAAGCCCGCCCGCACCACCGACGCCTTTGTCGTGTCGCTAGATATGAACGGCAAGCTTGGCCAAACCCGTGCGCTTGGCGATCTAGGCGAAGAGAGCCTTATGTCGCTCGTGCCGCACGGCCCTGGCGGGGTTGCCATTGTCGTGCGCTACACCGATTCGCTAACGCTTGGGCCGCACCGCCTGATATCGGCCGGCACCGGTACGACCGATTTCGCCGTGGCCGCCCTAGACGCCACGCTGACGCCGCTGTGGGCCGTCGCGTTTGGCAACGCGTTCAACAATATCCCGGGCGGGCTCGCCGCGATGCCTGACGGGGACTTGGTCGTAAGTGGGTCCTTTGACTACAAGCTGGAGCTTGGAGGCAAAACCTACGCCTCACTCGGCGCCAGCGATGTCTTCGTCGCACGCATCTCGCCGCAAGGCGCGTTGCGGTGGGTCACCGCCTGCGGTGGCGCGGGCGAAGATATCATCTACAGCACCGCGGCATCGACAGCCGGCGTGGTCGCGGCCACTGGGTGGTTCGAAGGCGAATTTACCTGTCAGACGAAGGGCGTGACGTCCTCGGGCGGCAAGGATGCGATGCTCCTTAGCTTAGACGCTGACGGCCAAGCGATCGCCTTAGCGCGATTTGGCGACAGCGACCACGACCAAGGCAGGGCCCTTGCGCCGCTGCCAAATCAGCGCTGGGCAATAGGCGGCGTTTTCCGTATCTCGCTGAATTATGGCGAGAAATCGCTAATTCAAGCACCTGCGGTGGCGCCGCCGCGCCGGGCCGACGGATTTTTGCTCGTGACGCAATTGCGCTAAAAGGCGGCAAAAGGGCGGTTTTTAGCCATCCCGCGTCAGTCGCTGCTTTTACCCGGGAGATCTCCCAAAACGCTAAAAGTGCAAAAAATGTGTCCTTTGGCCTTTTTTCTTGATGATCTCGGTGTCATTCATAAAAGCGCTCCAATACTTCCCGGAGGAAAAGAACATGGCAAAAGCAAAAAAGAAATCCCCTGCTAAAGCAGCCCCAAAAGCCAAGACCAAAGAAATGGTGATCGTTTCTTCAAAGGTTAAAGGCCTCATTCGCGGCAACGATTGCAACTGCTCGAGCGACGCGCTCGACGGTCTCAACGGGCTGATCTACTGGTACGTCGACCAAGCCACCAAGCGCGCAAGCGCCAATGGCCGCAAGACGGTCCGCGCGCACGACTTCACGCTCTAGAGCGTCGGCGCTTAGCTAACGCTGCAATCACGGCGCTAGTTTCATCAAATGGCATCGCTTCGGCGGTGCCATTTTTCGTTTCGGTTGGTTCGGTCGGTTTCCCAGGCGCCTGTTCAGGTAGGCAAAGGTATGGAGCCAGCGACCGGGCGCGGTTTTGCCATCGCCATCAGCTCTTGCCCCAGCGACTTCGGTTAAACTGTTAAGAGTGGCTCATCGAGGTACCATCATCGCGGTTAGCCGCTGCGCAACCGCGGAGGAGTTCCAAAACGCGTTTCGTCGCTATGCGGAGCCAACCGCGTTGTTTGTCCCGACGCAGACGCCGTTCGCCAGCGCCGACACGGCGTTTTTGTACGTGTGCTTAAACAGCGGCGAAATCTTGATTGAGGGCGATATCGAAGTGCGCAGCTCGGTCGATCGCGTGGCTGGCCTCTATGGCCGGCCGGGCATGACGGTGCGGTTCATAGCGCCGAGCGCGACCAACAAGGAGATGCTCACGCAGTTGGTGCGTGCGCGCACCATGCTCAAACCCGTCGCGTTGCCTGACCATTTGGCCGCGCGCGCCGCCCCAAGCAGCTTGGATCTCCAGCGGCTGGCAACGCTATCGCTGCCGACCGCGCCTAGCGCAATTACCGATCCGGTGTTGCAGCTCGCTGAGTGCCTGCTGGTTACCGAGCATGGTGAGGCACCTGCCGCGTTTACGGCGAGCGAGTACACCTCGACCAAGATGACGCCCATCGTTCCCGTCGAGCCCCGCGCCTCGGCCAAGGCCTCTACGCCACCGACCGCCGCTGAAGGTGGCAGCGCCTGGCCACGAGTCGGCACGCAGCTCGTGGCGCTGCCGCCAATGCCAGCCGAGACCGCGAGCCCTCAGGGCCCGCATATTCTTAGCGCCGACAATGCCTCGCCCGGGCTTTGGTCGCCCGATAGCACGCGCACCGAGGTCTCGCCTGCCGCGGAAGAGCTGGAAGCGGAGCCCGATGAAGAGGACGAGCTTGAAGCCGTCAGCACGAACGTCGTCGCGCGCATGTCGCTGTCCAAGATCGTAGCGGATGCGCGCAAGGCCGCGAGCGCCTCCTCGCCGGCGCATGCCACGGGGTCCAATTTTCCGCCTCGCATTCCGCAAACGCTTAAGTCGGCCAATGCGGTGCCGATTCCAGTTGGCCCGGCGCCGCGAGACGTCCCGGCATCCATCCCGCCTGAGTTTGCGGCCAACGACGGAGACGAGGTAGAAGTCGAACTACCGTTACCGGATGCAGATGAAGACGCGGACGAGGACGCAACGAGAGTTGCCTTCGAAGATGCCGCCGATGATACCGCGCAAGCCGCGGAGGTCGAGCGCGACCACGACCTCGACGATGCCACGGTGGCATTTGGCGGCCCGACCAACCCGCGTCGCGACGTTGCCCCGATCGAGTCGCTTTTTGTGCCGGCAACCACGCCGGACGCCGCAGCTATCTCGGCCGCGCCAAGCCCAGCCGTGGTACCAGCGCCAGCGCCTGCTGCACATGCAGCGTCTCAATCATACAACGGCGCGCAGCCGCTGAATCTGCACGAGTTTCAGTCGACGCGCGCGAGCTCGGTCATGGATGCCGCAATACCAATCGTGCGCGCTCATCGCGCCTCGTTGGCGCCAGGTGGCGTCACGCTAAGCACGGCCGCGCCGCGCGGCACCGGCTTGGCCGTGCGGCGCAGCCCAGCAAAAACCTTTTTCTTGGTCTTCGGCGTCATCGTCGCCCTCGGCATCGCGGCGATCGCGCTGTGGAAGTTGGTGCTTCAAGACAAGTTTGCGCCGCAGGGCGCGACGCCGAGCACCGCCCCAACACGTGCGGCAACTCCGCCCGCTGAGCCACCGCCGGCACTTCCCGCTGCGGCTGTTACCGCTGATCAACCAGCGGACGCCGCCGTTGCCGAGCCTGGCCAAGACGCGACCGCGGCGCCCGACGCGGGCCCAACCGCCGATGCCGCCGCGCTCGCACCGCCGCCAGCGCCACCGAAGGCTAGCTGTCGCGTCGCACTCGTCGTTGACCCACCTACCGCCATCGCCTCGCTTGGCGACGAAAAACTCGGCGTTGCCCGCAAGCTCAAAAAATTGCCCTGCGGCGACCTAACGCTGACGCTTTCCAATCCAAAGTATGCAGACCTAACCGTAGCGCTGTCGCTCGCGCCCGCGCGCAAGACCACCAAGAAGGTGGCGCTGGCCCGCCCAATGTTTGACATCAAGCTCATCAGCAAGCCCACCGGCGCCCAGGTTCGCATCGGCGGCAAGCTCGTCGGCAAGACGCCACTTACGCACCCGCTGCCCGGCTTCGAACCGCACGACCTTGTCATCAGCAAGAAGGGCTATCAGCCCAAGACCATAACGCTGGTTCCCACCGGCGCGGCCGACGTCGAGTACGCGCTGACTAAAAAATAGCCGCTCTACCTGAGCCACTAATCGCTGAACCACGTGGCGCCCCCTGGGCTGCAATTTTAACCAAACGTGTCAGCTATGTCGCCGGTCTAATCTGTTAACCATTTGTCCCGGCTCATGTTGCCACCGGTCACTTCGTATCTCAAAGAGAGCAATACTTCAGCAGCATGGCCCTTCACCGTGGTCGTCATGCGTAAGATTGGTAAATTTTCATAACCCGTGACGACGGATCCGTTGTGCAGGCGAATAGGGTCCGCTTGTTGAGACATTCCAAAGCTAACGGCGTTCACCTTGCCGTCGATGCGAAATGTTTCCTCTACGCCTTTGCGACTGACAAGTGAGACTTCCGATGCCTCTCTTGCTACATCATCGTCCACCACCGCGACGAATAGCTTATTCTTAGCCCGCACGGTCCCGAGCGCCATGAACTTCGCCTTGCCCGCGCTGTCGAGCCCCACCACGGCCTGAACACGTTCCGTTCTACCTTCGTCTCTTTCGTGACCACCGCCATCGTAGAAGTTGCTAACTTCGCGAGTCACGGCCGCGAGCTGAATCGCAGAACCTGCCGGGCTGCCCAATAGATTGGCATCATTGATGGTGAACGCATCAGTATGAACCGGATTAAGGGTTAGTGCGCGTATCCCCTTGGTTCGCGAGAGCTTCGTCTTAGGGCGCGCTCCTTGGGGATTGGCAACAAAGGCTTGCTCGCGAGTCAGCGCTGGATTCGCAATGCGAATCCTCAAGGGTTTCGCCTCCCCGGGCGCTGGCGCGAAACAAATCGCCCCCGTACAGGTCGCGGCAATGAGGCTAAGCTGGAGTTTACGTAGTCGATTCATCATGGACCCTAAGCAATGCAGCAAGCATGCCAGCCTGCGCCTGCCCGCAAATTCCACGCGAGGGCTCATTGGTCACTCGGACCGGTGCCTTCGCTGGGGCTAAGGTGCCCCACCTAGTCCTCAATAATGATGACTTCTTCAGGCGCCGAATCGGTCGCTGGCTCGGCGCTGGCGTCGGGCGACGGAACCGTCAAGGTTGCAGGTGCAGCGGTAGGCGTTGCGGTGGGGCTCGTTGGCGCTGGCGCGCCCTTGCCACTCTCCACGGCGGACATCGGCGGTTGCGCGGGCGCCAGCGATTGCCCGAGGTCTTCGTCGCGATAGGGCGTGGTGCCGGCCGACTTGGGCCAAGGCCTAGACCGCCCCTGGCAGGCGGTGAGCGCAGCGGCCGCGGCGAGCAACATCGCAATCGCGCATTGTCGTGACATGACACGAGTATAGCCTAGTCTCCGCGTGGTTGGAGAGGCGTGGCAGCCCACTACCTAGGCCAGGCGGTTGCGATAGTCTTCGTAGCCAAAGCTGCGGCTCACCGCAATGTGGCCGGTGGCAGGGTCGTGGGTGGCAATCGACGGCAGCTGCACGCCGTTGAACATGGTGTTTTTCACCATGGTGTAGTGCGCCATGTCGAGAAACACCAGCTTGTCGCCGATGGCCAAGGGCTTAGCAAAACTGTAGTCGCCAATCACGTCCCCTGCCAAACACGTCAGGCCGCCCAGGCGATAGGTATGCGGCGTAGCGCCTGCCTCGCCGGCGCCCAAGATCTGCGGCCGATACGGCATTTCGAGCACGTCGGGCATGTGCGCCGTCGCCGACGTATCCAAGATCGCAATGTCGACGCCGTTGTGAAAAATGTCGAGCACGCTCGCCACGAGCACGCCGGTGCCCAGCGCCACCGCCTCACCGGGTTCCAAATACACATCGACGCCAAAGCGCGCCTTGAAGTTCTTGATGATGGCGATCAAACGCTCGACGTCGTAGCCGGGCCGCGTGATGTGATGGCCGCCGCCAAAATTCACCCACTTGCACTGCGGCAAGAACTCGCCAAACTTGGCGACAAACGCCTCTAGCGTGCGTTCTAGGGCGTCGCTGCCGAGTTCGCATAGCGTATGAAAATGCAGGCCATCGAGGCCTTCAAGATCCGCCGCGGTCACGTTGGCACGCGTGGTACCAAGCCGCGAGCACGCCGCCGCCGGGTCGTACAGCGCCACTTCGACTTCGCGGTGCTCGGGGTTGGTGCGCAGGCCACATGTAAGCTTGCGCCCGCGCGCCCTTGCGGCGGCAACAATCGGACGTAGCCGTTTCCACTGCCCTGGCGAGTTAAACACGATGTGATCGACGAGCTCGACGATCTCTCGCAGATCAGCCTCCGACCATGCTGGCGCGTAGGCATGCACCTCGCCGCCGAATTCTTCGCGGCCCAGGCGCGCCTCGGCCACGGAACTAGCCGTGGTGCCCTGCAGATACTGCTTAATCAGCGGAAACGTCGACCACTGCGCAAAGCCCTTGAGCGCGAGGATGATCTTGCAGTCGGCCTCGCGCTGGATGCGCTCCATCAGCGCAAGGTTCTGCGCCAGCGCGCCGAGGTCCGTGACGTAGCACGGCGTTTGCAGCGCACTCACATTTATACGCGCCGCCATTTCGGCGCCAAGGCTGGCGCCTGCGCTCACCTGGCCTCCACGTGCCAAGGCAGGCCGCGCTTGCCGAGTTCAGCCAGGAACGGATCTGGATCGAGCTGCTCGATGTTCCATACACCGGGGCGTTTCCATTTGCCGGACACCATCATGATGGCGCCGGTTACGGCGGGCACGCCAGTTGTGTACGACACGGCCTGCGCTCGCACCTCTTTGTACGTCTCGGCATGATCGCAAATATTATAAATAAACACCGTCTTCTCGACGCCGTCCTTTTTGCCCGTCACCAAACAACCGATCGACGTCTTGCCGGTGTAATTGGCCGCAAGCGACGACGGGTCAGGCAGCAGCAACTTCAAAAACTTCATCGGCACCACGGGATGGCCTTCGTACATGACCGGATCGATCCGCGTCATGCCGATATTTTCCATGACGCGCAGGTGGGTGAGGTACTCCTCGCCAAATGTCATAAAGAAGCGAATGCGCTGCAAGCCCTTGATGTTTTGCGCCAGCGACTCGAGTTCTTCGTGATAGAGCAGAAAGCTCTTGCGCTCGCCAACGCCTGGATAATCAAACATCATCGACTGCGACAGCGGATCGGTTTCTTTCCACTCGCCCTTTTCCCAATAGCGGCCGCGCGCGGTGATCTCGCGAATATTGATCTCGGGGTTAAAGTTGGTGGCGAACGCCTTGCCGTGCGAGCCGCCGTTGCAATCCATGATGTCGATGGTGGAAATCGTATCGAACAAGTTTTTCTGCGCGTGCGCGCAAAACACGTTCGTCACGCCTGGATCAAACCCCGACCCGAGCAGCGCCATGAGCCCCGCCTTTTCGAAGCGCTCGCGATACGCCCACTGCCACTTGTATTCAAACTTGGCGACGTCGGGCGGCTCATAGTTGGCGGTATCGAGGTAATCGACGCCGGTCGCCAAGCAGGCGTCCATAATTGTCAGATCTTGATACGGCAAGGCGACGTTGAGCACCAGCTTGGGCTGAAAATCTTTGATCAAGGCCGACAGCTCGGCGACGTTGTCGGCATCGACCTTGGCGACGCTAATGTCACGGCCTTGCAGCTCCTTGACTTCTTTTTTGAGCGCCTCGCATTTGCTCACCGTGCGGCTCGCCAGCAGGATGTCAGAGAAATGTTCTTTGGCCTGGGCACACTTGTGCGCCACTACGCCGCCGACGCCACCGGCGCCAATAATAAGGACCTTGCTCATGCGCGATTTCTAGCGAGTTTGCGCGGCGCGGGCTATCAAAAACCACACTATTTTGGTGTCGATTTTGTTACCGCGATTTCGGCGTTTAGGGCGGCGCCGATGAGCAGCGTAAGCGCGGAAATATAGAACCACAAGATCACCACCACGACGCTGGCAAACGCGCCGTAGAGCGCCTGATAGTGAGCCCCTCGCTCGACCCACCAGGCCAGCCCAAGCGACGCGATGAGCCAAATGCTGGTGCCGACGATCGCACCTGGCCACACCAAGGGGGAACGATCCGTGCGCGGGCGCGCTGGCGCCCACCGATAGAGAAAACCATACAGCGCGCTGACAAATACCAGCAATACGGGCCAACGCAACGTCGCTACAATCGCCGAGGCGCGCCCCGAAAATAGGAGCTCAACCACCGTGGGCAACGCCACCACCGCGAAGATCAGCGCGAGAAAGCTCACGACGGCACCAACCGCGAGCACCACGGATTGCACGTATCGCCGCCAGCGCGCGCGGTGCTCGACGCAGCGATAGGCCGCGTTGAGCCCCGAGATGGCCGCATTCACCGCGCCCCGCGCCGAATACAAGGCGAGCACCAGGCTCGACGCCAAGGTCGTCGCGAGCGCGCTGGTCGAGCCCTCGCTGGTGCGCGCGAGTTGCTCGGACATAAAGGTCGCCACGGCCGTCGGCAAGACACGCTGCAGCCCCTCGAGCTGTGACGCGGCCTGCATCGGATCAGCCGCCAGGCCATAGATGGCCACCAAGACCGCAATCATGGGGATCGTCGCCAAGAGCGAAAACAGCGCCATGCCACCCGCGACCGTCGTAAGGTCGCCATCAAAGACGCGCCCCAGCGCGCGCCACACGTGCGCCGCAATGCGCTTGATCGCTTGTCGCATGCCCCGCTCCGTTTGCTGTTTCGTCATTAGTTCCAAAACCCGAGCGAGATGCCGCTGTTAACGTAGCGCGAGGCCACATCAACCGTCGCGGTCAGGCGAACGCGAAACCGCCAACTCCACAGCCGCATCGCAAATAGCCGCCAGTCCGCGCCGGCAGTGCCATGGACGCGCCCGTGCCGGTTTTCTAGCCGCGCCGCCTCCCAGTAGCTGCCCGCGCGAACGCGCAGCCGGCCCGGCATGATTTCCGCATTGGCGCCCACGTTGATATTCACCGTCGTATGCTGCCCAGACCGCTGCAGCTTCTGTTCGAGAAAGGCGCCAAGGCCCGCGCCCTGCCTCGCCGGTGCGGTTAGCAAGACATCTGCCGCGACGGTGTAGTGCCGTTCGTCGCGATACTTGGCCGCAACGCGGGTGTTCCACGGCGTCGGGCCAAAGCGATACGCCGCGCCGAGCCGCAGCGTCGGCGGCAACGCGACTTCTTCGGGCAAGATATACCCCATGCAATCCATCGGATCGCAGCTGCTCGCTTCAACGCGTCCGCGCCGCACGGGCAGCGACATGGCCGCACCTAGGCGATAAGCGCGACCGGTTGGCAGCCACACACCGCCTAGCTCAAGGGCCTGCGATGAGGTCTCAAATAACGTCTCGCCGCCAGCGTCGATGCCAAGCGTGCCGGTGCGCACCGCGACGCCTAGCGCGATTGTATCGCGCGCCACCATGCGTGCGACCGCGAGCTTCGCGTTCTGCAAACGGACCTCCGTGGCCGCGTCATCCCGCTTGGCAAATGAGAACGTTGTCCCCGTTAGCGCCAGGCTCCACGCTTTGTACGTGATGCTTAGGCCACCGGTGAGCAGCAGCGATGAGGCGTCATCGTGCGGCAGGCCGCTGTTTTCCAAATCGTCTTTGCGCCCCGCATTGAGCCAGTCGAGGTGCAACGTGGCGCGTAGTGAACTATTGGTGGTCGTCGGGCGTATGGCTGCTGTCGCGGGATTAAACAACACGCCGACCGAGCCTTCACTGCCAGCGACGCCCGCGCCGCCTTGGCCGATGATCTCGGACGAGCCAATGACCACGCCCTGATACAGATCAATCGCGTAGCCGCGGTCGTCAATGGGGGGCAAGCCCTGGGCGCGCGCAAGCGACGCCGATCCGAACACGGCGAGGACCGTCACTAAAGTTGCGCACGCGCGGGCCTGCCGCCTCAACGCGGCGGACCTAAATTGCTCGCCCAACCGCGGCCCCCTCGGCGATGGCACGTTTGGCGTCAAGCTCGCTCGCCAGCTTGGCGCCGCCAATAATGTGCACGGGCACCCCGCGCGCCTGCAGCGGCCCTGCCAGCGCGGTCAGCGATTCCTGCCCGGCGCACAGAACGACGTTGTCAACCGCCAGGCATTGCCGCTCGCGGCGTTCTTCGCCAAGCGAAATCCACAAGCCTTGGTCGTCGATCTTTTCGTAGTTGACACCGCCAAGCATCTGTACGCCCTTGGTCTTCATTTGCGCGCGATGAATCCAGCCCGTGGTCTTGCCCAAGTTGGCGCCGAGCTTGCCGCCCTTGCGCTGTAGCAAATACACGTGCCGCGGCGACGCCTCGGGCTGCGGCGTCGCCAGACCGCCTCTCGCGTCAGAGGGATTGCCGACGCCCCATTCGGTTTTCCATTTTTCAAGATCAAGGCTCGCCGATGTTCCTTGATGCGTCAGGTATTCCGCCACGTCAAAGCCAATGCCGCCGGCGCCGATGATCGCGACGCGCGCGCCAACTGGGGCCTTGTCGCGCAATACATTAATATACGACAGCACCTTGGGATGCGCGATCCCCTCGATGGTCGGCACGCGCGGCACCACGCCGGTCGCCAAGACAACCTGCGAAAAACCACCGGCCGCCAACCACGCGTCGTCAGCGCGCGTGCCGAGCACCACATTTACGCCCAGCCGCGCCAGCTGCACCTCGTAGTAACGCAGCGTCTCGAAAAACTCTTCCTTGCCAGGCACCACCTTGGCCATGTTTAGCTGCCCGCCAATTTGCGCCGCGGCGTCGACCAAGGTCACGCGATGGCCGCGCTCGGCGAGCACAATCGCCGCTGACAAGCCGCCGGGGCCTGCACCCACCACGGCGACATTTTGCGGCGCCGTAGTCGCCACGATCGCCGTCGCCGCCTCGTCGCAGGCGCGTGGGTTGACCAGACACGACGTGAGCTTGCGTTCAAAGATGTGATCGAGACACGCCTGGTTGCAGCCGATGCAGGTGTTGATTTCGCGCGCACGGCCCGTCGCCGCTTTGATCATAAATTCAGGGTCTGCGAGCAGTGGCCGCGCCATTGACACCATGTCGGCCGCGCCCTCGGCTAAGATCGCCTCGGCCACTTCGGGCATGTTAATGCGGTTGGTCGTCACCAGCGGAATGCCAACCTGCCCCATGAGTTTTTTCGTCACCCATGCAAACGCGCCGCGCGGCACGCTGGTGGCAATGGTTGGAATTCGCGCCTCATGCCAGCCAATGCCGGTGTTGATAATAGTTGCGCCGGCGCGCTCAATCGCCTTGGCGAGCGTCACCACCTCATCCCACGAGCTGCCATCGGGAATGAGATCGATCATCGACAAGCGATAGATCAAAATAAAGTCGCGCCCCACCGCTTCGCGCGTGCGCTGCATGATTTCCACCGGCAGCCGCATGCGGTTTTCATAGCTGCCGCCCCACGCATCGGTGCGCTGATTGGTATGCGTCACCAAAAACTGATTGATGAAATAGCCCTCCGACCCCATGATCTCAACGCCGTCATAGCCCGCCTCGCGCGCCAGGCTCGCGCAACGCACAAACGCGGCGATCTGCCGCTCCACGCCGCGCGCCGATAAGGCAAACGGCGTAAACGGCGTGATCGGCGACTTGATGCGCGAAGGCGCCACCGAAAACGGATGATACGCATAGCGCCCGGTGTGCAAGATCTGCAGCGCGACCTTGCCGCCTTCGGCATGCACCGCCTGCGTCACCGCCTTGTGGCGCGCAACGCCGCGGTCGCTCGCCAGCATGCCGGCAAACGGCTTGGCCGAGCCGACCAAGTTGGGTGCAAAACCGCCTGTAACAATTAGCCCAATCTGCCCGCGCGCGCGCTCGCGCAAATACGCCGCCAGCTTGTCTAGCTTGCGCTCATCTTCTAGCCCCGTATGCATCGAGCCCATCAGCGAGCGGTTTTTCAGCGTCGTAAAGCCGAGATCCAGCGGCGCGAGCAAGTGAGGATACGCGGTCACCGCGGTACTATAGCTGATCTAGCCGGTCACACATCGCCGAGGCCGGGGTTCAGTTTTGGAATGTTGATCGCAAGTATGCGGTCCCACGCTGGTTCTTCGCCAAGCCACGTCGCCTGCATGGCAAGCGCGACGCCAACCGCGCCGTCAAGCAGCGTACAATCATCCTTCCACGACGCGACGCTCCCTCGCGGGCGGTTATTCCAGGCGCCGTACCCGCCAAAATCAAGGGTCGGCACATGACAGGCTTGTGCCTGCGCCAGCCTCGCCTGCGCGGCGTTTAGAAACTCGCTGCGGCCCGTTGCATAGTAGAACCGATAAAAGATCTGGCTCATGCCGGCGGCGCCATGACAAATCCCCGCATCAACTACCCTTGATGGCGCACGCTCGCGACCGAGTACGTATTGTATCTGGGGTTCCAGCTGCGTCTCGCTGAGACCGGCGCGGCGTAGCCCGTTCCACAAACCAGCCAGCGCGCCCACGGCGCCGCGACACCACGCGGACACCACTCGCCTGGCCAGTTCTGGATCCCCTACCACCGACGGCAAGCGGCTCGGGTATGCATCATCGTCGACAAACTGCGACAGCACCCAACGCGCGCCATCGCGCACTAAATCGGCGCACGGGACGGTACCGGTTTCGGCAATGGACCCCAGCACCGAGATCACACCCGGGATGCCGTGAAGCAACCCGAGATTCTGATACCCCGTCGACAAGACAGGATCTAAGGTATCCGACGCCGCGTCGTAGCCGGTTGTCCAAAAACACCCGTGCTCGTCGTAGCGCGCCATGCCGCGCAAACGGGTTACGATCGCCTCAAACATGGTTGCAGCCAGAAGGTGGTCACCGCGATGCCATCGCTCCAGGGCGTAGAGCGCCGCCCCCGCGACACCGCGGCGCAGGCCACAATCGGCGGCAATGGAACGGTCTTGTAGCAATGCCAACAGCCGCTCATCGAAGCTAGCTAGGTTCGCGACCAACTCATCGTCGCCTACGTGGGCCAATACCCACGCATCAAAATTCACTACATGAAATGCCCCCAGGGCACTTCGTGGCGTCCGAACATTCGCCACTGCCTGCGCCAAACTATTATTTAGCGTCGTAAATACCTCAGCCGATTCTCGAGCTGGATGGTAGGCGAGCAACAACGCCACGTGGGCGGCTTGCGTTGCGTCCAACGATGCAGCGAGCACCGCTTGCACGATGCTGTGATATGTCGCCTCTGCCGATGCCGCCATAACAATTGAACCCTAGCAGAATGGTTGTCGGCCACGAAACGCGCTCGCTCCCAAACAAGATTCCGTTTGGGAGCGAACTCGTCGTACGTCGCGCCGCTACCAGTTTGGCACTGGAGGCCGCGCAAACAGACGTTGCCTAATTTAGCATTGTTCGGAAACCAAGGGAACACACCCTGGTTGTTGAGTCCACGCACACGGTGCGTTTACAGACGCTACTGGTAAGCACGCCGCATCAACTGATTCGCATATTCCGCAATTCACCCTTGAGCCCGGCGCTGAAGTCTGGCAGTCCTTCCCATCAGTGTAAACCGGCGTCGCACCGCCAGCAGCCGACGTGAGATTGGTGACGGTAACGCGGGAAAGCGTGAGTTTTTTGCTATTAATTTTCTTCATTTGATTTTCCTCCTACCTTAACCTTTGCATCCGGCGTGCCAACTGTTTCGCTGATTCGGCGTATCAACGATTAGCATAATAATATCATATAGTTCATCTATTTTTTTACACACAATCACGTCGCTAACTCGCACGTGAATTTGCCTTAAGGCTGCATGCAAAGTGCATCGGCGGTTGACCGCCAAGTGCATTTGCACTCCAGAACCGACTTCCGCGGTCCATGTTACACTTCGCGCAATGGCCGGCCTTAACGTCCCTCTCCAGGGCGCCTTCACGGGTCGACGCTGTGGCGACTTTGTCTTGCGCGAGCAAATTGGCGAAGGTGGCTTTGGCGCGGTGTATCGCGCCGAGCAGCAAATGCTCAACCGCGAAGCCGTCATTAAGATCTCACTTGCCGACACGCTGAAAGACCAAGAACGCGTCGGAAAATTTCTCCAAGAGGCCCGCATCGCCTCCCGCATCGATCACCCCTTCGCCGCCCACGTGTATGCCTTTGGCGCCGAGACCGACGGCTTCCTGTGGATTGCCATGGAGCTGGTGCGCGGCACGTCGTTGGCCGAGCTGCTGGCAAGCGGCAGCCTGCCGCTAGGGCGCGCCGTGCCACTACTGACCCGCCTGTGTGAAGTCGTGCATACGCTGCATGAGCAGGGCATTATCCATCGCGACATCAAGCCCGACAACGTGATGGTCATTTCGCGCTCGGGCACGATGTTTCCCAAGCTGCTCGATCTGGGCATCGCCAGCGAGGCTAGCGCGTCGCAACCACGGGGTGCTTCATCCACCGCGACGGGGCTAGTAGCCGCGGGTACGCCACTGTACATGGCCCCGGAACAATGGGTGACTGGCGCGCCAATTACCCCAGCAACCGATGTCTATGGCCTCGGCGCACTCACTTATGAGGTCCTAACCGGCGCGCCGCCGTTTAACGGCACGTCGGTGATGGACGTGGCACGCCAGCATGCGCGCGCTCAACCCAAACCCCTACCCGACCTCTTCGCCCGAGATCTCGCGGCTGCCGTCTATAAGGCCCTTGCCAAGCGTCCCGCGGAGCGTTTCCAATCGGCATTGGCATACGGCGAGGCCATCCGCGATGCTTCGGGGCTTTCGATCGAAGCCGTCGGCTTGCCTCAGCTCGATCCCGCGACACGCGACGAAGTGGTGATGAGCGCGCCGCAGCCCATTGCCGAAAGCCTCGCGGCAATGGAAGCTGCGCGCACCCCGGCCCAGCTGCGGGCAGCGCTGTGGGACGTCGTCACCGTCATCGCTGCCTACGTCGGCAACGTTGCCTTGGCCATTCGGCAACGCTCGCAAGGCCGCGTTGGCGACGCGCCCCAGGTGACGTCTTTTTTGCAAGCCTTGGTGCAAGGTTCACTGGCAACCGAGCAATGGTGGTCGCTCACCCGCGAGCTGGTACGTCCTTTTGCCGGCAAGCCGACGCTCTATCCCATCCCAGAGCTGGTCGAGCTGTTCTTTGAACAAGGGGTCGAGGTTCACAGCGCAATGGATGCGATGCTCGCGAGCAGGCGCCTTAACCCGCCAGCGTCCGCCTCGGCCGACGAGCTGCGCACGTTTTTGGTCGGCGCCGTCCAGCTCTGCGGCCGCGCATTGCGCGCCCTGCGGTTTCTTCATAGCTATACGCTCGTGGTGGCGCATCAAGGCATCGCCGAGGAATGGATGGGCGTTCGCCGCCCAATTCGCCTCGAAGCCTCGGTCGCCGGCACGCTTGAGGCGGAGGTCTCGCTGATTGGGATTAACGGCGGTTTTGTCTGCAACCTCGACCCCGTCGCCGGCTGCGCCGCCCCCAGCCCCGGTGCGCCGCGTGAGCTTTTTTGGCTGGCGGGTGGCATCCATGGCAGCGCCCGCCTGCTCGCGCTGCCGGGCGCGCTTGAGCTGCGGCGCGATGATGTGTGGCGACAACATCAGCTAAACGCCGAGTCTGAGGCGCACAATCCGATCCACGCGGCAGATGCCGTGCCCTATCTCGGGTTGCAAACGTTTACCGCCGATCAGGCGCATCTGTATTTCGGCCGCGAGGCCGAGGTCATTGGGTTCATCAATCGCTTGCGCGGGCGGCGATGGATCGCGGTTGTTGGTCCGTCAGGATCGGGCAAGAGTTCGTTTATCCAGGCCGGTGTCATGCCCAACCTAAGCGAGGCGGGGGACGTGGTCGTGATGCGCCCAGGTCCTCAGCCGCTGCAAGTCCTGTCGCATGCCCTCGCGCAAGTAGGCGTCGACATCGCGGCGAAGGCCATGGACGAAGCGCCGAGCGCGCTGCTCAGCGCACTGCGCAAGCGCGCCAGCACGCGGCCGTTGTTGCTCATTGTCGATCAATTCGAAGAGCTCGTGACACAATGTTTGGACGACGCACATCGTGTCGCCTTTGCCAAAGCCATCGTCGCGATCAGCGAAGATGACGCCTCAGGCGGCACGGTCATCGTCACGTTGCGCGATGACTTCTTGTTGCGGGTGGCGCAGATTTCAACCTTGCGCGACCGGCTGGCAACGAGCCTTCATCTGGTGACCACCCCGAGCGCAGACGACCTGCGACGGATTCTCACCGAGCCGGCGCGTCGCTTTGGCTACGCATTTGAGGACGAAGAACTCGTCGCCGAGATTGCTCGCGATGTTGAGCAGCAATCCGCGGCGTTGGCGTTGCTCTCATTCACCGCCTCGCAGCTGTGGCAATTTCGCGACAAACACTTCCACCGGTTGACGCGCGCCGCTTACCAGGCACTTGGTGGCGTCGGGGGCGCCTTGGCGCACCACGCCGAATCGGTCATGGCCTCCCTCAATGCCGACGAGGCTCGCGTCGTGCGCGAGGTATTTCGCCACTTGGTCACCGCCGCTGGCACGCGTGCCAGCCTCAGTCGCTCCGAGCTGCTCGACGTCACCGGCGGCGGCGAGGCGGCGGAGCGCGTGATCGAATCGCTGATCGCGGCGCGCTTGCTAGTTGCGCAAGAGGATGGTGCGGAACGCGAGCGCATCGAGGTGATTCACGAGGCCCTGTTGGCGGCGTGGCCGCGCTTGGTCGCTTGGCGCCATGAGGACGCCGAGAGCGCACGCCTGCGCGATCAATTGCGCGTCGCCGCAAAGCAGTGGCAGGAACGTGGCCGAAATCGAAGCCTGCTGTGGCGCGGCGACGCCCTCACGGAATATCGCCTGTGGCGCGCGCGTTACCCTGGACAGGTTACGCAAATCGAGCAGCAGTTTGCCAATGAGAGCCTCGCCGACGCCGCCCGGGTCGCGCGGATACGCCGAGCGTTGCTGGCGACGTTGCTGATTGCGATGACGATCACCACGATCGTGTTCGCGCGTTTGCGCTCGACGGCCGAGACTAACCGCGCTCGCGTGAGCCGGGGCCTTACCCAAAATTACGTCGAGCAAGGCCGGCGCGCCGCCCTCGCGGGCGACGTGGCCTCTTCTCTCTTGTTTTTTGGCGCGGCGCGCCTCCGCAACTCACCCGACGCTGGCCTAGCCTATATGCTGACGCGCGCCACTGACTCGTTACGAGCCGAGGTGACAACGCTTGACGGCGGCGCCGCCAAGATCTTCGCTATTCGCTACTCACCCGACAGTACCAGCCTGCTCACCGCGAGCGGTGATGGGACAATTCGCATCGTCGACGCCGCGACGCACCAGTTGCGGAGCCAATTGGGAACGCCCCAGGAGGCGGGCCGCATCGTCGCCACATGGATCGACAATGACCGCATTATAGTTGGCAGCCGCGATGGCACGCTCAGGCTGTGGGATGTCGCTAACCGTGAGGTCGTAGCGTCAGATACGAGCCACAAAGAAGAGTTGTTTGAGATCCAGTGGAATCCATTGTCGCGCAGCGCCATCACGATCTCACAAGACAAGACGGTGCGGCGGTGGCAACCTGACAGCAGCTCCTCGACCCTGCTCTACCACGACCCCACGAAGTCGGATATTCCTGTCGCAGTGGCCGTCTCGCCCACCACGGGGTTGTGCGCGATTGGGTTTGCATCGGTAGCGGCTGATCGCGGAGAGGTCATGTTGGTGCCCTTGGTAGGACCGACGCGCCGCCTTGCCGGCCGTCATGGTGCGGTTCAAACCATGGCCTTCAATCAACTGGGTACACGACTCGCCACGGCAGATATGGATGGTGTGGTCACGGTCTTGGACCCGCAGACGCTGACGATTGTCGAAATCCTGACCGGCCACGATGGAAGCGTTGGCAGCTTGGCATTTAGCAGAGACAGCACGAGGCTATTAAGTGGTTCTGTCGACCAGACGATCCGCAGCTGGGAGTTGGGGCGCAACAACGTGCAGGTCCTGCGCGGCCACGTCGCCTCCGTCTCCTACGTGCGCTTCTCTAGCGACGATAGCTACTTCGTTTCAAGCGATGACGGTGGCGCAATCCGCGTGTGGGAGACCGCGCGGGGGCTACTCGTGGCAACGCAACTGCACGGCGGCCTCATCACGGATGCCGCAATGTCACCGCTCACAGCGCAATACGCCACTGCGTCTAGCCTGGGCACCGTAAAATTTTGGCGGCTCGAGGCGGCAGACCTGCTACGAACCGTGCCCCCTGCCGCCAACTCGGACGACAACGAACAGCGTCCTGAAATTTCGACGGCCGGTGTGCTCTATCGAGCCATTGATGACGGCGTGATGGCGTGGAACCTGGCAACCGGCGCCGTCGCAAGCATCGACACCGATGCCAATGCCCCGGGGCGAATTGCCTTGCTCGACGGCGGGCAAACGCTGGTGCATTGGTCACCAACTGGCGTTGCCTCGCTCTTTGCCACCGCCGACCTCTCCAAGCGAAAGGATATTGCAGAGCGTTTAGGCGCGGTTACGTTGCTGAAAAGTTCACCGCAAGGTGATCGGTTCGTAGTTGGAACCGCCGACGGCACGCTGCGATGGTACGGCGCCGCGGGCACGCTGCTGGCGACGAGCCGCACTGGGGGCGCGCCGATGGACGGCGGCTGGTCAGCCGATGGCTCCCGGTTGCTGATTTCAAGTGGCAAGACCGCAGCGCTTACGGTCGTTCTTTATGATGCTGTCAGCCACGCGCCAATCACAACGCTGCCCGAGCTGTGGCGCGTCGCTAAACTCGCGCCCAATGGTGCCTTTATCATCGCCATTAAGCGGGGCGATCCAACCGCAACGCTTTGGGGCAGCGACGGCACGCTGCGGCACTCGATGCGGCAAACCGAACGCGTCGAGCAAATCGCGATTACCCCGCAAAGCGACAAGGTCATCTTCGGCTTGCTCGATGGCAATGCGGCGGTATGGGGCGTTAATTCGGGCAATCTAATCCGCGTCTTGGGCGGTCACGGTACGCGCGTTGCCGACACCATCATCACCCCCGATGGCGCGCGCGCCTACTGCTTAAATGACCGAGGCGAGGTAAGAGCCTGGGAACTCACGACGTACAAGCAGATCGCGCTATTGAGTGTCGATCGGTCCAGCATATGGCTGATCCCAAGCCCGCTTGAAGATTATCTAGTGACGCTCAATGCCGATCAGCGCCTAGACCGGCACTGGCTCCGGTTGCGACCGGCCAGCGAAATTACATCGGCCTTCGTCGAGCACGCGGTATGTAAGCTGCCAGCCGCGGTGCGCGAGGGCCTCGACTTGGGCGAGGAAAATCCGCTGCGCAATGCCTGTGGGGCCGTACCGTCGACGTCAACCCCACCCAGCACGAGCGCCGCATCAAACTAGCCGCGGTGCCCCGACGTGCAGGCACTCAACAATTGTCAACCTTCTGCCAATGTAGGCGACGATTGGCCTCGGGCGGCGTAGCTTGCCGGGATGTCCACCCGCACGCTCGCCATGCTCAACGTCGCCGCTGTCGCGATCATGCTCGTTGCCAACGGGCTGGCAAACGGCCTGCCTATCAATGGCCTCACCACCGGCGACGTCTCGGCGCTCTATCCCAACTTGCTGGTGCCGGCGGGGTTCACCTTCGCGATTTGGGGCGTCATCTATTTGCTGGTGCTGGGATTTGTTGCGTATCAGTTTCTCGGCGGCGCCCCCGCGCAGCAGACCGTTGCGACCATCGGGCCTTGGCTGGTGGTCAACGCACTGGCGAATGCCGCCTGGATCGCCGCCTGGCACTATTTACAAATTGAGGCGTCGGTTGCCATCATGCTGGTGATCTTCGCGTCGCTAGCGATGATCTACGTGCGCCTCGGCGCCAACAAGACGCCCGCCGCAAGCGCTGCCTACCTCTGCGTTACCCTGCCGTTCTCCGTGTACTTTGCGTGGATTTCGCTCGCACTCGTACTCAACCTCACCGCGCTGCTGGTGAGCTTGCGATGGGACGGCGCGCCGCTTACCGCGGAGGCCTGGGGCACGGCACTGCTCATCATCATCGCCAACCTCACCGCCTTCCTCGTGCTTACGCGGCGCGACCTCGCCTGGGGCGCCGTCACCTTGTGGGCGTTGCTTGGCATCTATAGCCGCCTGCGGCACGTGCCCGACGTGAGCATCATGACGGTCACGCTGTGGGTCGCCTTCGGATCCGTAGCGATCGCGATGGTGCTGCGCCTTTGGCTTAATGCGCGCCCGACGCGATCGGCGCAACCGCTTGCATCGCCAGCGCCCTAACCTGCTATGCTTTAGCAATGGTCCGCTTTCGCGCTCAGGCAGGCTGGCTCGTGATCGCTACGGCGCTCGCCGGCTGCAACGCAATTTTGGGGCTTGATGAAGTTACCACGCGGCCAGACTCGACACCCCCGCCGCCGTCCTCCGCCAACGAAGACGGCGACGACTTTCTCGATGCCGACGATCATTGCCCGCACCGCGACACCATTGACAACGTCGATGCCGACGATGACGGCTTAGGCGATGCCTGTGAAATTCCGTTTGACGAGTGGGACACCACTCCCGCTCAAGTCGTCTTGCTGCGCGAGATGTTTTACGAGGCACCTAAAGGGCTACCCGTTCGCGTGACGTACGACGCCGACAGCTCATCCTTGCGGTTTGCCGGACAATCCTCGGAGTGGGTGCTAGATGATCCAGCAATCGCTAACCACGTCGGCGTCATCGCCACGTGGCGCGGCAGATTGAACAACGCCACGATCTCGATTAAGTCGTACACCTCAAGAAGCGAAGAGAGCTCCGTGGCCGATTGCCAAATGCAACAGAAACCCATCAATCCTCCCTTGGACTACGGTGTCGCGGTACATAACACTCTCCCTCACTTTGGCGACAGCCAAGAACAGAACTACTTCGCCGACTACGTCTCTGTTATGCACTTGTTCATCGGTGGCAATGCGATCTGTTTTGGCCCTACGCCGGGCGCAGACGTGATCAATGACGTTCCGTCTGCGACTAACATCGAGCCATTTACCGATCGCGGCGCCATCGTTATCTCGGTCTCGGGTCTTGGTACAAACGAGGAGCTCGAATTAACTAGCCTCATTGTGTACGGCAACGCCGAATAAAGCCGCGGGGCGCCCTAAACGCCGCTCGGCGCCAGCCGCTCAAGCGCCGCCAACATGCCGTCAATGGTGTCGCGCAGCGCCCACGCCTTGGCCGCGAAGCTATCGAGCGTCGCCGCCCGCGCAAGCCCTCGCGTTAGCACGTCCCGCGCGCCCTCACACGGCAGCGCGCGCTCGGCCAGCAAGGCCGTGCCTTCGTAGATGCGGTAGCATGCCTCGTGATTGCCATCGTTGTAGAGCGGGCTGCCGCTGGCGATCGAACCCAGGAGCGAAACTTTCAACTGTTCGACATCGCGCGCCGAGCAACCGGCAAACACCTCGGCCTCTACACGCGGGATCGCCCGCACCACCTTGGCGGTGGCCAGCTCGGTGCGATCTTTCACCTCTGAGCGCCGCGACACATGCGCAAACGCCGCCAGCGTCATGCCGCGCTTTTCCTCGAGCAGCGGCCGCACATAGTTCGAAGGCAGCGCAAAGTTGATATTCTGCCCGCCGTTTACGATCGCGGTCGAGATGCCAATTACCTCGCCATAGCTATTAAAGATCGGGCCGCCGCTGGAGCCCTGCGAAATTGGCGCCGATATCTGCAGCACGGTAAGTTGCGGGCTGAGCACTCGCACCGAGCTAATCAACCCGTCCGAAATCGTATAATCAAATACGCCGAGCGGATTGCCGATTGAGATCACCGGGTCGCCGGCCTCGACCTTGCTGCTATCGCCGAGGCGCAGCGCAGGGATTTCATCTGGCGGGCTGACGCGCAAGAGGACGAGGTCGCGTTGCGGATCCACGGCTGCAATCTGCACGACGCGCAGCTCCTGCCCGCTCGCCATGCGAATCTTGATCTCCGCGGTGCCCGCAACAACATGCAAATTCGTAACTATCAGGCCGCGCGCATCGACCACAAACCCCGACCCCACGCGATCGCCACCTGCCTCGACGCGAACAATCCCAGGCTTGGTGCGCACGGCGACCTGTTTGACGCTCAGCGTGGTCGCGCCATGCGGCCGCGCGCAGCCACTTACTGAAGCAACGAGCGACAAGACGCCGCACATAAACGCAACCCGCCAGCGCGAAACACCAAGTGCCTTCGATGCCACCGCCGAGGCGGCCATGGAAGAGAAGTTGGTTTCGCGCGATAGGCCCATAGTTAAATACTAAACAAATTTCGCCTCCACTAAACACACGAACAGCAACACTGAACACATTTCTAACTGTGCGTCTCCAGTGCGAATGTAGGTGTGATGTAGGTAAAAGGCGGAGCGGTCAAACGACCACTACAACGCTATTGCGCGGCGGGGCGGATGACGCGCAGGGCCGATTCACCAGCGGCGCGAAACCCATTTGGGTTGCGGCGTGGATCAATGCCCGACGCGACGCCTGCCTCAAACGCTCTAATGTATTCACTTAATCGCGGGCCCCAGGACGTAGGACAAATCCCGGCCGCCATGAGACTGGCTTCCGAGCTATCCCCCGGTTGGCTCCCCACGCCTGTGGCGCCGGCGGCTGCCGCACACAGGGCCTGTGCGCGCTGAGCCCAAGCCAGGGCGGGCAGCGGCTCCAGACGATCAGCATAGGCTTCGGAAACGGCAAACGCCTCGCGCCACTCATTGCGCGAAACGGCCTGTGCCGCGGCAACGCCGCGATGCGCCTCGTCGACCGCCCAATCACCGTAGCTCGCCGACGTCAAGGCGCCGACCAACTGCACCGTATGGCCCGCCGTCGGCTTCACCTCGTTGCGCGCCTGCGCCATCACCACGCGCCACCTAACCTCGGCGGAATCGGTGGTGCCGCGAAACGCCGCTAGCGCCCCAGATTCGGCGTAATGAACGCTACCCGGCATGAAGGGCAACGTCACCATGATGACGATCGCGCCAACATCAAACCAGCTCATCCATCGCGGAAATTTCATGTGGCGTCCTTGATCAGCAGGGCGTCGGCGTGACGGCCGACAGTATATATCGCAATTGCCACGACACCGCGCAACCCGTCTGGTTCCGCGAATATCCCAGATATGTAGCGAAATACCCCAGCCATCGTTGGGATGTCCCGCGATGCCCCGCCCACCGCGCCGCGCCGATCAGCCTGGCCCCCAAATTGAAGCTGCGGGACCCGCATTTGCTTGGCTGCCTTATTGCACATCAAACCTTCACGCGTAGGATACGTGGCCGACACTACCGGCGCACCTCGCGCATTCATCAACTCACTGCAAGCAAGTTAATCGGAGAAAAGCCATGGGAGCACTTCAAGTTATTTCAACAGCATTTGATCACGGCGGATGGATGATGTGGATCATCCTCCTTTCGTTGGCGGCGATCGTCGCGATCACCGTCGAGCGCAGCGTGTACCTGATGAAATCCACCGTCGACAAGGACAAGCTGCTCTCGCTGCTTAAGAGCCAGGTCTCGAGCGGCAACGTGCAAGGCGCGATCAAGGTTTGCTCGGGCAACCCAACGCCAATTACGCGCATCGTGCAAGCCGGCCTTATTAAGTTCAACAAGAGCGACGACGAAGTCCAGGCCGCCATGGACGAAGCCGCGTTGCGCGAGTTGCCAAAAATCAACGCCCGCACCCCTTACCTGGCCATGCTCGCCAACTTCGCCGTTATGGCGGGTCTCTTCGGCACGGTCATCGGGATGATCGGCGCGTTTGCCTCGGTCGGCGGCGACGCCGGCAGCAAGGCAGGCGAGCTCGCCGGTCACATTTCCGAAGCGCTCAACTGCACCGCGTTCGGCATTGGCTCGTCGCTGGTCGGTCTGCTCGGCTACTCGTTCCTCCAAGGCAAGACCACCGCGATTGTCGACGACATCAACGAAGTGACCGTGCAAGTGGTGAATCTCGTCACCAACAACCGCGGCCAAATGCAAGGCTAGGTCGACGGGGCGGTGACCGCATCGCCCCCTCGCCTCTAATTTCGTTACTTGGCCGACAAAGGACAAAGGATTAACCCATGGGCGCATCATTAGGAGCATCAGGCGGCAAAGGGAGCGTTGACATTGAGCTCAACATCATTCCCTTTATCGACTTGATGAGTGTTCTCGCATCGTTCCTGCTCGCGACCGCCGTCTGGGTGGACAACTCCCAGCTCGACATCAAGCCGCGCGGCAAGAACCGCGAATCGCAACCCATCGAGCAAATTGAAGATCGCCAAACGCTTTCGATTCTGATCCAGTCCGATCGAATCTGGATTGGCGTCACCGGCGGCGATTTTCAAACCGTCGACAAGGGCGGCGGCGGCGACTTTGACTGGGACGACTTCGAAGCCAAGCTCAAGGCGCATAAGGAGTCGGTGTATTTCTCCGATCGCACTGACCTCGAGATTGCCGCCGAGAGCACCGATACGGCCAAGGTTTCCTACCAAGATCTCATCGCCGCCATGGACCGCGCCAAAGCCGTTGGCTTCATCGATCCCGGCATCTCCGACCCCGCGGGCCTCTCGGTCCGGCCACAACTTTAAAGGAGCTACGCCATGCCAGTTCATTCACCCGGCCCACGCCTCTATTCTTCGGTGCCGTTTGACCACTTGGTCAAGCACACCGGCGCCGGGCAGACCCGCGCCAGCAACGTCTCGCTTAACCTGACGCCGTTTGTCGACATGATGACCATCTTGGTCACGTTTCTGCTCATCGTGTTTTCGGCCAGCGGCGAAATCATTAAGTCGCAGCGCGGCCTGACCTTGCCTACGGCGGTCACCAAGGCGGCGCTGCAAACCGCGCCGATCGTCATGATCACGCAAAACGAGCTTACGCTCAACGGCAAGCTCATTGCGCCGGTCGAGAACATCGTCGCCGACGATTCCTCGCCCATGATTGACCTGCTCAAGGAGCCGCTCGAGGCCGAGGCCAAGCGCATCAAAGATGATGTCGACAACGGCCGCATCAACGACGTCCTGAAGAAGGCCTGTGAAGCCATCGCCTCGGGCAAGCGCCCCGAATTTTTCTGTCCCGAAGGCCTCGTGATCTTGCAAGCCGACGAGGGCACCGATGCGCGCCTCGTCAACAAGGTGATCGTGACGATGCGAGTTTCTGGTTTTAACAACATCCTGTTTGCCGTCAAAGGCAAATAGGTTTCTGCGATACGAATAGCGAAGGGTAGTTTAATGATGCGCGCCAAATGTTTTGGACTTGTGTGTGTGTTGGCTCTGGCGCTCGCCGCGCCCGGCTGCGCCAAGAATCCGTACGACGCCGCCACGTGGACCGAAAAACTCGACGGCCGCGAGTGGGAAGATGCCGTCACCAAGCTCGACCAGCTTGGCGACCCCAAGGCCATTCCTGCCCTGGTAAAGGCGTGGGAACGCCAAGGCAAGCCCTCCAAGATCTTGCAGGTCATCATCAACCTCGCCCGGCCGCTCACCAAGGAGCAGTACCTCAAGGTCTACTACCAAGATAACCAGACGCGCGACGCTCATTGGGACGACGCCTTCCCGGCGCTCAAGATGGCAATCGAAGAAGTCGATGAGTCCAAGCAATTTCTCATCGACCAGGCCATCAAGGCCGCTGACGCGCTGGGAGACTCGGGTTACGCCGAAGGCTTGCCGGTGCTGGTCTCGGCGCTCAAGAAGACGTATGGCAAAAACGGTCTGCGCGCGCAAATTTCGTTTATCAGCGCGGTCGGCAAATACAAGCAAACCAGCAGCATCGCGCCGCTTTCCGAGCTGCTCGGCAAGGAAACGCTCGACCTGTTCGCGCGTGGCGCGGCGGTCAATGCGATTGGCACCATCGGCGGCGCTGAATCGATGCCGGTGCTCATTGAGACCATGTATCAGTATCCGGCGCTATTTGAATTCTGCCGCCGCGCCTTGGCCTCGATCGGCCCTGAGGTTGCAGCCGAGGGCCAGAAGATTCTCCGCGGCCAGCATACCGGCGTTAACGCGCTGTTTGCCGCCAAGAAGCTCGACCAGTATTGCGTGCAAGGCCAGTGCGAAGAGGTTGCGATGAAGGATTACTACGCCGCGATTATTCTCGGCGACACGTATAGCAACGCCGTGGTCCCCGACTTGCTTGCGGCGCTCGCCAAGCCAGCCAAGCCTTCATATTATTTTCAAGACCAACCGGGCCCCGTGCAACATGCCGGCATCATCGATGCGCTGCGCAAGATCGGTTCGGCCGACGCCTCGGCGGCGCTCAAAGGTATTTGGGCCGGCAGTGGTGACCTGAAAATTCGCGTCATGGCGATGAGCGCGTATGGCTTTACCGCGCGCGATACGTCGGCGCTGGGCGAACTCGCGGCGATTTTCAAAGACGATAGCGCCGACCAAAATTTGCGTCTGGCGGCCGCCGAAACCTATGGCCGCTTGGCTAAGAGCACGGCCGACATCGCGCCGCTGCTCGAAGCGGCGGGGCGTTACAAGGCCGAATCTGCCAAGAGGCTGACCGAAGCCAATGGCGCGCCAAAGGCGGCCTTCGAAACCGCTAAGGCAGTTATGGAAGGCAAGAAAAAGGAATGGGATGCGGTCAAGGGTACGCCAAGCGAGACGGCCCCCAAGGAAGCGTATGCCAAGGCCAAAGGCGAATTCGAGAAGGCACAGTATGCGTACAAGCCACTGCTCGGCGCAGCCAAGGACTACACCGCGTTTCAGCGCACGTTTGAAAACCACGTCGCCAAGATCGAAATCGCGCTGCGCTGCAAGGACGCAGCCTGCTACGCCAAGTCACTGACCACCAAGGCCGATGAAGTGGCGGAGGCGGTTGCGACGTATGTGCCCAACATCAAGGAAACCTGGACCAAGGACGAAAAGAAGGACCTCGTTGCCGCGCAAATCGACCGTGCCATGCTTGAGCTCGGCAAGATGGGTAGCAGCGCCGCTAGCGCGACGCCCGCGTTGCTCGACGGCGCCAAGACCGATGACAGCTTAGTGCGACAAGCCATTTTGCTCGCCCTACCCAAGATTGCCGCACGGCCCTGCGAAGAATGCGTGCCCAAGCTCGACGCCGCGGCCAAATCAACCGAAGGCAAGTCGACCGCGGCCGGCATCAACGTTGAGACCACCGTGCTGCGCAACTACTTTGCCGGGCGAAAATAGCCCAAATCACCAGCGCCGCGCGGCGCGATGGCGGCCTCTAGGCGCGCGTATGCCGGCATTGACAGGCACGGGGCTAGGTGATATCCGTAGGCCTTCTTGGCGGACGTAGCTCAGTCGGTAGAGCTCCAGATTGTGGTTCTGGCTGTCGTGGGTTCGATCCCCATCGTTCGCCCCAAAAATCGCGACGGACTGGCTTGCAAGTTTTTGGTGCATTGTCTACAAGAGCCGAGCCGTTAAGGCGTTCGGGGTGTAGCGCAGTCTGGTAGCGCACCTGGTTTGGGACCAGGGAGTCGGGGGTTCGAATCCCTCCACCCCGACCAACAGTGGTCGTTCGCACGATGTTTTAGTTCGCGGGCCTCGAAGCCTTCGTTACGGTCCCACGGCTGCTCGCTCTGCTCGCGACGCCTAGCACTCGGTCATGGGCAGCGCGAAACAAACGAAGCGATTTAGAACCTCGTGACGGGACCTTAAGGGCCACCGAATGCGTAACTCGCTCGTTCTCGCCCCCGATGCATCCCGGCTGACTGCGTTGCTCCTCGGTCACTGGCCGACGGGCCAGCTCCCTCCTCGCGCCTTGCCATCCGGGCGCCTCGGGGCCGATCCTCGACCGACTTACCCATTCGGCGGCCCTAACGAAGCTTCGCATCCCGCTACGGCACGGTGCTTACTTATCACGTCGGGGCGTTGGGCTGCTCACGGTGCGTTGTCGCGATAGAGGTATGTGGGCTTCTCAGCTGAAGCTATCAAGGATCGCGCAGCAATAGATCCTAAATGGCGGAGAACAGAACGCAGTGGGTGGAGGAGATTTCGGTGCACGCCTGCAGCGATGCCGAGGCGCAGCCGTCTGGCTGCAACGAGGCTCGCGAAGCCGTACACCGAAAGATCCCCACTCAATGCGTTTCTGTTTAGAGGATTTTGCAGGCTTCGGTGAAGTCAAGGCGCGGCCCGCGTGGGTAGAGTTTGGAGGGGTCGCCATGGCCGAGGTTGCAGACGAAGTTGATGCGCCACGTGGTGCCGGCGAAGAAGGCCTCGTTGACCTTGTCGATGTCAAAGCCGGCCATGGGGCCGCAATCTAGGCCCAGGCTGCGCGCCGCAAGCATGAAGTAGGCGGCCTGCAGGCTGGCGCTGCGACGCGCGACGCTCTCAGCCAGCGTGGCGTTACCGGCATAGAGCTCACGCAGGCCTTTGATGGCGGGCATGAGCCGCGGCGAGAATTCGAAAAACGCGGCGTCGTAGGCAAACAGCACGGTAACTGGTGCGGCGTCGGTCTTGGCGCGATTGCCCGCGGCCATGCACGGCGACAGCTTGGCCTTTGCCTCGGGTGAGGTCACAAATACAAAGCGGCCGGGCGTGGTGTTGGCTTCGGTCGGGCCCCATTTCATGAGGTCGTAGAGCTGGTGCAGCGTCGCCTCTGGGATGGCTTCGTCGGTCCAGCCCTGATGCGTGCGTGCCGCGGTAAACAGAGTTTCGTGGGCTTGCGTCGATAGTACGGGCATACGCAGACCTGGATACCACGCGCATGGGGATTGGCCAGGCCCGGGCGCCCAGGAGCGCGGATTTTGCCTCTCGTCGCCGGTACCCGCCTAGGCGAGAGCGGTGATATGGTCGCGCCACCCGGCTCCCATAGCTCAGTTGGATAGAGCAACGGCCTTCTAAGCCGTAGGTCCTTGGTTCAAATCCAAGTGGGGGCGCGACATGGAAGCCGTCACCAATATTGCTGCCTACAAGTTTGCCAACCTGGGCGAATTGCGCGCGCTGCGCGAGGACCTGCAGGGCTTTTGCAAGGCGCGGGCGCTAAAGGGCACCATCTTGCTCGCGCCGGAGGGCATTAATCTATTTATCGCCGGCGACAAGCAAGGTGCCGACGATTTACTCGCGAAGCTGCGGGCGGTGCCGGGGCTGGGGACGCTTGCGGCAAAATACAGCGAGAGCGCGGCGCAACCGTTCAATCGCATGTTGGTGCGCATCAAGAAAGAGATCATCGCGTTTGGCATTGACGGCATTGATCCGGCCAACAAGCCGTCGCCTAAGCTGGCACCGGCCGAGCTAAAGCGCTGGCTCGATGATGGCAAGCCGGTGCTGATGCTCGATACGCGCAACGACTACGAATACAAGATCGGCACGTTTGCCGGGGCCAAGACCCTCCCCATCGACCATTTTCGCCAGTTTCCCGCCGCGGTTGAATCGCTGGCGAAAGCAGGCGAAATTACGCCGGACACGCCGATCGTGATGTTTTGCACCGGCGGCATCCGCTGCGAAAAAGCTGGGCCTTACATGGCACAAGCTGGCTACAAACATGTTTATCAGCTCGACGGCGGCATCTTGAAGTACTTTGAAGATGTTGGCAGCGCGCACTACACCGGCGAGTGCTTTGTGTTTGACCACCGGGTTGGGATTGACGCACATCTGCAGCCGACCGAGACGGCGCAATGCTTTGCGTGCATGGCGCCGGTCACCGCGATCGAGCAACGCGACCCGCGCTACATTAAAGGCGAGTCCTGTCCACACTGCTTTGTGACGTCCGAGACCCATTTGGCCGCCGAGCGCGTAGCTAAGGCCGCGGCCTTGCGCGCATTCGCCAAGGCGCTGCCAGGCAGCGAGCCCTACGACAACTTTAAGCCCTTCAAGATCACGCAGGCGTTCGACGGCCAACCCATCGGCGCCTTCTTGCGCGGCGTCTTTCCGCACGTAGACGTGGCGACCTGGGACGTGGCGTTTGCGCATGGGCGCATCATCGACGAAGAACACGAACCTATTGCGTCCGACACGATCGTGCGCGCCGGCGAGCGTTTTTTTCGCATCGATCCAGCGACGCGCGAGCCCGATGTTTGTGCTGACATCGAGCTGCTGACAAGCGACGACGTGATGCTCGTGGTGGGCAAGCCGGCGCCGCTGCCCATGCACCCAAGCGGGCGCTTTAATCGCAACACGCTGCAGCACATGTTGGCGCAGGTCTACGCGCCTCAAAGGCCTCGTCCCGTCCACCGGCTCGACGCCAACACGTCCGGCTTGGTGGTCTTTGCGCGCAGCCGCCATGCGGCGCACAAGCTGCAGCAGCAATTTGAGCGTGGCGACGTTCGCAAGCAATACCTCGCGCGCATCGCCGGGCACCCACCGCAAGATACGTTTGTGGTCGAGGCGCCGATCAGCACGGGGGCGGGCCTTGCGGGCTCGCGTACCGTCGACGACGAAGGTGGCCAGGCCGCGCGCACCGAATTTGCGGTCTTGGCGCGGCTGCCCGACGGCACGGCGATGGTCACCGCTCGTCCGATTACCGGACGGACGAATCAAATCCGCATTCACGCTTGGCAGCTCGGCATGCCGGTGGTTGGCGACCCGACGTACCTACCGGGCGGCCGCATTGCCGACGCGCAGACGCTACCAGTCGGCGCGCCGCCGATGTGCCTGCACGCGCACACGCTTTCGTTTCGCCATCCCGTCACCGACGCGCCACTTGCGTTTACCGCGCCTCCGCCGGCGTGGGCTGTCGTGCCCTAAATATAGAGCGCGTCGATCGGTGCCCGCGAAAACGGCTCGGCGGGCACGGCGAGCACGCGTGCTTCCCAGGTGGTAAAGGCGGTATCAGCCAGCAGGGCGTCGCAATAGGCCCCAGCGGCGGCAGAGAGCGAGATGCCATAGGTGCGAAAGCGCGTGGCCACCGGCGTATAAAAGGCGTCGGCGATCGTGCGGTGACCAAACAAATGCGCGCCGCCGCTGCCAAATTGCGCGCGCATTGTGCACCAAAGCTGATCGATCCGCTCGATTTCGGCGAGGGTCTCCGAGGGCAGCCCGGTCGCCACCACGCGCCGGCGTATGTTCATCGAGAGATCGCGGCGGATGCCTGGAAACCCGGCATGCATTTCGCACGTCACCGAGCGCGCCACGGCGCGGACCATCAGGTCTTGTGGCCACAGGCTCGCGGCGGGCGCCGCCTCGGCCGCCCACTCGGCAATGGCGAGGCTGTCCCAAATCGTCAGGTCGCCAACGCGCATGGCAGGCAAGGTGCCGGTCGGCGAGACGGCTAGCACGTCGGCGATCTTTTTCTCGCCATAGCCGTCTTGATCGAGATTGATGAGCGTTTCGTCGAAGGCAAGGCCCGACCAAGCCAGGCAGAGCCATGGCCGCAACGACCAACTGGAGTAGTTATAGTTGCCAACGTAGAGGTGAGGCTTAGGCATAAGGCTCCTATGGTTGAAGGGCAGCGACGAGGCTGGTCGCCAGCGCCGCCATCGCACGCGCGCGATGCGAGAATTGCGACTTTTGCGCCACCGTGAGCTCGGCAAACGATACCCCGGCGTCGAGGGACAAGAAAAGTGGATCGTAGCCGAAGCCACCTGAGCCGCGCGGCGCGGTCAAGATGGTGCCTTCGCACACGCCCTCGGCGGCGATGAGTTGTTCGACGCCATCCGCCACGTCGCAAAACACCAGCGAGGCGACGAAGCGCGCGGTGCGCTGGTCGCTGGGCACCGCGGCGAGCTCCGCCAAGAGCTTGCCATTATTCGCGGCGTCGTTGCTTGGCTCGCCGGCATAGCGCGCCGAAAATACCCCTGGCGCGCCGCCGAGGGCATCGACGATGAGGCCGCTGTCGTCGGCAAGCGCCGGCAAGCCCGTGGCCAAGGCGATCGCGCGGGCCTTAAGCAGCGCGTTGTCGTAAAACGTCGCGCCATCCTCAATCACCTCTGGCAGGGCGATGCCGCGCGCGGCCTCGAGCTCGGCGAGCGAACAAACCGCAATGCCCGCCCCGGCGAGCAACGCCTGCAACTCGGCGACCTTGCCCTTGTTGCGCGTCGCAAACACCAGCGTGCGCGGCGCGCTCATTTTGGCGCGGCCTCGCGCTGACGCTTGCACAAGACGTCGATGCCGACATGCGCGACGTCGAGCATGGCGTCGAGTTGTGCGCGATTAAACGACGCGTTCTCGCCGGTGCCTTGCACTTCGATGAGCTTGCCCTGCTCGTTCATGACGACATTCATGTCGACTTCGGCGCGGCTATCCTCTTCGTAGGGCAGGTCGAGCATGACTTCGCCGCCCACGATGCCGACCGAGATCGCCGCCACCGGTGGCAATAGCGCGCCGCGATCGGCGAGCGCGCCAGATTTTATCATGGACTCGATGGCCCACGCCAAGGCGACCCAAGCCCCCGTAATCGACGATACCCGCGTGCCGCCATCGGCCTGCAACACGTCACAATCGACGGCAATGGTGAATTCGCCGAGCTTTTGCAGGTCAACGGCCTGGCGCAAGGCGCGGCCGATGAGGCGTTGGATTTCTTTGCCGCGGCCACCCGGGTCGCGCTTGCTGCGCGTGTGCGTCGCGCGCGGCAACATGGCGTATTCGGCGGTCAGCCAGCCCTGGCCTTTGCCCTTTAGGAAGTGCGGAACGCCCGCTTCAACCGAGGCCGCACACAGCACGTGCGTATCGCCCATCTTGATGAGCGCGCTGCCCTCGGCGTGTTTTTGATAGCCCGAAACAATCTCGAGCTTGCGGAGTTCATTGTTTTTTCGGCCATCGATGCGCATGGCGCCGGTAGTACTGCATCTCGCAAATGCGCGCTACGGCCGCGTCGGCCCAAGTTTATTGGCGACCATCCAGGCTGACATCGCATTCGCCAGCGCCTCCGCGATCTTGCCCTGTACTGGCGGCTGCATCAATTCACGCCCTTCGCGGGGATGGTCGATGAAGCCCACCTCAACTAATATCGCGGGCATGGTGGCGCCAAGCAGCACATGTTGGGACTCCTGCCGAATGCCGCGATTGGGGCTGTTCGGCCGCGCCTGCGCCAGCGCCAGCTGCACCCGCTCCGCGACGTCAATCGAGCGCCATTGCGACACGCCGCGCTCGATGTCGTCCAGCACCATCGCCGTGGTCGGGTCAATGCCCGGCCGAGGTCGCGAGAGATCGTGACGCAACGCCGGCGCGTCGACATCGATGGCCCGCGCCGAAAGCACATAGGTTTCAAAGCCGTGCTGCTGCCGACTTTGCGAGGCATTGGCGTGAATACTGACAAAGAGCGTGGCGTTGACGTTTTCGCCAAATGCCAAGCGTTCGCGCAAGGTCAGCGCGCGATCGTCCTCGCGCGTGAGATAGACGGTGTAGCCCGCCGCGCGCAAGCGTGTCGCGGTCTGCGTCGCAATCGCCAAGGTAAGCTGCTTTTCGAGCACGCTTGGCACGATGGCAAGCGCGCCATGGTTTGAGCCGCCGTGGCCCGGATCGAGCACAATGACCGGCCCTCGCGCGGCGCCAAGTCCAGTGTCAATGCGGCTGTCATCTCCAACGGTTCGCGCGGTAGTCGCTGGCATCGACGGCGCCGCGGCAAGGGTCGCGGCCTTGCCCGCGATGGCCGCCGCCGTGTCTTCACGCCTCGCGCGGGAGGTCGCAAAGTCGCCCGAGAGCGCCCAGGTTAGCGCCGCGCAAACGCCCAAAGCCACTAGCAATCGAAGCATGTCTCCTCACCATACGACATCGCCTGTAAAGCGACAAAACTTCGGCCTTTCCTTGACGCAACTCGCTAATTTCGCTACGAAACCTAGCGGCAAACCCTTCTATAACCCCCATGTTTTTAGATCATACGGCGCACGCACTTTTTCCGCTGTCGCGCACGCTGTTTGTGGTCGGCGCGCTGGAGCTAGCGATCAACCGCGTCATTGTCGAGTCGTTGCGGCCGCCACCTGGGCATGCGACGTCGAAGGCGTTGCTGGCGCTCGACTGGGCTGGCCTCTATCTGTTTTATTTCGCGACGATCGTCGCGGCCATCGCGTTGTTTTGGCGCGGGTTTACCGCGGGAGGCGCGCCGCGGCGGGTGACAAGCCTGCCGTTGCCGCTCGTCCTCGGCACCACCGCGCTGGCAAGCGTCACGGCTGCTGCGCTGCCTGGGCTGGCCAACGCGGCCGTCGCACTCCGTGTGCTCGCGATCGCCGCCGTCATCGGCGCCGTCGTGGTCGCTTGGCGTAGCTCTGCGCCAATTCGCAGCAAGCTTGGCATTAGCGTGTGGGCCAGCTGCTTGCTGGTGCCACTCGCGTTGGTGGCGTTGCGGCCGTGGCTCGGCGCCGATGCCGTGGCACGTGGCATCCACAAGCTGCTCGCGTTTATCCCGCTCGTCGCGCTGCTTACCCCGGTATGGTTTGCGCCACGCCCGGTGTCCGTGGCGATTCGCCGCAGTGGGCCGTGGCTGCTCGCCATCCTCTGTGCAGGCGTGATCTATTCCAGCCTCGACGAACAACCGGTCGCCAGCGCGCAGATGTTTTTTACGACCTTTGGCATCGATCTGCGCGAAGGCGTCTCGCCGTCGCGCCTATTGGTCGGAGCCTCCGCCGCGGCCGCCCTTATGTGGACCATCGGCGCTTGCGCCGTCTCTGAGGTACGGGCGCAGCGCGATGCGTCGGTTGGCCTCGCGCTCATCATGATGGGCGGGCTTGGCCTGCCCTGGCCGCTCTATACCTTGATGGGCGTCGTTGGCCTGTGGCTGCTGGTCGACGCCGCCCCCTTCCTTCACGAGGAACCGATTATGCAACCAGGTACGCGTCTTTCCGCTGCGGCGCTGATCATGCTGCTCGCTTGCACCTTGCCCATGATGGGCTGCACGCCCAAGCATGGCCCACGACCGCTTGGCGGCGACGATGCGCGCGATCCAATGGCGACGCGTGAAAGTGACGCCGAGCGTGCGGCCGAAATCGACGGCGATGCCGATGCCTTTGTTACGCGGACCGGCACGTCGGGCGCAACCGGCGGCGGGGCAATGGCGCCTAACGCAACCGCGTGGCTCGCCGAAGCCGAACTGGCTCGCCTTGCAGGCGATGCCAAGCGCATCATCGCGGCGGTCGCCGCGGACACCACCGCGTGGCCGCGCCTCGCTTATCTCACCGACCGCATCGGTGCCCGCCTCAGCGGCTCGCCGCAATTGGCGGCGGCCATTACGTGGGCGCAGACGACGTTGATCCAAGAAGGCCTCGCGACAACGTTGCAGCCGGTCAAGGTGCGCCATTGGGTACGCGGTGAGGAACGCGGCAGCATCGTTGCACCCATCTCGCATCGCCTTGCGCTGCTTGGGCTTGGCGGCACGGTGTCAACGCCGGCGCGGGGCATCACCGCCAATGTGGTCGTGGTGGATTCGTGGGAGGCCATGGCGGCGGCGAAAGATCGCATCAAGGGCGCGATCGTGTTGTTCAATGTGCCGATGACAACGATGGCGAGCTACGGGGCCATCTTTGGTTTTCGTTACTATGGCGCCTCGCGCGCGGCCGAGCTCGGCGCGGCGGCGGTGCTCGTGCGATCGCTGACTACGGTCTCGCTGCACACGCCCCACACCGGCACGCTCAGCTATAAAGCCGGCGTCAAAAAAATCCCCGCGGCGGCCATTGCCATCGAAGACGCCGATTTGATCGCGCGCCTCGTTGCGAGCGGTCAACCTGTCAGCGTGACGCTGCGGCTGCAAAGCCGCGAGCGGCCGCCGGCGCCGTCGTTCAACGTCATCGCGGAGCTGCCAGGCCGCGAGGCGCCGCACGAAATCGTGTTGATTAGCGCCCATATCGATTCGTGGGACATTGGCCAGGGTGCGCACGATGATGGCGGCGGCGTGGTTGCGTGCATGCAGGCGCTTGCGACGCTGAAACGCCTCGGCCTGACGCCCCGCCGCACGATTCGCGTCGTCTTGTTTACCAATGAAGAAAATGGCACGGCCGGCGCCGAGGCCTACGCCGCGCAATACGGCAAGGACGCCGGCAACCACGTGCTGGTGTTCGAGACCGACGCCGGCACGTTTGCGCCGCGCGGTTTTACCATTGCGGCGCCTAAGGCCACCGAGGTGACAATCACGGCCCGGTGGGCGCAGCTTGCGCCGATCTTCGCCGTGGCGGGCGCGCCAACGATCAAGACGGGCTGGGCCGGCACGGACATTGAGCCGATGATCGACTTGGGCATGCTAGGCGCCACCATCGACAGCGCCAACGAACGCTACTTCGACTACCACCACACCCACGCCGACACGCTCGACAAGATTAACCCCGTCGATTTTACAAACAACATCGCCGCCATCGCCGTCATGGCGTACGTGCTCGCCGACGCGCCGCTGCGCATCGACGCCGCGGACGCGACGAGCACGCGGTAATTTCCCTGCCGCCGTGCCTTTGATGATCCGCACCGTCCGCACGATTCCTTGCGGGCACCACGCGTCGATACATCTCGTAGACAATGCCTTACCTCGTTGACAAAGTTTTGCCCTGCTCTCAAGGATCCTGCTTGTCGAGCTTCACGCGACAGACCACCATAATCCTATGGAATTGCTGATCCCCGCGCTGTTATTGCTCGTGGTCCCAATTTCTGGCTACTTCATATATATCTCGGTAAGCCGCCGGCTCAGACGAGGGATGGCCCTCACATTAGTCTTTATTGCGACGCTATTCGTCGGAGGTGTACTCGACCTGCTTGTTATAGCTTTGGCGACGGCATCCCCGCCGCCGGGGCATGGGTGCGGAATGGGCGCGCTAGCGGTGCCTATGCTATGGGCCATCTCCTTGCCATGGTTCGCCGTGGTGTGGATGGTCGCCGGTTTCTTGCGAGAGCTGTTTGTCTTACCACCGGAGGCCGAGGATGCTCCTGAATACGAGCAGGGATAGCCAAGAGATCCACCTGGTGAATCGTTGCGGTGGAGCGCCGAAGCGCCGGCCATTTACAGCCGCGCCCGGCGCCTTACGATCAACCTCTGCGAGATATGTCTTACGTCCGCGAGTCGACGTTAAAGGTCGCCCTATTCAATTGGCCTTTGCTTTTCGCTGACAAATGACTAATACGTGACGTCGCAAGCGCGGCGGTCCAGCGCGCGGGGCGCGAAGCTTCGTGAAGGTCCCGTCACGAGGTTCTCTATTCGTGCCAATTGTTTCGTTAAGGCCGTGGCCGAGTGCCAGGCGTTATGAGCCCTGCGAATAGCCGTGGGACCGCAACGAAGGTTTCGCGTCACGCGCGCCCCGCAGCCGCTCAAGGTTTCTTCGGCAGAGTCGCGCCGGGTGCGGCCTTTGGCGCAACGGGTGCGGTCTTTGGCGCCGCGGGGGCGGCCTTTGGCGCGGCGGGTGCCGCAGCCGGCGGGGCTGACGGGGGCGGCGCGACCACCGGGGGCGCAATGATGAGCTGAAACTCGATGCGGCGGTTGAGCTCGCGATTTTGCGGCGAGGTGTTGGGCACCTTGGGCTCGTCGGGACCCTTGCCAAAGGCTTCGATGCGCTCGGGCATGATGCCGCGGTCGACTAACCACCACTTGACTGCCTCGGCGCGCCGCTTGGACAGATCGAGATTTTCCTCGCGGGTGCCGATGTCATCGGTGTGGCCGATGATCGAAATGCGCAGCTCGGGATACTTGCGAAATACCCGCACCGCCTCCTTGAGCGTTGCATTAGACGATTTCTTGATGCGGGCGTCGCCCATCTCGAATGAAATGCCTGGCACCACGCCGGCGTACTTGGCAATTTCTCGCGGCAGCTCGTCGGGGCAGCCGTCTTCATCGCGATACCCGTTGCGCAACTCGGGCTCCGCAGGACATTCGTCGAGCGCATCGCTCACGCCATCGCGGTCGTTGTCGACATCTGGACAGCCATCCTCGTCCTCAAATTTGTCGTAGTCCTCGGCCACGTCGGGGCACTTATCGAGATTTGACAGGATGCGATCGTTGTCGTCATCCGTTTCCGGACAGCCGTCATCGTCGGCAATGCCGTTAAAGTTTTCGATGCGCTCGGGGCACTTATCGTCTTGGTTTTTGATGCCGTCGTTGTCGAGATCGGCGTTGTCGGGACAGCCATCGTCGTCTTCATAGCTATTATAGGTCTCCGCGTCCTCGGGACATTTGTCGGTCGCGTCGACGATGCCATCGTCATCGCGATCCTGCGGCAGCGATGGCCTGGGTGGCCGGCCAAACATGATGGCCTTGCTGATGCCGAGCCCCACTTCGTACGTATAGGATCGCTCGGCGTCGCGGCCAGCGGTAACGCCCTGGCGCAGGTCGAGACGCAAGGCGAAGGTTGGCTGCAATTGATAACGCACGCCGGCGCCCCAATACGCGGCGGCATCGGCATCGGTTTGCACATACGGCGATGACGAGAAAACGGTTTCTGGGCCGCCGCCTACCAAGAGAAACGGCACCCAGCGCGCGTCGGCGCTCGGCGCATATGCCAGCGAAAACTGCGCATGCACGCCGACCACGGGTGATGAATACGAATTGCGACCGTACGCGGGCTCGCTGCCGGTAGCGGCCAAGGACAACCGTGCTTCGGCTTCAGCGCCGAGCTCCAGGTAGCCTCGCCCCACCGACCATCGCCAGGGCACAAAACCGAGCCGCACACCAAGCACGGCCCCAACTCCCGGCACTTGCTCGGGAGCCCAGGCGTTGCCGAGCTCATTGCCGTCGTCCAGCACCAGCACGCCGGTGTAAGCACCTACGTCTAAGCGCGGCCGGGCCTCGCCAGCGGAGGCTGCCACGAGCAGCACCGCGACAAGTGCCGCGCCACCGATTGCCCCACGCGTCGCCGCCGCTCGCGACTTTGCTGCCATAAACCTAAGCATACACCAAGCGCGCCGACGGCGATTGTCCTAAGCTCATTTCGATGGTGGACCTGAGCAGCGATCCAGTAGTTGCCGAGCGCCAGATGAACGCGCTGGTCTTCTACCTGACCGCGTTCGGCTACATCGACGGAGAATTTAACGACCGGGAACGTGCGCTGGTGCACGGTATTTTGCATCAGCTCGTGCACGCGCAGGTCGAGGCGACCATGGCCAGTGCCAGCGCCGCCGACCGCGCGGCGACCACGCAGACGTTTGCCGGCCATTTTTATGATCTGGTGAGCAAGGTCGACTTATATATTCGCGGGCTTTACGGCGAGGCGCGCGCCAAAGACGAAGATGCCACCGAATACGTCAGCTCGCGGCTGATGCTGCGCTGCTACGAGACGTTTCTTGAATTCAGTCCGCAAAATCGCACCGGGCTCATCGCCGCCGTTGACGCGATGATGGCCGACGACGGCAAGGTTCACCGCGACGAGGTGAGGTTTCGCTTGCAACTCGAGAAGGCGCTCGCGGCGGAGGTCCCCGAGGCCATAGAGGTCGAGATCACCGAGGACATGATGTCGGTGATCGACGCCCCGCAGGCGTTGCCCGTTGCCGCGACCGACCCCGCGTGGCTTAGCCGCATCGAGGTTCACTACGCGGGCAATGCCAATGTCATCGCAGAGCAATTTGCGGCCGACGTTCGTCTCGCGGCACGCGTCACCGCCGATTTGGCGGCGCGGCGCGAGGCCGGACGAGGCAAGCTAACGGGCGTGCAAACCCTGGCAGCGTTGGCCGGCCAGGCGCCGTTTCTCGATGGCTTTGTCTACGCGCAACCCAAGCGGCGCGGGGCGGCCTACGATCTGACCGTCGTTGGCGATCTGCACGGATGCTACAGCAACCTTAAGGCCGCGCTGGCACAATCGCGGTTCTTTGAGAAACTCGCCGCGTGGCGCAAACAGCCGCAGGCCACGCCAGAACCCAAGCTAATCCTGCTTGGCGATTACATCGATCGCGGCATCTTTAGCTTCGACGGCGTGCTGCGAGCCGCGATGGAGCTGTATCTCGCCGAGCCCGATCACGTGTTCCTGTTGCGCGGCAATCACGAATATTTTGTCGAGTACAACGGCCGCATCTACGGTGGGGTTAAGCCCTCCGAGGGCATCAGCAGCCTGCTGCCCTATCTAAGCGATCGCGAGTTTTCGCCTTTCATGGCGTTTTTCGAGGCCCTGCCTTCGTCGATTATTTTCGATCATCTGTTTTTTGTCCATGCGGGCATCCCGCGCGACAGCCTCATGCGCGAGCGCTACCAAGATCTTGGCTCGCTCAACGATGCGGACATGCGCTTCCAAATGATGTGGAGCGATCCGGTAAGCAGCGACTATGTCCCCGAGGAGCTACAAAATGAGACCGCGCGTTTTCGCTTTGGCCAGCGCCAATTCGCGGCCTTCATGGCACGCATCGGCTGCAGCATGATGGTACGCGGCCACGAAAAAATCGACGAGGGCTTTTGCAACGTTTACCCGCAATGCCCGATCACCCTGCTCGACGTCTTCTCCGCCGGCGGCAGCGCCAACAACGACGTCCCTGAGGCCTCGAGCTACCGCACGGTTAGGCCTATGGCGGCGACGATCGAGCTGCGGGGCGATGCCACCCGCGTGATCCCGTGGGCCCTCGACTACCGGCCGTTCATGCACGGCGCCCGCAATGGCTTTTACGCGCGCCCACGCGACCTCGCACACATCGTAACCTAGGGCGACTTCGCCCTCGCGGTCATATCTGACAGCCGCCTACATGGGCGCGGATTCACACCAACAAGGGGACTCCCCAGCCTCGCGCGTCCTTGTTAACATTGAAATTGCCGTGGGCGCCGCGCCAAGCTTTTCAAGTTTTGCTCCAGGAACAAAAATCCTGGATCGCTACATTATTGAGGAAATGATCGGCGTCGGCGGCATGGGCATGGTGTTTCGCGCCCGGCATGAGCTGCTCGGCGAGACGGTGGCAATCAAGTGCCTGCGCGCCGATAGCGGCAGCGGCAACGAATCGCTCTCTCGCTTTCTGCGCGAGGCCCGGGCGTCGGCGCAGATAAAGAGCCAGCACGTCGCCAAGGTGCACGACGTCGGCACGCTGCCGAGCGGCACGCCGTACATGGTCATGGAATATCTCGAGGGCCAAGATCTCGGCGAGCTGCTGACCCGATACGGCGCATTCTCGATTCACGATGCCATCGAATACGCGCTGCAGGCCTGCGATGCGCTCAATGCCGCCCACAAGCTCGGGGTCGTGCATCGCGACATCAAGCCGGCCAATTTCTTTCTGACCAAGAACGAGCATGGCGAGAAGATCGTCAAGATGCTCGACTTTGGCATTTCCAAGACCGACGGCGAGAATCTAACCAAGAGCGCGGTCATGCTTGGCACGCCGTTTTACATGGCGCCGGAGCAACTGTATTCCGCGAAGGCTGCGGACATTCGCTCTGACATTTGGTCGATGGGCGTCGTCATGTATGAGCTCATCGAAGGTGGTCGCCCCTTTATTGGCGAGTCGGTGTTTGAGCTTGGCGGCGCCATCCTTTCCAACCCGCCGCAGCCGACCAAAAAAGCCTGGCCCAAGGGCCTCTTTGCCGTGGTTCAAAAATGCCTCGAGAAGGAGCCTGAGAAGCGCTTTCAATCCGCCGCTGAATTGCTAACCGCGCTGGCCCAGTTTGACCAGAGCACCGGCACAGGTCGCCAAGCGCGAATTCGTCGCCACCAAATTGAGCGCGAGTTTGCCGATGACGTCACCGCCGTAGACACCAAGCCCGCGCCGGCTGCCACCCGCGCCCAGCTCGCGGCACCAAAACCGCCGATGGTCGCAAAAGGCCCGGGCGCGGCGAAGCCGCCGGCGGCCGCCAAGGCGCCGCTGCCCCCGGTCGAGCAAGAAGACACAGTGCCGACGCCAATGAAGGTCGGTGCCCCTTTGACCGCGCCCGACCAAGTGACGCCCGGCTTTGCCGCGGCAGTATCGACGAGTGCGTCCGCGGGCAGGCCGCAACGCGCGCATACCGTAACCTCGCTCGATACGAACGACCTCAAAGCGCCTCGATCGCTAACGTCGATCGTGCTGGTGGTGGCCGCCGCCGTTGGACTTGTTGTAGCCGCATGGTGGGCGCTATCGCGCGCGGGCACCCCCACCGTCGAAACCAAGTCGGTCGAAGGTGCGGATGCGAGCGCGGTCGTCGATGCGGGCGCGAAACCCGCCGACAGTGCAGACGCCAACTCGTTCGTCGATGCGGCCACGGCCCCCGGTGTCGACGCGGCGTTGACCGCGACGCCGCCTATCCGCGTACCAACCAAGCCAACACCAGATCCGCAACCGGTCTCGTCCAGACCCGCCCAAAGGCCCGCTACCACTAAGGTGCGAGGGTCAGGTAGCAAAGCGAGTCGCAACCCCACGCCTAAGCCTCCGGTCAAAGATCCAAATTCATACCGCTAGTCAGCACCAACGAGAACCATGCTTATGACCCACGGGATTGTTTTTACATGGCAACGAACGTTCGTTGCTGCCCTCGCGCTGCTGGTGCTTTGCCTCGGGATGGCCACGCCGACGGCACACGCCCAGCCGACCGAGGCCGACAAAAAGTTTGAGGAGGGCCGCAAAAAATTGGCGGCCGGCGACTACGCCGAGGCCTGCCGCCTGTTTGCCGCCAGCCAGACCCTCGACCCGGCGATTGGCACGCTGCTCAACCTCGGCGAGTGCACGACCAAGCAGGATAAGCCGGTCGAGGCCAGGAAGTTTTTTTTCGAGGCCGAGGCGATGGCGCTCGCGCGTGGCGACGCCGAGCGCGCGATGTTCGCCAGAAAACAATACGATCTGCTCGCGCCACGCGTCGGGATGCTTTTCATCACGGTAGATCAACGCGTGACCGATCCAAAAATTTCCGTGGATGGCGAGGTGATTGACCTTGCGGTTATTCAACGCGGTCCACTCGAGGTCTTGCGCGGCCCCCACACCGTCAGCTTGCATTCAGGAAGTGAGTTGGTGACCTCGCACGACGCGACGGTTGACGGCCAGCTCGTAACGATCAACCTTGAACCAAAGGCCCCCGAGCAAGACATCATCGTCACCAAGACCACCGCCGCCAAGGCCGCGGGATTACAAAAACGCACGCGCAGCAAGACTGGGCTCTACGTTGCCATCGGCGGCGCGGCCGTATTTGCCGGCGGCGTTGGCCTCGCATTTTCCGCCAAGGATAAATACGACGATGCGCGCAAGCTATACGACACCGGTCAAAGCAGGGCGTCGCTCGACGACATCAACGACGCGCGCAAGACCGGCAACATCGCGACCATCATCTCGGTTACCGGCCTCGCGGCGATTGGCACCGGCACCGTCCTCTACTTCATCAGCGGTAAGTCAGCGGGCAAGACCGAAGTTGCCCTCGTGCCGACAATTGGCGGCGCCTCGGCGATGGTTTCTGGCCGCTGGTAAGCGCGCCTGATTTACTAAATCGCCAAGCGTGCGTCGCCCGCGGCCGCCTCGAGCCGGTCCACGATGAGGTACGCTTCGGCGGTGCGGCGCGGCCCCGGCGTGCCCGACATGATGCGAAAGTCGGCAGCCAGCTGGCGGCGCTGATACGAGCGGTAGAGCGCCATGGGGTCGATTTCGTGCGAATGCTCGAGCTCCTCGATTTGGCGGCCGAGCACGCCCGCCGCCCATGCCGGCGAGATGGCGCTGACGTTTTGCGAGGTCATCGCGCGCCGCAGCACGGTGAGCTCCTCGCTGGTCATGTTGAATAAGAATTCTTCGAATGCCGAGGCCTCATCGGTCGACATCTCGCGCCGCGAGAAAAACTCAATGACATGTGGGTCGCAATCGGCGCACGCGAGCTGGACCGCCTCGGACGTGCCCAACAACGTTCCGTAAGCCGCCTGCACGCGATTGCGCGCATGCCACGCCGATTCCAGCATCGGCGCGAAATCACGCACTTCCAAGGTGGCGTCGTCCCACACCGCGATTAGTTGCTGCGCCGCACGGAGCTTGATCCGAGGCAAGGTCGAGGGCTTGCGGAGCAGCGCCAGCAAGAGCTCCTCGGCGAGTAAGGTATAGATCGACTCCGCAAGCTCTTCGCGCAGATCGAAGCACAAGCGCGTGGTCGACGCACTGGGGTCGGCTGGCGCTACGCCCACCCCCACGCCATCAGTGGTGGCCTTGGTCGCCTTGAGGAAGGCGCGGAGAAACATGATTTTGGAAACCAGATACGTCCGCGACAGCGTGGCCTTTAGCGGCAGGCTTAGATCGCCCGAGAGGCCATCGAGGGTAATTAGGTGCTTGATGAGGGTGTCGGCGTTGCGCGCCTCGTGGCCTAGGGCGGTTGGCTCTCGCAGCGGGCGGCACGACTCTACCAGCTTGCGCGTGTCGGCCAGCTGCTGCACCAGGCCGGTCAGCGTGCGGGCGTCTTGCGGGCTGCTCGCCTGCACCGTGGCGATGGCAGCATTGATGAGCTGCAACTCGCGCGGATTAAACGTAAATGCCGCGTCTTCAGATGCCAACGGCCACATGGTTAAGTTCGATGGTAGCATGGTCATTGCTTTATTGGCGGCGGCGTCAAAGGGGCAAAGGTGCGTTGAGGGATGCCAAGGTGGGATACGTCGCGCTCACGACTGGGTGGGCGCCGTTGCGGCTAAGGCCGCCTTGCGCCGCTTGAGGTAAAACCGAAGAGCGAGCCCCACGATGACCACGACGGTCGCAATGGCGATCGCGAGGTCAAATTTTTTGGCGATCATGGCCACCTCTTGCCAGCGACTGCCGAGGACGTACCCGACGATCATCAGGCCCCCACCCCACAGGGTCGCGCCGAGCAACGTTTGGGTAACGAAGGTCGTAAGCTTCATGCGTGCGACGCCGGCAGGAATCGAGATGATATGGCGAATCACAGGCATGAAGCGCGCGATGAGAATGGTCCACATGCCGTGCTTGGCAAAAAACTCTTCGGTGCGCGCGATGTCGGCGGGCTTGATAAAAAAATACTTGCCATACGTTTCGAGCAAGCGCGTGCCGCCGCGCATGCCGATCCAATACGAAAACAAGGAGCCCGACACCGCGCCGGCGCTGTTAATGGCCAGGATTGCCGGCAATGAAAAATGGCCCTGCGCCGCCATAAAACCCGCGAAGGGCATGACCAGCAGCGATGGAATGGGCACCAATGTGCTCTCGAGAAAAATCATCACAAACAAGCCGACGTAGCCGGCGTCCGCAATAAACTGCTGCACCCAAGTCGCGACGTGTTGGAGCACGCCGCGGTCATACCAGCTATTTTTGCTTCGAGGCAATGATGATGCGTAAATACGCCGCACCACACGCCTGCGCCACGGCTTGCAAGTCCGTCCAGCCATCGCCCGCGGGAAACAGCGGTTGCTGCGCGTAAATTATGCCCACCGAGCGGCCACGCACGAGCACCGGCACCAGCATGATTTCGGCTGGGGTGCCAGGATAACCAACCACACGCAAGAATCGATCCTGGGTCGCATTCGGCGTCGCGGGCGCGCCGCGAAAGGCCTGCATGCGCTCGTGCACATCTTTAAATGCCGAGGGCACGTTGAGCGGAATCACTAGCGACTCGACGACATTTGGCGAGAGCGAGCCGCCGTGACCGCGGTGCCCCAGCGCCAAGCCATCGCGCACGACAAACATCACGCCAGCGGAAAACGCGCCAACGAGATACCGCAGCACAAGGTCGCCGACATCGTCCCGTGTGGCTGCCGTCGCCAACGCCGCTTGCGCACCGGCGATATCGAGCGGCGCGATAACCGGCGGGGCCTCGGCCGATTGCATGGCCGGCGCGATGTTCAGGCGCTGCGTGCCCGAGGCCATGGCTGCATGTAGCTCGGCGGCGGAGCCGGGCGGCGGCGCGATGGGCACGGCCTCGGCTTCGGCGGCGGCAGGCAACGGCGCGGCTTGCACAGGCGGCACCACTGGAGGGGGCGCTGCCACATCGGCCACCGGGGCGGACAAGGGCGCGGTGGCTGGTCGCACATACTGAGGCGGCGGACTCGCGGGCAGCGGCGGTACGGTAACGACCGAGGTTCGAGGAACGGACACCACCAGGTCTTGCGGTGAGACCACAACCGGCACAGCCGGAGCGGCCGGAGCAGCCGGAGCGGCCGGAGCGGCAGTTACCGCTGGTGCTGGTGCGGCTGCCTCGGCGGGCTTTACGCCGATGACGGTTTGCGCAAATGGTGGCGGTATTGTCCGCGAGCCTAGGCCGCCATTGATTCTGGGATCAAATACGGGCATCTGTCCCGAGGCGCTTGCCATAGACAAGATGCCGGCGTTCTCTTTGGCGTTGGGGGGGCCTGCAAGCGTGTTGTGATCGCGATCGACGCCTTGGGCGTCAAGGTCGACAAGCTGAAAGCCAATGTCGATGGGCTCAAGCTCCGCCGGCGCCTTGGCCTCGGGCTCAGGTTCATCAAAGTCAATCTCGAGCCCGCCCTTGTTGTCGGGTTTGGTGCCGTAGGATTCGGTCAGCGCCTGCGCGATGACGGCTTCGCACGCCACGGCCGCGATGATCGGCATGTTCATCAGGCCTGACAGATGCTGCATGGCCGTGATGTTTTTCGGATCGCGAAAACACACCACCATCGAAGGCGAACCGCCGCCCTTGGAGATGGCCACCGGCAGGGCGAAATACCGCCATGCCACATCGCGCGACAGCTTGGCGACCACCTTGGGATCGCGCCCAACGATGTGCTTGAGCAGGGCCGCGGGCACGCTGTGCTGGTGCGCAAGCGCGCGCGCTAGCACGTCAGGGTCGGCCATCTGCAGCAGATACAGAATTGACCCTAGCCGGGTCTGGCTTTTTTGTTGGTGCACCAAGGCCTCATCGAGATGAGACATCGTGATGACGCCATCGCGCACAAGCATGTCGCCGAGCCGCACCCATCTAAGATAGATCACTTCGAGAGGCGCTGCATGCGGCCCAACCGGCATTTGCGGCCCTGTCGGAGAAATGCGCGAGGGTGTCAGCCCGGCAACTACCTGTGGGGCCCGCCGCGGGTGCGGCGAGCGTTGCGCGGGCTGCGCCAGGACGCCCCTACCAGCGTAGCAAGTTCGCTGGAGGGCTGGTATTTTGTCGTCACGTGACCGCGCTGTGGTTGGTTGGGTTGTGTCTGCTGCTTGGGATGGCGGTGGCGCGCTGGGGCAAAGCACCCGTGGGCATGGCCGCCGCACTGCATTGGTGGATCATTTATGTCGCGTTGCCGGCGGTCACGCTGGCGCTAGTGCCGCGGCTGAGGCTTTCGTGGGAGCTGTGGTACCTCGCCGCCTCGCAATGGCTGGTGCTCGGCGTCGCGGTTATTTGGGTCAGCCTGGCTAGCCGACGCCTAGGTTGGACGCGCGCGCGTACCGGTTGCATCATGCTCGTCGCGGGCCTCAGCAATACGTCGTTTCTTGGGTTTCCGATGATCGAGGCGCTGCGCGGCGGCGCCAGCTTGCCGCTCGCGGTGGTCGCGGATCAGGCGGGCGCTTTTTTGGCGCTGGCGATCGGCGGGACGATGATCGCCGCGACCTTTGCCACTGGCGACGCGACGTCGCCGCGTCCGACGGGGGCGCAAATCGCGCGTCGTGTCGCGACATTTCCGCCGTTTCTCGCGCTAGTGGCAGGGGTCGTCGTTGGCCTCGCCGGCGGCTGGCCGCCGCAGCTGGCCGAGGTGTTCGCGCGCCTCGGCGGCACCTTGTCGCCGTTGGCCTTGTTTAGCGTGGGCCTGCATTTCAAGCTGCGGCTGCGGCGCGAGCAAGCGTTCGCGGTAGCGGCGGCCTTGGCGTACAAGCTCGCGCTGGCGCCAGCGCTGGTGTGGTCCGTCGGCATGGCGCTGGGGCTTGGTGGCGAGTTGCTCGCCATCGCCACCCTGCAAGCCGCCATGTCGCCGATGATTTCTGCAACCATCGTCGCAGATAAGCACGGCCTCGATCCGGACACCGCCAATACCGTGCTGGGGTTTGGCATCGTCGCCTCTATCGCGACCTTGCCGCTGATCAATGCCTTGCTGGGCTAGCCCGTCGCCCGCGATGGCGATAAAAGGGCCCATGGGCGTCTCGACCGAAGAGCTAGAAGGGATTCACCTGTTTTCCCTGTTGGATGCGACCGAGCGCAGCGTCTTGGCGGCACGGCTCACCGAAGAGGCGACCACCGCGGGGCAAGCGCTCTTTAGCTTCGGCGACCCGGGCGACTGCATGTACATCGTCAAGACCGGCTGTGTCGAGCTGTGGGTCAAGACGCTGACCGGCGAACGCGTGGTGCTTGAGCGGGTGCGCGAGGGCGAGTTTTTTGGCGAAATCTCGATGCTCGATCAGGGCCCGCGCACGGCGAGCGCGACGGTTATCGAGGCCGGCGAAGTAATCGCGGTCGACCGCGGCGACCTCGACCACCTAATCAAGATGCAGCCCGGTGCGGCGATGGATTTGCTCACCGCGAGCGGCCAGCGCTTGCGTGAGAGCACGAATCTGCTGCGCAACACCGCCTCTCGCAACGTCAACGAGGAGTTCGAGGAAGATTCCAACTGGCTGATGCGCAGCGCCGACGCCGTCGCCGCCTTTTCCGGCAGCATCTCGTTTTTGCTGCTGCACCTGTGCTTCTTCTCGGCGTGGATCGTGCTCAATACCGGCCTCTTGGGCAATGCGCCGTTTGACGCCTATCCGTTTGGTCTGCTGACGATGGCAGTTTCGCTTGAGGCGATCATGCTGACCACCTTGCTGCTGTTTAGCTCTAATCGACAGAGCGCCCGCGATCGCACCCGCAGCGATATCGAATATGATGTCAATCTTAAGGCCGAGCTGCAGATCCAGCAGCTGCACGAAAAATTCGACACCATGAATGCCGAAATGCTTCGGAGATTGGCCGCGATTGAGTCGTCCTCGCGCGCAGCCTAGCGGGCGTTACGCTTGGCGCACCAACGACGCTTCGATTTCGAGGGTCACCTTGTCGCTCACCATGACGCCGCCCGCCTCGAGCGCGGCATTCCACGTCATGCCATAGTCCGACCGCAAGATGGTGGCGCGGGCGGTGGCGCCGATGCGCTTGTTGCCCCACGGGTCAGTTTGCTCGGGGGTAATGTCCGACACGGTCAGGACCACGGGCTTGCTGGTGCCGCGGATGGTCAGTTGGCCACTCACGATCAGCTTGTCGCCGTCGCGCCGCGCTGAGGTTGAGACAAAGGTCATGCTTGGATGATTCGCCGCATCAAAGAAATCGGCGCTGCGCAGGTGTTCGTCGCGCTTGGGCTCGCGCGTGTTGACAGATCCTACCTCGATGTTGGCCTCCAGCTTGGTTAGCTCAGGCCGGCTCGCGTCGTAGGAAAAGCTGCCAGCGAACTGGCTAAATTCGCCGCGCACCGTGGTGATCATCAGGTGGCGAACGCCAAAGCCGACGCTGGAGTGCGACGCATCGACGGCATACTTTGTCACCGGCGCGAGCGCGGCGGTGTTGGAGGCAACCGAAGAGTTAGACGTAGAGGGATTTGAAATGGTTGAAGTGCTCATATGCTCTAACCCTAGGCATAATGCGCGCTGCCGACTAGATGGGTCAAACGAGATGCATTGTTGCGATTTTGCAACAATTGGTAGATTGGGCAAAATCGTGGTCTAAAAGCGTCATGCACCACGACTATTGGCAGGAGCGCTGGGATAAAGGCGAGATTGGGTTTCACGCCAGCGAGGTTAATCCGCTCCTCGTAGCGCATCTTGACGCCTTGGCCCCAGGCAGCATCTACGTGCCCATGTGCGGCAAGAGCCGGGATCTAACGCATCTCGCCGAGCGCGGGTTTACGGTGGCGGGTACCGAATGGGTGCCCGAGGCCGCGGCGGCGTATTTTGCGGAGGCCGGCCTGATGGCCGCAACCTCGCAGCTAGGGCCCTTTGCCTGCCTGCGTTCGCCCGAGCTGGCGGTTTCGCTGCTCGTTGGCGATGCGTTTGCGCTGGCCGAGGTTGTGCCGTCGCCACAACTTCCACTTTTTGACAGCGCCTACGACCGTGCGTCGTTGGTCGCAATCGATCCGGCGCGGCGCCGCGATTATGTCGATACCATGCACCGCGTGCTGCGTCCCGGCGGCACCCTGCTGCTGGTGACCTTCGACTACGATCAGCAGCGGTTAGATGGCCCACCTTGGAGCGTCAACGACGAGCTAGTGCGAACCCTGTTCGAGCCGCGCTTTGCCCTCCAGCGCCTCGAGCAGCGCCCGGCGCCGGTCAGCCCGCGCTTTGCCGCCGCGGGCATTACCCAGGTCACGGAAGTTGCCTACCTTTTGCGTCGGCTGGGCGCCAAATAGGCGCGGCGCGCGCTGGAGACCGTGGTAAGACCCCGGCATGTCAGGTGCCGCGCTTTCGCTGGACGCGCTCATTGCCGTGCTGCCACCGCAAATTTGGTACCTCACCAGCAACGGCGATGCGATGTGGTGTCGGCGGCCGTACGGCTTTTTGTTTTCCAATGGCCCAGCCGCTGAGGCGTTTGCCGCGAGCATGGGCACCGGCCAAACCCTGTTTGCGATCGGCACCGATACCCGCGATTTTGTCTCGCCCGAAATGCTCGCCGGGCTGCAGCAAACGGAGGTCACGCGGCTGTTTGTAGATCCGCAGATCGATCCCGACACCGGCGACGTCCACGGCACAATCTTGCGGCTGGGTGAGATTCACTAGCGCCCCCCGCCTGGCCCGCAACTTGTGGTTTTTCACCCCCGTTATGAGACGGTGTGCGCCGGCCAAGGCGCTGAGATAGAGGCGGGCTGACCCAGCTTGCGGCCAACGCGCCGACGCGGTCCTTGCCCTCCCACGCCCGCAACTTCCCGCACAATCTTCTTGCCTTTACCGCGCATAACGTCGGAAACGTGCGGCATGAGCAACTTGTACCCACCGAGTCCGCAGCATGTGCCGGAAGCGCTGACCAAGCCGACCCGGTCTTTTGTGCGACATGCGTGGTTGGCCGTCGTCGCGCTGCTGTTGTTTGGGATCCTGTACTTTGGGACGTTTGGGTTCTTTGTTTGGAACGCGTGGAAGATGGTCAAGGCGATGAAGGCCAAGCCCGACGATCTGTTTGTGCTGGCGCTCACGTGCGGGCTCTCCGTGCTTATGGCGCTGCTAATGATTCGCGGGCTTTGGCCCAAGAAACGTCACGATGCCGATGAAGACGACAGAATTGAGGTGACCGCCGAATCGGAACCTCAACTATACCAGTTCATTTGCCAAGTAGCCGACGAAGTCAAGGCGCCGCGTCCCGCGGCAATCTATCTGTCGAATCACGTCAATGCCAGCATGTTCTATGAAGTACGGCTGCACAATTTGATCATTCCGGTAAAAAAGAAATTGGAGATTGGGTTCGGCCTGATCAATGTCTTAAACCTCAGCGAATTCAAGGCGGTCCTGGCCCACGAGTTCGGGCATTTTTCACAGGCGCGATCGAGTGCGGTAGGCCGCTACGTCTATATCTCGCAGCGCATTGTTTCCGAGTTTCTGGGCGCACGCGGATGGATTGACAGCCTGCTGCGCGGGCTCTCGCAAATCGACCTGCGCCTGGCTTGGCTGGGTTGGCTGGGCCGAATTCTCGCATGGTCGGTCAGATCGGTTTTCGAAACCATCTTCGGGTGGATCCTCATTGCGGAGCGGGCCCTCGGGCGCCAGATGGAATTTCATGCGGACTCCGTCGCGGTCTCGGCTGCGGGCAGCGATGCCATCGTAAACGGCCTCTACAAGCTTCGAGCTGCGGATAATGGGCTTTCGCAATCGTTGTCGTTCATGAACACCCTTGGCTCAAAAGGCAAAGCGATTCCTGACGTGTTTGATGTCCAACACAACATCATTGAGCGCATGACGAACATCTTGGGCCAAAGCTACTCACAACCAACAAGCTGTCCACCTGGCGTCGATCCTGCCACGCATCGAGTGTTCGAGCAATCGATTGCCATCCCACCGCAGATGTGGTCAACGCACCCTGCCAACACCGACCGCGAAGACAATGCCAAACGGATCTACGTCTTTTGCCCGCAAGATGTTCGTTCGCCTTGGCTTTTATTTAGAGATGCAGAAGGTCTCAAACAGCAAGCGACCCGCGACCTCTACAAGACGCCTGAAACCCTGGACCAGCTCAGCCTCGATAACGCCCGGGAAGCGGTGCATGCAGAGTATGGCGACGAGTATCTCTCTACGCGGTACATGGGCATCTACATCGATCGCCATGTCACGCGCAGCGCCGCGAAGGTGGAAGACCTGTTCGAGCTGACGCCGACACCAACGGCGTGGAGCGATTTGTATCCAGAGTCGCTGCGAGATTTGGTGGAATCCCTAGATCAACTCGAAAAGGAGGAGAGTCAACTAAAGGCCTTGGCGATTGGGATCGCAGATGCACCTGGCGGGGTCGTTCGGTTTCGAGGCGAAGACTTTAGAGCCAAGGACATACCGCGGCTGCAACAGCACGTGAACGATGAGCTCGCGAAGACCGACAAGTCGATGTCGCAAGCCCTCAAGCGAATTCGCTCTGCGCACCGCTTCGCCGCCCAAGCGTTAGGGCCCCAGTGGCTCACTAGGCACACCAGCCATGTGCAACTGGTCCACTATCTCGAGCACGTCGTCGCAGATCTTGGCGACCTCAAGAGGGTCTTCGACAACGATTTCCAGCACGCGGTGGCGGACGGACAGATTTCAACGCGCGAAGCCGACAAGCTCGTTCATGCCGGCACTCAGCTCTATTTGGCCCTCGAGAAAGTCTATGGCGATGCGCCGTCAGTGCAGCTCAGTGCCAGTGGTCTCACTGCGGCCCCCGATGGTTCCAGCGCAGACTGGAAAACTCAACTTGGCGAGTTCAAATTTGGCCCGCCGAGCCGAGACAACTTGGGTGACTGGCTTGGGGCGGTCGATAGCTGGGTCTATGGCACCACAGGCCCAGCCGGAGTGGCGCGAGATGCCGCGCTCAATGACCTGCTTCGGCTCGAAGCACAGATCGCCGAACGTGCTCAGCATGGCCGTGTAAACGATGATGCCACGTCGGTGGAGGAAGCTCTTCCAGCGGCACCCAAGTCCTATGCCACCCTGCTGACCCGCGAAAAACGTAGCATCCGAGAAAAGCTCGGGTTGTGGGACCGTATCCAACTTGGACAGGGGTGGTTTGGGGGCGCAGTTCGAATCGCGGCGGCGGGAAGCATCATCGCCGCGCTTGCCGCCTTGGGCACGGTGGAGTCCAATGCAACCATTTACTGCTTTAATGGCTTGGCCCGCCCGGTGCTCGTCGACATCAACGGGACCGAGCACGCGGTGCCTACGCACCAACACGCCATCGTGATAATTCCATCAGGGGACCACACCATCACCACCCGCACGCAAGACACCCACGAAACCATTGAGACCAAGCAGGTCGCGACGGATGACTTTGAAACCTACGTGTACAACGTTGCAGGCGCGCACATGTTTATCGAGGCCCAAGGCACCTACGGCGGTGTCGAGCCCACCCCTCGCTTGGTAAACCGGTTTACGTGGATGCACACCACTGCGAACTATGTCCTTGAAGAACCTCCGACGTCAGGAGAGTCGGGCAAGGAGGTGCATCTGGTTCATGCCCTCCCGTTCAAGCCAATTCTCTTGATCTCATCGCTTGAGAATGACGCAGATCGCGCAGCCGTTGCCTTGACGCACGCGAGGTGGACGCCGTTAACAGCCCCCAGTGCTTCGTTTTGGCTTGGCGTCTCGCAAAACGTTGCATCCGAAGCGACGCTCGCGGTGATTTTGCAGCGTGAGGCGCAGACCGGTCCACACGTCTTGTTTGAACGCATCAAGCAAGACGCAACGACCAATTGCGAGGCATGGCCGGAACAGGCACGGGTCCCTCCCGCGGCGGCGCAAGGGCTTGGCGAGGCCGATCAGCTCTATCTGGCCTGGAGGTGTCGGCAAGGCGACTTGAAACAATGGAGCGCGTTGCGCATTCAATTCCCCGATAACCCATGGATCTTGATGGCAACCGGGTACGCGGCGGCGTCCGAAATGCAGTGGGCGGACGCGGGTGAGGCCTTTGCGGACGCCATGAAGCGTCTGCCCGCCTTAGTCGAACATGTATTCTGGGAGCATCAGCGTGTGCGGGCGGTGTTGACCAAGGAAAAGTTGCGCGCCATTCCGCAAGGCGCCCCAGATGACCAGACGCATTTTTTGTTCTCGATTTTTAGCGAAGCCGACTTGATGACGACGCTAGGGATTAATCGAACTGGCTCGGAAACTGACGAATCAACCGTGAGGGAGCTCGCCGGCGCCAGCCGAAACGCGCGCCCAGCGCTGCGAAAGGCCTTGCTTGAGACCAAGCCCGACGAGCTCCGCATCATTTCGCCTATCCTGGTTTGGGCCGTTGCCCACCTTGAAAAGCAGCCGACCGCGGCCTACCGCGATCTGATCCTTGCTAATGGCAAGCTAAGCAAAGAAGAGGAGGACGCCAAACGCATGGTCGCGTTCTTAGATTTCGTAGCAGCGCCGGACTTTGGAGCGCGCGCCCAGGGCGACACCTTGCTCGGCGCACAAGCTCCAAGAGACCGCGGTCTGGCCTACATGGCGGCGGTCATGATCCTGGGAGACAAGTGCCCCAAAGAGTGGAAAGATCTTGCGGACCAATTGCTTTTCCCGTTTGAAACGCCCATCTGGTGAAAAGCCTGGTTCGCCATAGGATGTACTCATCTCTCACGTGCGACGACCTGGCTACATCGAAGCGGCACTAGCCGCTAAGGCAGGCGCACGCGACACCCGCCCGGCGCAAAATGCGGTACACCTTCCGCCATGTCCGCTCGCCGAGCGCGTCCTTCGGCCGCGACGTTGCATCCCGCGTTTGCGCCTAGCCGTGCCACCACCAGCATGCTCGCGCAGGTTCGCGGGCTCACCCAGTACATGCGCCGGGCGCTTGGCCTGGTGTGGAGCACCGGGCGTGGCCTCACGCTGGGGCTTGCGGTCCTAAGCCTTCTCGGAGGCCTGATTCCAGGCGCGATTGCGTGGGTCGGGCAGCATCTTATCGATGCGATTTTGCGCGCCAGCCAAACTGGCAGCGTCGCCGACCGAGGCGCGGCCTTGCGGTGGGTCGCAATGGAACTCGGCCTGGTGATCGTCATGGCGGTAGCCGCGCGCGCGCTAATGATCTTGCGCAGCCTGCTGTATCAGCAACTCGGCCATCGCATCAACGTCATCATCTTGGAGAAGGCCGCGACGCTGTCGCTGATTCAGTTCGAGGACTCCGAGCTCTACGACAAGCTAACCCGCGCGCGCCGCGAGGCCTCGGCGCGGCCGGTGTCGTTGGTGATGCAGATGTTCGATTTGGCGCAAAATTCGATCTCCTTGCTTAGCTTTGCGGCGCTGCTGGTTTCGTTTTCGGCCTGGACGTTTGTCGTCATGCTCATCGCCGCCCTGCCGCCATTTTTTGCCGAGCTGAAATTTTCAGGCGACGCGTTTCGCTTGTCGCGTTGGCGCACGCCGGAGACCCGCGAGCAGAGCTATCTCGAAATGGCGATTGCGCGCGAAGATCACGCCAAAGAGGTAATTCTATTCGGCCTCGCGCCGCGGTTTCTGCAGCGCTATAAAGATATCTTTGCCAAGCTCTATGCCGCCGACCGCGCGCTGACGATGCGACGCGGTATTTGGGGGGTAGGGCTTACCATTGTCGGGACCTTGGCATTTTACGCCATGTACGTTTGGATCGCGCTGGCGGCCATCGCAAAACAAATTACGATCGGCGCGATGACCATGTACGTCATGGTGTTTCGTCAGGCGCAGGCGACGTTGGGCCGCGCGCTGGGCAATGTCAGCGGCATGTACGAAGACAACTTGTACCTTTCAAATCTCTATGAGTTTCTCGCCACGCCCACGGCGGCGCCCACAGGCGGTCTGACCGTCGGGCCGGATCCACGCGATGGCGTGCGGTTTGAGCACGTCTCGTTTCAGTATCCCGGCGCCGCGACGGCGGCCTTACGCGACGTCTCGCTGCATCTGCCACCCGGCTCGAAGCTGGCCATTGTCGGCGAAAATGGCTCGGGCAAGACGACGCTGATCAAGCTGCTCACCCGCATGTATGAGCCTACCTCCGGACGCGTCATGCTCGACGGCCTCGATCTCGCGGCATGGGACCGCCAGGTCCTGCATCGCCGCATTGGCGTGATCTTCCAAGACTTCGTCCACTACCAGCAGACCGTGGGCGAGAACATCGGTGCCGGCGACGACCAGGCATACGACGACCGCGCGCGGTGGGAGGCATCGGCGGAAAAGGGCCTCGCGCAGCCGTTTATCGCCGAAATGCCAGCGACCTACGAAACGCAGCTCGGACGCTGGTTTCGCGATGGTCGCGAGCTCTCGCTTGGGCAATGGCAAAAAATCGCCTTGTCGCGCGCCTTCATGCGGCAAGATGCCGACATCGTCGTACTCGACGAGCCGACCGCCTCCATGGACGCCGAGGCCGAGGTGAAGGTATTTGAGCGCTTTCGCGAGATCGCGGCCGACCGCATCGCGATCGTGATTTCGCACCGATTTTCGACGGTGCGCATGGCTGACCACATTATCGTACTCGACCACGGCACCATCCTCGAGCAGGGCTCCCACGACCAACTGCTTGCCAAGCAAGGGCGCTATGCCACCTTGTTTCACTTGCAGGCACAGGGCTATCGGTAGCTCGCACCTTGAGCGCCGATCTGTGACCGGTTAGAATTGTTCTAATGGGCACCCTTCGATTGCGCGTCCTCATCCTTCTTGCCTGCGGCGCGAGCGCGGGCGCGGTTACGTTGACCGAAAGCCAGCGCGCGCACGCCGATGGCTGCGCCGATGGCCAGCGCGAAGGCTTCGTCGATGAGCTGACGCATCCCAACATCGCAGGCTGTTCGGGCATGTGGGATCAAGGCGACATGCGCGCGCCGCGCACGTGCGTCAGCCCGTCCGGTGATGACCTGCCCGGTTCCGGCGCCGGCTGCTCCGCGCGCGACCTGTGCGAGATTGGCTGGCACGTCTGCCAAACCGACACCGAGGTAGCCGCCAATAGCGGCACGGGTACCTGCGTTGGCGCCACCGTCGGCGGTGACCCATCCCTGTTTTTTGTGACGCTTCAGTCGGGCCCGGGCAGCATGAACTGCGGCGCCGGCAACAACGACCTTTTTGGCTGCGGCAATCTCGGCGCGACGCCAAACGCCAATTGCGCCCCGCTCAACCGCTTTGGCAACAATGAGAATGCCAGCCTCAATCCGGTGTGGGACTACATCGGCAACGGCACCGGCCAAGACGAAGTCATCGCCACTGTCAAGACTGCCGACACTTTCGGAGGCGCCCTGTGCTGCATCGGCGCCGCCATCCCGGTCGCGTTCGACGATGCGAGCGCCGTCAATGAGGACTCGACCGATAACGCGGTCGACGTCCTTGGCAACGACCTTGGCCTGACCGACGGACCGATCGCGGTCACTATTTCGATGCCGCCGGCGCACGGCACCGCGGTCGTCGATATCAATGGCGACATCCTCTACACGCCAGATCCGGACTATTTCGGCCCAGATAGCCTGATCTATATGGTTGAAGACATCGATGGCGAAACGTCAACCGCGACGGTCGCCTTCGACGTCGCCAACGTCGACGACGTGCCCGTGGCCGTGGCCGATGCGTTCAACGCCACCGAGGATGACCCGGCCCTTACCTTGAACGTGCTGGGCAATGACACGGATCTGGTCGACACGCCGATCAGCCTGGGGCTCAGCGCGGTGGTCGGCGGCGTCGCCACCGTGAACCCAGACGGGACGATCAACTTCGTGCTCACCGAAAACTTCGCGGGCACGGCTTCGTTTACCTATACGATTACCGACGGCCTCAACGGCAGCATGGCCAGCGCCAACGTCACGATCGATGTCACCGCCGTCAATGACGCGCCGACCGGGGTTACCGACGCCGCGTTCGGCGACGTCAACGCTACCATTCTCATCGACGTCTTGGCCAACGATAGCGACATAGAGGGGGACGGGCTCAGCGTCACCGCGGTGACGGACGGGACGCATGGCACCGTGGTCAACAACAACGACGGCACCGTAACCTACACCCCCGACGCCGACTTCCTTGGCACCGATAGCTTCACCTATACGGTGAGCGACGGCAACGGAGGCAACACGGTGGTCACCGTCAACATCGACGTGAGCGCCATCGATGACGTGCCCGGCGCCGTCGCCGATGCGTTTACAGCCGATGAAGATCAGGCGCCGCTAACGCTCGACGTGCTTGCCAATGACACCAGCCTGGAGGACCTGCCGATCAGCGTCGGCGTCAGCGCGGTGGTGGGCGGCGTCGCCACGGTCAACCTAGACAACACGGTGAACTTCGTCCTCGCGGCCAACTTCGAGGGCACCGCCTCGTTCACCTATACGATTACCGATGGCAATGGCAGCACCTCGAGCGCCAATGTAACGATCGACGTCACCGCCATCAACGACGACCCAACCGGCGTCGCGGATACCGCCAACACCAACCTCAACGCCTCTGCACTCATTGACGTGCTCGCCAACGATAGCGACATCGATGGCGATGCGCTCAGCGTCAGCGCAGTCACCCAAGGCGCCAATGGCAGCGTCGTCAACAACAACGACGGCACGGTTTCGTACACGCCAAATCTCGACTTCGAGGGCACGGATACGTTCACGTATACGGTGTCAGACGGCAATGGTGGCACCGCGGTCGTCAGCGTGATGGTCAGCGTCGGCCTCGACAGCGATGGCGATGGGTTGACCGATTTTGACGAGGAACAAGTCCACGGCACCGACCCGCTCGATGATGACAGCGACAACGATGGCCTCACCGATGGCCATGAGGTCACGGTTACGAGCACGGATCCCACCCTGCCCGACACCGATGGCGACGGCGTGCAAGATGGCACCGAGGTTGGGATCACCGAGCCGCAGGGCGACGATACCGGCCCAGACTTCGTCCCAGATGCCGATCCAACCACCACCACAGATCCGAACAATCCTGACAGCGACGGCGGCGGCGCGTCGGATGGCGAAGAAGATGCCAACGGCAACGGCCAGGTCGACCCAGGCGAGTTCGATCCTAATGACGCCGACGACGATGCCGACGACCCGGGCCCTACCCCGGATCCAGACGCCAATGGCGATGGCTTTGTCGACGGCAGCAACATCCAAGGCGGTGGCGGTTGTGCCGCGGCTGGCGGATCGCCGGGGGCGTGGATGGGCCTGGTGCTGATCGCGCTATCGCTCATGATGAGGCGGCGCCTGCGTCAGACACCGTGACCAAGGCGGCATGAGCAACACCTGGGATCCGTCGTCGTCGACGCCTGAGCAGGCGATGGCCCAGCTCGTGGCGGGCAATGCGCGCTTTCGCCAAGGCACGCCCATCGCGGCGACGCGGACATGGAGCCCCGAGCTCGCCGCGCGCGCGCAGCGGCCGTTTGCAATTATTCTAGGCTGCTCCGATTCGCGAACGCCGGTGGAAATCTTGTTCGATCAGGGGTTTGGCGATCTTTTTGTCGTGCGCGTCGCCGGCAACATCGTCGCGCCTTCCATCGTTGGCTCCATTGAGTTTGCGGCGTCGCAGTTTGGCGCGCGCTTGGTGGTGGTGATGGGGCATACCAATTGCGGCGCCGTCTCGGCCACGGTCGATTCGCTCCACACCGGCACCGGCTCTGCATCCAAGAATATTCGTTCGATCACTGACCGCATCGCACCCAACATCGCGGGCCTGGTGGGCCATCACCGCGCCGAGGACGAGCTGCGCGAGGCGGTGCGGGCCAACGTGCGCGCGTCGGTCAACCATTTGCGCCATGGCAGCCAAATCCTCGAGGAGCTCGTGATCTCGGGACGGGTCGCCGTCATTGGCGCTGAATACGAACTCGCCGCTGGCACCGTGCATTTTTTTGAGGCTCCTGGCGAAGCGACTTAACGCCTCAACGCAACCCCGCAAACCAATTACAGGCCGCCCAGGCCTTGCGGCGCGCGCGGCAACCCCGGCATGCGCGAAATGTCGCCGCACACCGCCACGGCAAAGCCCGCACCAGCCGCCCATTGCACGCGCGCCACGTGCAGCGGCTGCGCGGTTGGCCCGCCGACGCGCTTGGGATCGTCGGAAAATGAATATTGCGTCTTGGCAATGCACACCGCGAGCGAGGGGTCAGCGCCGCGAGCGCGCGCAATCGCCGCCAGGTCCGACTGCGCTTGCGCCGCATAATCGACGCCACTCGCGCCATAGAGCTGCGTCGCGATCTGCGACAGCTGCTCTGTAACTTCGGCCTGGGGTGCGAACAACCGCTTAATCCCGGCCGGCGAGCCGCCGCGCGCGGCCTCGATCACGGCGTCGGCCAAGGCCAGGGCTCCTTGTGCGCCATCACCAAAATGCGTGCACACCGCCAACGCCACCCCGAGCGCCTCGCAATGAGCGCGCACCAAGGCCAACTCATCCACCGCATCGCTTTCGAAGCGATTGATCGCCACGATGGGGGCGACGCCGAGCAGGCGCGCGTTTTGGATATGCTTGGTAAGGTTGGCAAGCCCGCGCGCGACGGCGGCGGCGTTGGGCACCAGCATCTCGCCCGCCGCGACGCCACCGTGATACCGCAGCGCCTTGATCGTCGCCACGAGCACAACCGCGCTTGGCGCGAACCCCCCGGCTGCCGCGACGATGTGCATGAACTTTTCGCCGCCCAGGTCAAAGCCAAAGCCGCATTCGGTGACTACCCAATCGTGCGTTGCTAGCCCCAGCCGCGTCGCGCGAATGCTGCTGGCGCCGTGCGCTATGTTGGCAAATGGGCCGGCGTGCACCAAGGCCGGCGAGCCGCCCTGCGTGCGCACCAGGTTCGGCTCCAGCGCGTCCGCGAGCAAGGCGAGCAACGCTGGCGTCATCGCCAGCTCAGCGAGGCGGACCGCGCTGCCATCGCCGCGATAGCCGACGACGATGCGGGCCAGCCGCGCCGCCAAATCGTCGCTATCCTTGGCGAGCGCCAAGATCGCCATCAGCTCGGACGCCGCGGTGATTTCGAATGAGGCTTGGCGCATGACGCCATCGCCCGTGCCGCCCATGCCGATCGAAATGTTGCGCAGCGCGCGGTCGTTAACGTCGAGCACGCGCGGCCATACGACGCGCTTGGCAAGCAAGCCCAGCTCGCTGCGAAAATGCAGGTGATTGTCGACGACCGCGGCGATCAGGTTGTGCGCCGCCGTTAGAGCGTGAAAATCGCCGGTAAAATGGAGATTGATGCGCGCCGCCGGCTCGATGGTGGCCTTGCCGCCGCCGGTGCCGCCACCCTTGGCGCCAAAGACGGGCCCCATAGATGGTTCGCGTAGCGCGGCGATCGCGCGCTGCCCCCGCAAGCGCAATGCGTCCGTAAGCCCAATCGTCGCGGTGGTCTTGCCTTCGCCAGTTGGCGACGGCGACATCGCGGAAACCAATACCAACGTTCCCTGGGCGCCCGCGACCGGCGGCACGCTATCGGCGCGCAGCTTGATCGCCCAGTCGCCATACGGCGTGTGATATTCGGTCGCGAATCCACTTTCGATCGCCAAGGCGCGCAGGTCCATGCCCGGCAGCCTGCCATATTCGTCGGCGCCCAGGGTGCGTCGCGTGGCGCTTTAAGGCGTCGGCCGCATGGTGCCAATGGTGAGCTGTACATCGCCGCCTTCGCCAATGGCGTAGATGTTCCCCCCAATCGATTCGAGATCCACTACCTGCGAGCCAAAGGCGCGCACCGCCGACCAGCTCACGCCATTAAAATGATAGTAGCCCGCGCCTCGCGCATGGACATCGCTTGGCGCGTTGCCGGCGATGTGCGTGACTTCTTGCGGAATCGAGACGGCGCTGCCTTCTTGCACGGTTGATTCGTCGACGGTAAAGGTGTGCAACGAGCCGGTGCCATCGCCCATCGAGGTCGCCAGCACCACCACGATCGATGTGCCCGCGCCCTTGCCGCACCACAAGGCCGCCGGAGTCCCCGCGAAGTCGGTGGCCAAATTGCTGCCCGCCTTAACATCGCGCAAGGTGGTGGTGTCGCCGTCGATCACCGCGGCCAGCACCTGGCCGTTGGCAGTGCATACCGCCTTGGCGCGAGGCACCGGTGTCGGCGTGATCCAAAAGCCGGAGGCTGACTTGATAAGAACCGTGGCCTGGAGTGGATCGGCCTCGTTCACCAAGGCGGCAACCACGCCTGCGGCAGTCACCACCTCTGTGGCCTCGGCCGCAAACTCGAGCGCGGCGCTCGCGCGCTTGATGGTCGCGTCGCCGTCGAAGTACCATAGCCCGGTTGAGGTCGCGAGATAGTAGTAGGGCACACCGCCGTTGGCAGCGGCGACCCCTGCGATGTCGTGCACTGTCGTCTCGGGCGGCAACGAGGCGAGCAAGGGCTTGAAGGTTGGGTCAACCGAGGCGTGCGGGCTTAACCGAACAAGATTCGCGCCATCAAAGGCAACGACCGCGCCGGCGCCGTACTCAGTGCCGTCGTTCAATAAGTTCGAGGCAAGCGCATGAACTGCGTCGCCCACGGCTACGGAGGCAAGTGTATTGAGGCCAATATTCGTCGGCCAACCGGCGGACGATACTCGATCTGGTTCGGTCGAGCTTCGTTCGACCCACGCAAGCGTCGTGGACGTGCCGTACCAACGCCCGGTCAACAAGACGTCCGTGGTGGTCAGGCCGCCTTTTATAAGCGTGGTGTTGAACGTTACGCTGATTGGAAGCAACCGGACGACAGCAGGCGCGGCCGCAACGGTCTCGGTTTCGATGACATAGGCATCGATGCTTTCTTGCGAGGACCAGGCCGCGTGCAGCGTTGCGTCGTTGCGCTGTACCGCGAGGCCTGGGTCGATGGCGGGCTGGGTGGTCCAATCGACGGTGAATCGCAAGAAGGCATAACTGTCTGCCGGGCTGGTCTGATTGCACGCGGCCACAAAGGTTGGGTCGCCGACAACGATGCTCATCGGAAACAACGCAACGCACGCAAGCCCCGTGCCGAGCGTGTACGTTGTCGTCGAGGGAAGGCCACTTACCCCACAGTAAAGGCTGCCTGTCTCGCTGAGCGCGCAGGCCCCAGAGGGCTGCGAGGCATCATCGTCGTCGATGAGCGTCGCCAGGCCGACCAAGCGCGACGAGGTCGGCATCTCCGCTGTCGCCCAGTTAAACCCGCTATCAAAGCTCGTGCTGCTGCGTGGCACGTCGACGTTGCCAACGTTTTTGTGCCCGATCGCATAGATCTGCCGAGATTTCGTATTTGCGACGGCATGGGTCACTTCGGACATGTTTGGAATTAGCTGCATCGTCCCTGGCTCAAGGCGATCGTTGACGACGTACAAAATGATCGCGACGGCCTGTTGGGCGTCGCCGGTGCCGATCGACGAAAACGCGAGATACCTCCCGGCATCGACCTCGAGATATGCAGTGATCGGGCCACCACCGCCAACGTAGTGAGCTGCCTCGCCGGCGCCTTCGGGGCTATACATGATCGCGTTGGTATCCAGGATGAGCACTTCGCTGTTGCTTGGTCCGCCGACGTGCCTCGGCTGGCTGACGCCCCAATTGGCCCCACGGCGATGCACCCGCCGCGAGGTCACGGTGGTGCTGTCGCGTGCGATCGCCCACAACGTCCCCGTGGGCGTCGTGTACGTCTCAAGCGCCGGCGACTGCATGCCATTTGCGAGCACCGTGTCGAAGCCGTCGACCGCATGATACACCGCCGCGCTTGAGGTCAACCAGGTTTGACCGCCGCCCATGCTTACGCTGTCGATGGTGGCTGCGCCTCCGCCCCAGCCGCCACCCGCGCGGCCCCATACCAAGTTGGTTTGACCACCCGTCGGCGCCGACCCCGCGGGCGAGAACGCATAGATTAGTGAAGGCACCTGGGCGACTAGCCGCGTTGCCTCGACCACTTGTTGGGTGCCGTGGATCGGGCCGCTGCCGGTTTCCGGTTGGTCGCTAATGGTACCGCTCGCGAACGCATAGACCTTGCCGTCGATCGCCAGATAGCCGTAGTACGTATTGGTCGAGGTGCGAAACGCCACGGCGCTATTAATGATCGTCGTCGGTGGCAAATTCGTATTTAGCGTCACCAGCCGCGACAGCTCGCCGGCTTCGGTGATGCCATAGAGCGTTGTGTTTGAAAACCCGAACACGCCATCGGTCGTAGTAAACAGAGTCAGCGGCGTTGGAGGTAAGTCGCTATCGGTGTTCTGCTGCCACGTGCCGTCGACATCGCGGCGCCACAGCTCGCCAGCGTCGCCGCGACGCAGCGTCACCCACGTCGTCTCGCCCGCCGCCGCGACCGAAATAGCCTTCGCGCCCTCCATTACGTCGGCAGGCTCATCCTGGTACCAGGCCAGGCCGTCAAAAACCCAGATCTCGGCGCGCAGCGGTTGCGACGAGCCCGCGGCCTCGCCGCCCTGGGCGATCACCCACAACGCGTGATCATCGAGGCCGGCGATGCCGACGAGCCTCGAGGTGGTAAAACTCCACGGCATCCAATTGTCGGCCACGCACGATGCGCGCAGATCCGTGACGCACGCCGCGCAACCATAATCGCCGGTGATATAGGACGTATCGTTGACCTCGGCGCACGAGAGGTCGGCTTGATCGCCATCGCACATCTCGCGGCGGGAATCGACGCGACCGTCGCCGCAAAATGAAGCGACGCAGTAGCCTTCGTCGATGCAGATGCCCGCGACGCCCGCGAACTCGCAAAACGTCCCGATCTTTTCCGGATCGCACGTTTGCTGCGACGGCTCGACGCAGTAGGTGGTGCCGAACTCGCTATCGACCAGACAGGCCGCGCCGTCGGGGCACAGGCTGCCATCGGCGCACACGACGCCAGGGGTCGCGCGGCAGGCACTACCCGCCAAGAGCGCCATCAGGCCGATGCCGACCAACAGCCCCGGCCGACGTGGCGTTGCTCGGGCCTGCGCGGGGTGAACTTGCGAGTCGTGTTGCATGTTCATGCCTACAAATCCTTAATCAGCGAGCCAGCCTGCTGTTCGCGCGCACGCTGCTTGGCCGCGAGCTCCTGCTCCATGGTCAATTTTTCTTGCTCAAGACGCCGCGCCTTTTCGGCCTCGGTTTCGCGCAGCTTGCGTTCTTGGGTGGCTACCGCGCCGGCCTCCTTGGCGACGCGTTCGGCGCGCTCAAGCGCGGCCAAGGCCAGGGTGGCGCGCTCGCTCTCTTTGCGCGCCAGCGCCATCGCGGCCTCGGCTTCGGCCTTGAGCGTTGCGGCATCTTGCCGCGCCTGCGCGGCCTCCTTGGTTTTTTCAACCGCCTCCTGCCGGGCGTCCTCGGACTGGCGCCGCACCTCGGCGATCTGCTTGGTTGCCGCGGCGGCCTGTGCAAATGCCGCATCGGCCTGCTGCCCCAAGGTGGTGCTGAGCGCGGCCAGTGACTTGGTGTCGCCGGTGGCCAGCTGCGCGATCGTCGACGACAACGCGGCCTTGGAATCGAGCAACGTTTTTTCGGCGGCCGCGAGGTCGAGCTGGGCCTGGCTTAATAAGCCTTGTGCCGCCGCGAGCTGCGCGTCCGCCGCGCGCTTTTCACGTTCGGCGGCCTCGCGGTCGGCCTTTTCTTTTTCCAGCGCTGCCAGGCGTGCGGCGCTCTGCGACTCCGCGGCCACGGCGCGCGAGGCCTCGGCTTGCGCCGCGCCTTGCGCCTGCTTGACCACGACCAAGCCAACGGCGAGGCCCGCAATGACCACCGAGGCCGCGGCGGCAAGGCCAAGGCGCCGCAATCGACGCGCGCGCTGTGTCCGCGCGTGCTGCGCGGTGACCGCCTGCAAGTACTCGCGCTCTACCCCAGTCAACTCACCCGCATAGCGCGCGGCAAACCGCTGCGCCGCAACCGCATCATCGCCGGTCCACAACAGGCCAAGCGACCGATCGCGTGCGTGCCACTGCTTCGCGGCGCTCGCGAGCTGGCGCAAATACGCGCTGTCTTCGCGCGATTCCTCGCGCCATTTGCGCAGCGTGGGCCAACCCTGTGCGAGGTACTCGTGCGCGAGTTCGACGTAGGTCGCCTCGCCCTTCTGGATGACAAGCAAACGTCCCGCCACGAGGTGTTCGATCACTGCGCCGAGCTCGTCATTGGCCTCAAAGCGCGCCACCAGCTCGTCATAGGTCGTGGCGACGCGGGTGCCCTCGCCGCTGACCAGCAGCTGCAGCACGCGCTTGGCCAATTGTTGCCTCGGCGGCGATAGCAAGGACAGCGTTCGATCGGCATGGCTGCCGAGCGCGCCGAGCGCGCCGCCCATTTCTTGGTATGCCGCCTCGGTGAGCAGCCGCCGCGCGGTATCCCGCACCTCCCACAGCGACGCCGCCGCGAATTGCAACAGCGGCAGCGCGCCCGGCGTGCCCGCGAGCGACGCGACCATGTCCTCGACCATCGTTGGGCTTTCGAGTCGATACGCGGTTAGCTCGAGCGGCCGCACGATCGCCTCGCGCAGGTTATCGGGCTTCATCGGCGGCAATAAGAACAGGCCGTCGCGCACGCGCGCGAAAAACGGCGCGTCGTCGCTAAGGCGATCGATAAAATCGGAGCGAATCGAGGTTAGCAATCGCAATGGCGACGAACGATCATCGGCGACGCCAGCCAAGGCCTGCAAAAAAACTGATCGTTCGGCCGGCGAGTCGCACTGGGTGACCACTTCTTCTAATTGATCGACCATCAAGGCTACGCGCACGCCCGCCTTGCGCGCCCGGCTGCGCAAGAGATTGCCGAGAAAGCCTGGCTCTTGCCGCAGCCGCGTCGCGATGCGCGCCCGCAGCTGCGCACCGCCGCCCTGATCGCGCGCGAAGCACAAGGGCTCGATCGCCGCGGCCAGGCTCTCGATGGGCGCACGGCCGGGACGCACAATAAACGCCTCCCACGGCCCCAGCGCCTTGAGTGCCGGCATGACGCCCGCGCGCAAAAACGACGACTTGCCAACGCCCGAGGGCGCGGTAATCACCAGCATGGGCGTCTCTTGTAAGCGCGCCACCGCGTGCGCAATCTCGCGATCGCGGCCAAAGAAGCGGGCGCTATCCTCTTCTTGAAACGTGCCGATGCCGGGATACGGGCTCGCCTCGGCATCGATCACCGCCGACATGCGACGCGGCGACAGCGACTCCAGCACGGCCAAGAGGGCCTGCGCATCGGCGAAGCGCTGCGACTTGTGTTTGTGCAGGCAGCAATCAATGGCCTCGATGAGGCGTGGTGGCAGCGCCGGCATGACCGTCGCGATCGACGGCAGCGGCACGTCGAGATTGGTGGCCGAGGCCACGGCGGCGGCGAGCGAGACCTCCTCACCGAGCGGATGCTTGCCGGTGAGCATGATCCACGCCATGATACCAACCGCCCAAATGTCGCTGCGGTGGTCGATCTCGTCGACGCCCCATTGCTCGGGCGCCATGTATTCGATGGTGCCGGACACCGTGTCATCTTGGGTCACCTTGAGCACATTGAGCGCCGCCGCCTGAATCGCTGCATTGCGCTTGACCGCGACGACGCGGGAGATGCCGAAGTCGAGCACCTTCACCTGGCCATTGGCGACGCAAAAAACGTTTTCGGGCTTTAGATCGCAGTGAACAATGCCCATGCTATGCGCCTTCACCAGGGCGCGCGCCACCGAGCTGAGTAGTTCGATGGTTTCGCGCGGCGACAGCGGCCCTTGCAACAAGCGCTCGGCAACGGATTGGCCCTCTAGAAACTCAAGCGCCAAATACGGCACGCCACGCCACTCATCGGCGCTGTAGACGATGACGATATTCTCGTGTTGGCATTGCGCCGTGGTTTGCGCCTCTTCGAGCAGGCGTCGCGCCATGGTTTGGCTGGCGTTGGTCATGAGCTTGATCGCGACCAAGCGGCCGAGACGAAGATCGCGCGCGAGATAGACCACGCCCATGCCGCCACGGCCGAGTTCCTTAACCAACTCAAACTGTCCGAGCAGCGTGCCAGGCGTAGGCGCCTCTTGCGGCGCCAGCATAGGCGATGACTCCATTCGAGCCATTGCCCGCGGCACACCCGAGGCATCAACTTGCAACGCACCTGGAGCCAACGTCGCGGCAAAGCCAGCCTCGGCGCCGGCAACCTGCGGCATCGCATGGGCTGGCGTGCCCATGGGCAATGCCACCGGCCGAGGCCCCGCGGGTGCCTGCACGCGGCTGCCGCCGATCATCGTTTGATTCGGAGTGCTTGTGGCTGTGCCGCTGCCGTGTGACGTCGGCTCCGCGTCGCGATCATGTTTTGGTGTTGCCATGCCCCTGCCCTCGTCGACAAATTGTATCGCAAACCGCGCGCCAACCGCGACCGTTTGGGTGGTCATGCGGCGCGTCGGTGTATGGCTAGCGTCACCATTGTCCTACATGATGCTTTCGTCGTCACCGTGGCCGCGCGCTTGCGAAGCTCGACATCGCTGCCGTACCATGGCGAAGTGAGTCCAAGCGATTGGCTGCGGGTTGGCGTGTTGCTCCTGGCGACGGCTCACCTCGCGCCCTCCGCCGCGATGGCGCAACCATCAACGCCGGCGTCAACGCCGAGCCCAACGCGCACCACGGTCGAGTCTGGTAAGGAGACGCCGTGGTCTAAGGGCGTCTCGACGGCCGACCGCGCCACGGCCAAGGCCAAGCTCGAAGCCGGGAACACGCTGTTCATCGATAACCGACATCGCGATGCCTTGGCGGAATACGAGGCCGCCCTCGCGGCGTGGGATCACCCCGCGATCCACTTTAATGCGGCGCGGGCGTGCATCGCGCTCGAACGCACGCTCGAGGCGCTCGACCACCTCGATCAGGCCTTGCGCTGGGGCGAGGCGCCGTTTGACGCGGCGACGTTTCGCGAGGCCACCACGTATCAAAAATTATTGACCGGCCAGGTCGCAACGACCACGGTTAGCTGCGGGCAACCCGACACCACCGTGACGCTCAACGGCGACGCGCTCTTGACCTGCCCTGGTGAAAAGGTGATTCGCGTCAAGCCAGGGCGCCATGCCTTCGTCGGCACGCGCGCGGGATATCTTCCCAAGGTCATGAACGAGCCGTTGGTGCCCGGCGAGAATCCCCCGCTGGCAATCACGCTGCAGCCGATTGGTTCGGATCGCGAAACCGTGATCATCACGCGTTGGGCGACGTGGAAACCATGGACGGTGCTGGCCTCCGGCGTCGTCATCGCAGGCGTTGGCACGGGGCTGTTGTTGCAGAGCCGCGACCTCTTTGTCGACTACCGCGATCGCCTCGAGGATGCGTGCGGCATTACCGCATGCGAGGAAGATCCGTTTCCTGAGCTGCGCGATCGCGCCGAGGGCTCGCAAGGCTTGGGCATCGGCATGATCGCAGTCGGCGGCGCGGCGCTGGCGCTTGGCACGACGATGGCTATTCTCAATGCGCCCCGCAAAAAACTCGTCGAAAAACGGCCCGCGCCCAGCGTTGGCGCGAGCGTGACTGAGCGCGGCTTGCTGGTGACGCTGTCTGGCAGTTTCTGAACAATCGCGACAAAAAATTGTGAACAATGGCTTTGGCGATCGCGTGTTAGGTTGGGCGCATGAAGCCACAACCTAGCAACCTGCCGCGACGTCGCTTTCTCAAACACACCGCGCTTGGCGTGATCGGCACGTGGGTTGGCGGTCGGCTTATCGCCTGCGACATGAGCCCGCAGGGCGCCATACCCGACGCCGTGGATGCCCCACCCGATGGCCTGCCACCAACCTGCGGTGAGCTCACGGAGCCCAATATCGAAGGCCCCTTCTTTTTGCCAGACTCGCCGCTGCGGTCGGTGTTAGTTGATGAGGGGACCACGGGCACGCGCATCGTCATCAGCGGCCGCGTAGTTTCGTCAACCACCTGCGAGCCGATTGAGGGTGCGGTGTTAGATTTTTGGAGCGCCGACCACGCGGGGGCATACGACAACGTGGGCTTTGAGTTGCGCGGCCACCAATTTACCGGCGCCGAAGGCGACTATCACCTCACCTCCGTGCTGCCTGGTCACTACCTCAACGGCGCGCAATATCGGCCTGCGCACGTCCACGTCAAGGTGGCCGCCCCTGGGCACAAGTTATTGACCACCCAGTTGTACTTTGCGGGCGATCCGTTCAACGACGTCGACGCCTTCATTAGGCCGTCGTTGATTATGACCACCACCGACGTCGAGGGTGCCAAGCACGCCACGTTCCACTTTGTGCTGCAGCCCCTGTAAGGCGCCCGCATCTCTGCTGGGCACCAACGTCGCCAGGCTGGGGCCAAACGACCTCAGCAATCGGCAATTCCTAGGGCTCGTGCCGCAATTTGACGTGGTCCGCAATTTGCACTTTGCAGCCATATCATGTCGTTGCCCACGTCTTGCTTGCTGCGTGCGAGGTCACTCGTGCTCGTCGTGGCGGTGAGCACGGCACTCGCGCAATCCTCAGCGGCAAGTTCGAAGCCGGGACTTGCCGCTCACGGCCCACGTGGGCCAGGCGTCGGGGCAGCGCGCAAAAGTAGCGGCCCAGGCCCACTGAGGGGCAAGAAACTAGTGCGAACAAGCCACCGCCTCGCAAGTGTATCCGGGCGCCAGCGCAGCCGGCCATGGCATGGGTTTGATTCGCTGCGGCTCTCGGGTGGCCAGGGGCAACCGCAAGCCAGGGAGCTAACCGTCTATCTCCCCAAGGGCTATGGCGACGATCCAAATCGCACCTATCCCGTGCTCTATATGCAAGATGGCCAAAACGCCTTTGAGTATGGCCCCGCTGGGTTTGGCGATGGTTGGGACATCGCGACCTCGATGGAAAAAGAGGTGGCCGAGGGCCGCGCCGAGCCGGCGATCATCGTCGCCATCTTCAATGACGCCGTCGATCGGATCGGCGAGTACGCCACGATCTCGCGCGACGTGACAATGGGCGGCACGTCAATGCACGTCAAGGGCCGTGCCGATGCGTACATCGACTATGTCGCCGATGTCGTACGCCCTCAAATTGAGGCGCGCTACCTGACGCGAACGGGCCGTGGTTCAACCGCGCTGGGTGGGGCTTCCATGGGCGGCCTGGTGTCAATCCACGGCGCGCTGCGGCGGCCCGACGTTTTTGGCAAAGTGTTGGCGAGCTCGCCTTCTCTTTGGTTTGACAAGGGCATCATCGATCGCGCAGCGGCCAGCGACGCGCCGCTTGATCTTTATCTAGACAACGGTGGGGTTGGAGCCGAGGGCGACAATGCCCCACATGTCGACCGCTTGCGCGACGCGATGCAGAAGCGGCGCGCCGCCACAGGCAAGGGCAACGTCTGGCATAGCTTTGATGCCAACGCCGGCCACACCGAGGCGGCGTGGCGTGAACGCTTTCCGGGTGCCTTCAGCGCGCTCTTTGCGCGGTGATCGAGCGCACACTAACGCTCGCTGGGGGTGTCGAGCGCGCGTGGAGCCGTGTATTCTTTTTCATGGAGGATTTCATGAGGCTTACCAAATCGTTCATCGGTCTCGGTTTATTTGCGCTTAGCCTGGGCGGTTGCGGTGGCGAAGACAACGCTCCGACTGAATCCCAACAAGCTCGTCTGGCGCGCTATCGCGCCGCGCTGCCATCGGCCGCGACGCTGCAGGCCGCCGTACCCGAGGCATCTGCAAGTAATGTGTTAGGCGATCCAGCGGAAGCCCCCCTCGCCATCGTCCCTATTATTCACGACGTCAATGGCGCGGTCGTCGATTTGCTGACCGTCATCGAAACGGTGACCAGCCAGCCGCCGACGGTTTACAGCGAGCTGTCGAGCGAATTTTTCTGGGGCCTGTTTCCCAACGATGATGGCGTGGGCCACATCGGCATCTATGTGCGGGAGAACCCACCGGGTTCAGATTTTCAATACAGCTACGCCATCGGCCGCGCCCCAGAAAACGCCATCGCTGGCTTCGAGCCCATCGTGTGGGGCGGCTCCAATCCCGATGCTGACAATCCCGACTTCGGCTCGGGCGCCATCCTGTGGGATTTTGAGGCCAACCACTTTTTTGAGGTTGCGCACAACGACAACTATGACGAGCAGGCCGGCACGCGCGGGCGTTTTGTCAGCGTCTTTGGCCGCGGCCCCGACGAGGCCGATGCCAGCAAGACGGTGACGTTGGTCTACGCGGCCTTCGCAAACTTCCAAGACCACGGCGAGCCGCCCGTAGATGCCGAGTACCTCTACGGCCAAGTCGACGACGGCACGAACGACCTGCGCTTCGTCGACATTATTGGCGAGCAAGACTTTGCCGATGGCGAGACCGAGGCACCGGAAACCATGTCGCTGCACGCGGCCTTTCTCAACAGCGGCGTCGGTCGCGCCGAGAACACCTATTCCGGCGAGGCCATCGCCGACGACGAGACGGCGGCGTCAACCGAGTGCTGGGATGCCGCGCTCGATCGCACCTACTATAGCTGGACGCTGGGCGAGCAGACGGGCGGCGAAGGCGAGGAGTCTGCGTGCGGCGCGATCTTCTCGCAGTCGCTCACCGCGCTCGGGGTGCCTTCGCTCGCGAACGTGCCCGACTACCAGCGCGCGCTATTGACCGAACTCGCCGAGACCGGCATCCCCACGAACTAGGGGCCGGCGCGCGAGGCCTCACGGCCTATTTCAAGCGCGTATGCAGCAGCTTGACCAGCGCGTTCATGGCGTCGATCGCGGTGAAGATGCCAACCACCTTGTGGTTCTGCATGATGACCGCCGAGCCCGCTTTGCGCGCCGCCATCTCGCCCACGACGTCGTCGATGGGCGCGTCCGGCCCAACCGTTAATACGTCCTGTGTCATGGCGTCCTCGACCCGGACCGTCTTGGGATCGACGCCGCGCAGGGCCTCGATGAGCGCGACGTCGCGATCAGAAATGACGCCAACTAGCGAATTGCCCTCCAGGACCGGGAGGTGGCGGATTTGGTGCTCGCGCATCATGCCGTGCGCCATCGCGAGCGGTTGGTCCTTGCCAATGGTGTGTGGCGAGGTCGTCATGAAACTTGAAATGGTTGGAATGCCTTTGCTCATGGTGGGCAACTATGCACATTGCGTGCCGCGACAATCCAGGTGTAAGGCGGCCGAGATCGAGATCAATGCGCAATTCTTGCGGCGTCTAGCGCGCATGGTGCACGGGTTGCGGCAGGCCCTGCATTTGCTGGTGTCGTGCCCCGGGCCAAGTAGGCAGGTGGTGATACGCTGAACTGATGGGCACGTTCACGCCACCTAGCAGCGAAATCTTTGTTTACACCTATCGCGAGGGCGTGCTTGCGGCTGTGGCGCACGATTTGCGCCTCCGCTTCAGCACATTCTCAATCCAAGAAGATGACCACGAACACGTGATCGTTGCCACGATAGAGGCAACGTCGCTAAAGGTGGTGTGCGCGCGGCAAAACGGTCAAGACGCGCCGCAGGTACTGACCGACAGCAACAAACACGATATCGAAAAAAATATCCAGACCTCGGTGCTGCGCGGAGCCAAACACCCGACGATTTCGGTATCGCTGACGGTGCGCGAGCTAGGTGCCTGCCTGGCGAGCGTCGAGCTCTGCGGCGTTCGCCGCGACATCCCGGTGCAAATCGCCCTCGACGGCACCACGCGCGTTGCGCGGGCCCGCTTGCACCAGCCTGATTTTGGGGTCAAACCCTACTCCGCCATGCTCGGCGCGCTGCGGGTTAAGCCCGACGTCGATATCGAAGTCCGGCTGCCGGCGTAGGGACGCACCTCAGGCTCCCAGCACGCCGCGGCGCTGTTGGTCGCGCTCCATCGAGCGAAACAGCGCGCCAAAATTGCCTTCGCCAAACGAGAGATGGTTCTTGCGCTGAATAATCTCGATGAAGATGGGCCCGACGACGGGCTTGGTGAAAATCTGCAGCAGATAACCGTCGTCGTCGCCGTCGACGAGCACGGCACGCTTGGCAATTTCGTCGCGATCCTCGGTGACGCCCGGCACCCGTTGCCAGATCTCGCGATAGTACTGCTCGTCGATATCCAGGAAGTCGATCCGCGAGCCCTGCAACGCCCGCAGCGACGCTAGGATGTCCCCGGTCAAAAATGCCAGGTGCTGGATGCCTGGGCCCTTGTACTCGTCGATGTATTCCTGGATCTGGCTGGTCGGCTCGGTAGCCTCGTTGATCGGACTGCAAAACGTGCCGCATGGTGAGCGTAGCGCGTACGACACCAGGCCGGTCTTGGCGCCGCGAATGTCGAAATAGCGGACCTCGGTGAAGCCAAACACATCTTTATAGAAATTGGCCCACTGCGCCATGGTGCCCTTGACCACGTTATTGGTCAGATGATCGATGGTGAGAAACCCCTTGTCGGGCACGAGATCGGGCTTGTCGAGGGCGATGAAGCCCATCGACTCATAGAGCCGGCCGTCGCTCCAACGATCGATCAGGTAGATCAGGCTACCGCCGATGCCGCTTAGCGCCGGCAGCGAGACGCCGTAGCGCGCATAGTCGACGTGCGCGGCGGCCTGGGCGCCACGCGTCGTGCCCGCGTGCAGCGCGCCTTCGGCGTGTTGCGTGCGCCAGCCCATCGCGCAGATCGAGGGCCCGTGCAGGCGCGCAAAGCCGGCGCCGACGCTGGCGGGCTCGCGGTTGAGCAAGAAGTGGATATCGTTTTGCACGTAGAGGTCCACCGCACGGTCGCCATGACGGGCGATGCGCGAGAAGCCAAAGTCTAAGAACAGCGCATGCAGCGCGTCCGGATCGGGGCTGGCGAATTCGACGAATTCGATGCCTTGCAGCGCTAAGGGGTTAGGCGTGGGATTGCTTGGGGTTGTGGTCATGGTGGCGTTCCTTGGGATGCGAATTACTTCTGCCAGCTTTGCCAGTAGTCGGCGATCTCGACCTGCGCGCTGGCCTTGGTCGCGCGCAGCGGGCGCTTGGTGTCGATCATGATGGCGACTTCTTCGGTACGTGTCGCGGCGGCCGCGCGCTGCGCCGCCCCGCCTTGCGGCCCGTGGTGGATGCCCTGCGGGTGAAACGTCAGCATGCCGGGGGTGATGCCCTGGCGCGAAAAGAACTCGCCCGCGTGATAAAACAGCACCTCGTCGAAATCGATATTGGAGTGGTAAAATGGGACCTTCATCGCGGCGGCATCCCCATTTTCGAGCGGCCGCGGCAGAAACGAGCACACGACGAAATTGTGCGCGACAAACGTGCAATGCGCGGTCGGCGGCAGGTGATAGCGATCGCTCGAAACCGGGCGGATGTCGCGCACGTTGAGCTGCAGCGGCGCCAGCGTGCCCTTCCAACCCACGACGTCGAGCGGGCAGTAAGGATAGTACACCCGCGTCAGCTCGCCTTCGCGCTGGATGCGCACCTCCCATTCGCCGCGCGCATCGGCGGTCAGCGACGAGGCCTCGTTTGGCGTCGGCACCCGCAGCACCGCCGGATCAAACAGCGCATGCTGGCCGAGCATGCCCTTGTCAGGAAACGCCACCTCGCTGGCCGACTCGATGACGAGCAGCGACGTCGCGCTGGTTGGATGCAGGCGATGCGTCGTGCCGCGCGGAATGAGCAGGTAGTCGCCGGCCTCGTAGGCTAGGGGCCCAAAGTCGGTCTCGAGGCGGCCGGCGCCTTGGTGAACAAAGAGCAATTCGTCGCTGTCGGCGTTGCGAAAGTAATAGGGCATCGGCGCGTCCAGGCGTGCCATGTGCAGCCGCACGTCGTCGTTTTCGAGCATGCTCATTCGTGCCGCGAGGTACTCGCCAGGCACGGGCGCCTCACCTAGCTCGCTGGCGCGATAGGCGCGCGGCCGCAACGGGCCCTCGATGCGCGACCAGCCGACGGGGGCATGCGTGCGGTACAGGTGCGCATAGCGGCCAAAAAAGCCGTTGCGCGCAAACTCTTCCTCGACGGTGCCGTCCGGAATGCCTACGTGGGCCTGCGCCGCCACCTTGCCGCGAATGTATGGAATTTGCATGGCGTATTCATAGCGCGACGAGTTAGTCAATAAAAGACAGTACAACTGTCAGAAAATGTCAAAATATTGCACAATGTTACATATGCCGATCACGCTCGAACAAGCGCGCGCCTTTGACGCCCTAGCCACCGGCGGCACCTTTGAGGCCGCGGCGCAGGCGCTACAAAAGGGTCATACCGCGGTGGTCTACGCCATCAAGACCCTGGAGGCCGATCTCGCGCTGGCGCTGCTCGACCGCCGCGGTTATCGCACGCGCCTCACCCCCGCTGGCGAACAGGTCTTGGTGCTGGCGCGCAGCCTGCTCGCCGCCGAGCGCGACTTTGAGACGGCGTGTGCCGAGCTGCGCACCGGGTGGGAGCCGCGGGTGCGCCTGGTGTTTGACGGCATCTTTCCCGCCGATCCTATTTTGCGCGTCGTCCACCACCTAGCGAAGGCCAAGGCCAAGACGCGGATCGATGTCTCGACCGCCTTCCTCGGCGGCGTCGAAGCCGCCTTTTTGGCATCCAACGCGGACATGATGATTTCCGTGTTGCCCCCAACCACCGCGGGGCTACGCATGGTGGCGCTGGCGCCAATTCGCGCACTGCTCGTGGCCCACAAATCGCATCCTTTGTGCCATGGCGGCCGTGGGGCTAGCGCCGCCACCTTCACGGACGAGGTCCTGCTTACGGTGCGTGGCTCCGATCCGCGCCTCGGCCTGAGCACGTCACAATTGACCTCAACGTTTTCAGTTGAACTCAGCGATTTCGCCGCCAAGAAGACGGCGATCATGTCAAAGCTTGGGTTTGGCTGGTTGCCCGAGCACCTGATTTCGAAAGAGCTTGCCGCCGGGGTGTTGCGGGAGGTGCGTTGGGCCGGCACCAGCGCGCATGAGTTTTCGCCGCGGCTCTACGTCCGGTCCGCGCCGAAGCTCGGCCGCGCCGGGCAGCTCTTTGTCGATCGCCTCGTCGGGGGGTAGGCAATTTGCGCCTGCCGCGCGTCGCTACCGCGCGACGGGAAACTTCGCGAGCTTGTATTGCAAGGTGCGGCGCTGCAAGCCGAGCACTCGCGCCGCGCGCGAAATATTGCCACCGCATTCATGCAGCACGCGCTCGATGTGCTCCCATTCGATCTTGGCGAGCGATGGCGTCTCGAACGCCTGCGCCGTCTCCTCCAGCGCCGGCGGCTCGGCGGCAAAGGCGCCAAGTATTTGCTCGGTGTGGCTTGGCTTCTGCAAGTATTCCGTGGCGCCGTGGCGCATCGCATCGACCGCGGTGGCGATGCTGCCATAGCCGGTGAGCACCACGATATCGATCGTCGGCTGCAATTCCTTGAGCGCGCGCACCGTCGCCAGGCCATTTTTACCTGGCATCTTAAGATCGACGATGGCGCGATCAAAGGCGAGGTGATCGGCCACGGCAAGGGCTTCGGCGTGGCAACCAACCGCCGTGACCTCATTGCCGCGATCGGTGAGCGCCTTGGCTAGGCGGGTGCGAAAGCGCTCATCGTCGTCGACCAATAGATAATGCCGCGAAAGCTCGGTCATGCACGCCTCACGCAAACGTTAGCACGACCTCGGTGCCCTGCCCCGGCGTCGAATGAATTGCCAAGTGGCCGCCGAGCGTTTCCATCGTCGACTTGGCGAGAAACAGCCCAAGGCCCATGCCCTTGCCCGGCTCCTTGGTCGTAAAAAATGGCTCACCGAGCCGCTGCAAGAAGGCTGGCGTCATGCCCTCGCCGCGATCGCGCACGGCGATCGTCGTGCCAGCTGAGCCTGCCGCGGCTGGCGCGATGGTCACTTCGACCTGCCCTGTCTCGGGCGAGGCGTCGAGCGCATTTTTGACGATGGCCGCCACCGTGGTGTGCACCAGCGCCGCCGGCGCATGCAGCGCGATCGGCTCGGCACGCCACGCGATGCGCGCCCACTCGCCGCCCAAGCGCGACCTTAGGTTGCGTTCGAGGTCGGCGGCTGAGATGGCGACCGCCTCCTCTCCCTCGCGGCTGCGCGGCGCTAGCTGGGCAATAATCTGTTGGCAGCGTTCAACCTCGGCGAGGATAAGATCAAGATCGGCCGTGTCTTGGCTTACGTCAGGGGTGGCACCGCTGCGCTGCCGCTTGGCCAAATCCCGCATTTCATAGGCGGCCACCGCGATGGTGCCCAGCGGTGTCGATAGCTCGTGCGCCGCACCCGCTGCCAGCGTGGTGAGCGAGGCCAGCCGCGCGTTGCGCGCCGCGGTCTCGCGCAGCTCGGCAATTTGCTCGCGCTGCGCCTGCAGGGTGGCCGCAATGCGCGACACAAAATAGCCGGTGATGAGCGCGGCCAGGGTAAACGCCAGCCACATGCCCTGGAGATGCTTGTTCTCAAATAAGCTCGCCTTGGGGTCGTGCACGTGCACCTGCCCGACGTCGACGAGAAAGAGCAGCGCGAAGAGCACGACCGACACCGCCGCCATCGCCAACGTCTGGCGCGAGGTGAGGACCACGGCGGCCAACGCGATATGCACGAGATAGAGCACCGAGAAAGGATTCGAGGCGCCGCCCGTAACCGCGAGGCAAGCCGTGCGCAGCAGCATGTCGAGCACGAGCGCAGCGGCGATCATGTAGGAGGTGTGCTGGCGCGACAGCGTGATGCCACGGCGACGTGGCAGCCATCCCAGCGCCAGGTTCGACGCCACGCCGAGCCCGATGATTACCGCGATGAGCCACCACCGCAACGCTTGGCCTTCAGACTTGGCGAAGCCCGCGCAAACGCCGAGGCCACCCAGGCTAATCCAACGCAAGCGCACCACCCACCGCAGCGAGCTATCGACCATGGTGGCGCTCATCGTGCGCCGACTATGGCCGCGGCGGCGCCAACCGTCAATGGGGCGCGTTTCGTAGAGCCGTTTTGTGACACGGCGTTACAATTTTGCGATGGTGCCGTGGTGGACGGGTACAGCGTAGACACCATTTTTCGAGTTCGCCTTCGCCACCGACCGGGCGAGCTCGCGCGGCTGATGACGACGATTGCCGAGCATGGGGGCCTGCTCGGCGAAATCTCCACCAATCAAATTGGTGAGGTGTTTACGGTGCGCGACATTACCATCGAGACCGAAAACGATGCCCACACCGAGCGCGTCGCGCAGGCCGTGCGGCAGCTTGAAGGCGTCGAACTCATTCATATGCTTGATCAAGTGTTCGCCTGCCACCAAGGGGGCAAGCTGCATTCCACGAGTCGCGTTGCCTTGCGCGAGCTCAGCGATTTGAGGCACATCTATACCCCGGGCGTCGCACGCGTCGCCAAGGCGATCGAAAAAGATCCGCAGCTCGCATGGACGCTCACCGGCGTCGGCAATTCGGTGGGCATCTTTACCAACGGGACGCGCGTGCTGGGCCTGGGTGATATCGGCGCGTTGGCCAGCCTGCCGGTAATGGAAGGCAAGGCGGTGCTTTACGATCAGCTGGCGAAGATCAGCGCCACGCCCATCCTCGTGGATACGCGTGATCCGGATGAATTTGTCGAAACCGTGATGCGGCTGGCCCCTGGCTTTGGCGCCATCCACCTCGAAGACATCCGCACGCCCGATTGCTTCTATATCGAAGAACAGTTGCAAGCACGCCTGCAGAAGCCGGTGCTGCACGACGACCAACACGGCACCGCCACCGCCGCGCTCGCCGCCATCATCAACGTCTGCCGGCTGACCGGGCGAGATCTAACCAAGGCCCGCATCGGCCAACTTGGCCTTGGCGCGGCGGGCAGCTCGATCGCGAGGCTGGCGTTGGCGTACGGCGTCGAGGAGGTGCTGGTCAGCGATGTCTCGGCGCAGGCCGTGGCCCGCCTAACCGCGCATGGCGCGCGCCCCACCGATCTGACGACGCTGATGCGCGAGTCCGACATTGTCATTGCGACCACAGGCCGCGCCGGCCTCATCTCGCCGGCCATGATCCGCCAAGGCCATGTCATCTTCGCGCTGTCCAATCCCGAACCCGAAATTTCGCCGGATGCGGCGCGCGCGGCGGGCGCGGCGTTTGCCATCGATGGCCGATCGATCAACAACGCCCTCGCCTTTCCTGGGCTGTTTAAGGGCGCGCTCGAGGTCCGTAGTCGCGCCATCACCATCGAAATGCTCATCGATGCCGCCGAGGTCATCGCGCGCATGGCCGAGCCGGGCGAGGTGGTGCCAAGCCCGCTCAACCAACAAGTACATGAAGCGGTGCGCCAAGCGACGGTGGCGCGTGCACGTCGGCTCGGGCTTGAAAACACCGCGCGCGCGTGAGAAACCGCAAAAGGAGAACGTAATTGATCGAGAGCGACGATGACTCAGAACAACCAGACCATGAATGGTCCTATGACGCGCCAACGTCGCCAGGCCACGAGCCGTCGTCTTCGCCAACGCCGCGTCAAGTTGCCAGCGCGCTGCGCAGCGGCCTGCGTCCGGCCGAGCGTGCCTTTGATCAATTCTTACCTGCCGAGCTGAGAGTGGTTTCGGGCCAACACTGGACCCCGCTCGCGGTGGCCTTGCGCGTTGCCCAGTGGCTCGACGCCTACGAAATTACGTCGGTCGTCGATATCGGCGCCGGCGCCGGAAAATTTTGCGTGGCGGCGGCGTTAGCCAGCAAGGCGCACTTTATCGGCGTCGAGCAGCGTCGCCATTTCGTAGCTGCTGCGAACACGCTGGCAGGACAATTTAACCTTGGCGATCGCTGCCGCTTTGTCGTCGGCACGCTGGGTGCCGGTGAGTTGCCTGCCGCCGAAGCCTACTATTTGTACAATCCGTTTGGCGAGAACTTGTTTGGTCCAGACGCCCACATCGACGACGCGGTCGAGCTGAGCAATGCTCGCTTTGAGCGGGATGTCGCGCATGCGCGCAAGTTCTTCGCGCACGCCCCCGCCGGCACCTACGTCATCGAATACAACGGCTTTGGTGGCGAGTTGCCGGACGGCTACCAAGAGCTACTCATTGACTGGAAGCTACCCAATGTGCTGCGTTTGTCGCGCAAGGTGGCGTAGCGCTAGTTTGGCGCCGTGACGCCGCCCCAGCGCACCATGAGTGCCGGCACAACGATCATGTTAAGCACCGTCGAGGTGGCTAGGCCGGTTAAGATGACCAAGGCCATCGGCGCCTGGATTTCGCTCCCCGGTTCGCCGAGCGCCAGCGCGAGCGGCAACAGCCCGAGCGCGGCGGTGAGCGCGGTCATGAGAATCGGCGCCAAGCGTTCGCGGGCCGCGCGCTCCATCGCGGCCGCCAGCGCCAGGCCTTCGAGCTCAAGATCGCGCAGACGGGTTGCGAGCAAGATGCCATTGCGCATCGCGATGCCAAATAGCGTGATAAAGCCAATGGTGCTGGCGACCGACAAGATGCCGCCGCCGAGATAGACGCCGATGACGCCTCCGGCGAGCGCCAGCGGCAGGTTGACCAGCACGATCAAGGTGCGGCGCACGCTGCGCAGCGTGGTACCGACGATGAGGGCGATCCCAACGATCGCTAGCAGACCAAATAGCAACAGGCGGCGGCTGGTCGCCTCTTGCCGTTCAAATTGCCCGGCGTAGGCGAGGCGCACGCCGGCGGGCAACGTCAGCTGCTTGCTCAAGGACGCACGCACGTCGTCGTAGGCGCTGCCCATGTCGCGGCCTTGGATGTTGGCGGTGACCACGACGCGGCGCTCGACATTTTCGCGCAGCACATAGTTCGGGCCCGTCGCCTGGCGCACCGTGGCCAGCGCGGCCAGCGGCACCACGGCGCCCGATGGCGTTGGGATGCCGGCGCGCCGCACGGCTTCAATATCTTTGAGCGACGCGGCCGCATGCTTGACCACGACCTCGGTGGTGGTGCCATCTTCATAGATATGGCCCGGCGTCGCGCCCCACAACGCGGTGCCGATGGCGCTTGCGGCTTCACCGGCAGAAAAGCCGTAATTGGCCGCGCTCTGCGCGTCGACGCGCACGACGACCTGCGGAATCTCGACCACCTGTTCGACATTGACGTCGACCAAGCCAGGCACGGCGCTCGCCAGGGTTTTGACCTCGTCGGCGACGCGGCGCAGCTCGCCTAAGTTTTCCCCAAACACCTTGATCGACAGCGCCGAGCGCTGACCCGAAATCATGTGCTCGATGCGATGCGAGATGGGCTGACCGATCTCAAATTGCGCGCCGGGCACCGCTTTTAGGCGCTGCCGCACATCGGCGAAGACCTGCGCCTTGCTACGCGGATCATCGGCCTTTAGCCTCACCTCGATTTCGCTGGTCTCGACACCGAGCACGTGCTCGTCTTTTTCGGCGCGGCCCGTGCGGCGGCCCACCGCGAGCACCGCCGGATCGCGCATCAGCTCGCGCTCGGCCATGGTGGCGAGCGCGTCGCTTTCGGCAAGTGAGGTGCCGGGGGCTAGCACCATATTTATGGTCAGGCTACCCTCGTTAAACTCGGGCAAGAAGGCGCGGCCGACGCCGAGCAAGCCGAGCGCCCCGACGACGACCAGTGCGCCGGCGCCGGCGGCAATACGGCGCGGATGGCGCAGGCTGCGCTGCAACCACGGCTCATAGCGACCCGACAGCCATTGCATAAACGGCGGCTCCTGGGCGCCGCGCCGCGCCATCGCCTGCGGCAGCAAAAACGAGCACAGCACCGGCGTCACGGTTACCGCGACAATAAGCGAGGCAAATATCGCCACGAGATACGAGACCGCGAGCGGGCGAATGAGGCGACCCTCGAGCCCATCGAGGAACAGCAACGGCACGAACACCAACATGATGACGTAGGTCGCGCTAACGATCGACGAGCGAATCTCGACCGACGCCGCGAGCACGGTATCGACCACGCTGGCGCGAGCCTCCACCGCCTGCGCCGCGCGCTCGCGCAGGCGACGCATGACGTTTTCGACGTCGACGATGGCGTCGTCGACCAGCTCGCCGATTGCGATCGCCAGGCCGCCGAGCGTCATGGTGTCGATGCGCATCCCGAGCAGATCTAGCACCAGGGTCGCCGTAACCAACGAGATCGGGATCGCGACGATGCTGATGATCGTGGGTCGCAAGCTCCACAAGAAGAGGAGCAGCACCACGACCACCAGCACCCCGCCATCGCGGAGGTGGGTTATGAGGTTGTCGATCGCGGTGTCGATAAAATCTTGTTGGCGAAACAAATCGCGTTGCAGCTGCACGCCGCGCGGCGCGAGGTCGGTCGCGAGCTGCGCCAGCGCGGCATCGACGCGCGCCGTCGTCGACACGGTGTCGGCGTCGGGCTGCTTGACGATGCTAAGGATCACCGCCGGCTTGGCGTTATAGCTGGCGGCGCCGCGCGCCACCGCGGGCGCAATTTGGACGTCGGCGACGTCGCGCACGCGCACCGGCGTGCCATCGCGCATGGCGACGACGATGGCCTCGAGGTCGGCGGTGCCTTCCGCGCGCCCCAGGACGCGCACCACCGACTCCTGGCCGCGATCCACCACGTAGCCGCCTGGCGCGTTGGCGCTGCCGCGCTCGACCGCTTCTACCACGTCGTGCGAGGTCAGGCGATAACGCTCGCTGCGGTGCGGATCGATGACGATCTGATATTGTTTTTCGTCGCCGCCGATCGCGACCACCTGCGACACGCCCTCCACGGCGAGCAAGCGGCGCCGCACCTCGACATCTGCCACCCGCCGCAAATCCATTGGCGACAGCGCGTCGCTGCGCAATGCGATAAAGGCGATCTCACCCATGACCGATGACGCCGGTGCCAGCAGCGGGGCGCTGGCCTCGGGCGGCAACATGCCGGCGAGCGTTTGCAGGCGCTCGGTGACGCGTTGCCGCGCCAGCGTGGCCCCGCTGCTCCAATCAAATTCCACCCACACCAGCGAGATGCCCGGCGCCGACGCCGAGCGCACGCGGCGCACGCCGGCCGAGCCATTGACCGCGGTCTCGATGGGAAACGTCACCAGGCGTTCGATTTCTTCGGCGGCGAGGCCCGAGGCCTCGGTCACCACGGTGACGCGCGGCGCGGTCAGATCAGGAAAGACATCGACCGGCATGTGCGCGGCGCGATAGATGCCAAACACGAGCAACGCCGAGGCGATGCCGAGCACCAACCAGCGATGGCGAAGGGATTGTTTAAGCAGCGACTCGATCATTAGTGAATATGTCCATGGGCTTCCGTGGTGGGCGCGCGCGCCGCGAGGCGCACCACGTTGGCGCCGCGGGTGACGACGCGCTCGCCATCAACGAGGCCTTGCGAGATGCCGATGCGGTCGCCCATGCGCGCGCTGGTCTTGACCACACGCGCCTCAAAATGTTCGCCGTCGACCTGCACGTAAACCACCTCGCGACCCTCGTCTTCGACGATCGCCGTCGTCGGCACCACGACACCGACAAATTCGTCGCCCGCGGGCACGCTAACGCGCACCAGGCCGCCCACGCGCAATTGGCTGGCAGGTCGCGTCAAGGCATAGATGACGTCGACGGTGCGCGAGACCTGATCGACCGTGCGGCCAATCGCCACCAGCGAGGCGCCCGCAGCCTTGTCGGTGATGGCAATCGGCAAAAAGCCATCGAGTCCCGCGATCTGATACGCGGCGTCCCGATCGGCGCGCAGCCGCGCCGCGTCTTGCTCGGGCACCCGCGCCGAGATCCATAGCTCGCGGGTGTCGACGACGCGAAATAGCAAGGTGCCTGGCGCTACGGTCGCGCCTGGCGTAGCGGCGACTTCGACTAGCGTGCCGCTAATCGGCGAAACCAAGCGCCACGAGCCCGCACCTGCCCCGCCGGTCGCGCCGACGAAGAGCTGCTGCGCGCCACGCGCCGCGCGCGCCGCTTCCTCGGCAACGCCAACCTCGCGCCGCGCGTCTTCGACGTCGCGCTGCGAGATGGCTTGATCTTTAATGAGGCGCTCGGCGCGTTCGGCCGCGGCTCGTGCCCGCGCCAAGCGCGCATCGGCCTCGGAAACGGCTAGGCTCGCGCGCGCCGCCTCTTCTGGCGACGACGGCGCGGGCGCCAGCGTCGCGAGCAATTGGCCCTTGCGCACCTCGATGCCAGGGCGCGGCAGCCCTTGTGGCGGCGCGATCACGCGGCCAGTGATCGGTGCCCCAATATCGGCGCTGCCTCCCGGAGGCGTGCCGACCGTGCCCGCGACCTCGATCGCCGGCACCAGCGCGCCCTTGCGCGCAAATGCCGTCGCAAACGGCAGGCCCCATTGCTGTTCCTTGAGTAGTTCGATGGAGGCGTCCTCTTCGGGTGCCGCTGGCGCCGCCGTTACCCCCTTGGCGTCGGCCGCGACCACCACCTCGAGCCCGTCGATGACATCGACGACGCTGCCGCTCACCACCAGGCGACCGCGATAGGTGCCGGCTTGCGGCGGCGTAAACACCAGCTCATAGATGCCGGGCCGTAACGGCGCCTTGGCGCTCGCCGTCAGCGGCGAAGCGTTGGCATTAGCGTCGCCGCCTGCGTTTACACGCGTTAGCTCCAGCACCACCTCGGCTTGCTCAAGCGCGCGAAAATCTTCGAGCACGGTAAGATGGGTCAGCAGCTTGAGTTCGACGCCAGCGATGGCGGTGGGATGTTCGGCAAATAGTTCGAGCCGCTCGCTCCAGCGCGTGATGCGCACGACGGGACCATCGCCGTGGCCGTGCCCTTCCTCGTGATGGTCGTGGCCCTTGGGATGATCGTCGGCGTGATCGTGGCCTGACCCGTGGCCCTTGCAGCCTGCGGCGAGCGCCGCGACGACCGCGATGGATAGCGCAGACGTTGTTAGTTGCATATTCATTCGAATTCCCCCTGCGCCGCACGCAGCACCAATTCTGCTTGTTTTGCCTCGAGCTCCAGCGCCAATACGCGCCGCGCCACCGCGGTGCGCGCTCGTTGCGCATCGACTAATTCGACGACGGAGCGATCGCCTTCGCGATACCCAGCCAGCGCCGCTCGCTCGAGCAATTCAACGCGCGCGCTCGTCGCCTCGCGAAAGCGCGCTAACTCGGCGACCGCCGCCGCAAGCGCCTCGCGCGCCACGGTGAGCCGCAACTGCGTGTCGCGCTCGCCGAGGCGCAACGCCGCCGTTGCCTGTTGCTGCGCGGCGCGCGCGGCGGTGACCGAGTCTTGCCCGCGATCAAACACCGGCAAGGAAAGCGATACGCCCGCGACATAGCCGTCGCGCGTCGTCTCGGTGATTTCGCGACGCAGCCCTCCCGCCACCGTGAGCGTCGGCAGCCACGCCCATCGCGCCGCCGACGTCGCGCGATGCGCCTGCGCCTCGGCCTGCGCAAGCAGCCGCAGCGAGGTGCGCGCTTGGGGCGCTGCGGCCATAGCAGCCGCCGCGGTCGCTGGTGACGACACGCTCAACTCGCCGCGCAAGGTCATGGTCGCGACGTCCGCGCCAATCAAGCCAGCCAACCGCGCGTGTGCGATCCGCGCCGCAGCCGTCGCCTGCGCCAGCTCGCTGCGCGACATTTCTGTCTCCACCTCAAGCCGCGTGCGCTCGTACCCCGAGGTCGTGCCCTCATCGTGGCGACGGCCGACAATGCGCGCCGCTTCTTGCAGGCGCGTCGCCGCGTCGGCCAAGATCTCAGCCTCACGGGTTGCCGCGAGCGCGGCATAAAACGCCAACAGCGCGCGCTCAGCGACGTCGCCTTGCCCCTGCGCCGCATGCGCCCGCGCACCTGCGGTGGCCACGCGCGCCAACGCCTGCGCCGCCGGGCGCCTACCAAACAGCTCGATCGGCACCGCGAGCTGCAACGACGTTTCCGTTGTCGCGCTCATCGCGCCGACGCTTGGCAAATGCTCACGTTCCCAGCTAACCGTGGGATTCGCATGCATCCCTCCCCGCCGCTCCTCGGCCAGCGCCAACGAGGTTTCGGCGTGCAGCGCCAAGATTTCCGGGTCGCGCGCCACGGCTAACGCCAGCACGTCGGCCTCGGTCAGCGGCCGCTTGTCATCGGCCTGCGCGGCGAGGCCAAGCAAGCAACTCGCGACAAACATGAGGCTTCGCACGCCGATTAAAATCCGACCACCAATCGGTGTTTTGCGGTCTATTGTTGCCATCATAAATGTTTTCACTGGTTCCACGTTTATTAGTCGACGAGCAGGCCGAGCACCATCTCGACGCCGTGATGCACGGCATCTGCGGTCAGGCCAAGCAGCAGCACAAGCCCGAGCAGGCCAACCAACAACGCCGCGGGCCGCGGTCGATCGAATCGCGGCTGAGCGTCGAGCAACGCGTGCACGCGCGCCTCCACATCGCCTACCCCAAAAGACATCGCGACACCAAGCGGCACGAGCTGCGCGCGCGTCATCGCAACCAGCGCGGCGGCCACATCAACCCGGCTACCAACATCGGCGGCGGCTTCGGCATCGGCCGCAAGCTCGTGCGCGCGCGAAACTTGCTGCTCAAGCCATGACGCGAGGCCTGGGAGATGAAATGCCAACGCCATGCCCGCCAAGGCGCGGCGTAGTAGATCGCGGCGGCGAATGTGCGCCCGTTCGTGCGCCAGGGCGGCCATCGAGTGTTTTCGATGCGGATCGGCCAACAGGCCCTCGGTGACAAATATTAGTGGATGCCCCACGCCGATTACGAACGCCTGCGGTGCGGCTAAGGGCAAGACATGCGCGCCGAGGGTGGCTTCGTAGCGCGCCGAGGCGAGCAGGTTGCGTCGCGCCACGCGTGCGACGTACGCGCCACGCACAAGCCGCGCCAGCCGCAGGCCGAGGCGCAAAGCGAGCGTGCCAGCGAGCAGCGCGACGGCAAGCGCCGGCGCCTCGCTGACGTGATGCGCGGTGCAGATGTGGGGATGTGCGTGCGTGGTGCCAACAGGTTCGCAATGATCAGCGACGAGACCAAACGACGGCGCAAGCGCAGCGATCATGGCAGCCACGCTTACGAGCAGCGGCAACACCGCAGCGCCAAACAAGACCCGTGCATTTGCCGCCGGGGTCAGTCTGGACATCGCGCGCCGCGCAGCCAACAGCGCCACGCCGACGATGGCTGAGGTAACAAATGCGATCGCCCCGCCCGCCGCGATGCATAGCATCACCAGGCTGAGGGTCACTTACCACCCCGCTGGCCGCGCTGGCCACGCTCGTCGCGCTTTTCCGCGATCAGCGCCTCGAGCCGATCGAGCGCCGCCTCGTCGACGTCGCCAACTAAATCAACGAACGCCGCGAGCATCCCGCTACCAGCGAGCGCCTTGATGCCGCCGGCCGCCGTCACCAACTTCCTCGCCGCGAACTCGTCTCGCCCAACGGCCGGCTCATAGCGATACGCATGCGATACTTTATGTCGCGCGATCAAGCGCTTTTTGTAGAGGCGCTCGAGCGCCGAGCCAATGGTGTTGGGCGTGATACCGCGGCGTTTGCCGATGGCCGCGTGCGCCTGGGTTACGTCGCACGCGCCGGCGTTCCACAGCAGCTCGAGCAGCGCCAGCTCGAGTTCGCCAAGAGGCGGCAAAGGTGCCTGGCGGGTTGGCATGGTGGCAAGCTAGCGGGCAAAACTCCGGGCGTCAATCGGATTTACCCACGCGGTTTGACATTAGGCTCACCGTGGCCAATGGTGACGCCATGGCAACGACGCCCGCGACCGAGCGCCTCGGCATCTTGCGCCACATTGGCGGCACGCCGCTGGTGCGGCTGCAACACATCGGCAAGGAGCTAGCGGTGCCAGTGCTGGTAAAGTGCGAGCACCTAAATCCCGGCGGGTCGATCAAAGATCGCATTGCCATCGCGATCGTCGAAGACGCCGAAGCGCGCGGCGTGCTGGCGCCGGGCATGACCATTGTTGAAGCGACGGCCGGCAACACCGGCTTTTGCCTGGCGATGGTCGCGGGCGCCCGCGGCATGAAGTTGGCGGCCTCATGCCCGAGAAAATGTCCGTCGACAAGCGCAACGCGTTGAGCGCGCTCGGTGCCCAGGTGATCGTGACGCCAAATTTGCCGCGCACAGATCCGGGCAACTTCCGCAACGTGGCAGCGAGGATGGCGCAGGAACACGGGTGGTTTCTAGCCGACAATCTCAGTGATCTGAAGGCTATAAATCACCCGCACCCCGCCATCTGGCACCTAGCCAGCCCCGCTCGGCCCGTCCCACCCTCCGCAATTTCCGCTTAAAATTTCCTATCCCCTGAAATTTCCTATCCCCCTACTGAGACCGCCGCTTTTTGGCTTGTTGCATGGCTTCGTGCGCAAACCCCTTGGCCTCTTCCAGCCAGCGCAGGCGCTGTTCTGCCGACAGCTCCTTCCACCGTTGCAGCTGCGCTTTTTCATGGTCACTCCAACCGCGATCATTTTTCATGATCAACACCTCCCGCAAGACCGTCGGCATGAATTGCCTGTAATTTTTCGATGTCATCTAGGTCTTTGGGGCGTCCTGCAACCCGTTTGAGCGAAATTAGGTCAACAAGGCCGAGGACCGAAACCTCGATCCCCTCAATCGGCACGCTCAAAGCCCTCCCATAGGCTTCGGCGAATGGAAAAGGTTCGGCAACGAAACAATCGATTTCCGTTAAAGGAAACTGCGGACTCCACAGCGAAAATACCGTCAGGCCTTTCTCTTCGATCCATTCTCGGCGCTTCGCCGCATCAGCAAAATCCATAAATGGAACAGGCGGGCGAGGTTGGAACCCGAGTCTAGAGAGCGCATTGACCGCGCGAACCACGTTCTCAGAGGCAAGCGATAGCACCAAGTCTAAGTCGGCCGTCATGCGTGGGTATCCGTGGATCACCACCGCGACGCCGCCGACGACCAAATACTGCACACCGCCTTCAGCCAGCGCTCTAAAAATTCGTGGCAACTCACCTGACACAACTCAACTATAGCTCACCTCGCGACTCGACTCCAACCACTTCCCAGCCGCGTACGCCCGCACCCCCACCAGCGCCCCGCGGACCTCGCCACCTTCCGCCCTTTCGACCTAATTTTTCTGCTTCGTATCTTGGGGGCCCGGCTAACGCCTCAGATCGCAAAGAGTGGCCGCTGCCGACTCAGGCGTCCCGCCACCAATTCGGCCTGAAAATTCCTATTTTTCCCCGTAGTCTTTGTCACCCTTTATGCGCAGTCCCACGAGTGGCGAGATTGTTACCGACGCGATACGCCGTGAGCTGGAGGCTCCTGCCGAACCCGAGCGCTCGAACTATGCGCAAGGGCTGTTGCTATTCGCGCTAACGTTGTTGTTGTTCGTTGGCCAATTGTCGCTGGCAGTTACGGCGAAGCTTCTCGTCGTGCTCGTCGCCGTGCTGCTGTTGCACGAGCTTGGACATGCGATGGCTATGCGGCACTACAAGTACCGAGATCTGCAAATTCTCTTTTTGCCCTTCTTTGGCGCGGTTGCCCGTGGGCGCAAGCAAGACGCCAACCCATACGAACGATCAACGGTTGCCTTGGCGGGGCCGTTGCCCGGGCTGCTGCTGGGCGCAGCGACATGCGGTCTCGGGCGCGTTACCTCGCTGCCTGATGATGCCCCAATCTCAGTGATCTGAAGCCTCTAAATCACCCGCACCCCGCCATCTGGCACCTAGCCAGCCCCGCTCGGCCCATGCCACCCTCCGCAATTTCCGCCTAAAATTTCCTATCCCCCTCCGCGGTTTGACATTGCGCGCGCCGTAGCCAATGGTGATGTCATGGCCATGCTGTCCACGACCGAGCGCCAAGGCATCTTGCGCCACATTGGCGGCACGCCGCTGGTGCGGCTGCAACACATCGGCAAGGAGCTAGCGGTGCCAGTGCTGGTAAAGTGCGAGCACCTAAATCCCGGCGGATCGATCAAAGATCGCATTGCCATCGCGATCGTCGAAGATGCCGAGGCGCGCGGCGTCTTGGCGCCCGGCATGACAATTATCGAGGCGACGGCCGGCAACACCGGGCTTGGCCTGGCGATGGTCGCCGGCGCGCGTGGCATGAAGTTGGTGTGCCTCATGCCGGAGAAAATGTCCGTCGACAAGCGCAACGCCCTGAGCGCACTCGGCGCCCAAGTGATCGTGACGCCGAATTTGCCGCGCACCGATCCGGGGAACTTCCGCAACGTCGCGGCGCGCATGGCGCAGGAGCACGGGTGGTTTCTCGCCGATCAATTTAACAATCCCGCCAACGTCGAGGCGCATGTGCGCACCACGGGTGCCGAGATTCTCGCCCAAACCGGCGGCGTCATCGGTGCGTTCGTCGCGGGCGTCGGCACCGGCGGCACCATTTCGGGCGTCGGGCGCCGGCTCAAGACCGCGTTGCCGCACGTGCGCGTCGTCGTCGCCGATCCGGTCGGGTCATCGCTCGCCGATTGGATCGAGACCGGGCACCTGGGCCCCGATGGCACCTATGCCGTCGAAGGCATCGGCGGCAACGAGGTGCCGACCAACCTGCATCGCGACGTCATCGATGCCGTCGAGCGCGTCAGCGACGACGAGAGTTTTGCCATGGTCAGGCGGCTGCTGCGAGAGGAAGGCCTCTTCGTCGGCGGCTCGGCCGGCACCAACGTCGTCGCCGCCCTGCGCGTCGCGGCGCGCGGCGGCCTCGCCGGGCCGGTGGTCACAGTGCTGCCCGATGCGTGGGACCGCTATCGCGCCAAGCCCTGGATGCAGGCGTGGGCGGCGGGCGGCTAATTACGAGCAATCACGTTCCAATCCCGAAGCGAAAGCAAGTTCTCCACAATGATCCAAACTCATGCCAACTCAAGCCTCCCACGGCGCGTGCTCGCCCTTGTCTACCGCCTGCGCTGGGTCTTGGGCGTGCTCGCGATCGGCCTGCTAATCGCTTGGTTTAAAGTCTGGTCGCCGGTGCACGTCAAGATGGCGCGGGTGGAGCGCGGCACCGTCGTGCTCGAGGCGTTTGGCCGCGGCACCATCGAAAGCCAGCGCGAGGCGGCGGTCGGCTTTGACTTGATCGGCCGCGTAAGCGAGGTGCTCGTCGATGAAGGCGGCCGCGTCACCATCGGCCAAGAGCTCGCGCGGCTTGAGACGAGTCAGTCGCAAGCCGAACTAAAATCAGCGCAAACCGGCGTTGGCGCGGCAAGGGCGGCCTTGCAGCGCCTGGCCGCCGACGAAGAGCGCGCACGTACGCTGCTCGCAACCGCCGAGCGCGAGGCGCGTCGCACCCAGGCGCTATTTGACGCCGGCGCCGTGCCTGGCCAACAGCGCGACGACATGCGCGACAAGCTGGCCTTGGCCCACGCCGAGCTCGCACGCGTGCTGGCACAACGCGCCGAGGCGACGCGCGGCATTGACGTCGCGGCTGGCGGCGCCGAGCAACGCCGCGTCGCGGTGGTGCGCGCCACGTTGCTGGCACCATTTGATGGCGTGATTACCCGGCGCCTGCGCGAGCCGGGCGACACCGTCGCGATTGGCTCGACCGTGCTACGCCTCGTCGACACCAGCCGCGTCTTCGTCAACGCCGCCATGGACGAGACGATGTTGTCACAGCTCGCGGTGGATCAGCCCGCGACGATTACCTTTCCCGGCACCGACCAGCCCATCGCCGGCAAGGTCTCCAAGATCGCGTGGGAGGCCGACCGCCAAACCCACGAACTCTTCGTCGAAGTCACGCCGGTAAGCCTTGAGCGCCGCATCGCCATCGGTCAGCGCGCCGACGTGCGCGTCGAGCTAGCGCGCCACGACAACGCGCTGCGGATTCCGATCGACCTCATCCACCACGATGAGGCCGGCGCCTTTGTCTATGCCAGCCGCGGCGGCAAGATTACACGCATTAGTCCGAAATTCGGACTCACGGGCAGCGCGCACGTCGAGGTGCTAGAGGGCCTCGCCGAGGGCGATGAGCTCTTGGCCGCGCCGGGCACCGCCACCTCGCTGCCGCTTGGACGGCGCTGGGTGAGCCGATGAATCTCGCGCTGCGCGACGTGCGCCGTCATCTCGCGCGCTTTGTCGGCACTGCGGCGGGCCTTGGCCTCTTGCTCACCGTCGTCATCGCGATGCAGGGCATTTACGCCGGCATGGTCGACGACGCCACCATCCTCACCCGCGCCATGCGCGCCGACGTGTGGCTGGTGCAAAAGGACACGCGCGGGCCGTTTGCCGAAGGCTCGCGGCTCGATCCGAGCGTCGAGGCGCGGGCCGCCGCGTTGCCGGGCGTGCGCAGCGCGCGGCCCTACACGTATCAACTCATTCAGCGCGAGCATCGCGGCGCCGTGATGCGCATTGCGCTGGTTGGCCTGGGCTGGCCCGATGATCCGGGGCGCTCGCTGCCGCTGGTGCGCGGCCGTCGCCTGGCGCAACCCCATGGCGAAATCATCGTCGATGCCTCGCTCGGGCTGGCGATCGGCGCGGCGCTCGAACTTGCCGGCGAGACCTACCGCGTGGTCGGGCTGACGAAAAACGCGCTCACCTCCGGCGGTGATTCGGTTGCCTTCTTGACCGCCGGCGACGCGCAGCTCGTCGCGTATGACCAACCGCCTGAGGCCGCGGTGCTCGAACGCGAACGCGTCGCCTCGCGTCTGCGCCAAACAGATCTCGGCCGCGGCCAGCCCTCACTCGAAGAGCTCGCAACCGATCCGCGCTGGCGTCCGCCGGCGCTGGCCTCGCCACCCGTTGCCGCCGTGTTGCTCGAGGTCGATCCGCATCGCCTCGCCGACGTGCGCGGCATCGTGCGCAGCTGGGGCGACGTCAGCGTGTATTCACAAGCCGAAGAAGAGGCGCTGCTGCTGGGCGGCGTGGTGCAACGCGCCCGCATGCAGATCGGCCTGTTCACGGTAATCCTCACCCTTACCGCCGCCGTAATCGTGATGATGGTGATGTACAACCTCACGCTCGAAAAAACCCACGACCTCGCGGTGCTCAAGCTTATGGGCGCGCCCAAGCCTCGCCTGCTCGGCCTGGTCTTGCAGCAAGCGTGGCTGCTCGGGGCAATTGGCTATACCGTGGCGTTTGCGCTCGGCGCGCTGGCCTATCCCCTGTTTCCGCGCCGCGTGCTCATCACCGAGACCATCACCATGGTCGCGCCGGTTGCGACGATGATCTTAGTCACGCTCGCCAGCCTGCTCGGGCTCGCCCATGTCATGCGCATTGATCCCTCGCGCGCGCTGGAGGCCTAAATGACAATGCCAACAACCCCGCCCGTGTCCACGTTCGCATCTACATCCGTATCGACCACCACCACCGATGCGGTGCGCGCGGACAACCTAACTAAGACCTACGGCTCGGGCGCTGCGGCGGTCAAGGCGCTCGATCACGTCAGCCTGACGCTTGCGCGCGGTACCGTCGCCGCCCTGCTTGGCCCCAGCGGCTCCGGCAAGTCAACGCTGATCAAGGCGCTCGGCTTTGTCTCGCCCGCCGATACCGGCGAGGTGTACTTCGAGGGCCGCCTCGTGGTGAAAGACGGCGTGCCGCTCGCCGATTTAGCCGCGCTGCGCCGCCGTCACCTCGGCTTCGTGTTTCAAAAGGCCAACCTCACCTCGTTTCTCACCGCGCGCGAGAACGTGGAAATTGCCTGCGAGTTTGGCGGCAAGCGCGATGGCCGCAAGCGGGCGCGCGACTTGCTCGCGTATCTCGACGTTGCCGGGCGCGAACACGCCTACCCGGAAATGTTGAGCGGCGGCGAACAGCAACGCGTCGCCATTGCCCGGGCGCTCGCCAACGAGCCGTCGCTGATTCTCGCCGACGAGCCCACCGCCGCCCTCGACAGCGTGCGCAGCCGCAGCGTCATGGAGCTATTTCGCAAGGTCGCGCACGACCGCGGCGCCGCCGTCTTGGTCGTCACCCACGACCACCGCGCGCTGGAGGTGTTCGACGTGCTCTATGAAATGGAAGACGGCCGCCTGCGCCCGTACCACGCCCGCTAGTGTTGTGAGCCACGCTGCGCCGGGATGGCGTCAAAGGCCAAGGCCAAGGTGTTCCTATTTTCCATCCCAATAGATTATTTTGCTTCGCCACTCGCCATAACCGGATTGAGCCCCGACGCTTCGACCGCTGGCGCGATCGGTGCGCCGGTATTCAATTACATTTTTACCTGGTTTCAACGGCACGGCGATAGATATTTGCGTGACACCAGCTGCGGGGTGATTCGTTACAATTTCGCGAACCGTACCATTTGGCGCGGTATGAGCGATTGTCACGCCTCCGCTCGCTGCAAACTTGTCGATAAATGCCTGCATTGCTCTTCTATTCCCTACAAATTGAGCACCGTCATTGTGGGTACTCACCGAGCCCAAGAATTCAGCGTTGTAAATCCCGGATGCACCAAGCCCTGTTACTTTTACTTCTTGGGATTGTCCTGATCCGTAGGCTCCGGGCGCTTTCAATTCAGTTTCGATAACCCCTTTGTGCGGAATTACGTACATGGCAGCAGCATGCCCCGTGTAAAGCTCAGCGAACAATTCATCATAGGCAGCTTTTGTTGCTGTGAGCCGCAGAGGGGATTTTAAGATTAGTTTTTGCGTCCTAGTTTTTTGTGCCGAACTCTTTGCTGATCTTGTCGGCGTCGTTTGTTTTTGACGACTGGCCCAAGCGGGCGTGGAAGCCAGCGAGCACAATAGAATTGCAGAATATATTTTTGATAGTCTCACAATGCAGTTTTATAGTGCACAGCACATGCCAAGAGCCGAATGCCGCAACTAGATGATTTTCTTAAAATTGCATGGATGCTATTTGAAAATAAATTCGAGCAGGTGACGCGTGTAGTCACCAAAATATGAAAATGGTGTCAGCAGTCCCCAGCTGGTGATTGTCCGCCCCTTAGGAGAGACCGCGCGATCCGGCTGCTTGCACCCCTGATGGAGACAGCCAGCCGCTTAGTCAACTTACCAAGGAAGGCGCGCGCCCATGTGCGAAAGCGTGGCGTTCGGAAACGTCTCGCGCGGCATCGTGGCGAGATTCACCACGGTTTTGGCGCCATCCCCAACCTCCATGGGTGCGGCGTCTGAGCCAAGGTCTGTCTTGACCCACCCTGGATGAGCGGCGGCGACCAGCACGCCCTTGGCCCCGAAGTTGTTGCCTTGAATTAATGACAACATATTCAGCGCGGCCTTAGACATCGAATAGCCTGGCGAAACGAAGTTCTTGACGTGCGGCCATGATTTTTCAACTTCACCGATCGAACCGAGCATAGACGACTGGTGAATGACGCGCGCATCCGCTGACTTCTCAAGCAGCGGCATAAACGCTTCCGTGAGCGCATACGGGGCAATGACATTCACCTCTAAGGTTTTGCGAATCTTCTCAACACTTGTGCCGCTACCATCCCACTCAAGGGCAATGCCGGCATTGTTGACCAGCAAATCGAGGCGACCAAAGGTCGTTGTGACAAAGTGAACCGCCGACGCAATATGATCGGGGTTGGTGACGTCAAGCTTGATCGGCGCTACCTCCATGCCAGTCGCTCGCAGTTCGTCTGCGGCTTGCTTCCCAAGCGACTCATCGCGCGCGGCAAGCAGCACGTAGTATCCTTGCTGCCCAAGCTGTCTTGAAATCTCTTTGCCTAGGCCTTTGTTGGCGCCGGTCACGAGTGCGATTTTTTTGGTGGTTGTCATAGTCTATCTCCTTAGTGGGTCGAGCCGCGAGTCTCGCATGCTTTGCGTAGAATTCAAGGTGAGTTGCGCCGCGTAGATGCTTCGCGGGCCGACCAAGACCCACGCCAAGACGCACACGATGAGCGCATGTGGCGCGATCGCGACGCCGAGTAACTCCATCGCCATGACCGATAGCGCTAGCGGCGTGTTGGCGGCCGCGGCAAAGAGCGCCGCCATACCGACGCCGGCGCCGAGCTCGATTGGCATGCCGAGCGCGCTCGCCATGACGCAGCCGAGCGTGGCGCCGATGACGAACAAGGGCGTAACCTCGCCACCGAGAAAACCCGCGCCGAGGGTAATGGCCGTAAACAACAGCTTTAGCGCAAACACATACGCCGGCAGCTCGCCATCGCTAAAGGCGCGCAGCATGAGTGGCACCGAGAGGCCCAAGTAGTCGCTGCTGCCGACGAGCTGCCACAAGCCGACAATTGCTAGGCCGCCCAGCGCCATGCGCCACGGCAGGCGCGGCACATGCCGCTCGCCGCGCCGTCTAATGAAGTGCGTTAGCTCGATGAAAACTAGCGCAACCGCTGCGATGACGATCGCAAATAGCACCCATTTAACCACTAGCATCGGCGTCGGCGCGACAAAGGACACCGCGCGAAACGGCGTATGCGCGATGCCAACTCCGCGCGTAACGAAATCGCCGACAAACGCCGCGGCCAGCGACGGCAGCAGCGCGTCGTAGCGTATTGGGCGGCGCGCCAGCACCTCGAGGCCAAACACGGTGCCCGCGAGCGGCGTGCCAAACACCGCGCCAAAGCCGCCCGCCATGCCGGCAAGCAGTAGCTGCCGGCGCATCGCCGCATCGACGCGAACGCGCCGCGCCAACCAATCGCTGAGTCCCGCGCCCATCTGCACGGCGGTACCTTCGCGACCGGCGCTGCCGCCGAACAGATGCGTCAGGACGGTGCCTAGCAGCACCATCGGCGCTAGCCGCTGCGGCAAGGGTGCGCCTTCGCCACCGCCCTGCGCCGTGGCGATCACGAGGTTGCTGCCGCCCTTGATAGGCTGGCCAAAGCGCTCATAGCCGTAGCCTATCGCGAGGCCGGCAATTGGCAGAGCCCATACGATGACCTCATGGCCCTCGCGCCAGCTCGTCGCGAGGTCAAGCAACCACAAAAATAGGGCCGCCGAGATGCCGCACAAAATGCCAACCGCAGCGCCGAGCACAACGCCATGGAAGTGAAACGTAATGCGAGAGCGCGCAGAGCCCATGGCGTTGGCAAACTTATAGCTCAAGCGCCATTTGCGACTGCGTGACGCCAAACCCCATCGACGTATAAAGCGCCATGGCCGCGGAGTTCTCGGCAAACACATTGAGGCCAAGCCGGCGAATACCAAGCCCTTTGACGTGCGCCATTGCCAGCGTCAGCGCCGCACGGGCATAGCCTCGGCGGCGATGTGCGGCCGCGATTTCGAGATCCCACACAAACATTGAGGCAGGGTCACTTTTATCGACCCCAAGGTGCAAGTAGCCAACCAGCGCATCCTTGTCAAAAATGCTCCAGAGCAGCTGACCCGTGGTTGCGATCCCCGTCGGCAAGAGTTCGCGCAGCTCCTCGTATGATGCCGCCAACGCCTCTTTCTCAGCCAAATGCCGCAAGCGCGGCGATTCTATTGCAAAGGCGCGTGCACTCGCGTCGACGTAGGCCTCAAATTCAGGCGCGGTCATGGGCGCGAGGCGAATCACCCGGGCACCTTAGGCTTGCCGCCGGCATTTGCGAATAGGACGATACGACAAAGTTAGGGCGATGGCGAAGTTCCGCCGGCTGCGTTGGCCTTGCGATCGAACTCGTTGGCTTTCTTGCCCATAAACAGCTTAACGGCGATCGAGACCACAAACGCGGTAACCATGGTGATGTTGTACGCCGGTTCAAGTTTTCCGTCGCCGAAGATTGCGTGGAGGCTGAGCCCAAGCGCATACGAGATGCCAACCGCCCACCCTGCTGCACCGGCAAATATTGAGGACACCTTCGCACGCTCGGCACGTTCTCCATATGTCACCTTGGCGGTGCGCTTCTTAGTTGTGCCGAGTTTCGCGGCGACGGGCTTGATTGGAATCAAGATAGGCCGATGTCCCTGCGTGTATATTAGGTGCGAGCGCGTAACGATTGGCTTGCTCGGCCCGCCGCGCTGCACGCCAGCGTGCGCAGATGCCGAGGCGAGCATGCAACCAAGAGCGAGGAGCGCTGCGACAGGCGAGGCTTTCATGATAGTGGCCAATTATGCAAGTCACATGCCACGCAGGCTAGGCCGTGGCGGGGCTGGCGGCGGCACCAATTCCACGCCCCCCGAGGTTTGCTGCCCCTAGCCGGCTGGCGCGATTGGCGACTCCAGTAGCCACGCCCGCCCCTATAATTTGTTCGACAGCCCCGCGCCTTAGCGTGTAGTTACGTGGGGCCCATGAAGCCAACTCCAGCTACGCCCGCGCATGGCGCGCGCAACGACGGCATGCCGTTTGATGCCGCCCTCGTCGAAGGCATCTCGATTAATCGCAGCGCCGTGGAGCGACGCGCCGGCACCTTCACCACGCGGCGCTCGGTCAAAAAAGACTGGCAGGCGGCGTGGCTTTTGCGGGCGATTACCTGCATCGATCTCACGACGCTCGCCGGTGATGACACCCGCGGCAACGTGATGCGGCTGTGCGCCAAGGCGCGCAATCCAGTGCGCCAGGATCTACTCGCCGCGCTCGGCATGGCCGACGCCGGCATTACCACCGGCGCGGTGTGCGTCTATCACAACCTAATTCCCTTTGCCGCCGAGGCGCTCGCGGGCACCAACATCCCCATCGCCGCCGTGTCGACGGGCTTTCCCGCCGGGCAAATTCCACTGCCAGAAAAACTGCACGAAATTCAGATGTCGGTCGCTGCCGGCGCCAAGGAAATCGACATCGTCGTCAGCCGGGCGCTCGTGCTGCAAAGCGATTGGAAAGGCCTCTACGACGAAATCGCCGCCTGCCGCAAGGCCTGCGGCGACGCGCATATGAAGACCATCTTGGCGACCGGCGAGATCCCAACGCTGACCAAAGTTGCGCAGGCGAGCATGGTCGCGATGATGGCCGGCTCGGATTTTATCAAGACCAGCACCGGCAAGGAGCCCGTCAACGCCACGCTGCCAGTGAGCCTGGTGATGACGCGCGAGATTCGCCGCTACCTCGAGCTCACCGGCCTGAGGGTTGGCTTTAAGCCCGCAGGTGGCATTGCCAAGGCTAAAGATGCCATCGCGTGGCTTATTTTAATGAAAGAAGAGCTTGGCGCGCCGTGGCTTGCGCCAGACCTCTTTCGCTTCGGCGCCAGCAGCTTGCTCGGCGACATAGAGCGCCAACTCGAACACCACGTCACCGGCCGCTACTCCGCCGCATTCCGCCACCCGATGGCGTAGGGACCAAAACCACCATGACGACCATCAAGGAAATCTTCCAAACCATGAGCTACGGCCCCGCCCCCGAAAGCCCCAAAGAAGCGCTCGCGTTTCTCGCCGACAAGCAAAACAAGTTTGGCTTGTTCATTAACGGCGCGTGGCAGGCGCCAAAGGCTGGCGGTTACTTCGACAGCATCAACCCTTCAACCAAGGGCGTGTTGGCGCAAATCGCCGAAGCCGATGCGGGCGATGTCGATGCCGCGGTGAAGGCGGCCGACGGCGCGCTCGCCGCGTGGACCGCGCTCGGCGGCCACGGTCGCGCGCGCTATCTCTATGCGCTGGCGCGACAAATCCAAAAACACGCGCGTTTGTTCGCCGTGCTCGAATCGCTCGACAACGGCAAGCCCATCCGCGAAACCCGCGACATCGACATTCCGCTCGTTGCGCGCCACTTTTATCACCACGCCGGCTGGGCGCAGCTGCGCGACAAAGAGCTGCCTGACTACAAAGAGCTCGGCGTCATTGGCCAGATTATTCCGTGGAACTTTCCGCTGCTCATGCTGTCGTGGAAGATCGCGCCGGCGCTTGCGATGGGCAACACCGTGGTGCTCAAGCCCGCCGAGTTCACCTCGCTCACCGCGCTGCTCTTCGCCGATATCTGCCAACAAGTTGGGCTTCCGGCTGGCGTGGTCAATGTGGTCACCGGTCATGGCGGCACTGGCGCCGCGCTCGTCGACCACCCCAAAGTCGCCAAGATCGCGTTTACCGGATCGACCGAGGTCGGAAAAATCATCCGCCGCGCCACTGCCGGCACCGGCAAAAAGATTTCGCTTGAGCTCGGCGGCAAGTCGCCGTTCATCGTGTTTGAAGACGCCGACCTCGACAGCGTGGTCGAAGGCGTGGTCGACGCGATCTGGTTTAACCAGGGCCAGGTTTGTTGCGCTGGCTCGCGCCTGCTGGTGCAAGAAAGCGTCGCCGAGAAGCTCTACGCCAAGATTCGCGCCCGCATGGAGACGCTGCGAGTTGGCAACGCGCTCGATAAATCAATCGACGTCGGCGCCATTGTCGCCGCGGTGCAACTCAAAACCATCGACGACTTGGTCAAGCAAGGCGTCGCCGAGGGCAATACGATGCACCAGCCGTCGTGGAGCTGCCCAACGGACGGGTACTTCTATCCTCCGACCATGTTCACCGACGTCGCGCCCTCCTCGATCATTGCGCAGGAAGAAATCTTTGGCCCGGTGCTCGTCGCGATGAGCTTTCGCACCCATCAGGAAGCCGTCAAGCTCGCCAACAACACGCGCTTTGGTCTCGCCTGCAGCATCTGGACCGAGAACATCAACCTCGCGCTCGATATCGCGCCGCAGATCAAGGCCGGCACCGCGTGGGTCAACTGCACCAACGTGTTTGACGCCGCCGCTGGCTTTGGCGGCTATCGCGAATCGGGCTTTGGCCGCGAAGGCGGCAAGGAAGGCCTTTACGAATACGTCAAGCCCAAGATCGACGCTACGTTCGCCGACGCGCCGCCGCCGCTTGAGCGCTTGCCCGCGACCTTGGCCACGCCAACGTCGCCCGGCGCGGCCGCCGCGACCAACGGCGCGTTGCCCGGCATCGACCGCACGCCAAAACTCTACATCGGCGGCAAGCAAGCCCGCCCCGATGGCGGCCACAGCCTGCTGGTTAAAGACGGCCACGGCAATGTCATCGGCGAGGCGCCGCAAGGCAATCGCAAAGACATCCGCAATGCGGTTGAGGCCGCGCATTCCGGCACCGCTTGGGGCGGCATGACCGGCCACGCGCGCGCGCAGGTGCTCTATTACCTCGCCGAAAACCTGGCGGCGCGCGCTACCGAGTTTGCCGACCGCCTGACCCAAATGCTAAACGTCGGCCCGCTCGCCGCGCGGCGCGAAGTCGATGCCGCGATTGGCCGCATTTACACCTACGCCGCTTGGGCCGATAAATACGACGGCCATGTGCACCACACTACGTCGCGCAACGTCACGCTCGCCATGCCGGAGCGGCTTGGCGTGATGGGCATCGTCTGCCCCGATGAATCGCCGCTGCTCGCCTTTGTCTCTACCGTCATGCCAGCGCTCGCCATGGGAAATTGCGTCGTGGTGGTGCCATCGAGCACCTCGCCGCTCGCCGCGACCGACTTCTATCAATTGCTCGACACGTCCGATGTCCCGCCAGGCACCGTCAATATTGTCACCGGCCACAAAGACGAACTCACCCGCGAGCTCGCCAAGCACGACGACGTCGACGGCCTGTGGTACTTCGGCAGCGCCGCTGGCAGCAAAGAGGTCGAGCTACTCGCCACCGACAACCTCAAGCGCACCTGGGTCTCGCTTGGCAAGCACCGCAACTGGCTCGACGCCGCGCACGGCGAAGGAGAAGAATTCTTGCGCCACGCCAGTCAGATCAAGAACATCTGGATTCCGTACGGCGCGTGAACCCGCGCGAAGGCGCGTAGCTGGCCTTACGGTGCGTCGCAGGCGATCCACTCACCAAGCAGCATGCGCTCGGCCGCCGTAGGATAGGGAGCGCTGGGCGGCATGCTGGTGTTCGTTGCATCGGGCCCAGCGGCGCTGGTCTCGTCGATGCCCACCAGGTCTTTGCGGATGCCGGTGACCGTGCCGTAGTTGCTGTGGCATTCAGTACAGTAGTCAGTCATGAACTGCTTGCCGAAGTTGTCATACGTCAGCGTGCTATCGGTGGGACACGTCGCGCCGGTGGGTTGATTGCCGCCACACGCCGCCAAAGCGACCAGCGCAAGTGAGGCAAGGCTACGCATGAGCGTGGGACCATTTATGCGATTGGACATGTCCCCAACGCTACCGCGCTAGCGTTCTTATCTATTTCTTATGTTGTGGCACCGCAACAAAAGTCGCGTGCCACCCTGGCGCATCAGTCGAGCACAAACGTGAGCTTTAGCGACACGCGATAGGCCGTGACCTTGCCCTTCTCAATGTCGACCTTTTGGTCTTGTACCCAGGCGCCCTTGATATTTTTGATGGTCTTGTTGGCGCGGGCGATGCCCTTGGCGATCGCGTCTTCAAAGCTGACCTTGGAGGATGAAGTGATTTCGACGATTTTTGCTACGCTCATATGATTTCCTTTGTATGCGGTACGGCGGCAACCTTAGTGGGTTTGTCAGGCGACGCAAGCGGATCACGGCGTTTTACGGCGACAGCATGGCCTTGGCCGCGTCGATGGCGTCGTGGCTGCCTGCAAGCGCCAGCACGTCGCCAGGTCGCAACACTTCTTTGGCCGTCGACGCGATCAGGCCTTGCTCGCCGCGCGTAATCGCCAACACGGTGGCGCCGGTAATGCCGCGCAGGTTAAGCGCAGCCAGGGTCTGCCCAATCGCCGGGCTGTCCTCACCGAGTTGAAACGATACTGGCTCGCCAATGCCCGGCAACAGGCGGTGCACCTCGTCCAAGTCATCGTCGCTAGCGCCGGCGTCCGTTGCTGCCCGCGCCACGACGCCACCGCGACGTGCCTGCATCATGATCGCCTCGACGATCATTTCCGAGCCCGCGCGCACGTGCCCGTGAAGATTGGCCGCGCCGCGCCAAAAGGCGATGCCGAGGCCAATCAGCAAAAGGGCAAACAACAGCGGGCCATAAAAGCCACCCAAGAATGGCTGCGTCACCGCCAGGAGCGGCAGGCCGGTAAGGAGCACGATGGCCAGTTGCAAGGTCATCAGCAGCGCGCGGCGTGGTGCCGCTGCCAAGTCGGCCTGCCCCGCCGCAGCAACCGGCAAGACCGTCTCCGACAACAAAATGCCAAGCCGCGACGCCACGCGCGCCAATCCGGCGCCGAGCGGCAATGCCAGGGCTAGCGATATGCTGACGACGGCAATCTTCGTCGCCGACGCTGAGAGCCCGAATTGATTGCCAACCAAGCGTGCGATCGCATCTTCACCCTCGATGGTGCCGATCGCGATGGCTGCGAGCAACGCGAGGTCAATTGCAAGCAGGAGCACTAGGCGGCGAATCTCTGAGCCACGGGTAGGCTCTTTGGGTCGGCTGCGCAGTTGCTCGACCCAGCTGCCATACAGCGACACAAAGGTTTGCAGCGCGCGCGGCAGCTTGCGATCGACAAAATTTGCGAACGGCCCCGAGGCCTTGATCAGCCACGGCGTCGTAAGCGTGGTGATGGCGGACACCGCCACCGCCACGGGATACATGAAGCTGCCGGTGGCGCCGAGCGTCAGGCCCAGCCCGGCGATGATAAACGAAAATTCGCCGATCTGCGCCAGGCTCATGCCGGCCTGCACCGAGGTGCGCACGCTGTTGCCAGTAATAAACGCGCCCATGGTCACGCCGACGATCTTGCCGCCAATCACCACCAGCGTCAGCACGGCCACCACGAGCCAATGCTGCGCGATGAGCGCTGGGTCGATCATGACGCCAACGGAGACAAAAAAGATGGCGGCGAACATGTCGCGCACGGGCTGCACCAGCACCTCGATCTGGTGCGCCTCACCTGACTCCGCAATCAGCGAACCGGCGATGAACGCGCCCAAGGCGACCGAATAACCAAACTTGTGCGCCAGCAGCGCGACGCCAAAGCAAAAGCCAATGCTCGCGACCAAGGTGGTTTCGGGGCGACCGAGGCGATTAATCGCCCGCACGGTGCGCGGCACGAGCATCATGCCCACCGCGACCAGCCCAACCAAAAACAGCACCAGCTTGCCCGTGGTGAGCGCCATCTGCGACGCCGACAGCCCCGAGCCCACCGCAATCGCGGTGAGCGTGGTCATCAGCACGATGGCGATAAGGTCTTCGACGATGATGACGCCGACCACCAGCTCGCGCAGCGGCCCGGCGATCTTCTGCTCATCAAAGGCCTTGGCCACGATCGTTGTGCTGGAAATCGCGATGATGGCGCCGGCAAACAGGCTTTCTACGGTCGACCACCCGAACAGTTGGCCGACGATAAAGCCCAGCCACACCATCAGGCTGGTTTCGAGCAGCGCGATGAGGCCGGCCGTGGGCCCCAGGCGCAGCAGCTTGCCGAGGTTTAATTCGAGGCCCACCGAAAACATCAGCAAGATCATGCCGAGTTCCGAGAGCGTGCGAATGATCTGTGGGTCCGCCACCAGCGGAATCGGCACGTTTGGCCCAATGATGAGCCCCGCCAAAATATAACCGAGCACGACCGGCTGCCCCAGCCGCTGAAAGACCACCGTGGTCACGGCGGCAACGCCGAGCACGATAGTCAGCGCCACGAGGAAGGCATGCGCGTCCATGGCGCCCCACGCTAACACGCGCGCCGCGGGCGGACGAGTCAGGCGCGGTAACTTGTCGCGTCCGCGCGGCTTGTGCCGCCGCCCAAAATGGCGCCCAATTGGGCCTAGTGCCGTGTCCCAGATGTTATGAGCCAGGCTGCACCGGGATGACGTCCGAGGCCAAGGCGCGAGGAGTGGAGTTTGGTGGTTCCAAACGACCGACGAGCAACGCAGGCATCGGGCGTCAGACCTAGCAGGGTGGCTCATGTTATCTGGGACACGGCACTAACCCCAAGGAGACATCACATGACCGCACCTCGAGAATTTGCCCATGGCCACTGGAAGCAGCTGGCGTTGACGTTTGAGGCCGCGCTGGCGCGGCTCCCCGAGGCACTCAAGGCCGAAGGCTTTGGCATCATCACCGAAATCGATATGCAGGCGACGCTCAAGACCAAGATCGGCGTCGACTTTCGTCGCTACCGCATCTTTGGCGCGTGCAATCCCAAGCTGGCACACGGCGCCTTGATGCACGACCTCCACGTCGGGGTGCTGCTGCCGTGCAATGTCGTGCTCTTCGAAACCGATGCCGGCAAGACCATGGTGGGCGCGATCGACCCGGTCCAAACGCTCGGCGCGGGCGGCCAAGTGCCAGCACTCACCGAGGTCGCGCGCGACGTCGGCGAGCGGCTCGACCGCGTCTTGGCCGCGATGGCGACGCCGGTGCCCTTAGCCGACGACTCGCGGAAAGGAACCCCTTGAAGCTCGCTGAAACAAAGTACGACAACTCGGAAACCGGTTGCTGCGCGCGGCTCAACGTGGCGCGCTGGGATGGCCAGCGCCATGAGTGGCAACACAAGCGCTTTCTCAAGGACCACGTACGGTCGCTGTTTCATATCCCGCTCAACTATGGCGCGGTGATGACGCGCAGCCAGGCAGCCATCGAACGTGCGGCCGCTTACCCCGAGGAGCCCATCTGGCTCACCGACGAGGTTTCGCTATGGGGTGCCGACGTATATTTTGCGACCGACCGCGACGTGCCCGGCGCGTCGATGGCCGAGCTGTCAGGAACCTTTATCACAAAGGTCTTCGACGGTCCGTTTAGCCAGATCGGCAAATGGAACGCCGAGATGCGCACCTTCGTCGCCGCCAAGGGCGAGACGCTTGAAAAGATCTACTACTTCTACGCGACGTGTCCCAAATGCGCCAAACGCTTCGGCAAGAACCAGGTGGTGCTGTTTGCCAAGGTCACGGCCGCCTAGCGCCGCGGTACGGCTGCCAGGTGTAGTGCGGTGTGGCGCCAGACCTCAGGATCAAAGATCATGCCGAGGTGCGGCGAATCGATCTCGACATGCACGACGCGCCGCGAGGTGTGATCGAGGCAGGCGGGCCAGTGCACGACCACATCGCGCTTGCTAAACATCGCGAGCACGGGCACTTCGATCGGACGGTCGCGATCACGCGCCGCCGACTGCTGCGCAATGCGCTGCGACTCTTCTTGGCCAAACGCCTTGGCCGCCAGGGTAAACGTGGGACCGCCAATCGCGGGCGTGCCAAACGTGGTCACGGTGGTGATGAGCTCGGGTGCGCGACGCGATATCTCGCGGGCGATGACGCCACCGAGGCTTTGACCGATTAGGTGAATTGGCCGTGCATCGCGCGCGCGGAGCTGATGCAGGGCGCTGCTGAGGCGCTCGATGTCGCGCCCCGGCCGGCCATGATTAAACCCGACGCCCCAACCGCGCGCGTCATAGCCAAGCCGGCGCAAAAAGGCCCGCAGGGGCGCCATGCTCACCTCGGGCGCGTACATGCCCGGGATGTCAATCACGAGCGAGTTGTCACCACGCGGCAAGGCGCGCATGCTCGGCGCCGCCCGCGCCAACTTGGGCAGCAGCCGCAGCGTTTGCAGTTCGCTCGCCATGCCCGCAAGGCTGCGCGTCGGCGCCACGGGTGCGGGCTCGTGTCCCGATACCACATAAGTGTTCATCGTCACGGCATCCATTGGTAGATGCTTACCTTATATCGACAAAGCCGACCTTTGTTCTGCGGGCTTCTTTATAGGCCAAACCACGAGCGCGACCAATGGGGTAGCCATGTGGCGGTATTGTCCTTTCGTTCCTTTACTTGCAAGCGTGCGTCGTATGCCGCTAATTCGGCTTGCTTAGTTGTAATTGCCGTACGGATCTCAGCAGCTGATGGAGCATGATCGAAGTGAGCGTACCAATAATGGCTGAAGAATATGCCGGGGCTCTTAAAGGCGATCTCTAATCCGCCGCCGTGCAAATTGCCGACCTGACGGGCAATTTCTTCCGGTGAATGTTTCAGTGTTTCGACCGACATTTTAGTGCTCACCTTGCCAGACGCTCGAGTTCGCGTCTTTATCATGCCGTTCGAGTGTTTCGCTTCCAGGGTCGTGCCCTCGTTAAGCCCTTGGTCTTCGAATTCATGCGCGTTGCCCTTAAGCGTCATGGTTGCCTTAACGTCGACCCACGTTTTGTCAGTTTGTATTCCACGTCGATAGTGATCGTTGCTCGTTACGGTCCAACGTCCAAATGACGTCGTGTACTTGGCAACCTTTCCCTTCATTCCTCGAGCACCTACGACTTCGCCTGGTTTAGCAGGGAATTTCATGGCTGACCTGGGAGCCCTTTTTGACGGGTTTACACGGGGACTTGCGAGCACGGTCTGTGCCACCAGTAAAGAAACCAAAGGCAAAGCGGATAGGTATTTGGCGCGACTCATACCCATGCAATCAGCAATTTGCGTGCCATCGAGCTCCCAACGCCTGGGGCCTAAGGCATGGGCGCAAGGGTTCAACCTGATGCACTACTGTCACGGCGCTGACGACAACGGGCTCCGACGTATCGCTCCTGTTGGGGTGTTCTGTCCTCGGTCGTTCTATCGCTAGGTGTAGCGGGCACGATCTCAGTTATCTAACGACAGCATATCCATGCCAGGCCGATTTCCGGCGAGGTGCGCCCCGCCAGTGTCGCTTCTGCGCTAACCAAGGTATCCACATGGCCAAGTTGCTCGTTTACACCTCGCCCGCGCGAGGGCACCTATATCCCCTCATGCCGACGCTGAAGGCCTGGCAAGACCGCGGTCACATGGTCTCCGTCCGCACGCTCGCCGCCGAGGTCGATCGCATGGCCGCCGCGGGTATGAGCGCCGCGCCGATCGCGCCTGTGATTGAGGCGCGCGAAATCGACGATTGGCAAGCAAGCTCGCCGCCCGCCGCGCTGCTTGCCGCCTGCCGGACCTTTGTCGATCGAGGTGAGCACGAGCTCGCCGACCTGCGCGCTGCGATCGATCTCGAACAACCCGACGTTTTGTACACCGATATCAACTGCTGGGGCGCCGCCGCCGTTGCCGAGGCCTCGCGCCTGCCGTGGGCGGTGTTTGCGCCGTATTTCCTGCCGGTGCGCGCGCCCGGCGCCCCACCCTGGGGGCTTGGCCTTTCGCCGATGCGCGGCCTCTTCGGCCGGATGCGCGACGGCCTGCTGTGGGCGGTCGTCAACAAGCTGTACGACCGCGCGCTTCCCGGCCTCAATCGCTTGCGCCAAACCGCCGGCGTGCCGGCCTTTCGTCACGTCGCCCAGTTCGCCACCAATCCGCGGGCCATCATCTCTTACACCGCCGAGCCGTTCGAGTACGCGCGCGCCTGGCCAGAGGGCGTGCACTTGGTCGGCCCCGGCGTGTGGGAGCCAGATGCCAGTGGCGCCGAGGCGAGCGCCGAGGCAGACAGGCGCCCGCTCGTCCTCGTCACCTGCTCGACCGAATTTCAAAACGATGGGCGCATCATCGAGGCGACGCTGGCGGCGCTCGCCGATGAACCCGTGCGCGTCGTCGCCACCACCGCCTCGCTCGATCCGGCAACCTTTCGCGCGCCGGCCAACGCCCGCGTCGAACGCTTTCTGCCGCACGGCCCGTTGTTGCGCGAAGCGGCAGTCGTCGTTTGCCACGGCGGCATGGGCATCGCGCAAAAAGCGCTCGCGGCCGGCGTGCCACTTTGCGTAATGCCCTTTGGCCGCGATCAGCTCGAGGTGGCGCGACACGTCACGCATGCCGGCGCCGGCACGCGCATCGCTCCCAAGCACGGTGCACCCGTCAAGCTCCGCCGCGCCATTTACGCCGCCATCGAATGCGCACCCGGCGCACGGCGCGTCGCCGAAGGCTTTCGCAAGGCGGGTGGACCAAACGCAGCGGTCGATGTTTTGGAAGCGCTGGCAGCGAAATCCAAGTGACCCGATGTTAGAATTTGTCGGTAATGAATACTAAGCCAAACTATCTACATCACGCCATGTTGCTCTTCGGCCTCGTGCTTGGCCTCACCAGTGCGTGCGGCGGCAGTTCCGCGACGCCGCCTCCGCCCGGCGAGCTTGGCGACGCCTGCAGCACGGGCGACGCCTGCGACAGCGGCTTTTGCGTCGACGACGTTTGCTGCGATACCGCCTGCGAAGACGCGTGCGGCAGCTGCAGCGCCGCTGCCACCGGCGGGAGCGATGGCACCTGTGCGCCCAAGCTAGTCGACGCTCCATGCCGTGCAGGGGTTGATACCTGCGACACCGTTGAGACGTGCGACGGCGCGTCGTTTGACTGCCCAACCGATGGCGTCGAACCAACCACCTCCCAGGCCTGCGCGCCATTTGCCTGCCCCGGCGACGGCGTCGCCTGCGAGACCACCTGCGCCACGCACGCTGACTGCGCGCCAGGTGCCATGTGCGACGTCGCGACCTGCGTCGTCGCCAAGCGCATGTTTATCACCAGCACGACGACGACTGGCAGCATTACGTCGGGCGCGCTCACGGGACTTGCCGCCGCCGATGCGATTTGCAACAACCTAGCCGCTACGGCGAATATCACTGGCACTTATAAGGCGTGGTTGTCTTCGGGCACCGCCTCGGCCGCCTCGCGCCTGACCCACTTTAATGGCCCGTACTATCGCCTCGATGCTGGCCAGCCGCTGCTAGTCGCGACCAACTGGAGCGATCTAATCGATGGCATCTCGGTTGCGATTGCGACCGATGAAAGCGGCACCATCAGGGGCAATGAATTCGTTTATACCGGCACTAACGGTGACGGCACGGCATCTACGGCAACCTGCGTCAACTGGACCTCGGGCTCGCAGACCGACACCGGCACCGGCGGCTACTCGTCATCAGGCACCACCGCGTGGACCAACGACACCACCCTCAGCTGCCAAGCCGCGTATCGCTTCTATTGCGTCGAGCAGTAGGGTCACTCTCGCCTCCCGATTAGTCTGTAATTACCGAGTATTAGACTCGGTGCTGCGTAGTCACATTCGCTTGAACGTGATCACGCAGTAGCGTAGTTAACTATATGAAATAGCTTTTGAATTTTGGGCCGAGAGTGACCCTTAGAGAACCCTTAGAGAGCGGCGAGGGCCGTGCGCACGCGACGAATGATCGCCGGCGAGACGGCGGCATCGCCCGCGGCCTGACAGGCACCGAGGGCCTTGCGCAAGTCGTCGCAGGTCGCGCGGCAGTTGGCGCAGTTTGTGAGGTGCGCCTCCATGGTTTGGCAATCGCGCGCGCTTAGATCGCCTTCGAGTTTTTGCGACCACAGCGCGACGGCGTCGGGGCATGTCGATGGCGGCGGCGAAACGGCCGTCGCCGGCGCGCGTGAGGGCTGCCCCCACGCTGCCTGCAACGCCTCGCGCAAGGCGGCGCGCGCACGATGCAAACGGCTCTTGACGGCTTCGACCGAAATCTCAAGCGCCGCGGCAACCTCGGGCGCGGTCAGGCCCTCGACATCGCGCAGCAACACCACCTCGCGTTGCTCCGCTGGCAAATGCGTCAGCGCCGAGCTGAGCTCGCGCGATAGCTCGAGGTCGGCCACTTGCGCCTCGGGTGATGGCGAGGCGTCGGCGAGGTCGCCCAACGCCTCGGCCGCGGGCACGGCCGCCGCCGCATGCGGCACATCGCCGCGATGATGGCGCGCGCACGCCGAACGCGTGATCGCAAATGCCCAGCTCGACAGCGACGCGCGGCCATCAAAAGTCGGCAGATGGCGTGCAACTGCCAAAAGCGCGTCTTGCAGCGCATCTTCGGCGTCTTGCCGATGCCGGCACATGTGCAGGCCAAAGCGGCGCATCGCCGGCGCCAGCGCGAGTAAGACCTGCTCCATGGCCGCGACATCCCCGGCCTTAGCCTTGGCGATTTGTTGATTGAGCGAATCCACGTCCTTCACGCAACCCCACGTTATCACGCGAAAATCACAGGAGCCGCCGATTTTGCGAACCCTTTTGCGCGGCCCGTGGCTCATACCTAGCGAAAGAAGGAGCCAACCATGTCAACTGTTGAAATCACCGCCGCCAATTTTGACCAACACGTCGAACGCCCCGGCATCTTGATCATCGACTTTTGGGCCGAGTGGTGCGGGCCGTGTCGCGCGTTTGCCCCGGTGTTTGAGGCCGCGGCGGCGCGCCACCCCGACATTACGTGGGGCAAGTGCAATACCGAAGCCGAGCCGGTACTCGCGGGTGGCCTGCAGATCCGCTCGATTCCCACGCTCATGGTGTTTCGCGACGACATCTTGCTCTACGCGCAACCTGGGCTGCTGCCAGCGGCCGCACTCGACGACCTCGTGGCGCAGGTCAAGGCGCTCGATATGGATGAAGTTCGCCGCACCGAGGCGGCCTAAGCCATGACAACGCTCCCACGACTCACCGTTTTGTTCGCGACCACGTTGGCCGTTGCCGCAAGCTGCGCAACAAAATCCACCCCCGGGCCCGCGCCGTTTCCGCCGCCCGCCGCCGGCGCCTTTGCGGTTACGCTAACCCCGGTACCGCTCGCCGGCCTGCCGGCGTTGCAGTCCTATGTCCTGGGCGAGGCTGGCGGCAAATGGCTCTTGCTCGGCGGCCGCAAAGACGGCTTGCACAAGCGGCGGCCGTTCGAGGCCTTTCTCGCCGCCGACAACAACACCACCGCCTACGTCGTCGACCCCGTGGCGTCGACGGTGTGGTCGCAGTCGGTCACCTCGCTGGCGCCGTCGCTGGCGTCGCAGCTGCAGTCGACCAATATGGAGTTCGTCCAGCGCGACGACACGCTGTACATCATCGGCGGCTATGGCTACGACGCCGAGGCAGGCGATCACATGACTCATCCCTACCTCACCGCGATCGACGTGCCCGCGGCCATCGACGCCATCATCGCTGGCGACCCGCTGGCGCCGCACGTGCGCCAACTCGCCGACGAACGCATGGCGGTGACCGGCGGCTATCTCGGCGAGCAGGATGACGTGTTTTATCTCGCCGGCGGCCAGCGCTTTACCGGCCGCTATAACCCTATGGGACCCAGCCACGGGCCAGGCTTTACCCAAGCGTATACCGATGAGATTCGCCGATTTGGCATTAGCGACGATGGTACAACGCTCACCATCACGGGCTACGCCGCCTGGCACGACGCGGCCGCGCTGCATCGCCGCGACTACAACCTGGTTCCGCAAATCTTTCCCGACGGCCGCCACGGCTTCACCATGTTCTCCGGCGTCTTTCAACAAGACCGCGACGTGCCATGGCTGACCGCGGTCGACTTCGACGCCGAGGGCTATCAGCTCGTGCCCGGCTTTGAGCAACTGCTCAGCCACTACCACAGCGCGCATGCGCCGCTGCACGACGCGCAGCGTGGCGAGATGCACACCCTGTTCTTTGGCGGCATGGCGCAGTTTTTTTACGACGCCGACGGCACGCTCACGGAAGATTCGGCGGTGCCCTTTGTCAACACCATCAGCATGGTGACGCGCGGGGCTGATGGCAGCATGCGCGAGTTTGTCATTGGCGAGATGCCGGCGCTGCTCGGTGCCAGCGCGGAATTTGTACCCAATCCTGATCTAGCTGGTACCGCGCGCGGCATCATCGCCGTGCCTGCGCTGCCGCTGCCACCGGCCGGCCTCGAGCTTGGCTACATCGTCGGCGGCATCGAGAGCTCGGCGCCAAACGTTTTCTTCAGCGACGTCGTCGACGCCAGCATCGCGTCATCGCGCCTTTTTCGCGTCACGCTTACCAGCGCGCCGTAGCCGAAAATTTCAACTTATCGCTGGGGCGACTCAAGTCGAATGACGTTGCGCAGACGCTCAATCTTGCCACCCGCTTGCAGCGTGTAAACCGAAAACAAGCCGCGTCGATTAATACCTAGGGTGCTGTTGGCCGCATCAACCGTGGTTTCCTGCTTGTTTGCCGAGACGACGATCACGGTCGTGGCGCCAGCCACCTTCGCCGCCGCCATGACGTCTTGCAACCGCCATCCCGAAGCCTTCTGCCGGTCGCGGTTGCTCTCGCCCGGGGCTCGCTCGCGCGGGCCAACCTCGTCGCCGAGTGGCACGCGAGGCAGCACCTCGAGCTCGCGCTTGGTGAGCTCGACCTCGCCCGACGCGGTCCGCACGACCAGGGCATAGCCCGCGATCTCGTCGCTCGGGATTGGCTTGGTCCATACCTCAATGCGCGCGGCATCCCCGAGTGCCATGACGGGCTTGGCGTACGCGATGCGGTCTTCGGCGGACATGCCCGCGACCGGCTTGCGAAAAATGCCCAAAGCGAGCTGGCCGGCGGTGTCGGTAAATAAGGCAAAATCGTGCTCGGCGTAGCGCCTAGCGGGGTTGGCAAGTTCAACTTTGCGTCACGCTTTGAGGTGGCGCCTAACCATTGCCACATCGCCGGATCTTGCGCGCCCACCGGCAACCAGGTCGCAAGCGCCTGCACGCCCCGAACATCCTGCTGCCGCGCCGTCGCCACGGCCGCACCGTTTACGAAGAGCTCAACGGTTCCTGTGCCGAGGCTGGCAGGCGCCTCTTGCGCCGACTTTGCGCTGCCACAGCTTGCGGCGGCCGCAAGCGCCAACATGGTCGCCGCAAAGGCGCAATTTTTGTTCACGGTGCCAGCGACTAGAACGGCGTTACTAAGGACGAGTGCGCTGCCAAGTTCCCAATCCAACGCGCCGCTTCATCGTCAGACTCGCTGTTAACCAAGGCATCCGTCGCAAGGTCATAGACCTTGGCGGAGCTGTCGTTGAACAGAAAATGCACGTACTGAAGCGTCGAGGGGATGAAGGCGATGTCGCGCACGTTGGTATCAAGGCCATGCGTCCAGGTGCCCTCGGTTGCCGAGGCGCCAGGAGCAAAGATATGGCCACCAACGTAATAGTCCATCCAGTAGAGGCGGCCATCAGGGCCAAAGGTCAGATTCTTCGTGTACAGATCGCCACTTAGTCCGTGACCATCGACAGGTGTCGCGGTCCCGGTCGCAATTTCGACATTCACCAACGGTGAGTCGTCGCTCGTGGTCAGGACGTACACCGACGTGCCATCGGGCGAGATGGTCGCCGCGTAGACTTTGGCGCTGTAGGCCGATACGTCAAAGGACTGAAAATCTGCGGCGTCGTCGCCGTCGACGATCGACATGTCGCTGGTGTTGATGACAAAAAAGCGGCCGTGCACCTGCTCGGCCGGCACGCCATACCCTTCGTCATTGACCTTGATAGCAATCGCGCCGCGGCTACCATCGGCCGACAAGGTCAGCTCGCGGCCCTGCGCCTCGCTGACGCCGGTGAGGAGCACCGCGCGGTCGACTTCGGCCAGGGTGGCGCGATCGAGCTTGACGACCTCAATGGTCCCGATGCTTGCCGGGTCCTTAATATCGCCTTGCTCAGTGCCGTCGTATGAGGACGTCGAGCACTCATACGCATGCATTTCCGTCATCAGCGTGACGTACAGGTACATGCCGTCGGGCGACATCGTCACCGCACGGGTCATGCCCACGGCGCCGGTCGTGTCATGCGCCAGCTCCGTGCCCACGAGGCTCGGGCCCACCATCGGCGTCAACGTCGTCAAATCGACGACCAAGACCGCGGGTTGGTTGCGCAGGCCGTAATAAGCGTAGCGCCCGTCAGGCGAAACGACGCCTCGCATTGTATTGCTGTTGCCATCTTTGCCGCCAAACGTAAATTGATTGATGTCGAGTTCTGTCACAAAGCCCACGCCGCTAAGGTCGCTGGCGTAGAGATTGCCACCGGAGTAAGAGTCGGTGGTTAGAACGACCGGGCTATCGACCAGCGTGATTTCGAGATCGATCGAGGTTGCGGTGTCGTCGTAGCCTGAGATGCCAAGGTATTGGGTACGCGTGGCGCCGATGTCGATACCCGCGTTGCCAAAATGGATAAACGGGCTGCCGGCAAAGTTGCCATGTGCGCCGATGCCAATCTTGCTCATGCCATCCGAAACTGACGTGACCACCGCTTTCAAGTTAAAAACCGGGCGCCCCGTGCTGTTTTGCACGCGCAGTGCGAGGCCCAGGGGCGCGCCAGGCGCGAACGTAATAAATTCGCGAACCGAGCCCGACAAATTAAAGTTCTCGGGTTGCGATGTGACCGTCACCTCATGCGTCGCGACGTCACTCGAGAGCGTCGCCGTCTGCGCGGCCAGCGGCACCGCCACTTCGGCTACATTAGAACGCGGCGATTGCCCCGCCTCGGAAATGGTAAGGACGCGATAGCGCAGCATGCCGCCGACCAGGTCCGTGTCCGAATAGGTGGTGACATTGGCGCCAACCGTGGCGATCTGAGTGAAACCAGCGTCGTGCGGGCCACGGCGCTCAATGATGGCACCAGTTTGGCCCTCGGACTCCGACGTCCACGAGAGGTCGATCTGGGTCGGCGAGACGAGCCGGCCGGTGAGGGTTTCCGCCACCAAGGGATTTGTGGGGGCCGGGCCAGGGAGTGCACCGTTATCACCACAGGCCGTCGCAAGAAATAATAGAGGGAGCAAGCGCTTCATGCGCGCACGATAGCGCTCAAAAGCAAATTACAGCAATATTACAGCGCAGATTTTTCTGTGGATTCAGATATTTACAAGCTCACTATGTTCAATGCGATAACGCAGCGCGCGACGAAAACAACGAGCTTATATGAGTGAACTCCACGCCGAGCTGGTTACCACCGCAAGCCGTCACCTGCGCGACACACTTGGGCTGTCGCTTGAGTACACGCCCGACCACGCCGCCATCGTTTTGTCGGACACGCAGTGCGAGCTGACCGATATCATCGCCGAGGCGTACGGCGACGTCTTGCCCGACGCGACGCACGAGCTGTTTTACTTGATAAAAACGCCCGAGCTGCTCGCCATGTTCGAGGAGCTGGTGGCCGGCGATTTGGTGGCGTTGGTTCAGTCGACAAATTTTCGCATCGAATCGTTTCGCATCCGCGTCGAGCTCATGAAGCGGGGCATAAAGGTGATCGAACACGCGAGCCTGGCGCGCATGGCGCCGCACGAGATGGCGACGTACGTAGACTCGCTCGCCTATGACCCCGCCTATTATCGCGGCATCGGCAGCGCGCTCAAGGCCCGGCTCGATGTCGCAACGCGCGCGGTGGTGGAAGGCGCGGGCGCGCGGCTGGTGTTTGAGTCGCCGTTCGAGCCCGCCAAGCTCAATACCGGCGATTACCGCCACCTCAATACCGTCGGCGGCATGTACCCCATCGGCGAGGTCTTCACCGAGGCGCAAGATCTAGCGCGGGTGAGCGGCACCGTGCGCATCTACGTCTTTTCTGATCTAGAGTTTCGCGTCAACACGGCAACGCCGCCGATCACCATGGTGATCGACGATGGCCAGGTCATCGACGTGCAAAACTCGGTGCCAGTATTTGACGCCGTGCTCGACCAAATTCGCCACGATGAAGGCAGCATCATGGTGCGCGAGCTTGGGTTTGGCCTCAACCGCGCGTTTTCGCCGCAGCGTCTCGTGGGCGACATTGGCGCGTTTGAGCGCGTATGTGGCGTGCATCTCTCGCTCGGCGCTAAGCACGGCGTATTTAAAAAGCCCGGCCTGCGCCACAAGCAAACCCGCTACCACATCGACGTTTTTCCTGTCACCGACAAGGTGTGGATCGACGACGCGCAGGTCTTCGCCGACGGTGCCTGGCGGCCATAAGCGGCGTCTGCATACCCCACGTCACTGGCGCCCACGCCTGCCAGGTGAGCCGTGACTTGTCGGAATTCAGCCGTTTGCGCCCCACCCGCGACTGGCACGCATCTTGAATTGTTTTATCTTATTATGTCCGACAAAAAATTTAACTGCCTTATTTTGCCAATCATCAGCGCGCTGACGCTCTTGCTCGCTAGCGGCATCGTCTCGAGCCAAGCAGCCAACGCCGCCCCTAACGTTGGCAAAGCCAAGGTTGCCAGCGGCACGACCACGAACCGCCAGCCTGTGCTCGGCTTGCGCGGCGCCAAAGCCGCCGCCGCCAGCGTGCTCGCCGCCGATGGTCAGCCGGTCAGGGGCAAGCGTTTCACGGCGTTTCGCCGCAATAATCGCGTGATCAAGGTGCAGGAGCGACAAGACGACGGTTATGTCGCAACCTGCACGTTTAAGCGAACCTGGCTTGGCCTTGGCAAGTCGTTTGAGCTGACGCACTATCAAGCCAAGCAACCAACGACGGGGCGAGCGATGCCGGCGTTGGCCGGAGGCGAGCTAAGGCACGCCATTGGCAACCCGCGTGGCGGCAAATTTCGCCAGATGAAGGTCGAGGGCGGTGTGCATCTTGACGACGCCATCGTCAAGGCCGCGCAGCTATCGCGCCGCCTCGGGCGCGCGGTCATCTTCACCCACAACCGCACGTCGTACACGGTGCCCGCCAACGCCAGCGACGGCGTAAAGATCGCCGACTTGCTCACCGCCTCGACGGACAACGAGTTCTAGGCGGTCACAGCCCCATATCTTGCAAGATGCGCTGCGCCGCATTGTGGCCCGCGGCGCCAACCACCGAGCCCGCGGGGTGCGTGCCGGCGCTGCACGAATACAGCCCCTGCACTGGGGTGGCGTAAGGAAAGCGCTGGTCAAAGCCATACGTATTGTCGATGTGATGAATATGGCCGTACGTAATGCCGAATTGCTCTTCGATGCCCTTGGGCGTCAGCGGCGAGGCCTCGACGACGCTCGCGGTTAGACCTGGCGCATAGCGTTCGGCGATGCCGAGCAGGTGCTGCACGTAGCCGTCAATTTCTTTGTCCCAGGTGGTGCCGCTCAGTTCATAGGGCACCCATTGCACGAAGAACGCCGAATTGTGGCGGCCCTGTTCATCGCTCAGCGACGGATCGGCCTGGCTGTGGATGTACCATTCGATGGTTGGAAACTGCGGCAGGCGACCGGCCTGCACGTCGGCAAAACCGCGCTTGATCTGACCCATGACATCGGGCTCGCCGGGGAGCAAGTGGATGGTTGCGTTGTGCTGGCCGCGATTTTCCGGCAGACAGGTAAAAGTCGGCAGGCGTTCGAGCGCGAGGTTGACCTTCATCGTCGTGCCAAAGCGCTTCATCGAATCGAGGCGTTGGTTAAATTCTTGTGGAAACGCGGCCTCGCCCACGAGCTTGCGCAGGCGAAAGGGATCGGCGTTGCAGGCGATGGTTTTGGCGTGGATCTCGCGGCCATCTTTGAGCACCACGCCCGTCGAGCGGCCTTGCGTGGTGACGATGTGCTCGACACCCGTGTTCGTCATGATTTCGACCCCGGCTTCGCGCGCCAGCCGCGCAAACTCCGTGCTGATGCTGCCCATGCCGCCCTTGACGATCATGAACGTGCCATCTGACCCGGGCAGTCGACACATATTGTGGACCAAGAAGTTCATGCCCGTGCCCGCGGTGCCGAACGATGCCGACAGCCCCGAGAAGCCATCGGTCACCGCATACATGGCCACCAGCAATTCGCTCTCAAAGCCAAAGCGCGCGATATAGTTTTCGCACGGCTGCGTTACGAGCTTCATGAACACCTCGCGCAGCGCGGGGCGAATATATTTTTCGGCCGTCGCCTCCAGCGAAAGTGGCGCTTGCAGCCAGCTTGGCGCGAGGTCGTCGCGGATCTGTCCAATCTCCGTCGTCAACGCCTCGTTGGCCTGCCAGTCTTTGGCGGAAAAGAATTTGAGAAACTGCTCCCGCATCGCGACCTTGTCCGAACCAAACATGAGGTAGCGGCCATCGAGCGTTGGCAAGAAATAGTGTGGATCGCGGCGGATGAGCTCGATCTTCGCGCCCATGAGCCCAATCACCTCTGGCGGCATGACCCCGAGCAAATAAGAGCCCGACGAGATGCCGAGGTTGGGCGCCTTTTTAAACACCTTTTCCGTGCGCGTCGCGCCGCCGATGATGGGCTTTTCTTCGACCACGAGCACCTTGAGCCCGCGGCGGGCCAGCACGGTCGCGGCGACCAGGCCGTTGTGGCCCGAGCCAATGACGAGGACATCGGTCGTTGAGGGTAGTGACATGGTTCCTTGCTCCTTGCGGCTGATAGGTCAAACGCCGCGCGACGGTAAGGCGCTTTACGCGGTCCGCGCAAGTTTGCACCAGCCCGCCGACGTTAAGCCTAAAGGTGAACGGCCTTAAGTGCTTTCGCGACGCCATTTTCGCCGCGTCATTTCGCTGTGACCGTGGTCGCGTCGCCACACCCTAGGTGGATCCAGATCATCACATGCGCCTCAGTTTTTTGAGCCGACGCGGTCGCATCTAGCTGAATCCGTGTTTGGGCGCGGTGGCCTGCCGATTGCATTAAAAACTGACATATGTTTTTGTTCCGTTTGAGCCCCCCCTTTCGCCTGAGGCCGCGGTGAAGCGGCTGCAACTGACCGCAATCCCGCCGGCGCATGGCGATGACTGCGTATTCATCGCCACCTCACGAGCGTTCACGGCCGGCGAGGTGCTCTTGCTGGCCTTGCGCCGGCCTGAGTGGCCGCGTGCCGTCGTCGTCGTGGCTAGCGTTTTGGCAACCCAAAGCAATGGCGGCACGCCGCCGCGTCGCCGCGGCATTTGGATGTATTTGCCGCAAGCCTCGCGCGATGCGGCCTTGGCGTTTGAGACGGCCTTGGGGACGGCACCGTCGGCAGCGCAGCGTCGCCACGAGCGCTTACCATTGGCGCTCCACATGACCGCGAGGATCGGTGGCCGGGACTACCCGCTCACCACGCGCGACATCAGCGTCGGTGGCGCGGCGCTGGTTGGCGAGCTGCCACCGGCCGCGAAACATCTCCCGCTTAGCCTTGAGGTGCCGGGACGCCAAAATCGTTTTAAGCTCAAGGCTCGTATCGTGTATCAAAAAAGGGCGGACGCGGGCGCTAACGAAAGCATCGGCATCATCGGCGCGGAGTTTTTAAACACCGGCGCCAGCGAACTGCGCCTCGCGCGCACGCTGCGCCGTATCATTGCCGCGCTCTAGAAATCGTTACGCCGACAGCGCTGACGTTAGCGAGCCGCCTCGGTATGGGCCTTGAAGTTATTCAAAATCGCCTGCCAGCCATCCCGCTGCATGTCGGCGGAGTTCATCGTTTCGGCGTCAAACACCGTTGTCACCTTGGTGGTATCGCCTATCGCCTCAAATGTTGTCTTCACCACGCGACCATCTGGCATGGTGTAGGTCAGTCGTTCGTGCGTCACGATCTCGTTGTAGCTCGCCTCGAAGTCAAAGCCAAAGCTGCCGTCCTTGGCCTCCATGCGCGCGACATATTTGCCGCCGACGACAAGCTCGTTGGAGGCGCGCGGGCACTGCCAATCGGGCGATGCAAAATTCCACTGCGTGATATGCGCGGGTTCCGTCCAGCACGCCCAGACGCGCGGTGCAGGCGCCATGACCGTTGCCTCGATGGTGATCTTTGTAGGTGCTGACATGACGTAATCCTTTCGTGGGCGAATACATATCACACAAGCCGCGGTTTACGACCTCGGCGCCAGCAGGACGTCGAGCTGATCAAAGGCATCATTCCAAGCTTCGTTCATGAACCGCTTTTGCGCGCTGAAGGCCTCGCGCGCCTCGGCCGTGACCTCACCAGCGATCGCACATCTTAAAGTCACGCGGGCGGCATCTCCGCCTTCGGCCGCAAAGGTCGCAGTGGTTTGCAGCGCGATTGTCCCAGCTGGCGTCGTGATGGACCACCGCGCCCAGCCGTCTTCGCCCGCTTCGCCCGCGTCAGACGCCGTGATGGCGCCCCCTCTCGGCAACCACTTGGCAACGTCCGCTGGCGCATGCCACATGGCAAACAACGTCTTAGCATCGGTCGCAAATGATCGGGTTACCAACAAGACCTCCGCGCCCGTGGCCTTGTGCTCGAGATACTCGCCAAGCCGATCCCACGTGGAGGTGCCGTTGGCCCGCTTGATATGTTTTGCCATCTCGCGCGCAGCCTCGGGCGTGGCTACCGCCATCGCAATGTAGACCGTCGTCTTGCCCTTGGCTTCGGCAAAGGTCACCACCATCGAAAATGCCTTGGGGCGTGCTTCGTCGGTGCCGTGATCGTAGACGAGACGCTCAAACGGCACCACCTCGTGGTAGGTGATCTGGTTGGGGTAATCAGCGCCGTCAGGGCCGTGCATCGTGAATATCCATTTGCCGCCGGGCCGAATCTCCTTGTGCTGGGTCGCAATCGTAAATCCGCGCGGGCCCCACCAGCGTTCAAGATGAGCCTGGTCGGTCCAAACCTCCCACATCAGCGAAAGCGGCGCGTCGTAGACGCGGGTGAGGACAATTTCATTTGGCTTGGCGGGCATGGCGGCTTCCTTTGGCTTTTGTTGGCTTTGGCAGATTTTGCAGGCGTGCTGTAGGCATCGGTGATGGTTGCGCCGACTGCACCTGGGCAAGGTAGTCGCCGAGCCGGTCGAGCCGCTGCTCCCAGTGGTGGCGGTAGTCGTCAATCCAGCCGGCGGCGGCCCTAAGCGGCGCGGCGCGCAACGTGCAGTTTCGCCATTGCGCGTCCCTGGTCTTGCGAATCAGGCCTGCGTGTTCCAACACCTTGAGGTGCTTGGTAATCGCCGGTAGGCTCATCGATTTGGCAAAGGGCTTGGCCAGGCTCGACACATTGGCCTCACCTTTGGCAAGACGCGCCAGGAGGGCGCGCCGCGTTGGGTCGGCCAGCGCCGCGAAGGTCGAGCTGAGAGGGTCAGTCATTACTTTACCAATTAGTTAATTAACCAATTAGTAACATGTTAGCCCCACAAAAGCAAGCGCGTGCGGGACCCGACGCCTCGCCACGTCATCGTCGCGCCGCGCCGCGCCGACCGCGACGGCAGGTGAATCACCCGTCGTTGCGGCAAACGCATTGGCCGCTGGTGTCGCGCGTCCCCTTAACTCAAGCCCACCTAGTATTTTAATCCGCCTAGTTAGCGCCGCGTTCGGCTTGGCACTCGCATTGCTTATTTGCCCGGTATGCTAACTAAACTACGTCTCACATTGGTTCCCGCCTTGCTCGGCTGCACCGTGCTGATCGGCTCCGCTGATGCCGGGCCAAGAAAGACGTCGACAGGGCCACGAGGGCCAGGCATAGGCGTCACCGCGGTGGGCAAGATTGTCCCTAGCAAATTAAGCATAGCCAGGGGCATTAGTGGCACCTACGTAGATATTAAGATCACGAAAGGCAATGCGCGCGTGAAGAAAGGGGAAACTCTCGGTGCCGGCTATTTTATTGACCCGACCAGCGAAAAAACCGCAGACGCGTCCGGTGAAGCATCGCACGTGAACGGCGATGCGTTCCGCAAAGGAATTCGCGTTACGGTACCGGGCCTTGGGACGGTCTCACCACTATCGGCGACGATCTGGCAAGGCCTCGCCAAACGAGGCACCAAACAAAAGGGGCCGCTTCGCCTTGGCCTCGATAATGAAATAACTGAGCAAATGGAAGCCCTCTATAAGAAAAATCCGAGGCTGAGTCCGGCCCAGCTATTTGCGCAGGTCGTCCATGAACAAGATCAGGGCGATGTTTACCAAACACTGACCAAGCTCGGCTACAACCCGACGTCACTGGACATAGTCGACAGTCTTGAGGATTTCCCGATCGACACCGGGTACCAAAAATTTGGATATCTCATCGTAGAGCCGCTGAAGCCGGCCAAGCAGAAATAGTTTAGCTTCCATTCACCGTGGTTAATTAACCGCGCCCGCGCGCCGCAACCAGCTTGCATGCGTCGGTGTCACTCACCTCACCTGGCGCCACGCCACGCGGCCACACCGTCGCCTTCCATTGCCGCCGCATCGCTGCCGAGAGCAGCTCGCCGGCCGCTATGATAAGCCTTTGCAACAGCCAGTTGTGTTTGCTGTCGTCGACCAGTTCGCCGGCATGCGAAATAGCCGCTAGTGTCGTGTATCCCCTTAACCCAAGCGCAACGAGGATTTGAATCCGCATGGTTAGCGCCGTGTTAGGCCTGGCACGTGCATTGCTAATTTCCCAGGTATGCAAAAAAAATTTAGTTTCACATTGCTGCCGATGCTACTTGGCTGCGCATTGCTGTCGGGCGCTGCCGATGCGGCGCCGAGAAAGACGACCGCGGGCCCCAAAGGGCCAGGTGTTGGCGTCAGCGCGGTCGGCAAGATCGTCCGCAGCAAATCGATATACGGAAGCCCCGGTACCGACCTTGAAATCAAGATCACCAAAGGCAACGTGCGCCTGGCAGCTGGCGAAACGCTCCATGCAGGCTTCTTCCGCGACCCATCCAGCGCCGTATCAGCCGACGAGCCCGGCGAGGCATCCTCCTTATCGCCATATATTTTCCGCCGAGGAATTCGCGTCACGGTGCCGGGCTTAGGCACGGTCTCGCCGCTCTCGGCGACCATTTGGCAAGGCGTCGCCAAACGGGGAAGCAAGCCAAAGGGTCCACTTCGCCTCGGCATCGCCGATGAAATCATTGAACAGATGGAAGAGCTCTTTGACAAAAACCCTACCCTGTCGCAAGCCCAGCTGCTCGCGCACGTCATCCACGAGCAAGACCAAGATGATGTCTACCAAACGCTAAAAAAGCTCGGCTATGACCCGACATCACTTGATGTCGTCAACCGGCTCGAAGTATTCCCATACAATACCGGCTACCGCCGACACTGGTCGCTCGTCGTCAAACCACTGAAGCCGGCCAAGAAATAGCCGAAGCGAGCCATCGTCGCAGGCCAGCGTGCGCGTCATGCATGCGGCTACGCGCGCGCGGCGAGGTCGAAGCGATCGGCGCTCATCGCCTTGCTCCACGCGGCCACAAAGTCGTGCACCATCTTCGCCTTGCCATCGTCTTGCGCATAGACCTCGGCGTAAGCGCGTAAGATAGAGTTCGAACCGAAGACCAGATCGATCCGCGTCGCGGTCCACTTCACGGCGCCCGTGGCGCGTTCGCGCACCTCGTAAATGCCGCCGCTTGTCGGCACCCATGCATAGCGCATGTCGGTTAGGTTGACGAAGAAGTCGTTGCTCAGCACGCCCACGCGATCGGTGAACACGCCATGCTTGGCACCGCCGTAGTTGGCGCCGAGCACGCGCATGCCGCCCACCAGCACCGTCATCTCCGGCGCGGTCAGGCCCATAAGCTGCGTGCGATCCAGCATTAGCTCTTCAGCGCTGACGGCGAAATCTTGCGCCAGCCAATTGCGATAGCCGTAGTGAATCGGTTCGAGCGGCGCGAAAGACGCCGCATCGGTTTGCGCGGCGGTCGCATCGCCACGCCCTGGCGCAAATGGCACCGCGACCTCAACGCCCGCAGCGCGCGCCGCCTGCTCGACGCCGACATTTCCAGCCAGCACGATGACATCGGCGACGCTGGCGCCGGTGGCTTTGGCAATCCTCTCGAGCACGCCTAACACGCGCGCCAAACGAGCTGGTTCATTTCCCGCCCAATCCTTTTGCGGCGCCAAGCGAATGCGCGCGCCATTGGCGCCGCCGCGCTTATCTGAGCCGCGAAACGTGCGCGCGCTATCCCACGCGGTCGCGACCATCTCGGGAATCGACAGGCCGCTGCTCGCGATGCGCGCCTTGACCGCGGCAACATCGTACGTGGTGCTGCCGGCGGGCACTGGGTCTTGCCAGATCAGGTCTTCGCCTGGCACATCCGGCCCGAGGTAGCGCGCCTTGGGCCCCAGATCGCGATGCGTGAGCTTGAACCACGCGCGCGCAAACACCTCCGAGAAATACGCCTGGTCCTTGTGAAAGCGCTCCGAGATTTTTCGGTAGATCGGATCTTTGATCATCGCCATGTCGGCGTCGGTCATGATCGGATTTTTGCGAATGGTAGGATCTTCGACGTCGACGGGTTTATCTTCCTCTTTGATGCTCAACGGCTCCCATTGCCATGCGCCGGCGGGGCTTTTCTTTAGCTCCCATTCGTGCCCAAACAGCATCTCAAAGTAGCCGTTGTCCCACCGGGTCGGATGCGTGGTCCACGCGCCCTCAAGGCCGCTGGTCACGGTCTCGCGGCCGCAGCCCTTGCCGGCCGGATTGCGCCAGCCAAGCCCTTGCTCGGCGATCTCGGCGCCTTCGGGGCTTTGCCCCAGCCGACTCGCATCGCCATTGCCATGCGCCTTGCCCACGGTGTGACCGCCGGCGGTGAGCGCGACGGTCTCTTCGTCGTCCATCGCCATGCGCGCAAAGGTTAGGCGCACGTCTTGCGCGGTGCGCAGCGGGTCGGGCTTGCCGCCAACGCCCTCGGGGTTTACGTAAATTAGGCCCATCTGCACCGCGGCGAGCGGGTTTTGCAAGCTGGCGCGATCGTCGCCGTCGTACCGCGTCGAACCGAGCCACTCTTTTTCGGCGCCCCAGTACGCATCTTTTTCTGGATGCCAGATGTCTTCGCGACCAAAGCCAAAGCCAAAGGTTTTAAGGCCCATCGACTCGTACGCGATGGTGCCGGCCAAGATCATGAGGTCGGCCCAGCTAACTTGGTTGCCGTATTTTTTCTTAATCGGCCAAAGCAGCCGCCGCGCCTTGTCGAGGTTGCCGTTGTCGGGCCACGAGCTCATCGGCGCAAAGCGCTGGTTGCCGGCACCGCCGCCGCCGCGACCATCGGCAATGCGATACGTGCCCGCAGCGTGCCACGCCATGCGCACAAAAAAGCCGCCATAGTGCCCCCAATCGGCCGGCCACCACGATTGGCTGTCGGTCATGAGTGCGTGCAGGTCGCGCTTAAGCGCCGCAACGTCGAGTTTTTTTAACGCCTCGCGATAGCTATAGCCCTCGCCCAGCGGCTGGGTCTTGCGATCGTGCTGATGCAAGATGTCGAGATTCAGCGCCTTCGGCCACCAACCCATGTGCGCCATGTCGACGTTGGTATTGCCGCCATGCATCACCGGGCACTTACCCCCGCTGGCATGGGTGCTAACTGAAGTCCCCGCGGTTGCCGGTGACTTCGACGCTGGCTGCTTTGAATCGCTCATGCCGCTCTATACCTCCACTTTGCGCGCGCCGCACGCCCTAGGCGTACACACCAGCAAAAGTAGACCAGCGCACCTCCAAACGCCACGATGCTTGTCGGGAGAGCGATTCAGCAACCGCATGTCCCCGATGGGAAAATGCACTGTCTCAAGCACACGTGCCGGCCTTGATTTACGCGTTACCCGAACCGCCTGGCATCGGGCATAATCAGCGAAACGGGTCGAGCTAAGAAATTAATACCAGCGAGGCAGCTGTGGCATTGGGGCAAGAATGTCGGATTTGGGTCCATGCGCCTATCCCAACAAGCCCTGGTCGCGTGAATGGCATCAGCTAAGGGGTCTTGATACCTAACCTAAGAAGTACACAGTCCTGTGAGCCCTGTCCTACGCGCCAACCAAGGCGCTAGGTGTCGGCGCTGGCGCAGGCAAATAGCCGGCCTATTGTGCCAGGTGGCATCGGCAAGCCAATGCCTGAGTAACATGCCGTGACCGGAGAGGACGTAGTTGCGAGGCCTCATACCAGCCTTCAATAAGTTAAGAATGTTTCGGTAGCTATGGGCATTTATGGCGCATATAAAAACGGCCACTACGTACTTCGCCTTCGAACCAAGGAGAATCCCAATAATGCGACGAAAACATGCTTTGATTATCTTGATACTTGCGAGTGCCCTTTCGATGACGGCCTGTGTTGGTCTTGACAATGAGGACCCACAGTTCGAGCAGACAGAAGAGGCGCAAACTGATACCGGCAATGGTGGCTGGTTTTGGCGCCGTGGCGACTCTCACACCATCCCTGCGCATTGCGAGTCAATCACCGAAAACGGCGAAATCTGCAATTTCGCTTGTGCCGGGCTCAGCGAAGCGGAGTGCCGCCGCACTGGAGATTGCGTCTGGCAGCAAGAAACGACCAACGACGGCTAAGGACCCCTTAGGTAGTGCACATTTTGGCGGCTGCAGTTGTCGGAGCGGCGAATAGTGCGGATAACGAACGCACGCACTGAGTTTAGGGCGCGTTCTGAAATTTTGCAGGGTTCGGCATGAAACCGACCCTCGCAATAAATGCGGAACCATGGGCGTATCCCTGGGACTGAAGTCGCCAGGCTCGGAATTTCCCCGCCACAAGCACAATGCTATCCGCAGGTTACAGACGATTGTGTATGGAACAGCGCTTGCATGTGTAGTTCCCATGCACACACCAATAAAAACAACACTTCTCACTTTGCTATCTACCACCGCCCTCGGTTGTCTCGATCCTAGCGGATCTGGGGACGGCACCGAAGACCAAGATAAACGAGCGTGGTCGGCGACCAATTCGCCGCAGGCCCTATTTGGCGCCGACAGCATCGTCACGGCCGTCGCTGACCTTGCGCAAGCGGGCAGTCACGTCACGCCCCTTTGGATTTTGCCAAAGTATGCCCCCAACACGCCAATGCCGCTGCCCCTTGCGGATATGGACCCCGCCTCGTATGCGCCCGGCACGCCATCGGCTTGGGAGGCTGAAAACTTCGCTGGCACGACGCCGCCACCGCGTGACTACTCTCGACAGGATCCGCGGGGCGAGCAGCGCATCGAGATCTACAACGAAAAACACCTCGCCTGGGCCGTGGGAACGCAGCTGCTGCCGATGCCGCTGCACCCGGTCTACGACGCCATAAACGACAAAACGTATTCGCCGCGAAGCCTCTTCTTTAGCGCGCTGCGCGCCACGGAAGCAACGTCGACGGCGATCAAGGGCGACAACCGCTATGGGGGCAGATTCCCCGGCGCCGTGAACGCTGGCGTCTTCCACATTGCGCTTGCCAACAGCTTCGTGCACGCCCGCGGGCCACTCGTGGTGGGCATGCCTCATGAAACTAATTATGACCTAGTCATGACGTACCCGGTTCTGTCGTTTGCATCGACCATGGCCGAAACGACTGGCTCAGCCGCGAACGCCTGCCTTCAAGGCAGCGACAGCGCGGGTGCGCCTGGCTACGGCACCAACAGCAATGCCGACGCGGTCTATCTGGTGACGACGGCCGTCCGCTACATGCAACTCAATGGCCAAATCATTGACGCAACGTATCGCTACGTGCTCGAAGCAAAAAACGGCAAGTTCATCGGTGGCGAATACTGCGCTGCGAACGATGCGATCATGCCGCTTTCGCTGGTTCGCGGCCAAGCGCTCGGCATGAAGCCAGAGGAATATTCGGGTGACGACCACGTCGCAGATTGGTCGCGGTTCATTTCAGGCCTCGTCGAAGTGCCGTAAGTTAGCACTGCATTCACAACCGCGTGATTCATCATGGCCATCGACAAGCGCGGCAAGCTAGGACACGAGCCCTTCACCGCGGTGATCAGCCGCGAGGCGGTTCACATCTACTTCCGAGGTCGCCTGGTCGATACCCTGGTTGGCCCAGCGGCGGAGCAGATTCGCGCAGCGCGAGCCAACGGCGACGAGCAAATTGTTCAACTCATCATTGCGCGCAAGACGGGCAACTTCAAACGCGGCAATGAACGGTAACCTTTGCGTTTACCAAGCTTGACATTGCCAGCATTGAGCTCGAGCACCAGACAACGCATGCCGCCTAAGGCGAGACTGAGCCCCCGCGAGAGGAGTGGCATCCCCAACGTTGCGGTCGCTCTGCTGCAGCTAAGTAATGACCAAGGCAACCATCAAACCTTAGCCATTTCAATATATGGTGCATAACAAAGTGACGCAAGTGCATGTATTTACATAGACGAATAAAATGTATTGTCTCGAGACGCAACCACTGGTTAAGGTTTAGGCATGAGAACCAATCTGTTCTTAACTACACTGTTCTTCGCCGTACCAGCCTCATGTGGCGGAGGTTCCAACCAGCCTCCTAGTGATCCGCTCGTCTTGACCGTTGATTTTTCGTCGATGTTGGAGCAACCTGAGCACCTAACCTTCATCATGTCCGACTACCCGGTCGGCGCGGAAGAGCAATACCAAATCGACGTCGGCTTGGTCGACCTGCCGAGCGACGTCGGGACGGGGAGAGGGCTGCAGTACTACGCCTTCAACTACTCTGACGACATCGACTCAAACCTAATTTGGTCGCTAGACGCCTCCGCTGGGCTAGCGCCAAGCACCACATACACGATCACCTCAACCTTCTCGTTTTACTCCAATGCGCCAATCGGTTGCGCCGGCGTGGGCGGTGGTCCTGATGGCGTCTGGCCGGCGCTCTGCGCCTCCGCAGATCCAGATGCCGACGTGCGCATCGTAGACAATCTAAACCACTGGCGCCTGCCACTTGGCAGTCGAGAGGGAAATTGTGGACTTGCGGGTGACATTGGCACCGCCGGCACCGATTGCTTCAATGCAAACCCATGGTCGCTAGAGACGCGCACCAGCGATCCCATCGAGATTGAAACCGCCGCCGATGGCACCTTGCTGATCTCGTTATCGACCCACTCCGGGTTCGAATCGGACTCGAGATTCTACTATCGCAACGTAGAGATCACGCTGACGCCGACGCCGTAGACGCGCGCACAGGCTGCACCGCGACAAATCCTAGTTCCTCTTAAGCGATCGCTTTATGCCCGCCAATTCACGTTCGAGTATGGCAAGCGCCCTCGGCCCAAACCCGTGCAAGGCGAGCAGCTCGCGCGCAGAATACTTTGCCGCTTGCGCTGTCGTCGTCACCCCCAGCGCCGCAAGCGCTCGCGTGGCGGGTGCACCAATATTTGGCAAGCGCCCAGCTTGCGCCATGGGCGCCTTCGATTTCTTCGGCACCCCCGGCGTGATCGCATCCGCCTTGCGCAAAATCTTTTCCATAGATCGGCCCGCCGCCAGCTCGTCAATGAGCTTGTCGAGATAGCGAATTTCTTTCATGAGCGGTTCTTCGATATTCTCAATGCGAACCCCACACACCACACCGGAAATTAGGTGACGCAACGGATTGATCCCCGCGGCCTGGGCAAAGAATGCTTCGAAGGCGGTCTTCTTCTGCAAATGGGCATCGAGCTGGCGCTGGGTGTAGCCCGTGAGCCAACGAATAATGTCGTCGACCTCGGCCTTTGTGCGCCCTTTCCTTTCAGCCTTGGCGACGTAGTGCGGGTACACGCTCGCAACGCTCATTGAGTAAATTCGATGTGGCTTGGTGGAGGGCGCGGGCTTTCGCACGGCGCGGGCTTTGGGTGTGGCGACTGGTTTGCGTTTAGAAGCGACGGCCATGCCTTATGATTATTGATTTACACAGCTGCGCCCAGCGCCGCCGACAAAAAGTGACTCGTGCTAACAGACCGACGCGAGGATGACAGCATCTACGTCCCCGCCGGGTCAGCGCCCATAAACTGGATCGACGTGCAAACGATCCTCCATTTCCTCCTCCGTTTCGGCCAGGGCGCGACGACCGATCCAACCCTGGCGCGGCTGCTTGGACGACCTGCGCGCGGCGTCGGCGATACCATTGCCGATAGCGCCGCGCTGTGGCTCCAGTCACCGTAGGCTGTTACGCTGCGGTCGCCATGGCTCTTACCAAAGCGACATCCAAGAAACCTGCACCCGCAAAATCTAAGCCGCGCGTGACGCTTGCTGAGGTGATGCGGGCGCTAAAGGCGGCGGGCTCGGAACAAACTCGCAAGACCTATACGCGGCACGGCGCGCGGGAGCCGATGTTCGGCGTCAGCTTCGCTACGCTCAAAATCTTGATGAAGAAAATTGACGTCGATCACGAGTTGGCGCTCGCGTTATGGGCCACGGGAAACTTCGACGCGCGAAATCTCGCGGTTAAAATCGTCGACCCTGCGCGCATGACCTCGGCCGACCTTGACCGCTGGGCTAGCGAGATGACCGCGCGGATGTGTAGCAGCTACGTCGGCATGGTAGCGGCAGAGGGACCGCACGCCGCCAAGAAGGTGGCCCAGTGGCTGGGGTCCAAGGACGAAGGCAAGCGCTGCTACGGGTGGTCCCTCCTTGGGCAATTGGCAGAGCGCGACGAAAAATCGATGGATGCTTCCTTCGAGAAGCACCTCGCCGACATCGCCCGCACCATTCATGCAGCGCCCAATGCAGAGCGCGAGGCAATGAACCTGGCCCTCATCGCCATCGGGTGCCGCAGCGCCGGGTTGCGCAAATCGGCCATCGCCGCCGCTAAGCGCATTGGCAAGGTCGAAATTGACCACGGCGACACGGCGTGCAAGACGCCCGACGCCGCGGCATATATCGAGAAGGCCTGGGCGTACTCCACCTCCAAGGGCTTCGCCTCGCCTGCCGCGCACGAGCGCTCACGCGAGACCCCGCGACGCCGCTGCTGACCCTGGTAATTTCAAGCATGGGTCAGATGGTAGCTCAGCTATTCTTGAATATCAGAAAGCCATCTTCCATCGGATTCGTCGTGCCGATGATCGCCGACGCGGCGTCGTCATAACTCTTCCTTCGCGGCTTGTCGGGAAATCACGACGATTCCCGCGAGCAGCAGCACAACACTTGCAACCAGGCCATAGCACAGCCACAACTGCCATCCTGTGCCGTCGGCGAGGGCTAACGCGGCGGCAGACGTAACGTGCACTGCACCCACGATGGCAAGGCCCAGCACCAGCAACCACGTAACGATCATCGACTTTAACGAGTCAACTTCCTGTTTTAATTCATGCTTTAGGCGATCTAGGTGCCCCAGGGCCAAATCGTTCGCATCTGCCATCAACCCTCCGATCAGGGCAACATTGGATTCATCAACGTGGCCGCAGGGAAATGACTGGCGGTCGTTGCGTTGATCGTTGCGTGGATTGACTTCGTCACTAATAGTCACAGGTCTGCACAGTGCAATAAATGAGCCGCTAGGCCTGCCTTACGCCCGCGAGTAGTGGCCGCGCATTTGTGCCCGCTTGTGCCGCTGCCGCGCTCGCTGTGCGTCAGCGCTCGCTATTTTAACCATTACCAAGGGCGTAGCAACACCTTGAGCATGGCACGCCGTATGCACATGGTTGGGCCAGGAGATTACTATGTCAACATACAATACGAACACTTCCGGGAACGCTTCATCATCTGCCAAGGACGCGACTGACCACGCTGGAAAGCTCGTGTCAGAGCTATCCGACGCCGGCAAACATCTTATAAGCGACGCCAAGGACCGCGCCGTCGAAGCCAAAGACATGGTCGTGCAGCGTGGGGAGACCATGATTGCCTCGCTTACCAAGGTGATTAAAGCGCGTCCACTCACGGCGGTAGCCAGCGCGTTCGGCATCGGCTACCTCGTCACGCGCCTTGCACGTCGCTAGAACAGGACCTCAACCATGACGGAACTTGCCCGCAATGAGCTCAATTCGCGCGCCGGCGCTGCTGATACCGCGATGGTTAAGCACGACCAGGCCGACGAGCGTGGGGGCTACGCGAGGAGAATTGCCGACGCCAGCCAGAGCATCGGACGGAGACTTCGCGAGTTGCGACGTCGGGTCGAACCTTTGAAAGACGCCACCGAAGTGTCCTCGCAGATTCGCCAACACCCGCTCGCCGCAGCCGCGCTCGCCTTAGCGGGCGGCGTGGCGGTCGGCGTTGGGCGCAGCGGCCGGACTCTTTTACCGAGCGGTCTTGGCGCGCTGATGGGTGGCCTTGCGTTGCAGCTCGGCCGCACGTCCGCACAGTCCTGGCTTTCGAGTCAGCTATCATCGAAGCCAGACCAACAATAGCAGGTGCCGACCCGTGCAACGCGACGGCTACGTTACTGCGTGATCATCGCCAACACGAGATAGAGAAACATTGCGGTGCGTCGCGTTTGCGGCGTGAGCCCTTTGACCATCATTTCGCGGTCAGCGAGGCGTCCTTGGTCGTCAAACGCGAGCGTGTTGCCTAGCGCAATAGTTGCGGTGGCATCGGAGCCAAGTGTATAGCCGGACTCAACCCGTCCTTCGAAATCGGTTAGCAGTCGACCAAGCCTCCCCGGTATGGCGGCCAAGTCCGTTCCCTCTGACGCGATAATTGCAATGCGGCCGTTCTCAGAAAGCGTCGCTGTAACGCGCCCCTGCGTATCATCGAACACGAAGGTCCCCGCGCCATCGAGCCGACCGACGATGCGTTTTCCCGCGCGAAAGACGCCGTCGCGCTGCAACGAAAAGAACGTCATGCCGCTGCTGATATCCACGTATTGCAGGTCTGCTACCAACATCGCGCCAGCACCGCCAAGGTTCGGCTGCGCACTGGGCGTCGGGGCCAGCTTCGGCGTCGGCCCGCGACAGCCCAGGCCAAGACCGACGATGAGTAGCGCGACGGGTATTGTCAATCGACGCATAGTAGGCAGATGTTTATCACGACTACGCAGGGCGCAGGTCGCGCCCTACACGCGCCCGTCCCAGCCGCCTCAGCGAAAAGTCTGCGCCGCGATCCGTTTGCATCGCTCGCAGTGTTAGACCTGCCGCATGGGACTCATGACTTTTAGCCTCAACGTTACCTTGGACGGCTGCGTCGACCACCAAGAGGGGATCGCCAACGACGAGACACACGCCTTCTTCACCCGCCTCATGGACGAGGGCGGCGCGATGCTGTGGGGCCGCGTCACGTACGAGATGATGGAGAGCTACTGGCCGTCCGTCGCCCGCGGCGAGACCGAGGCGCCGCCTGCGTTGCGCGAGTGGGCGGTCAAGCTCGAGACCAAACCAAAGTACGTGGTGTCGTCGACGCGAAAAGATTTTCCGTGGACCAACAGCCACCATCTCACCGGCGACTTGCGCGCAAGAGTTCAGCAACTAAAGGATGCGACCCCAACCGGCGTGCTACTCGGTAGCGGCAAGCTCGCGGTGGAGCTTGACCGGTTAGATCTAATCGACGAGTACAAGTTCCTCATCCAACCCCGCATCGTCGGCCACGGCCCAACGCTATACCAACGCGGCTTGCCGAGCACGCGCCGCCTCGAGCTGGTCTCGGCGATGCCGCTCCGCTGCGGCGCCGTCGCTATGCACTATAGGCGCGGGCTCTAGGGCCGGGCGCCCCGTTTACCAGCTTTGGGTGGCATCACTTTAGGGGATGATGACCGCATGCCAGCACAATACAAAGCGCCAGCACCCCAATGCAGGCCTGTGAGATTCATTCTGACCTCCATGGTCCGCCAACTATCCACTTTCGAGCTTGCTTGGGTGACAACAACACGCCAAGAAAGTGTGAAATTTGACGAACGACTTCCTCAAAGGAAACTGATGGCTGGGCAATGCGGTTGGTGAATGCATGCCATTGCCGCTGCTTGGCAGCATCTGCGAAGAACTCATCCGTCAAACACAGCGGCGTTGTCTCCGGGATAGGTGTGCTTCGCCTGTTGAACGTCGATTCGATGGCGCTCCGCAGCACCGCCTCGTCAAAATCGAAGTGCTCCGCGAGCCAAGCAATGTCGAAGAAATCCTTCATCCGGCTGTTGCTCATGCCGAGGACGACCATCGCGTGAAACTTTTCAGCGATGACGGTTTCTTTGGCGTAGGCGCGGAGCACTGGTGCCGGGAACTCCAGCAGTGCGGGCAACGTCACCTCGGACGGGTTCGGCACAAGGTCATCGCCAAAACCAACGTCGACCTGTACAGGAATGCGTGTTGTGCCGAGCTTTGCCACCAGCGTGATTCGAATGCCTCCGTAGATGTTGTCTTCGCGGATGGGCGCGGCGCTCACGCTTTTATCGTCAAACTTCAGGCCGTCCTGCACCGTGGCTACCATGCAAATCCCACGAAAGGTACGCGTCAGCTCATCGGGCGAATTGTCACCGAAGCCCAGCAGGTCGAGGTCTCTCGTCGCTCGATGCGGTGTTCCAGACCAAACCGTAAACAGCGTAGCGCCCTTAAGGATGAACTTGCCCTTGTGCGGCGAAGTCGCAATCCGAAACAAAAGGCGTTCGATCGCGAAACGCGAAAGTACAAGTCCAAAATCTTCGCCTCTCTCTTTTGACAAGTTGAGCAGCCGCTGCCGAACGGACGCTTCGATATTTTTCGCTATTGTCATGCGAGTGCCTCAAGGTATGGGCGCATGACATTGGCGACTCGGCAAAGCTTTGCGTGACGCCAGAGCTCGTCGTGGCTCCACTTCTTGGATGCGCGAAATTCTTTCAGAGCTTCAAGGGCAACGTCGAGGCCGATCTTGTTTCGATACTTGAAGCAGTCGGCCACTGTTTTTGCCGCGCTGAATACCGGCACATCAACGTTCTCCATTTTGTGCGTTTCAACGCCTGCTTTCAGTGCAGCTTCGCCCATGTGTACGATGCGCAGTGGTGGGCTACTTTGCTTGGGCCTCCACGCGTGAATGTCTATCGCGAGCCACACTTGAAAAGGTGCTTGGGTCGTTAGGCCGTGGAAACGCAGCGCGGAGAGAAGACAAATAACACCGTGCGGAACACGTACGCTCGCTTCAACAAGCGAATGGTTCGCTGTCGGTTCAAATTTCGCATCTGCGTAGAGTCCTGGGCCGAGCTTTTCGATAGCTCCCTGATCTTGAAGACGTCTAAGGTAGCTACGAGGAATGCCCCGGGACGAAAGGTCGCGAGCACGCAGCACACCTTGTTTGCGAACAAGGGCTTGCGTTGCTTCGAGCTTCGTCTCGATGGTTCTAGACATAGGTGTATAATTAGTTATACCTAGTAAATGTACCTCGGATCTGGCTGCCAGTCTAGCGTGAAGTGAGTTACGTTAACCGGTCGAAACAATTAACAATCTGGAGAATTGGCTCGTGTGGAACGCGCCCGCCCGGCAGCACCCGAACAACCCACCCAACTGCTGGATTCTCCAGAGGCCGGCGTACACCAATACGCTATTCAGTGGACCAAGGGCCCTCGCCGCCCTGAACAACCCGAACCCGCTCAACTGCCGGAATCTCCGGAGGCAGGCGTTTGCTTGTAAGCGATTCAGTGGCAGATACCGCGGTTGATGTGCTCAACGACCCAGCCATCGACCGTGTCGACCGATCGATTCACGACTTGAATATATGGAAAACCATACTGTGGTCGAGATAGCTTTCAGGAGACTGCAGAAAAAGCGCTCTGGCTGCTGTAGTCGTTCTCCTGCCGCAGGCGTCGCCCGAGCGCGTTTTTTACCGCATCTGTTGGGGCGAGGTGAAGGGCAAGTTCGCGATGTCTAAACGCAAGCTCTTTATTCCCGCAACGTCGATGCAAGTCGGATAGAGTCGCTGACCAAACGTAAGATCCCTCAAGCCAGGTAGGCGGCACAAGCCCATCCAAAAGAGCCAATCCATGTCGTGGACTCTTCCATTCTGCGGTCGCGAGCGCTCGATTGAGCGCAGGCAGCGGAGAGGGGGCAATTCGCTCCAGTAGCATGTAACACTCAACGACGCGCTCCCAGTTGGTTTCCTGCAGTGATTGAGCGAGGCAATGCTCTGCGGCAACGCCTGCCTCCGCGTGATAGCGAGTAAACACATCGCCCTCGGCAGATTTCGCCAACCAGGCAAGTCCGAGTGCAATCTTTTCTTGGTCCCACAGAGCTCGATTTTGTTCCTCCAGAAGCACCAGGCCACCGGTCGCGTCTTGCCGCGCTTTCTCGCGCGATGAATGCAAAGTCATGAGCGCCAGCAGTGCGTAGGTCTCTGGGGTTTGTCCTGCAGGTCGCTGCGTCAAAAGCGTCCCAAGCCTTATGGCCTCGTCGCAAAGCTCTTTTCGAATGGCGGCAACGGGGTGAGACGACAGGTAGCCTTCGGTGAACAGCAGGTAGATGACTGCGTGAACGGTTGGTAGCCGCCGGTGATATTCTGGTGCCCCAATCTCAAACATCGACGGTTTGTTGCGAAGATGCTCTTTCGCTCGACCAAAGCGCTTGTATGCGTTCGCCTCCGAGATGAAGAGTCGGTCGGCAATTTCTTTGATGTCGAAACCGCAAAGCGTTTTCAGCGCAAAGACAAGCTGTGATTCGATGGGAATCGACTCGTCGCACGCGACGAACAGCATTTGCAGAAGCTCGTCGGTAGCGTCGCTAGTGGATGCGGCGTCGGTCGTGGCCACATCGTTTTCAAGTGCGTGTTCACGGGCCAAACGATCTTGGCGAACATGGCTACGAAGCTGACTTACCAAGTGATTGTGCGCCACACGGTACAGCCACGCCGACGGGTTGTCCGGCACGAACCCCACGCCCCATGACTGAATCGCCGTTAGTAGTGCTGATTGAACTGCATCTTCGACCACATTGATGTGCTGCACGCCAAATCGGCACGACAGCAAAGCGCAGATGCGCCCGTACTCGTGCCGGAAGAAGTGCTCGACAAGGCCGACTGAATTCAAGGGGTATGAATTTCGATGACTTCTACGCCAGAGCCTGGACGCACAAGGCCTGGGCATTCACGCGCGACCGCGATGGCTTCGTCGATGGTTGCGGCGGAGACAATCATGTAGCCACCAACAAGCTCTTTGACTTCAACCAGTGGTCCATCTGGCGCAGGCTGCGAAGTTACTAATTTTCCTGCGCCCAATTTGCCACCCATATCGGGGAGGTTCGTCTGGTATTTCTCGCGCCACTCGTTAAACTTGGCGTACATCGCCTGCATTTGTGAAGGGGATGGTTTTTCGCCGCCGCTCACGCCAGAAGCGCCTGAAAGGTTTCGTTGTAGACAGAGGTATTTGGGCATTTGTTTCTCCTTGTGTTTGTCAGGCCGTCAGGGCCGACTCCTTATGACGCCCAAGTGCCAAAACTTTGGACACTATAGTCGTCTTTTGAGTACTTTTTTTGGTTTCGTTTGTATTTTCAATGACTTGTCCGGCAGGCTGTCGACCAAGCGTAAGCCGAGATTCACCCATTTTTGAAGCCCGGCTTTATCCTTGGTTCCGCCAGCGCTCACGTACACCATGCCCTTGAGCGGGCGACCGGTGAAATCCATTGGTCTTGCGTGCGCCTCCGAAAGCGCCGACTCGAACTGCTCTGGTCCAACACGCACCATGAAGTCCGTGGCCGTCAGACCGCAGCACATGTGGCCATTCACCATAAAACACAGGCCTCCGAACATGCGTTTTTCAACTACGTCATCGCGGCTTGCGAGAAGCTCACGGATGCGCAGCGCCAAGCGTTCATCAAAACTCACGACTTTTGCTGCTCCACATGTGCCTTAAGCCCAGCGAAAAACGACTTGATGCCGCTGTTCCATTGTATTCGCACCATCAGCACGTCCATCAAGGCGCCCAAGGGACCAAACTTGAGCTGGTACTCCATTTTCTGCGTGACAATGGTTTCAGCGCCGTCGACTTCAAATCGGTAGCTGTGGCGGAGCGCCTTGACGGGCAGCGTGCAGGCCGTCAATTCAAACGCGAGAGTGGCTCCGGGTTTCCAGTCCGTCACGCGTTCCCGAAACCAACCGCCAGGAGTCAGGTCGCATTGACGGGTGGCGCCCATTCCTTCTTTCGGGCCATCCAGCAAGGTCGACTTTTTGACACCTGAATCATACTTCTCCAGGGCATCAAGTTGACCAAGCGCTTGCCACACTTGCTGAGGGGTTGCCTTAATCCGAATCGTGTTTTCAAGCGTTGTCATTTGGCCTCCATTAGCCTTGTGAATTGCAAGCTACGCTATCACAAGACTTGCGAATTGCAAGTCTTGTCGCTAAGCTGTCGACATGGGAAAGCGGAGGCCGTCACATTGTCCAATTCACTATGCGCTCGGGGTGTTCGGCGACGCTTGGACGTTGCTCATTGTCAGGGACTTGATGTTCAAGGAAAAAACCAGCTACCGGGAGATTCTTGAGTCAGACGAATCGATTTCGACCAATATTTTGGCGGACCGTCTGGCAACACTTGAAGACAACGGCATCATCAAAAAGGAAATCATCCACACCGCTTCGGCGCGAACGCGCTACTCACTTACCGAGAAGGGGCTGGCTTTAATGCCCTTGTTAGTCGAAATGATTGCGTGGAGCGGCACCTATGACGCCGACACCGCCGCGCCACCTGACTTTGTTCGGCGGGCGAAGACAAACCGCAATGCGCTCCTGATAGAACTCAAGAAGCAACATAGTCGCTCCGCGTAGTTTACGTGGGCGATCCAAACTTGCCGCCTAACCGCTTCGCCACGTGGCAAAGAATGTTCGAACGTCTCAACGCGTCGTTTGAAGTCGTCTCAACTCATTAGCCCAACCGTACCTCTTGCCACCCCGGGGTGGCGAATGGGACAGCGTTCGCCACCGATTTCAAGAACACCGCCACGACGAGAATTTTCATGCGCTAAACTCTCGTGCTGTTAACTGGTTAACAACTTTCTCCATTTCTCTCTGCCCCAGGAGAGTCCAAAAATGTGGAGAAAATGGCCTAAGTTGTTAAGCGGAGACCGCGCGATGGTGACGCTCAGCAAGTAAGGAATCGACCCTGCACGAGAAAACCATTTGAATTTCGACCACTCACGCTTGTTAAACAAAAATGCCCCTGATGTTCGCGATCAGAGGGACATGCTTTTGCTCCGGGGAGAGGGTTCGACTCAAGCACGTAACTGATTGAAATAGTTTATGTTTATACCAGAATAAATATCTCGTATACCTGCCCGTATACCTAGAAAATGCACGCTAAGAGCAAGGATTCGAATTGTCGCCGCACTCAACTTAGTGTCGCACCCCCCTCGTTGATTTATACCACGAGTCGACACCTGCCTGCCGCGTGATTCGCGGTGGCTCCTTGGCAAACAGATCGCTGATTCTCCCAATTCACCGCCTGCCTAGCGCGGCTGCCAGCCAACATTGCCGTCGCGACATCCGCCCGTGCCGTTGAGATAGCACCAAAAAGACGTCCAATTGGGGCGATTAACGGCCTTTGGCCAAACTCACCCCAGTAGCCGCGCGTGATTGCCTGCCAACGTATTGATATCGCGCCGTTTCAGTCGATAGCCCCCTGTCCCTCCATTTGCGCGTTTACCATCGCCACGGAACATCTTTGACGGTTACGCCGAAGCGCCGCCGATGAGCTTTGCGCAGGCATCCGCGCAACGCCGGCAACACTCGGCGCAGGTCGCGCAGTGATTCATGTGCGCGCCATGCTTTGCGCACTCGGTCTCGCACGCCACGCACGCGGCCCGACAGGCTGCCAGCACCTGCGACAGCGCGGCTTGCGTGCCACTGACAGCGTATTTTCCAAGGGATGGATGCCAATGGGAGATGGGTTCCAGATCGTTAGGAACGGCTGAGACCCGGACACGTTTGTAGCGTAGCTTTTGACACACAAACATGTCCGACCACCAAAGATCCCATCACGTTCATCAGGATTCGCAACAGCCGGCGCCCACCTCGGCAAAGGACTTGGTGTGCGGTATGACCGTCAGCGAGCAGTCGCCTCATCGGCACGAGCACGGAGATCGCGCTTACTTCTTTTGCAGCGAGAAATGCCGGGCGAAGTTTGCCGCCGAGCCACTTAGGTACGTCGCTCCCGCCGCGGCGCTCGCCCCGCGCCCCATCGAGAGCTCCACCGACGCCGCAACGGTCTACGTCTGCCCCATGCATCCGGAGATCAGGCGGAACGAGCCAGGGACCTGCCCAAAATGCGGCATGGCGCTGGAGGCTGAGCTGCCGAGCATCAATGATGAAGCGAATCCCGAGCTGGCGGACTTTCAACGGCGCTTTTGGTGGACCCTACCGCTGACGGTCATCGTCACCGCAATGGCGATGTTCGGGCATCAGCTCGGTTGGTTCGACATGGCGACGCAGAGCTGGATCGAGCTGGCGCTTTCGGCGCCCGTGGTGCTGTGGGCTGGGTGGCCTTTCTTTGTGCGCGGCGCGCAGTCGATTGCGCATAAAAGCCCCAATATGTGGACGCTTATCTCCATCGGGACCGGAGCGGCATTCGTCTATAGCGTCGTCGCGACCGTCGCGCCAAGTGTGTTTCCTGCCTCGTTCTTCGCTATGGGCCGGGTCGCGGTGTACTTCGAAGCCGCCGTCGTCATCATCTCGCTGACGCTGCTCGGACAGCTGCTGGAGCTAAAGGCGCGTTCGCAGACCTCGGGCGCCATCAAGTCGCTGCTCCGGCTGGCGCCGAAGACCGCGCGCCGCATCAGCGCGGACGGCAGCGAGCAGGACGTTGCGCTTTCGCATGTGCACGTCGGCGATTCGCTGCGCGTCCGCCCGGGCGAACAAGTCCCCGTCGACGGCATCGTGCTGGAAGGGCGCAGCGCGGTCGACGAGGCCATGCTGACTGGCGAGCCGCTGCCCGTGAGCAAGGGCCCAGGCGACAAACTCATCGGCGCCACGCTCAATACCAGCGGCGCACTCGTCATGCGCTCCGAGCGTGTCGGCGCGCAAACGATGCTTGCGCAGATCGTGCAGATGGTCGCGCAGGCGCAGCGCTCCAAGGCGCCCATGCAACGCATGGCCGACCGAGTTGCGGGCTGGTTCGTGATAGTGGTGGTTGCCATTGCCCTTGCGACGTTCCTAGTCTGGGGCCTCATCGGTCCCGAACCGAGCTGGGTGTATGGCCTGGTCAACGCGGTGGCGGTGCTCATTATCGCGTGTCCGTGTGCGCTTGGGTTGGCGACGCCGATGTCGATCATGGTCGCGACCGGCAAGGCGGCTACCCAAGGCGTGCTCTTCCGCGACGCTGCTGCGATCGAACGGTTTCGCGCCGTCGACACGCTAATCGTCGACAAGACGGGCACGCTCACGGAAGGCAAGCCCTCGTTTAATCGCGCCGTGCCGGTCGAGGGTGGCTCAGCCGATGAGGTGTTGCGGCTCGCCGCCAGCCTTGACCAGGGCAGCGAGCATCCACTTGCGGACGCCATCGTGCGCGCGGCCCGCGAGCGCGGCCTCGTGCTCGACAAGGCCGAGGCATTTGAGTCGAGCTCGGGGATCGGCGTGCGCGGCCGGGTGGCGGGCCAGGACCTCTCGCTCGGCAACACAACGCTCATGAATCAGCTCGGAATCGATGTGGATGGCCTGCGCGCGCAAGCAGAAACGCTGCGCGAGGAGGGGGCTAGCGTGATGCATCTGTCAGTCGATGGCCGGTTGATGGGACTCCTAGCGGTGTCGGACGCCGTCAAGGCCAGCACGCCCGAAGCGATCGCAACGTTGAAACGTTCAGGGTTGCGCGTCGTGATGGCCACGGGCGATGGGCTGACAACTGCACGCGCGGTCGCGGCCCGCCTCGGCATCGACGAGGTGCATGGCGAGGTGAAGCCCGCAGACAAGCTCGCGTTGGTAGAGCGCCTGCAAGGGGAAGGCCGCATTGTTGCGATGGCGGGCGACGGCATCAACGACGCGCCCGCGCTGGCGAAGGCTGACGTGGGCGTCGCGATGGGCACCGGTACCGACGTAGCGATGAACAGCGCGCAGGTCACGCTCGTGAAGGGCGATCTGCGAGGCATCGTGCGCGCTCGCGTGATCTCCTCGGCCACCGTCGCGAACATGAAGCAGAACCTCGGCTTTGCATTTATCTACAACGCGCTCGGCATTCCCCTAGCTGCCGGCGTGCTGTATCCCGCCACCGGCTGGCTGCTCTCGCCTATGATCGCCGCGCTCGCGATGAGTCTTAGCTCCGTGTCCGTCGTCGCCAATGCACTACGTCTGCGCGCTGCGCGCACGAGCTGACGGGGCTCATCTGCTTCTTTGTGGCGGGCATTTCATGATCACTCCACGTTGTCCTACCCTAGATTCAGCCATCCACCGTAGGCACTAGATGTTGCCGACAGCATTCTGGCATTTCGCCTCGCAGGACCTCGATGGTCCGCTTCGCCTTATCCAGGAAGTCGGCCGTGCTCTCGACAACGAAGCGTCGAGGATGTCCTTCCCACGCCTGTGCGAGCCGTTCGTCGACCAGCGCGGCCTCGGCGGCCGATTCGATCCTTACCGGATTACGGTGATTGTAGCCGCCCACTGCTAGCGGCGTGCGCAGGTGAATCACAGCACTGTAGCGTTGGAACTCTCGTTCTCGCGTCGTCCCAAGCGAGCTCCAGAAGTCCTCTGGCCCAGGCCAGTAGGCGAAACCATCGATGGTTCCTCGATCGCAGAGAATAATCGCCGCGTCACCCTCAACGTCGGCCGTCGTCTCAAGCTCTCGCTGTACGTGAAAAATGGCGCGTTGCGAGGCGGCTCGGCCGGCGATCGTGGTGCCTCGTCTAAATCCACCGCCAAACAGAATGCTCGCGGCCTCGGGCAGCACGTCGACGTGCTTGCAGAAGTACTGACGTACCAACTCCAAGACCGCCGTCTTTCCTGCACCCGGCCCTCCGGTTAGCACGATTCGTCGGTGTTCGTGGGGCTCTTGGCATTGGCATTCAATCATGTTGCTCTCCTCAAATTGGGTCGCGGTTGAATTGCGCGACGAACAAGTTTCGATAGCTCAATCACAGACACCGGGCAAAGCCCCACGAGTAGGCCGAGTACGCAGTCGTCAAGCGACAGTTCCCCGATTTGGAACAGCGCCTGGGTTGCGGGGAAATGGTGAATGCCCAGCTGAACCAGGACAGATAACACGACCACACCGAGCAAGCGTACGTTCGTGAAAGCACCGACCTCCCAGAACACCCGCGTCGTGCTCCGTGCCGCAAACGCACGAAACAACTCCCCGAACACCAACACCGAGAAGGCCAAACTGCGGGCCTGGATGAGGTCCCTATTTTGAAGCGCCCACGCAAACACGGCCAGCGTCGCTGTCGCCTGAAGCAGGCCCGTTACGATGACGTTGGTCCACTCAGGGCGACCCAGCATCGGCTCGTCCGGCTGCCTGGGCGGTCGCTTGAGCACGTCCCGATCCGTTGGGTCCGTCACGAGGGCAAGCGCTGGTAGACCGTCGGTGACGAGGTTGATCCACAAAAGATGAAGTGGAAGTAGCGGCAACGGGAGCCCCACGATTGCCGCCGCGAGCATCACGGCGAGCTCGGCAGTGTTGCCCGCGAGCAGGTAGACAATGGTCTTTCGGATGTTATCGAAGATGCCACGCCCCTCTTGGACCGCGGCGACGATGCTGGCAAAGTTGTCGTCGGTGAGCACCATGTCAGAGGCTTCGCGCGTGACCTCCGTCCCGGTCTTGCCCATGGCGATGCCGATGTGCGCCTCGCGCAACGCCGGTGCGTCGTTGACGCCGTCGCCCGTCATCGCGACCACCGCGCCTTGCGTCTTCCATGACTTGACGATCTTCAGTTTGTCTTCTGGTGAGGCTCGCGCGTGGACGAGTTCTTCGGGGTTGTCTCCTTCTCGGACGATGCCAAGTTCCCGTGCGATGGCGAGCGCCGTCGCTGGATGGTCGCCGGTAATCATCACCGTCTTGATGCCCGCTTCGCGCGCGGCTGCGACCGCTAAAATGGCCTCCGCTCGTGGAGGATCGGCGATTCCAATCAGGCCGATGAAGCGCAGGTTTTTTTCTTCCGCGCCCTCACCAACCGCAACAGCGAGGACCCGCAGTCCACGCGCAGTCAGTTCATCATTGGCTTGCATCGCTCCTTCCGTGCCTGAGGTGCAGAACCCGAAAACCACCTCAACGGCTCCCTTGAGATACAGTTTTCCATCTCTCCGAAGAATCGACATCCGCCTACGTTCGGTGTCGAAGGGCATGACGGTGACACGAGGCCGGTCGCGCTCAATATCGGCGCGTCGAATCTCTTGCTTTCCCGCGGCTACGAGAATGGCAACTTCTGTCGGATCGCCTATGCCGGTGCGTTCGTCGTGCGCAAGTTCAGCATCGCAACAAGCCGCCGCCGCATCGAGAAGAAATTTGTGGTCGGTGCCCCAGAGCTCCCGCACGCCCATGACCCCGGTCGTCAAAGTGCCGGTCTTGTCCGTGCAGATGACAGTGGCGCATCCGAGGGTCTCGACAGAGTGAAGCCTCCGGACAAGAACATGTCGTGAGGCCATACGCTTTACGCCAATCGCCAGCGCTATGGTGACGATTGCCGGCAAACTTTCGGGAACACCGGCGACGGCCAGCGAGACGGCGGCGAGGGACACATCAAATAGCGCTACGCCGCGTAGGATACCCGCGGCAGCCACGACGACGACGATGCCGCCGCAGATGTAGAGGAGGAGCCGACTTACGCGAGCGAGCCGTAACTGAAGAGGCGTAGAGACTTCCTCCGCAGTGGCCAGAAGGTGCGCGATTTTCCCGAGTTCGGTGCGCATGCCGGTAGCGACGACTTCTGCCTTGCCGGTGCCGTTTGCCACGGCCGTGCCCATGAATACGGCGTCGTGGCGCTCGGCGATAGGCGCTTCGTCCGCTACAGGAACGATGGATTTTTCGACCGGAGCGCTCTCTCCTGTGAGAGGTGCCTCGTTCGTCGAAAGGCGGTTCGCCTCGACCAATCGAGCGTCGGCGGCGACAACGTCACCGGCTTCGAGTAGCAGCCAATCTCCGGGAACCACATCCGCGGCGGGGATGTCCGCCACTCGTCCATCGCGCAGGATGCGTGCTCGAGGAGCCGTCATCGAGCGCAGCGCGAGGACCGCGCGTTCTGCCCGGTATTCTTGGAAGAAGCCCACCAGCGCGTTAAGGACCACGATCGTCCCGATCGCGATGGCATCGGCGAGCTCGCCAAGAGCACCGGATACGATACAGGCCCCGAGCAGCAGCCAGATGACCGGACTCTTGAACTGCCGTGCAAGGAGAACCCACGGCGAGGTTGCTCGTTCCCGTGCGATCTCGTTTCGCCCGTGCTCAGCAAGACGGCGTGCGGCCTCGACGCTTGTCAAGCCAAGTGGAGCGTTTTGGCTGCTATCCGGATCAGCTCGTCGCGGGACCATTTCCATTATCGTTCAGCCCCAATCCTCGCCTTCGCTACAGTGAGCGCCACGGTCTTGCCATCCTCAGCCACCTCGACGTTGCAACCGAGCTGCTTGCGAATCTCGAATGCGAGCGCCTGTGAAGCGTTCGGTTCGCCATGAACAACGTAGGTCTGCTTTGGTGGCTTGGTGAAACCACGCATCCACCGCAGTAGTTCGCCTTGGTCTGCATGAGCGGAAAGCCCGTCGACCGTCTCGACGTGCGCTCGGACCGCGATATCTCCACCGTGAATCCGAACCCACTTTGCACCCTCCTGTAGCGCCCGTCCCCTCGTTCCCGCAGCCTGGAACCCCACCAAAAGCACGGTATTTCGCTCGTCGGTTAGTCGTTGTTTAAGGTGATGCAAAACCCGTCCACCTGTCGCCATGCCACTGCCGGCGATAATTACCATCGGCCCGCTCTTCTTGTTGAGAGCCTTCGATTCCTCCGCCGTCCGGACCAAATGGTATTGCCGACAGCAAAGCGGACAACGCTGCTCATCCATAAGCAGTTTCATGTCGATGTCATGCTCTTCGGGATGCCGGCAATAGATGTCGGTCGCCGTGATCGCCATGGGGCTGTCGAGGTAGACCGACAAGGCGGGCAATCGCCCCTCATCCTCGAGCTTGCGAATTGTCCAGAGTAGCTCCTGGGGTCTACCAATCGCGAAGGACGGTACAATCACTGCGCCGCCGCGCTCTGCTGTCTCCGTGAGGACCCGCACGAGGGTCTCCTCGCTGTTCGTCGCATGAAATCGATTTCCATAGGTGGACTCAACGAGCAATACGTCACCTTCCGGTACGAACTCAGGGTCTCGAATGATTGGGCGGTTCCACCTGCCCAGGTCACCGGAGAAGACAAGTCGACATGGGTCGGCCGACGCGAGCTGGAGCTCGACGGTGGCAGAGCCGAGAATATGCCCCGCTCTTCGGAAGAGTGCGTGTCCCAGTGTGCCTATGGCAAATGCCGCTCCGTACCCGTTGGTCTTAATGAGCTCTAATGCCTTGCGCGCATCTTCCTCCGTATACAGCGGCAGTGCTGGCTTGTGCTTTGAGTAGCCATAGCGGTTCGCACGAGCTGCGTCCTCCTCCTGCAAGTGTGCTGAGTCGAGCAGGAGCACCTCAAGCAAATCTCGCGTGCCGGCTGTGCAGTAGATGGGTCCTCGAAACCCATTCTTGACCAAGAGAGGCAGGTAGCCTGAATGATCCAGGTGCCCGTGGCTCAAGACGACGCAGTCGACGGACTTTGCCTCGAAGGGCTGCGCGCTGCGATTGCGCTCGCGCAGTGCCTTGAGACCTTGGAACAAGCCGCAATCGAGCAACAAGCGGCCTCCGTTCGCTTCAATGAGATATTTGGAGCCCGTAACGGTCCCCGCACCTCCAAGAAATGTGAGCGTTGGTTCGTTCATACTGATCCTTCTTCTTCTGCCTTAATTGGCATGATGTGTCCGGTTCGAATCTGTCGGCGGCGCCAGATCGCGTAGCCTGCCGGCAGCACGAACAGCGTGAGCAATAGGCACGAGACCAGGCCACCCACCACGGGCGCTGCAATTCGGGCAGAAACGTCAGCGCCTGGCCCCGCCTCCCAAAGTAAGGGAAGCAGACCAAGAACTGTGCTGGCCACCGACATAACGATGGGGCGAACACGGGACGAAGCCCCGTCCACGACGGCTTCATTCACGTCATTCGCGGTAAGGGTGCTTTTCGACTGCTGGCGAAGTGCCATCGCTTGATCGAGAAATGTGACCATCAGAATTCCGGTCTCGGACGCGGTTCCTATGACGGCGATGAGGCCCACCCACACGGCGGTCGAGACGTTGTAATCCTGAAAAAAAAGCAGCCAGACGCTGCCTATCAACGCAAAGGGCAAGCTCGTGAGGACAAGACCCGTCTGCGACCAGCCACGCATACCCATGCGAAGGAGAAAGATGACCAACAGCAAAGTGAGCGGCACCACCCACGCCATTCGCGATTGCATCTCCTCCATAAACTCGTACTGGCCTGTCCACTGGATCCTATAGCCGGGCGGAAGCGACAGCTCGCGGCCCACGAGCTGCTTGGCATCATTGACCCATCCACCGAGATCCCGTTTCGATGCATCGATGTCCGCGAAGACATAACCAACGAGGACGCCGTTCTCGTCCTTGATCATGGGCGGGCCTGTGACGACGCGTACGTCCGCGATTGCGCCGAGGGGAACCGAGGAGCCTGACTGGCGCCAGCGATCGCTTGGGTCGGCGGGAAAACCAAAGGACGAGGCCATCGGGGCGCTCGTGCTCGCTGCCCCTGCAGACCCCATCGGAGCGCCGGCATTGACTGTGCCGCTTCCACCCATCCCACTCATTCCGCCCGCGGTCGCCGCAGCACCCCGCATGGGCGACGAGCCACCCTGCATACCGGCTCCGGACGACGATGAACCTGTGCCTGAGCCGCCGAGCTCGGCTTCACCCACAGGCTCTGAAATAGCGGTCGGGATAAGAATGCGGCGAAGCGCTTCCGGATCTGCGCGGTAGTCCGAGGCGTAGCGCAGGTTGACGGAAAACCTTGAACGACCTGCTATCACCGTAGACACAGGCATGCCGCCAACGGCTGCTTCCACGACGTCGAGCACATCGCGCACGCTGAGACCGTAGCGGGCAATGGCTTCTCGGTCTGGAACGACGTCAATGTACTCGCGACCCGTTTGCCGCTCTGCAAACGTGCTTCGCGTCCCCGGTACGTCGCGCAGCATGCCTTCGAGGGCGATGGAGAGTCGCTCAATTTCGGCGAGGTCAGTGCCGAAGACCTTGATCCCGACAGGCGTGCGCACACCGGTTGTCAGCATGTCGATTCGCGTCCGAATTGGCGGTGCGATGGCCATCTGATAACCCGGCATTTGGAGCGCCGCATCCATGTCGCGGCTGAGCTCCTCGAGCGTGCGCGGACGTTCTTCTTTCCAAATCCACCTGAGCGGCACCTTGAGCCATTCTGGGCCATCGCTGTACCAGCGTGCCGTAAACCGCTTCGGCCAGGCTTCTCTCGGCCGCAACGTCACGACGCTCTCGTTCATGTCGAGCTGAGCTGGGTCAGTCGCCGTCTCGGCTCGACCTGCCTTGCCATGCACCGACGCCACTTCGGGAAAGCTCTTGATGATGCGATGCTGGGCGGTGAGGGCCTGGCGGGCTTCTTCAATCGCGATGCCTGGGAAGGTTGTCGGCATCACGAGCAGCGAACCCTCGTTGAGGGGCGGCATAAACTCCGAGCCCAGTCGCATGGCGATGGGTACCGTCGCCACAACCAACAGCATCGCACCGGCGACTACGAACCAGCGCGCTCTGACGGCAAGGGCGACGAGCGGGCGATAGAGCTTGGTCAGAGTCCTGCTGACAGGGTTTTGGTTTTCGCGGCGAAATTTGCCGCGCATCACGAGCATCATGAGGGGTGGGACCAGCGTCACGGCAAGTATCGCCGCCGCAAACGTGGCGAATGTATGCGTGAGCACGAGTGGGCGAAAAAGTCGCCCAGCCTGGCCGGTCAGAGTGAAGAGCGGAATGAAGCTGACCGTCACCAACAGTAGAGAAAAGAACGTGGGACGCCCGACTTCTTTGAGCGCGTCGAGGATGACGCGTCGCCGGTCCGTTCCAGCTTGCGCCATCGAGAGTCTGCGAGCGCCGTTCTCGACGAAGGTCGTTGAGGCATCCTCCAATTCCCCCACGGCAATTGCGATGCCGGCGAGGGACATGATGTTGATGGTCATGCCAAAGTAGTAGGCAGGAATGAACGTCATCAGAACCGCAATGGGAATGACGACTATTGCGACGAACGCCGAGCGAAGGCTAAACAAGAAGATCAGGCACATGATGGCGACGATGATGCCTTGCTGCATCAAGGTGCTGGTCAGTGTCGCGACCGAGCCGCGAATCAGCTCGGATCGGTCGTAGGTCGGAACGATACGGACACCCTCTGGCAAATTCAGGCGCGCAATCTCGGCCTTAATCGCATCGTTGACCTCTAGCGCGTTCGCACCGATGCGCATCACGACGATGCCGCCAACGACTTCGCCGAGCCCGTTCAGATCGGCAGCACCTCGACGGATTTCCGGGCCGAACTGCACCCGCGCTACATCCCGCAGGCGCACAGGTGTCCCCCCCGCGCCAACCGTCACCACGCTGGCTTCGAGGTCCGCGAGCGTCTTCACGTAGCCGCGCCCCCGCAGCACGTACTCGCGTCCCGCAAGCTCGAGCACGCGCGCTCCAACTTCCGCGTTCGCGTCCCGCACCGCGCGGGTGACGTCGCCAAGCGAAAGCCCGAAGGAAGCAAGCCGATCCGGGTCGAGGACGATTTGGTACTGACGCTCAAAGCCACCGAACGAGGCGACTTCGGCGACACCCGCGACTGCCTGAAGCGTTGGGCGAATCGTAAAGTCCTGAAGCTCACGCAACTGAGCGAGGTCACGCTGTCCGGTGCTATCCTCAAGCGCGTACTGAAATACCCAGCCCACCCCCGTGGCGTCCGGTCCGAGCACCGGGGACACATCGGGTGGGAGTATCTGTTGAACGCGAGCAAGCTGTTCGAACACCCGCGCGCGCGCCCAATAGATATCTGTGCCGTCCTCGAAGATGACATAGATGAAACTCATCCCGAACATCGAATAGCCACGAACTGTTCGTGCTTGAGGCGTGCTCTGCAGCGCCCGAACGAGCGGGTAGGTAACCTGATCTTCGACAAGGTCGGGACTGCGCCCCATCCAGTCCGTGAAGACGATGACCTGGGGATCGGAGAGGTCAGGTAGCGCATCGAGAGGCGTGCGCTTGATAGCGAATATGGACCAAGCGACAATGAGTGCTGTCGCTCCAAAAACGACCCATCGGTGTTTGGCAGACAGCTCGATGATGCGCTCGATCATGGGTTGGTTTCGTGCCCTTTGTGGGCGTCAGACGCGTCTGGTTTGGCAGGGCTGGACTTCGCTGCACCACTGATGCCGGTATGGCCGGCATGGCCCCCCGTGCCTCCGCCGGAGGCGCGCAGTCTGCTTTCGGAGTCGATGAGAAACACGCCGGAGGCAACAACTTTTTCTCCGGCCTCGAGCCCTTCTCGTATTTCGATTCGGTCCTCGAGACGAGCCCCCAGCTTGACGGTGCGAGGGACGAAACGACCAGAGCTCGCGACAACAAAGACATGTTGCGCGATGCCAGTGTCTACGACCGCATCGCGCCCGACTGTGACCGCTTGACGAGGGGTCACTTGAAAATCGGCTGTGCCGTAGATGCCTGGACGGAGCGAACCCTTCGGATTGTCGATGGCAAAGCGGACGCGCAACGTCCGAGTCCGCTCTGTCAGCGTCGGGTAAAGGAATTCCACGTGCGCCTCGAAGGGTGGAAGTCCCGATGAGGAGAACTCCAGCACCGCGCGCGTCCCCACAGCGATCTGGGGCACGTCCGCCTCGGGCACCTCCGCGAAGACCCAAACACGGGACAAATCGGCAATGGTCATGATCTCGGTCGATGGATCGACCGCGGTCCCCACGGACACGCCGCGATGTAGCACCACACCGCGCCGAGGAGCTGCGACGGTCACCAAGCGCTGTGGTTGACCGCTTTTTTCGAGCGACCTGATCTGCGCGTCGCTCATGCCAAAAACTTTCAGGCGCGCGCGGGCGCCCTCGAGGAGGGTGCTCTGGGGGTTGGCCGCGGCAGATCGAAGCGCTGCAAGAAATTCGCTTTGAGAGGAGAGGAGTTCCTGCGAGAAAATGCCCGCCAGGGGCTGACCGGCTCGCACGGCTTGTCCCGGGGGGTCTATGGAGAGACGCTCGATCCATCCCGCGACGCGGGTATGCACGTGTGAGACCCGCGATTCGTCGGGGACCACCGTCGCCATGGCGCGGACCGAGTTTGAGATGTTCTCCAACGTCGCGGTTTCGGCGCGGACGCCAAGCACCTCCAGGCGTGCTGGATCGAAGTCTACTTCCGCCCGCGCGTTGGCGGCGAGCCTGGTGCCCGCGTCGCCCGCGTCAGGTCCCGCCGCTCCTTTGAGGAGGGTGCTGCGATTCTGCTGTGGCGAAAATGGCCAGCTGTGGCGGAAATGTTGGATGAGGAGAGCGCCAATAAGGATAACGGCGGTGAAAACGACCCCGGCGCCAACGGATCGCCATTCCTTGAGTAACTTGATCATGGCGGCGGTCCCTCATCGCCGGTCGCCCTGCGGAGCCTCGCCCAGGCCAGACCAAGGCTGAATTCCGCCGACACCAGCTCGGCCTCCGATGACCACAGGGTCTGCGCGGCCTCGATGACGCTGACGAGTGGAAGCTGCCCGGCGGCGTACCCCGCGAGGGAGGGCTCGATGGCCTGCCGCGCGCGAGGCAGGACTTCGTCTCGAAGCGCCAGCAGCCGTTCCTGAGATGCGACGACTTGCTCGCGCGACGCAACCGCATTGCCATCGATCATGCGTCGCATGGCGAGCACGTCAGCCTCAGCCATATCGACCATGGCCTCCGCTTCGGCAACTCCTGCCCGAAGGCGTCCGCGCCATATCGGAATGCTAATCCCGACCATGACCATCCACCCCGCGCCATCGCTCATGGTGTAAGCCGGTCCGGTTCGGATCATCGCCATCGGCGAATACATTGACTCCATGACGGAAACTTCTGCGCGCGCGCGTCCGATCTCCGCCCGCCCCCGTTGCAGTTCGGGCCGTTGGTCGAGCGCCGCTTTACGTACCGCTTCCATGGTCGGAGGTGGTGTCATGGAGGCCGAGCTGTCTAGTGTTGGAACGACGGCGGTAACAGAACGTCCGAGCGTGGTATTGAACATAGCTTCTGCAGCCCTTACTTCGGCAGCGATCGAGCGACGCGTTCCTGCAACTCGCGCCATTTCGATTTCCGCGCGCAAAACGTCCGCCTGGGGGCCGGTTCCGGCCGAGTAGCGCGCGTTGGCGGCGATGACAAATTGTTGTGCGAGGGTGTGCTGCTCCTCGAGAATGCCTCTAACCTGACGACGCTCCTGAAGCATGAGAAACGCGGTCGCCGCTTCAAGCTCAATATCAAGTATCGCCCTACCGGTTTCAGCAAGAGCTTGCTGCGCCTCAGCTTCGGCGGCGCGGCGCCGCCTACCGCGAATCCCCGACAGCGGGAAGCGTTGCTCAATGCTCAAACTTGCATCGACGCCATGGAGCATAAATGGTAGGTGATCAATTGATGGGGAAATCATTGGGTCTTCTAGCGATGACACAATCGCGGGGCGTTGCGCGACAGCCCGCGCACGAGCACGCGCGGCGGTGATCTCCGCGCGGTGACTCCGAGAAAACTGCAACACATCCTCGAGCCGAAGTGGACTCGGCAATGCGTCCTCTGATTGCCCTTGCGCGGGCGCCTGTGCTTCCGCACGGCCCGACGTCGACAGAGATACAATGAAGGCAAACCCCAGGAAAAAGCTTATGTGTAAGGTGCTCATTGGTTTCTACTGTTTTTCTTCAGAGTACCCCTGCGGGGTCTTCGATTGCATTTGCTGTGCCAGCCGTAGGTGACTGAACCCCCGTCAATCACAACCAGACGTGGGCGCAGCAGACCTTAAGCCACAGCAGCTCCCGCGGGGAGGTACGCCTCCGCAAAATGTGCGTATGCACTAGTCAACGCGCGCATGCCATGCGCCTTCCGGAGTCCGCAGAATATTTTCACTGCGCCACAATGCTGCCCTTCATCATGTCCATGCCACACGCGAAGGCAATTTGGCCTGAAGCGGGCACATCGATTTCAATCGTTATTGGTTCATTGAGAGGCAAGTCTTTTTTGATGTTGAGAGATGGAAACACCACCTCGGTGCCACATGATTTGTCAGCTGTTCGGGTAAACACCAACGTCGCCTTCTTTCCAGCCGGGGCGTTAATTGTCGACGGGTGATACCCCTCGCCATCAACGGTTATAGCAATGCTTCCGTCTGTGGTCGTCGTTGCGGCTGCTTCAGCTTTAGCGGGTGGAGGCGCGGGCTGGCTCGCCTCTGCCTTGTGCTCGGGCGCATTTGATTTGCCTTTGCAGCCCGCAATAGACAATAGGGAAATAATCAGAATTTGCTTTTTCATGTGCTTCCTCTTCGTTGGGTAAGTGTCATCAAGTTTCCGCCGGCATAAGCCCGGGATGATACGGCTGTTCCAAATGGGGGGACGTTGACACCGGTCCCTCTGGTAGGCCACGGCGTCGCCATAGGTAGTAAACCGCCGGATAGACCAGCAGTTCCATTAGGAAGCTAGTCGCTAGCCCTCCCACCATTGGGGCCGCAATGCGTTTCATGACGTCTGAGCCGGTGCCAATGGACCACATAATCGGCAACAGGCCCAGCATGGCAGCCATGACAGTCATTGCTTTTGGGCGGACCCGTTTTACTGCCCCATGAATGATCGCCTCGACCAAGTCGCCGCGTGTCCTGAGGCGACCAGACTGCTGATACTCATCGTAAGACAGGTCTAAAAACAGGAGCATAAATACACCTGTCTCTGCGTCCAGGCCCATCAGGGCGATGATGCCCACCCAGACCGCAATTGACATATTGTAGTCCAATAGCCATAAGAGCCACACGGCGCCAACCGCAGAGAACGGCACGGCAAGCATGACGAGTGACGTCTTAAACACAGACTTCGTGTTCATATACAAAAGCGCAAACACCAGCACCAACGTCAGCGGAATAATAATTTTCAGTCGCTCTCTCACGCGCAGCATGTTCTCAAATTGCCCGCTCCACACCATGGCGTAGCCTGGAGGTGTCTTCACATGTGCAGCGACAGCTTTTTTTGCCCGCTCAACGAATGTTCCAATGTCGAATCTTGACGTGTCAAAATCAACGTACACGTAACCCGCAAGCAGCCCGTTTTCGTTGCGAATCATCGCTGGGCCAGAAACCAGCTTGACGTCTGCAATTTCTTCCATTGGTATTTGTCCCTGGCCACTGGGGAGAGAGAGCAGCACTCTGCGTAGCGACTGAATGTCTTCTCTGTAGTCTCTGGCGTAGCGCACATTGATGCCGTAGCGTTCTCTGCCCTCGACGGTGATGCTCTGATTGTCACCGCCAACCGCTGTCATTACCATCATGTTCGCATCGTCCACGCTGAGTCCGTAGCGAGCCAATTGCTCCCGCTTCAAAATAAAGTCGAGAAAAAAGCCGCCTGCAACACGCTCTGCGTAAGCACTGCGCGTTCCAGGCACTTGTGACACAGCCTTCTCTGTTTCCTTGGCGATGCGTTCAATGGTTGCCAAATCAGCCCCCATGATTTTTATGCCAACTGGCGTGCGAATCCCCGTCGACAGCATGTCTAGGCGCCCTTTGATCGGCATGGTCCACGCGTTGGAAATACCGGGGATTTGCAAGGCCCGGTTCATGTCTTCCTCGAGCTCCTCTTGGGAAATTCTGTCTCGCCAGAATGGGCGAAGCATCAACTGCAAGAAGTCCGGAGCCCATGACGAGTACCACTGTGTCTTGGTGCGCCACTGCGATTCGGGCTTCAAAACAATCGTCGTCTCCATCATGGTAAACGGGGCGGGGTCGGTTGACGTGTTAGCACGGCCTGCTTTCCCAAACACTCGCTCCACTTCAGGGAACGTCATGAGAATCTTGTCTTGGAGCTGCAACGCCTTCTGGGCTTCGGCGACGGACATCCCAGGTTCGACGGCAGACGGCATGTAGAGAATGGTTCCTTCGCGCAAGGGGGGCATGAATTCAGATCCCAGGCGCAAATAGATAGGAATGGTGGTCGCCACCGCCGCAAAAGCAACTGCGATGGTCGTCTTGGGGTGGCGAATGACGAAACGGCAGGGTCGCTCGTAGAGCCAGTGAAGCAACCGGCTGATCGGATGCTTTTCTTCGGAGCGATACTTGCCCACCACAACCATCGTTGCGAGCTTGGCGAGCCAGCGTGGCCGAAATGTGTAAGGATCGATTCGCGCAAAAAGCATGCGCAGCGCAGGGTCGAGCGTAATCGCCAGCACGGCAGCGATGGCCATTGCAAGATTTTTTGAAAATGCAAGCGGCTTAAACAGACGGCCTTCCTGGTCGATGAGCGTAAATACCGGCAAAAATGCAACGGCAATCACCAAGAGCGAAAAAAATACGCCGGGCCCCACTTCCATCAGCGCTTCGAGTCTGACTTTATAAAAGTCACCTTTTTTGCCGCCCTCTATCCAGTGGTGGATTTTGTTGTAGGCGTTCTCCACTTCAATAATGGCGCCATCGACGAGAATGCCGATGGAAATCGCGATGCCGGCGAGCGACATGATATTGGCATCGAACCCCATGAGCTTCATGGGGATAAACGAGAGAGCCACGGAAATGGGAATGGTGATGATGGGGACGATCGATGACGGGAAGTGCCATAGAAAAACCAGAATGATGATGGAGACAATAATTATCTCTTCAATTAGCTTGTGCGATACGTTCTCGATAGCGCTCTCAATAAGTACCGAGCGATCGTAGGTTGTCACGATCTCGACACCCGCCGGCAACGATGGCTTGAGTTCCTCCAGCTTTTTCTTCACGCGACTGATGACATTCAAGGCGTTTTCACCTTGGCGCATAACAACGATGCCCCCTACCGCATCTCCAAGGCCATTCAGGTCGGCCACGCCTCGGCGCATCTCCGGCCCGAGTGCTACTTGCGCAACGTCCTTGACCAGAACGGGAGTGCCTCCTTCACTTCTCAGCACGATTTGTTCGATATCGCCAATATTTTTGACATACCCGCGACCGCGCACCATGTATTCGCGCCCAGACATTTCAACGAGGCGACCGCCGACGTCGTTGTTGCCTGTGCGGATGGCATTGATGACGGTGTCAAGCGGCATCCTGTAGGCCGCGAGCGCATTGGGGTTTACGGTGACTTGATATTGACGAACGTGACCGCCAACCGTAGCCACCTCAGACACGCCAGGAACACTTTGAACGGCGTAGCGCAGAAACCAATCTTGATAAGATCGCAATTCGTCGGTGGCATGTTTGCCGGTTTTATCGACGAGCGCGTACTGGAACACCCAGCCAACACTTGAAGCATCGGGCCCGAGTTCAGTCTTCACGCCTGCCGGGAGCTGCGATGTAATTTTTGATAAGGACTCCAGGACGCGCGTGCGGGCCCAATAGACGTCGGTTCCGTCTTCGAAGATGACGTAGACGTAACTGAATCCGAAGTCGGAGAATCCACGAATCGCCTTAACGTTGGGTGCACCGAGTAATGCGGTCGTGATCGGGTATGTCACCTGATCCTCGATGATGTCCGGGCTTCTGTCCCATTTTGAGTAGATGATGACTTGGGTGTCGGAAAGGTCAGGCAAGGCGTCCATGGGGATGGTCCGCATGGCCCACCAAGAAAATGCCAGCGCAATGATGGTCGCGGAGATAACGAGGAAGCGATTCTCGGCCGAAAATTGAATGATGCGCCGTATCATCTGCCGTGCCCTTCATGCTCTGGGGCAGGCGTCGGCTCGTCTGTTTTCGGCGGGGTATCCGTGCCACTGGGCGGAAGGACACGGGCACTTTGTTTCTGGCCACCTCCCGCTTCATTGAGCGATGATCGAAGCCGCGACTCTGAATCCAGCAAAAAGTTAGCGCGCGTCACCACGCGTTCTCCGATCTTCAGTCCCTTGATGACTTCTACGAAGCTGCCGTCATTTTGCCCAGTCTCAATCTCGCGTGGAGCAAACTTTCCATCGCCTAGCGAAACAAATACGACCTTGGCGGTGCCGGAATCGATTACGGCGTCAACGGGAACGGTAAGGGCTTCTTTGCCTCCGAGCTGAAGCACCACTTCACCGAACATCTCGGGCCGCAAATCGCCATCGGGGTTGGGAAAGTTGAGACGAACTTTGACAGTGCGGCTTTGCGGACTGAGAAAAGGGTCTACGAATACAACGTTCCCCGTAAAGGTGCGGCCAGGGAACGCCCTGATGGTGAGCGCGGCGGATGTCCCATTTTTGACAAACCTCAGCTCGGTTTCATAGATGTCGGCCAAGACCCAAACGTTGGACAAGTCGACGATCTCATAAGGCATCGCTCCAGCCTCAAGTTTCATGCCGTCGACAACGTCTTTCTTGGTAATAACGCCGGACGCTGGGGAGTAAAAGGTAATCGTCTTCGCAGGCGTTCCCGTTTCGTCGAGTCGACGCATCTCCTTTTCTGAGACGTCCCACAGCGCAAGACGTCTTTTTGCGGCGGCGAGCAGCGTTGGCTCGTTTGCGCCCGGCGTTTCTTTCATCGAGTCCTGCGTGCGCTTGGCCAGCAGGTATTCCTCCTGCGCTGCAAGGAGCTCGGGGCTAAACAGCGTGAAAAGTGGGTCGCCTTTTCGTACGCGCTTTCCGACAAAGTCGACAAATATTTTTTCGACAAATCCACCATTCTTCATGTTGACGTGACGAACGCGTGTTTCATCGACGGCAACACGACCTACGGTTCGCAGTACGCCGCCAATCGTTCGTTGGGTCACTTCCGCCGTGGTGAGGCCAATCAACTGCTGCTTCGCTGGATCGATGTCCACGGTTGCCATGTCTGGAACCTGACTTGTGCCAGAAATCATTTCAGGAGAGCGGTTTAGTGGCGAAGCGTCAGTTCCTGGATCATCCATGGGAACAAGCTTCATGCCGCAAATGGGGCAATTGCCGGCGTAGTCCATGACGATGTTTGGGTGCATCGGGCAGTGGAACTTATGCTTTTTGCTACTCATTTCTGGCGACGATGATTTCGACGCAACTTGAACAGCAACGCCATAAATACCAGCTCCCAAAGCCACGGCAAGAATGACGGCTATCCAGCCAAAACGTTTCCTACGAGGTGCAACTTGCGGGGTCTCCATCACATACCTCCCGTCATGGGAGTCGCTTGCGTCCCCCCTGACTGCTCACCGGGGCGAACCGTCGCTGCTCCAGAAGCGACGCCTGAGGTCGGCATCGCGGCACCCGGGCCGACACCGGACGAGACGGCCATTGGAGCCAGTGAGACTTCATTGGCAGCAATCAGTAATCGATGCGCTTCAGCAACCATGGCCAAATACGCCGCTTCGTCCGCGAGAACCCCGGCATTGGCATCCAATACCGAAGCAAAGCTCGCTTTGCCTACGCGGTACTGTGACAATGTACTTTCTGCTGTGGCCCGCGATTGCACGAGGAGGCCCTTGTCGTAGAGATCAATGCTCGCCAAAAGCGCTTGTAGTGCGGTGTGACGTTCTGCAATGCGAAGTGCCAACTGCTGCTCTATGGCCAACTGCGTCGCCTGCGCGGCCTCCGCCCGTGCTTGGCTCTCTTTGACTGCCTGCGCTTGCTTACGACCGGCAAAAATTGGAATGGGCGCCGAAACAGTCAACAGCCACATGGGAGGCAAGTCTCCGCGAGGCATAACTCCCGCGCTGATGGTCACATCAGGCAAACTGCCCTTTTTTGCCAACGCTTTGGCCTTTTGCGCTCTGTCATATTCAATCTGCGTCGCCGCAATATCTGGGCTTTTTCGGGTCGCATCGGCGAGCGCGTCTTTTTTATCGTACAGCGGGGGCAGGCCCAAGCTCGAGAGCGTCGCGGTGGTTGCAATCGCATCGGCAAGTGGCCTGCCGCGCAGACGGTTGAGGTTCTGAACGATGGTGGTCTCTTGCGCAGCCAGCGCAATTTTCCGTTGCTTCATGCGACTAAGTTCCAGTTGTGCACGCAAGATGTCAGATTGAGCGCCGCTTCCCGCCTCGTAGACAGTCCTCGCTGTCTCGGCCGACTTCCCCCATAGCGTAGTGAGCTTTTCCAGCAACAAGAGCTGATCGCGCACCAGCAAAAGACTCACGTACAACTGGCGAACGGATGCCTCAATCGCCAAACGCAGCTTGTCGTTGGCACGCTCGGCGCTCTTTACCTCCAGCGAGGCAATGTCAGAACGAAGCTGGCGCTTCCCGGGCCAAGGGAACGTCTGCGACGCCATGATGGAAAGGAAGCTCGTCTCCATGGTACCAATTTGAATGCTGGAGAAGCCGTCATTCTGGATTCCCAGTTGCAGGGTTGGGTCAGGAAATGCACCAGCCTGCGGTACCTGTGCTTCCTCAGCACGGATGTCGGCTTCTGAAGCGCCAAGCTCCGCTCGGGCCGCCAATGCCTCAGCAATCAGCGAGTCAAGCGTGCCATCGGAAGGCAGTCGATAAGGCGAGGCTTGGCCAAACGCCACTGTTGGAAGGGTCGCCAGAACCACGACCATTGTAAACTGTCGAACGACGACGGCCACGCAGTTGTAGGCGCGGCGGGCGTAAGCGTGACGGGCATGGCTACGACAATGGTGCATTTGTTCCCCGATAAAGGCTCAGCGTGCCAAAGACAGTCATTTCATGATGGGTCTCGATTACTTCGACGAAACCTGCTGCACGCATGAGTTCCGGAAGCTTACCTTTGACGTTGTCGGACGTGGTTTTGAACCCGTCCAGCATTTGAACAGGAAGGAATGCCGCCCGCATCAGCGGATTTTGGGCCTTGCCCCAGTCGGCAATGTGCAGCTCGCCTTGAGGCTTCAGCCACTTCTTAACCTGCTGTAACGTTTTTAACTTCTCGTCAGTGCTGAGGTGATGAAACACGAGCGTTGAAACCACGCGATCGAAAAACTGTGCCTGAAATGGCGCTTCCGAAGCGCGGCCTTGATAGACATTGACAGAAACGCCGGCAACACGAAACTTTTCCTCTGCGATCTTGAGCACACCTGGGTCGCCGTCGACACCAAACACCTCGGCCGAAGGCACTCGCTGTTTGATCATAAGTGCTAACGTTCCGGTACCGCAACCAACATCGAGAACCTTGTAGGTTGGCTGAACGGCTGCCTGCTCGAGAAGAAGTCCGCGAAAACGGTCTTCTTTTAATGTGGCGCGAATCAGCGGATCGTAAAAACGAGTCAGCCAGTTAAAACGCAGTGCTGGAATGTAACTCATGGAACTGCCCTTATCAGTGTTGATGTTCGTGCCCGTCATGGCTATCTGTCGGCTTCTGTTGGGTTGAGGCCGCCCGTTCTGCTGCATCGGCCCATTCTAATATGAGTTTGAGTTCATTCCCGGAAACCCTGCCCGGGTTGTCTTTTGGCATGGTGGCACGCTTGCCGCTTTGGCCCATCACTTTGCGAATCGTCGCTGGCATCGACGAAGCGTGCGGCCCGCTAAACGAATTCGCATCCATCACAAAGTGTTTCAGGGCAGCGCGTTTTCCTGTAGATGCCGCATGGCATTTTGCGCAATATTTCTTGAACACCGGCTGGGCCTTCGTAAAAGCTGTGAGTTCCGCAGAGGGCTCTGGTTCCGCTCTTGGAGTTGGTGCAGCGTCGGAAGCAATTTGGGTCGAGTGACCATGTTGGGATGGGTCCGCTTTGCCAGGCGCCTCGGCAAGCGGCGGTGCAATTTCTTGTTCGGGTATTGATTTTGGCGTCTTGGCCTCGCACGCGGTAAGGCCATTTACGGCAACAGAACAAAGTATTAGTATGAGAACGTTCATGGATGGCCTTTGAGCTATTTCAGGCGTTGCAAGGCGAATAGCCGTTTCCGCGCGGCAACCTGACACGTGTTGGCTGCTGCCCACTAATTGAAGTACTGCACAATCACAACGGTGGAAATCACGGCGATGAATACCACCGCAATTATCCGCGATCTTCGATGGGTATTTCTCGACTCACATTTGGAGCAACTCATCGAGTCAACCAGGCAATGCCATTGGGTTTTCCGCCGAGAGCAATTTCGGAGCTGACGGTATGTGTGGCCACGTCGACCACCAGTACGTTTCCTCCTTCTTCATCGGTGACAAAAGCTCTTTCACCACTTGGCTCAAAAACAATTCCATGTGGCTTAATCCCAGCGGAAAATTCGCCCAGCTTGGCGTGGGTGTCGGGATGAAAGTACGCAACGACGTTTCGATCTTCCACTGCTACCCAGAGCTCTTGCGCGTTGGGTGTGAGTACGGCTTGCCCGGGGACTCCTTCCGGATCAACTGTGTGGGAGTCGAGAGTGACTGAGGCGTCTTCCACAAGATGTTTTACTTGCTTGCCGCCCTCGACAGAGACGTAATAGTTGCCGCCACCAGAGGCCCATGCCGCCACGGGGGTTGTGCCAACATCAAACGTCGCCGTGGTTGCTTTCGACGCAAGGTCAAACAGTGCAATGCGGCCCGCACCTGACTCTGCGACGAGCACCGTACCGGTGGACGTTGGCGTTACTTCAAGGGGCATTTCAAATCCCATGGCCTCAAAGACTTGTGAAAATGTCGTTGCGTCAAAACCCACAATCATGCCGTGTTCCATCATGCCCAGCACGATGGTATTGCCGTCGCTCGAAAACGCCGCGTTGTGCGCCGTTGCATCGATAGAAATCACATCCGTGATTTCGCGAGAATCAAGGCTGAGTTGGTACACGATGGTACTTTCAGCGCCACCGCCATGACCACCCGTTCCACCGTGGCCGCCTGAAAGATCTCCGCTCAAAGCCGTGATGAGTACGCGGGACTTATCTGGTGACACACCAACATGGTGGGGGTTCATGTCGCTCATCACCGGCAAGGACTCAACTACCTGCAACGTCGCAGGGTCGATGATCGATATGGTGCTATTGCCACCATTGGCTATCAAAATGGCGGGGCTTGGAATCGATTCGAAGATTCCACCGCCAGCGTCGGCCATGTGGCTGGAACAACTGGCCGCAGCTAGGGTGAGAACGACGGCGAGGGGGTGAGAAAAACGTTGCATGGGCTCCTTGAAAATCCGCGAGGTCGTGGAATGCCTAAATAGGCCACGGGGCGCCAGGGCGTGACAGCCTAATTGGCGTTTTTGCTAAAAAGTGAATGGGCAGCGCCGCCCAGCGGCGGTGGTTTTGCAGGCCAAGGCGTGGCGTTGTACCGGACGGCGCCGGAATCGGCTGGTGCGTACAGGAACTCGATTTCGGGAAGAACCTCAAAAAGTCTTCACGAATTCTCGATAGGCGAGATCCGCCGTAAAAGTCCAGGTACCGTGCCCGATACAAAGCCCAAAGCGAGCCCTCCCAGGCCTGTGTAGCCAACACACGAGCATCCCATGGCGCCAATTAACAAAGCGAGGCTAGACGCCGAAACCCAAAACATAGGTCCTGCACGACGCTGATTGCCCATACCGGCTACCACCAAACCTGAAACAACGCCGCCCAAGGCGCAGGCCGGCACACACCACGTACTACAGCCATGCATGCCACACGAATGTACATAGTTTGCACTAAGCGCGAAAACCAGCGGAACAATGCCCGCGACAATTCCTGGCAGAACGGCCTTCTGAGGCTCACGGCCGAACCAAAGCATGGTCAATCCTGCAAGGAATGCCGCGGCGCCGAACGCCATTGCTGAGGCTGGTCGATGCGTGAAGAGAGTTGCGACCGCTACAATACCAAGGACTGGCACCATACCGAGTGCGGCTCGACGCAAACGGGAAAACTCGTACGTCAACCGAACCCGTTTTTGAAGCTGTGCAATTTCAATCGAGCCCATAAAGCCTCCTGAATGATTTTCGCAGTCGATCGAGCGCCCGCTCACGCCGTTTGCGCAACGTCGCCCCTGACACAGAAGCAGCCTCGTCCCAGTAGGTTGCGATGAGCACTTCTTGGTCAGAGGCTGACAGCGTACCCAGTGCGGTGGTCGCCGCCGCCGTCAACGTGGTGGCAATCAATTGCGCTTGCGGATTATCGCTGGCAATGACGTCAACAGCTTCAGCGCTTTCTCGACGTCGGGTATGTTTGCGTAAAATAGTTCGACATTCCCAGCCAGCAATGGCGAGTGCCCATGGCATGGCCGGGCGGGCTTTGTCGTAGTCGGGGGCGCGGTCAAGAATTTTGCACATGGCCTCTTGGGCGGCATCTGCCGCGTCAGCATTGTTCTTAAGTACTCCTTCGCAAAACTTCAAAACAGGTCCCCAGAGGAGCTCGAATACGCGCCCAAAAGACGTGCGATCTCCAGACGCAAGTTGCGCCATCAGATCATCCAGTTCTTGGTTGCCAGCTGACATGGGCAATTATTTTTGTCCGTCAGGCCGCGAACAGCCCTATGTGCGGAAATGAAGGCTTCAGGTTCATCCGTGTCCTCTCATTTGTCTAGGCCGCTTAATCAGGAAGTGTGACAGCTCTTTCATCAGATTCCCGAAAAACTTGCCTCAGCTTGGGATTTCGCCGCTCTCGGTCCCCAACTGCCGCACCTCAATGCACCCTAACCGGCATCGCCTTGCCGACGTATCTCAAGTGGGTGCGCGAGGCTTGGCTGCGGCGACACGCCCGGCAGCTCGACCTTCGCGACTTTGCCGCCCCTTGCCCGGGTACGCAGTGTCTGGTGCAACAGGCCCTCTGTATTTACGGCCCCCGCGCCCATCGCGAGACCATGGGGCTCGGCTGCGACGGCACGCGGCAAAACAAGTGGTGCATGCCAGAAGTTGGTCCATTTCACCGCCACCGCTGAGTTGCCGACGATCTCCAGCCATTTCGTTGCCAACCGTGACCGCATGACGTCCAGCGGCTGGTCCTGTCGTTATTGACGCTGGCTGACCGTGATCCATTTTCACCAGAAAAATTTCGGCCGCGCTCGGTCTTAAGCGGGAACCCGGAACTGGTACCGACTTCTACCTGCCCCATGCCGTGGGAACGAGGACCGCCTCGGCCAGTAACAAATCGATCGCCCTCGCTGCAAATGTCTAGTCGTCTTTGAAGCGCACGTTGGTAGAGGTGAAAGACCATCGATTTGGCCTCCAATTGGCTTGCCGCTGAGCGCACCACGCTAAACGTAATCTGATGGATAAGCCGATGAACCTGTCGCCAACCGCACGGCAAGGGCGCACCTGTCCCGCCCTAATGATCCTACACAAGTCCGGTAGTAGGCCGGGTCGTATTGTGATCCAACGACGGCATGACATCGTTGGGCAATGAGATCTTGTTGGCTGGCGAATTTGAAGGCGCCGAGTTGGAAGATCCACGGAGTATCTAAATTTACTCGCAAGATGGCGTCTTGTCGCAGTGGTAAACTACGTCGGATCTGAACCCCGTGGGGGCCTGACGATTTTAAGATTGCGAGTACTGATGATTTGCTCGTCGAGGACTTTGTATCCCCGACCTTGGCCCCCAATTGGGCCTCGCGCCACCAGACGTCATTTGCCCGACGGGTACGCTTGAAATGTGGAACTGTGTTTCTGTCGAAACTTCTTCATATCTGGCTCCCTGGGCTTCCCCGGGACGCCAGGTCACTACCTTAACTAGCCGTCAAGTTTATAGGGTCCACTTCTCACTACCATGCACGTGTGTTTGCTACGATAGCGGTTCCGGGTCGCGTAAAGGCTCAAACAACGACTCGCAATAACCTTAGACCATTGGCAACCACCAGTAAACTTGCACCCATGTCTGCGAAAACGGCCATCCACATTGACGCGCTGCCAAACACAGCTAACACCAGAAACACAAACTTGATGCCAAGAGCGAGGGAAATATTTTGCCAGAGAATGGCATGGGTGCGTTGCGACAGCCGTATTACCTCTGGAATGCGACGCAAGTCATCATTCATAATAACAATATCCGCTGCCTCCATTGCGGTGTCAGTTCCAGCACCACCCATGGCAATGCCAAGATCTGCTTGCGCCAGAGCAGGAGCATCATTGATACCGTCTCCAACCATCGCGGTCATCCCGTGACGTTTCTGGAACGACTTGATAGCGTCGAGCTTGTCTTGCGGCAATAAATTACCTCGTGCCTCGCTGATGTTGGCAACAGAAGCAATGGCAGTCGCTGTCAGTTGATTGTCTCCCGTCAACATGACTGGCATAACCCCGAGCGTGCGAAGCGAGGCCACGGCTTCGCGTGACGAATCTTTGATGGTGTCGGCAACTGCAAAGAACCCAAGCGCCTGAGCCGACGACGCAAGCAGCGTAACTGTGCGACCTTGGCTTTCGTGTTTTTTAAGCTCAGCTTCGAGCGCGGTCGAACACTGCCCGCGCTCCTCAATCAAACGGTGGTTTCCTAGGACGTAATTCACGCCGTCTATCTTCGCTTGTACACCGCGACCAGCAAGTGCTTTGAATTCTGAGACGGTTGACGTTTCCGCTACAAGACCGCCGGCGATGGCTCTCGAAACCGGATGATCTGACTGCCCTGACAACGACGCTGCAACGACCTTCACCCGGGCAGCGTCCATAGAGTTGACCTCCAAAGCTTCCCAATGTACTAATTTTGGTTTTCCTTCGGTGATCGTGCCCGTTTTATCGAGTGCGATGACTTTCAATTTGCGTGTGTTCTCGAGATGAATACCGCCCTTAATCAAAATGCCGCGCCTAGCGGCTGTTGCGAGACCACTGACTATAGTCACAGGCGTGGAAATCACCAATGCGCAGGGACAGGCGATGACTAAGAGCACAAGTGCTTTGTAGATTGCCTGCAACCACGTCCACTCGAGCAGCCACGGCCCCGTTAGTGCAATAAATACTGCAATAGCAAATACCGATGGCGTGTAAATCTGCGCGAACTTATCGACAAACCCTTGTGTGGGAGCACGCCTTCCCTGTGCTTCTTCAACGGCGTGAATAATTCGGGCAAGAGTTGAGTTCGAAGCCAATGCTGTAACTTCTACCTCTATAGCGCCGTTTTCGTTGATGGTGCCAGCGAACACCATATCGCCCTCTTTTTTTTCAACCGGAAGGCTTTCGCCAGTCACGGGTGCTTGGTTGATGCTTGTCGTGCCTACGATAATTTTCCCATCCATAGGCACGCGCTCACCTGGGCGAATACGCACAATCGTTCCAACGGCAACATTGGCGACGGGCACGGCACGCCATTGACCGGCTGCATCTTTCACCGATGCTTCTTCTGGCGCCATCGCCAGCAGGGTTTTGATTGAGTTTCGGGCTCTATCGACCGCTCGTGCCTCGATGGCTTCTGCAATCGCATACAGCGCCATCACCATGGCGCCTTCTGGCCATTGGCCAATGATGAATGCGCCAGTCACCGCCACGGTCATGAGCGCGCTGATGTTGAGGCGACCGCGCACAAGTGCAGCCCAACCTTTTTTGTAAACATCAAAACCAGCAAACCAAATAGCCGATGCCGCTACTCCGAAACCTGCAGCCTTCCAAGCCATGTCATCTGGTGCGAAATAGCCGATGGCCTCAGCTCCTATGGCAAGGCAAAGCGCAGTCACCAGTTTGCCGATGTTAGAAATACTAGCATTTGGTTGCGCTGAGGCGTTCGATGTCTCTGGCTGTTCCACAACCGGCTGCGGCTTGAATCCTGCCTTCCTCATGGCCGCAAGCGTCATCTCGATGGTCGCCGCATCAGCGTCGATGCCCATTGTTCGTGCAGACAGCTGAAACGAGAGCCCGCGAACGCCAGGCACGGTGTCTATCGCGCGACGAATCTCAGCCTCCTCGCTAGCGCAATCCATATTTTCGACCCGGAAGTACTTTTGTGAACTCATACGTTCTCCTAAACATGGAACTGTTGACCTATCAGGTCCTTACTTCGCGCGTTTCCGGGAAATCGCGGCTGAAAGTGTTTTAGCCTTATTCATGTGCTGCACTCGTTTCAGCCGGCGGCGCATTCCGATAGATAAACGCGTAGACCGTCGGCAATACAAACAGCGTCAAAAACGTGGCGCTGAGTAGGCCGCCAATAACAACAGTTGCGAGCGGCCGTTGCACCTCGCCGCCGGCACTCGACGAGAACGCCATGGGGATAAAGCCCAAGGCGGCCACAGCCGCGGTCATCACCACAGCCCGCAAGCGCGATTCGGCACCCTCGCGCGCCGCCTCTTGGGGCGTCCTGCCTTGATCGCGCAGCTTGTTGATCGTGGTCAGCAAGACGACGCCGTTGAGCACCGCAATGCCAAACAACGCAATAAACCCAATCGCGGCGCTAATCGAGAACGGCATGCCGCGCAGCGCCAGCAAGAAAACGCCGCCAACCGCCGCAAATGGCACGTTTAGATAAATGAGCAACGCCGGCTTTAGCTGGCCAAATGCCATATAGAGCAAGATAAAGATGAGCACCAGCGCCATCGGCACCGCTACTGCGAGGCGTTCCGTTGCGGCCGTTAAGTTTTCAAACTGCCCGCCCCACTGCACAACATAACCCGGCGGCATCTTCACCTCGCTACGCACGCGCGCCTGCGCGTCGCCAACGAACGACGCCAAATCGCGGCCGCGCACGTTTGCCTCAACGCTGGTGCGGCGTCTCACCGCCTCGCGGCTTACGCTGGCAGGCGAATCAACGATTTGAATGCTGGCAATCTGCCCGAGTGGCACCAATGGGCCGCTCTCGCCGCTGACTGGCAAATTTCGCACCTGGTCGATATCGTCGCGCAATGCCGACGGCAACCTAACTTGCAGGCGAAAGCGGCGCTCGCCTTCGTAGACATCGCCAACCCCGCGGCCACCTAGCACCTCAATGGCATCGAGCGCATCGCGTACCGATATGCCATAGCGCGACGCCGCCGCACGATCGACGGTGACCTCAAGTGTTGGCAAGCCGGCGAGCTGCTCACCGCGCACGTCACTGGCACCCGGAATTTCACGCACCACCGCTTGTACCTGGGCACCAACGCGTTCCAGCGTCGCCAGATCGTCGCCGTAGATGGTAATTGCCACATCTGATCGCGTGCCACTGATAAGCTCGGCCATGCGCAACTCAATGGGCTGTGAAAAAGAAAAGCCTAGCCCCGGAAGAGCCTCTTTAAATCGTTCCGACATGCGCGCCACCAGCCCTTCCCTAGTACTGGCGGTCTTCCACTCGCTCTGTGGCTTGAGCATAATAATTGAGTCAGATAGCTCGACGCCCATCGGATCGGTCGCAATTTCCGCGCGCCCAGTTTTGGAGACCACGGTCACCACCTCAGGAAATTCGCGCAAGACTTTCTCAAACCGCGTAGCGCTCCGCACGCTTTCCTCTAACGACACGCTTGGCAACCGCAACACCTGAATCGCGAGCGCGCCTTCATCGAGCCGCGGGATAAATTCTGCGCCCATGCGCGTCGTCACGATGCCAGTGACCACAAGCAAGCCAAGTGACACGCCGATAACTTTTTTAGGCATGAGCATGAGCGGCGCTAGCATGCGCGGATATACCCTATGCAACAGACGAGCCACGAACGGCTCTTTTTCTTCGGTGTGCTGACGCATAAACGTCGCGACGAGCACTGGCACAAATGTTAGCGACGCCACTACCGCGCCGATCAATGCAAACAACACGGTGATCGCCATAGGCTTGAACATTTTCCTTCAATGCCAGCCAGCGTTAAGATCGGCACGTAGACCAGCACGATGATGGCTTGGCCAAACAGCGCCGCCTTGCTGACATCGAGGGTTGAGCCGAGTACGCTTTTGCTCGCTTCGGCGTATGTCAAGGGTCGCCCTTTGCCGCGTGCGGCGGCCGCGAGATACACCACGGCATTTTCAACGACGATCACGGAACCGTCAACCACGATGCCAAAGTCAATCGCGCCAAGGCTCATGAGATTGCCACTGACACCCAGCGCCTTCATGGCTGTGAACGCAACCAGCATCGAGAAGGGAATCGCGGCGGCGACAATGAGCCCTCCGCGCACGCTACCAAGCAATAGAAACAGCACGGCGATGACAAACAGCGCGCCTTCTGCCAAGTTTTTCGCAACCGTCGAAATGGTTCGATTTACCAGCTCTGAGCGATCATAAAATACGTCAAATCGCACGCCAGGCGGCAGCGACGGCGCAATTTGCGCAATCTTGTCTTTCACGTTTTCGACCACCTCGCGGCCGTTGGCACCAACCAACATCATGACGATGCCGGTCACAACCTCGCCGCGTCCATCGCGCGTGACTGCGCCCTGACGAATCATCGGCGCAAGGTGAACACGCGCCACGTCGCGCACGCGCACCGGCACACCGTCGTCGCGCGTCTCAATGAGCACGTCACCAATTTCATCGAGACTCTGAATGCGACCTTCGCCACGCACCAGGAGCTGTTCGCCTGAGCGCACGAGATAGCCGCCACCCGCAGTGGCATTGTTGCGTTCGAGAGCCTCGAATAAATTATTGAGTGATATTTTTAGCGCGCGCAGCCGATCTGGCAACACCTCTACTTCATACGTCTTAAGCTCGCCACCAAACGAGTTCACCTCGACTACCCCTGGCACCGAGCGCAACTCATAGGCAACAAACCAATCGAGCACTGTGCGCAACTCCATCGGCGTGTAACACGCTTCGGTGTCGGGCTGTCCCGCGGCACACATAGTGTCGGCGCGCACCTCAAACTGAAAAATCTCGCCGAGGCCAGAGCTGAGCGGCCCAAGCTCAGGCGATGCGCCTGCGGGCAAGCGTTCGCGAGCCTGCGTTAGGCGCTCGGAAATAAGTTGGCGCGCGCGTAGTAAATCCGTGCCTTCTTGAAAGACCACGGTCACAGCCGATAGCCCAAACCGCGAGACGCTGCGAATTTGCTCGACGCCAGGCAGGCCACTCATAGATGACTCGACCGGAAACGTAATCGTGCGCTCGACGTCTACCGGGCCAAGTGCCGGCACGTTGGTTAAGACTTGCACCTGGACGTTGGTGATGTCGGGCACGGCATCGATCGGTAACTGCTGTGCGCTGCGGATCCCTATGGCCGCGACCATCACCACAAACGTAAAGACCAGCAATCGCCACTTAAGACAAAATTCGAGAAGTGTTTTCATGGCAAATTCCTTAGTGCGCGTGGCCTTCGGATAGCTCGCCGGTGCTTGCCGCGCTCTTGAGCGTAAATGCCCCGCTGACGGCGAGCGAGTCGCCTTCTTTTAGCCCGGAGACAAGCTCGAACAAACCGCCCGCGCGGCGCCCCAGCGCAACTGGCTGTGGCCTAAACGTATTTGGCTCATCTGCGGGCACAAACACCACCGTTTGACCTTCAATGGTGGCTACGGCATCTGCGGGCACGACGAGTACGCGCTCATCGGCACTTCCACCCAAGAGTTCAATGCTACCAAACAGCCCGCTGCGCAAGCGCGCATCTGGCGCAGTTAGCGTAACGCGTATAGGCAATGCCCGCGTCGATTCATCGAGCGCAGGCGCAATATAGGAAATCGTGCCAGCCATGGAAAGCTCGGGAAATGCATGCAATCGCACGACCACGGCAGATCCTGCGACAAGCCGGCTCAACTCAAGCTCGGGCACATTGCCTCGCACCCAAACCTTGGTTGGATCTGTGACGATAAAGGCAGGTTCGTCAGGCGTTGCGGTCTCGCCAAGGGTACCGTTGACGGCAACGACCACACCGTCGATCGGCGAGGTCAGCGCTAATTCTCCCGCACTGCCGGAACCAAACACAGAAAGCTGTCGCCGCACGCCTTCGACTTCCGCTTTTAGCTCGGCGACTAGCGACTCAGCGGCAATCACATCGCGTTGCGCACCGATGCCTTCAGTGGATAGTTGTTGTTGGCGTTTCAGCGTCGCCTCTGCCGCGGTAAGCCGTGCCCGCGCTTGGCCGAGCTGCGCGCGCGCGGTCGAAACATCGCTCGAGGCGACGATGCCCAAGAGCTGACGACGCTTAACGCGATCGCCAAGCGCCACCGCAACGCGCGTAATGCGACCTGGCACCAGCGGACTTACATGCGCGGTGCTGCTCGGCTCAAATTGAATTTCTGCTGGAATCGCCAAGCCGCCTATTAGCGCACGGCGCTCGATCACTGCCACGCGGATGCCAGCGCGCTCAAGGGCCTCGGCGGAGACGCGAATTTCCCCTTCGTGCTCATCTTCCCCCTCGCCTTCACTTTCTTTGTGGCCTTCTTCCTTATGGCCTTCCTCTTTGTGGCCTTCTTCATGGCCTTCCTCTTTGTGGCCGCCTTTTTCGTCAGCATGCTCGTCCGGTTTGTCTGCCGACTTACCGCACGCGACACACAAGAAAATGATGAATAGTGAGTGTACGAAGCGAATCATGGGTTGCTCTCCTGGTGATGATCGTCGCGCCACAAATCAACGCCGACCACTCGTTCGAGGCTGGCCAAGGCGACAAAGTAATCAAGTTGTGCGGCAAGCGCGTCGCTCTGAATGCGCAGGAACCGCTCGCGGCCAGTTGATAGCGCGAGAATGTCGATTTCTCCCAGTTCAAACGAGCGGCGAAGCAACGCTAGGTTTTCTTCGAATCGCGGCAAAATATCAGTGCCGTAGGCTCGCATACGACTAGCGGCCGCCACCACGGCGCTACGCGCTTCGGCAATTTGGCCGTCGAGCAGACGCGACATCGCCGATAACTCAGCCTCGGCAATGGTGGCATCGGCGCGCGCATGTGCGCGTTCGCCCTGGTTGCGCTGAAAACTTGGAATCTCAAGCGAGATAACACCTAACAACGTAACCAAATCCGTTTCATTTGCAACGCCACCTTCGCGGCGGTACTGCACGCCAAGCGATGGCCGCGGCCAAACGTCGCGCTTGGCCATCGCGACCCGCGCCTGCGCCTCGCTAACACGCGCCGCACCTGTGCGCAGGCTTGGCAACTGCCCACGCGCCACCTCAAGCAGGCGTTCATATGCTGGCGGCTCCGTCGGCGTATCGACGCTGCCGCCCGGCATGGGCGGCGTCGCCACCGGCCACCCCGCGAGTTGTGCCAGTCGAATTCGCGCCGCTAAAAATGCTTGCTGTTCGGCGACCAAAACTTGTCGCGCTTGCGCCACTTCGGCTTGGGCTAGGCGCAACGCAAGCGGCGCGGCTTCACCAGCGCGTATCTGACTCTCAACAACGCGCAGCACCTCCGCTTGAAATTCCACCACGCGTTCCGCCAAGCGCACACGCGCTTGTTCGACGAGTGCCTGATGAAACGCGGCATGAATGTCGCAGTGAACAAACCAACGAATTTCTTCGATTTCGGCGTCGGTTAGCTCACCCATGCGATCGGCCGCGTCAAGTCGCAAGCCGCGCACGCCGGAGATCTGGATTGGCTGCATGAGAGAAATTTCGACATCGTTGCCAAACTCCGCAGAGCTGCGCAAGGAACCCACGGCCACGGTAAGTTCGGGATTGCCCGGCAACAGCGGCAATGCTGCCGCTCGCGCCGCTTCTGCCCGTGAACGCGTGCTGCGCGCCACGGCGAGCACGGGTGAGTGCACGTCTGCATAGGCAAAAATGCCGCCGAGCGATACCTCTCCGCTTGCGGCAGGATCGGGCACTGGCGCCGCATGCTCTGGATGCCCATCATCGGCACTACCTTCGACAACGTCGCGCAAATGAGGAGGTGGCGTTTCTGCACGATCAGCACTGCCGCGCATATTTGAAGAACGTGCACACGCGCCAACCAGCAGCGAGCATGCGATCACAAGCAACTTGCTACTATGACCAGTAGTAATAAACGACAAACAGATCGAATTAAATGTAGCCATATGGAGCCTCATTGCCAAAAGTAGGTAAGCGCGTGTTCTGCGCCGACATGAATCGCATCAAGCGCCGCCGTGCCTGTCTGATGCGGCAACAACAGCGCGATAATAAGCAAAGCAAATGCCACGGGAAACGCCGAGATGCTGCGATGGCAACAGCGCGTCGGCGCATGCTCGGCGAACGCAAACAGCATCCCAATCCGAAATTTGAGGACCGCGGTCTCACGCGCACCAAGCGCCACCAACTCGCGAACACTCGGCCGCGCCGCGCGCACAATAGCCTCTGCGAGCGACAGTGGAGAAGCACCGCGTATCACCGCTTCGCGATCACAATGCACCTCGCGCGCGGCATACCAACGCGTCGCATGTGGCGCCAATAAAAAACGGCTACATGGATTTATCGCCAGCGCGAGGTTAAGAATGAAGTAGCGCAGTGGATCGCGCGACCGGACGTGCTCGCCTTCATGCCCCAGCGCGCTAGCAAGCATGGCATCTGAAATGCTCGCTGCATACGCTAGACCAATGACTATGGTTGGCCGAATTAGTCCTGTTGTGCTCAGCGAGAACCCATGCACGTCGACAATTCGTATGCGCCCTTGCAAGTCGTTCAGCTCCGCATGCGTCTGAACAATACCCTCAAGACGTCGCGCCAGCTCTGCGGCTTCGGGCACGAGCGAGGCGCGCGGGGCGGCGTGGCGTTCCATAGTGGCAACACCAAGTCCCACCACCACTAGCGCAAGCGTCAAGGCAAACAACCCCGGCTCAAAGCACAGCTCTGCGGTATGATGATCAAACAGACACGCGAGCACCGACTCGCCGGCCTCGGCCTGATGCAAGCCCGCAGAAAGAAACCACGCTAGCGGCAGGATGCTCGCAGCTGTGAGGACAACATACCGCGCGGCCAAGCCGTGCAATGGGCCGCGTGCCTCATGGCGCTCCAGCAACATGAGCGCGGCCTTGGCAACTAAGGCACATGCTGGCAATACCAACAACATCACGATGGCCGCACCCAGCAATGGAAATGCCACCTCGCTCACGTCTCAAGCTCCTCGCGACGCTGCGAGATAAGTGCCTCAAGCTCATCGAGCTCGCCCGCCGATGCCTCTGAGACTTTTTCGGCCAGCATGGCTAAGGCCTGGTGGCTACCTACGGCCTCATTGAGCACGGTGCGCGCCGTTGCTTCTAAGAATTGCTCGCGGGTTAATTTGGGCGAATAGCGATAGCGCTTGCCATCGCGCTCACGCGATAGCAACCCTTTTTCGTAAAGGCGTCCAACCGTCGTCATCACGGTGGTGTAAGCAATCCCTCGCTTTTTTTCGAGCACGGTGAGCACATCGAGTACGGCGAATGCCGTTAACTGCTTGCTCCACACAATGTCCATGATAGCGGCTTCCAGATCATGGAGCCGCAGCTCTAACCCTTTTTTCCCTGAACGCAGGCGAAATGTCACAGCCAGATTCTCCTTTGTCGTGCCATCTACTATTACATGTAGTAGGTTATTGCAGTGGACTTGTCAACTCTGATAACGTTCAGTAAATGCGACAACTTCCCAAAACCGTTGTGATCGCAATTTATGGCCTCGCGATAGCGCTCAGCGGCTGTGAATCGGACCATCATGGCGCAGCTGATGCTGACGATTGAACTCTCAATCACAAATGCGTTTACAGATCTACATGGTTAGTGTGGGAGTTTGCTTGAACAATTTGATTCGCCGTATATATTTTTTTGACATCGACAGCTTTGGGAAATCCTTGCACTCGGCTCGAGACCAACAGTAAAAGTGCCATAATCGTCGGTGCGAGTGTGTAAGCGCTGTAATTTACTGGTCCCAACTTATCGAATCCAATTCTAAAGGTCCCATCGGCGTCAACACCGACTACGTAGGGCGACAAACTTCTTGGGCTCGGATGCGCATACAAACTTGAGTAAGGGTAGATTACCGCATAGATCAACTCAAACCCCACATCAGGGCGAGGTGTTTGCAAAATAGGATCCCAGTGAGCAGCTACTTCCTTGGTTAACTCCAGTAAATTTGGCAATTTTTTGCCGGGTAGCGATGCAAGTTCATCCATTTGCGTCTGGTCAAGCTGAGGCTTACCTATCTCGTTTAGGCGCTTGTGGGTCTTTACTCGATAGAAGGTGTCGTCGTCGACCCAGCGTTTGCAATGAGTCGTGGGGTCGATTGCAATCCAGGAAAATTGGATTAGATGTTCGAAAAGTCGGCGAGTGAGAACAAACGCGTCCTGTTCCCTTCTCGGTGCGTCCGCACCTGCAAGAGAAATCAGAGACAGCGCACAGCTCACCGCACTGAAAACCATCGCTGGTGCAACGATCTCCCAGTTGTACAGCTCACGAGGCTGCGGTTGCATCGAGCTTTTCCCATGGTACGGTCCCGGCGCCAGTGATATCAACTGTCCGAGTCGATGCATTGCGTCAGCGATTTCGACACTAGCGGTGGCATCAGGAGAGGCGAACTTTTTCGGCGACGGCGCAGCACAAGGGGTGCTTTGCATCTCATCAACGATTGCATGACATCTCTTGTATTTCCTGCCAGAACCACAGTGGCATGGACCATTCCTGGATAAACTAGGCAAATGCTATTTCCGCTTGCCGGGCCGAGGTGATTGATTGGTGGGCTTAAGCGAAGTATTCTGCTTGCTTGCTTGCGACTGAACCGCGGACGGCGAGCGCTCAAGCTTTAGTCCAATGACTCGCGTAGGAGTGTTTCCACGGGCCAGACGATCTAGCGCTGCTCTGTCAGTTGCCGTCCATTCTTTCCCGCTGTTTTTTGGTTTTGCCATGGTTCGAACTCCTTTTGTTCTTTTTTAGTTTAATTGCGATGCCTCGGTGTTGCCAACAAAATTTTTCGAGGGAGATCTGCAACCAACTCTCGGTCGAGCAGTGGTTTCTAGGAAGGTGCGAGCCGAGAACGCCAGTCCCACGACACGCGTCGTCGCCGTTGTCTAGTAAGGCAGACATCGTCTACGTTGACTCTCAACCTTACGCCGTGGGTTCCGCGGTTGTCTGGTAAACACCTCTTCGTTTTCGACGGCGCGTGGCAGGTCTACGCACCGCGCCAGCCGCACCGAGTGTTTTACTGAGATGGTTCCCGCGCCATTCGAGAGACGACGTGGCTCGGCCGCGCTGGCCATAGGCAAACTACGTCGTTCGTACCCTGGTGTTGGACGTATAGCTGTGGCCGCTGGTTCGCCCAGACGATTAACGGCGTCGTAGTTGCGGGCGCGGGTCGCCCGGATCCAATTTCACCAGAAAAATTTCGGCCGCGCTCGGTCTCCATCTACAATCGGGAACCGATACCGACTTCTACCAGAGCCATGCAGCTGCGGGACGTAGGAACCAACCCGGTCCACGATGGCTAGAGGTAAGGCTAACCATCGTGTTGCCATTGGCTGCTCGCCCCAAGATGTCAGGGCTGTCGGAAGCACGCATGGCAGGCCCCACGCTGCTAGGTTGCTAGTTCTGCTAAGTACTCTCGTTTCACGCGCCAAATGACCCGACGTTGTAGCCGAGCTAGCAAACCTAGCAACCTAGCACCGGCCCTTCATTCGCCGCGGCTGTCCACGTCGATACGAATGGTCCAAGCCTTCTTCGCGCCGCGCTGAACCGCCCACCCGTGTTCAACGAGCACCTTCATCGCCGCATCGCGCACCGACGCCGTGCGTGTAGCGATTGGGCCGTAATGCAAGGTGTCTTCAGAGGTGACCTCGGTCAGTTTTTTCTTCTTGCACCACGCCAAAATGCCGAGCGCGTTGCGGACCGCTTCGGGCAAGGCTGTCTCCTCCGTCTCAGCCAACGTGCAGTCCATGTAGTACATGACGATTTTCGTTGCCCGGACGATCGCATCCTCGGGGATCTCGTTTGCGTACGGGTTCTCGAACAGCGTAAGTACGCCGGCAATGCGGATGACTTGCTCAGCTGCTTTGCTGGCCCAAGGCTTGATCGTCGCATACTTGTCGACAATGCCCGCCTCGAACATGTCGTACACGCGAATCCACTCCGACGTCGCTGCTTCAGAGAGACCAATAGTCCGTGGCTTCAGCTCCCCGGTGGACTTGCCGGCCGTCGGATACGGCAGACCAAACAATGTATTAACTGCGTTGTAGTAGAATTCAACTTCCGGAGAGGTCATTGCATCCTTGCGTTTGTAGATCCGTGTGCCCGCCATCGCCTTTGCCTTGCAGACTAGAGTTCGAGCCAAGAACCCTTGACCTGACAACAGCGAATTCCCAAATACCCGGTTGGCAATGATGCCTTGCACCATTAGGTGAGAGGAGAACCGTCGGTTGCGATAGACTTGAGGTACTTCGCTGGCTCGCACGCGTTCCCCGCTTCCGTTGTCCCACAGCTTACTCAAGCCGGAAATAGCCCCCATTGCATGCTCTTTCCCCATACTAAACCCGCCAAAGAACTGACCTCCTTCATCTGAGAAAAGGCCCAGGGACGAGGCGCCAGCTAGGAATTCTTTGTGGACAGATTCCAAAGTTGGCTCAGCCATAACCAGTATGCCGCTTGGTGGAAATTCGGGGCGTTTGCCAAGTTGCTTCAGAGCCGCTACATCGCTTTCATGGTCAGACTTTTTTCCCTTGCCAATTCTGGAAACGTTGTTGTCATAAATACGCATACGCTGCTCGATGTCGGCGCGCTCAATTCTGCGCCGCTCACACTGCACCGCCTCATACTCGCGATGCGGAACTAGAACGAGGTTATCGACAGCGCTCTTACGCTCTCCTGATTCGGCGATGGTGAGAAACCACAACGACAGCGGGTAGGTTCGTCCATCTAGTTCAACGTTGGCGTGAGGCTGGCATGCCAAGGCGGCGGCGGCCAGGATTGAGGTTCCGCAGACACCAGGATCGGCCTGGATACACTCTGCCGCCACCTTAGCGGCAGCCCCCAGCACCGGCCCCAGCGCATCAAGCGGAAACAATGGAAGCGTGGTCCCTACGCGAGTCAGCGGCCGTGGCAAGCATGTGTCAACTTCGGCAACTTCGATGGTCTCTGACATGGCCGCTCCCCCTCTAAGTTGAGGTGTGGATTTGGAAATTTCAATCAACTGCTTTTTCGTTCCACCAGCTTCCACCCAGTCGCTGATGTCGCCTTTTTCTGCAAGTCCCGGCAATCGAACGATCTTTACATACGCAGCCACATTGACCAGCGACGCGTAAACAGCCGTTGCGAACTTCTCGCCCGCCTCGTCATTGTCGGGGATAATTATGACCGTGCGATCGGTGAACCAAGCTGCCAGTTCGTCGCGCCACGCCGACGCCCCTCCCATAACGGTGGTGCCCAGCAGCCCCAGTGCGCACACTGTGTCCGCGTCCTTCTCACCCTCGACTATGATGATAGGCTTCTTGGAGTTTTGGCCGTACCACTCCGGGAGGCGATACGGAACGCGTGTGATGCTTTTCATGTTGTTAATCCAGCCGTCCTTCCCATCGGGACGGCGTTGCCAGAAGGACTTGGGCTCGGAGCGAACCGCTTGGTAGAGCAGCGTGCCGTTCACGTCGCAATAGTCATAGGTCGCAACGATTGGGCTGCTCGACGCCGCGCCGAAGCCCTGCTTCTTCGACGGCGCTTTGCTGGCTTCGCGGGCAGACTCGTTGTCGACCGCGGCAAGAATGTCTTCAAATTCGCAATGAGCGTGGCATTTCAATAGCAGCTTGCCTCCTGCGCCCTCCGCGATGCTCAGACTGGCCGTACGGTCGTCGTGACTCGGACAGCGCGCCATCCAACCACCTGATGCCGTCGGCTTACCCATCAACACCGCGGCGACTGCCTCCGCCGTAAGCATTTCTTCGCGACTCATTGAGCACCTCCGCTGGTGGCGCGCGCAGCAACCAGCTCGCCCACCAGTTCTTGGATTTCTGCTTCGGTTTTACCGGCGACCTTGGCCTCGACGACCTGATCGACTTCAGCTTCCACCCACGCCACGGCGCGGGCGCCGATTCCGACGGGCGGCGGGAAGAGGCGTTTACCTACTTGGTCGTAGATCCACGATCGGCACATCGGCACCTTTTCTAGAAGGTCGCCGATCCGCAGCAACGTAAACTTTTTGCTGCTCGAAGCGGGGTTGTGAGGAGGGGGGCTAATTGGGTCGTTGTTTTTCAACATGCATCCAACATGACGACTGTTGCGACCATGCAAAACCGGGAGGAGGCCCCCCTCCCCCCTGACTAGTTGCGGCTAAGCGTTCGTTTTATTGGCGCAAATTCTCGCGAAATATTTTTCTCATCGTCGGTCCTTGTGAGGACTTTCAGAATACCGTCAGCCCCGATCGGGTTATTTCTCAAGGTTCGTGCCGCCTCCAAAATCTTGTATTCAAGTTCCGCGGCGAGTTTTTCAGAGGCTTGGGTATAGCTTTGATAGGGAGGCTTCCCCTGCTTGTCGAGCTGCTTCATTTTCTGATCAAACCGAACCCAAATGAAAGCATATGCCTTGGCCGTCAAGGCCTTGGTTTGCCGGCCCCCTTGGGCGCCGCTTAGGGCGCTTGCCTGCGCGCTTGCAAGCGCAATTGCTAGCGAATCCGCGTCACGCATGTAGAGACTGGCAAGCAGTGCCTCAGTGAGGTAGGTCGCCAAAGTTAGCGTCTTGCCCACTGAGGGCAAGCCCGTGTCGAACTCCACCAGCACCGCCGCGATTCGCTCCAAGGCAAATACTCTCAACACCTCTTTGCGGTCTTTTGGTGCAAGCTTCGGAAGGTCGTCTTCGGTCTTGCTCTGGCACCGGTCGATAAAGATCAACCAGGACCGTAGCTCATCAAAACGGCTCTCTTCTGCCGCGCTTCCGAGATAAATGCCAGGCGTTAGCATAGACGCTATCAACGTCCGCCACCTCGTGGCCTCCGCAACTAAGGCATTTGATTCTGCGTCTTGCCCAAGGATGGCTTTGCCAACGATAATCGCTCGACTGCGAATCTCGGCGAGGGGGTTATCGCGGTATGCCTTGAAAAAACTTGGGCCTCTCAAGGCCTTTACGACATCAAACCTTTTCAGAGGGCTCGACGGTGCCGCTGGAGCATGCTTCATGGTTTGCCACCCCTTAACTCATCCAGATAGTCCGCCCACCGCTGCATCATCGCTGTGCGGTCATCGATTCGCTCAACCCGATTGTAGGTTGCGCTCATCGGGCCGGGGATTTCGCGACCTAGCTGAAGCTCAACTAGCTCTCCTTCGCATCTAAGCACCTCATTCATCATGGTGCGTGCGCTTGCTCGGAAACCATGGGCTACGTGCTCATCGCCGCTAAACCCCATTCGCCGCAATGCGCTATTAAACGTGTTCTCGCTCAGAATTTTATCTCCGAGCCGCGAACCAAGGACGTATGTTCTATCGCCCGTCATATCGCGAAGTTGCGTCAATATCTCAACCGCCTGCCTAGCAAGGGGCACGACAAGTTCCCGTTTCTCTTTCCTCTGGGTCGCGAAAAGGCTCCATTGCCGGGCTTCGAAGTCGATGGCCGTCCATCGCATGGTTCTCAACTCCGTTGGCCGAACAAAGAACAACGCCAGCAACTGCAACCCATGGCGGGTGATCGCATCGCCGCTATAAGCGTCTATGGCTCGTAATAGCTGCCCAAAGCGGGCGGGCTTGATAATTGCAGGTTGGTGCCTAACGGTCTCGGCCTTCATGAGCCGCCGGAGAGGTTGAAATGGATTGAGTTTTAATACCGATTTAGCAATCGCGTAGTCGGCAATGGCGACGCAATGCTGCAGCATGCGCCGCGCGGTGTGGTGCTTGCCCCTGGCCTCGATGCGTTTGAGCGGTTGGAGCGCAACTGATGCGGATATTGAGGCAATTGGCAGGTGACCAAGGGAGGGAAAGATGAGATTGGTGAGGTTGTCTAGCCGCTGCTTGGCCGTCCTCGGCTTGAGGCCTGCCGCATTGGTTTCGCACCATTCAAGCGCCACGGCTTTGAAGGTATTGGCCCCTTCCACCCTGGCCTGCTTCTTCTCGGCTGCTGGATCGCCGCCCTTGGCCAGCGACACCTTAACCTCAGCCAGCGCGGTCCGGGCATCGGCGAGTGACACCACGGGGTAATCGCCCAGCTTGTACCAGTGCTGCTTGCCGTATTTTGTATAGCGATGGCGCCAGACCTTCTTGGCGGAGGGCAACACCTCCAAAACCAGGCCGCCTGGTTCCCACAAAAGGTACCTAGCCTGCTTTGGCTTTGCTGCTTCCACCTCTTTTACGGTGAATGGCTTATCGGCGGGCCGCAGCGGCTTTTTGAGCGGTTTGGGTGATTTAGGTATACGGGAAGGCTTGCCCACCTCTCGTATACTAGCCGGTATACCTAAAAGGTCCTAGATGTACCTGAACAGCCACGGATGCCGGCGGGCCTGCCTGGATTGGGCATCATTTCAACTTATTGAATTTTATAGCTTTAATGGACAGCCTTGTTCAGTAACGGACAAAGCAGCTGCTCCGGGGAGAGGGTTCGAACCTCCGACCAGGCGGTTAACAGCCGCCTGCTCTACCACTGAGCTACCCCGGAAGACCCACCGATGGTGGACCGCCAAATTGCTCGAAAGCCGGGGGGTTGTCAAGGCCGCGGGGCGGGCGGGCGCAGGGGTTTTGGCGTTTTGGGGGCGGTCTCGGCGGCCGTGTGGCGGCGGCCTGTGCTTGCCGACAAACGGGAGTAGAGTTGGCGACAGAGGCCCTATGAAAATCGATATCGGCATTGAAGAACGCAAACGCAAAGAAATCGCCCACGGCTTGTCGCGCGTGCTGGCCGACAGCTACACGCTGTATCTCAAGACCCACAATTTTCACTGGAACGTCACCGGCCCCATGTTTCAGACGCTGCATCTCATGTTTGAGACGCACTACAACGAGCTGGCGCTGGCGGTGGACCTCATTGCCGAGCGCATCCGCGCGCTTGGGTTTCCGGCACCGGGTACCTACAAGCAATTCGGCGAGCTGTCCGCGATCAAAGAAGATAGCGGCGTGCCCAAGGCCACCGACATGATCAAAAAGCTCGTCTCCGGCCATGAAACTGTCGCCCGCACCGCGCGCGAGGTGTTTAAGATCGCCGAAGAAGTCAGTGACCAACCCACCTGCGACTTGCTCACCCAGCGCATGCAGACCCACGAAAAAACCGCGTGGATGCTGCGCAGCCTGCTCGCCTAACCGCCGCACCCGCATGGCCAAGCCCGCGCCGAGCGCGCCCATTTACTTTGTGTACCTGCTGCGCTGCGCCGACAAGACGCTCTACACCGGCATCGCGCGCGATGTCGCCAAGCGCCTCGCCGAGCACAACGCGGGCAAGGGCGCCAAGTATACGCGCGGCCGCGGACCGCTACGCCTGCTCGCCACGGCTGCATGCGCCGATCGGGCCTCGGCGCAGCGACTCGAAGCCGCGGTGAAAGCGCAGCCTCGGGCACAAAAACTCGCGTTTCTTCGCGCGCAGGGCGCCGCGCTTGCCACAAGGCGGTAAACTAGTGGGCGTCATGGCCTTAACGTTTACGCACGCAATTGTCGTTGGCGGATCCTCCGGCATTGGGGCAGCCATGGCCACGCAGCTCGCGCGCGGTGGCACCAAGGTGGCCATCCTAGCGCGCCGCGCCGATGAGCTTGAGCGCATTAAGCAGACGTCACCCGACAACATCAAGTGCTACGTCCACGACGTCGAAAACCACGCCGAGGTGCCCGCGCTGCTCGAGCGCATTGAGCGCGACCTCGGAGGGCTGGACTTGTTGGTCTATGCCGCTGGCATCCTCAAGTTCACCCGTGAGGGCGAATACAACTTTGAGAAGGAGCGGGCCACGATTGCGGTCAATGTGATTGGCGCCATGGCGTGGATGAACCCTATTGCCGCCAAGTTCGAAGCCGTCCGGCGCGGCAGCATCGTCGGCATCTCGAGCATTGCGGGCGAACGCGGGCGTCGCAACACGCCAGCCTACGGCACGTCTAAAGCCGCCCTAACCACCTATCTCGAGGCGCTGCGCAATCGCTGCACGCGCTATGGCGTCAACATTGTGACCATTAAGCCCGGCTACGTCGAAACCGACATGATCCGTGGCGCCAAAAATCTGTTCTGGGTCATTACCGCCGATGAGGCTGCAAAGCGCTCGCTTCGACTCGCCGCCAAGGGAGGTAGCGCGAGCGGCTATGTGCCGCGCCGATGGGCGCTGGTTGGCATGGCCATGAAGTGCGTGCCGTCTGTTATCTTTCGCCGCTTAAATTTCTAGGGCGCCGACAATCATGACCACGCCCGCCGCAACGCCATGGCCCAGGCAAGTCCTCACCGGCTTTGGTCGCGCCGTGCGCGCAAGCTGCGCCTTCGCCCAGCCGCAAACAACCGCCGAGCTCGTGACCCTTGTTGCGCAAGCTGGGGCCGCGGGCCTGAGCATCGCCTTTCGCGGCGCCGGCCGCAGTTACGGCGATGCGGCGCTAAATGGCGCTGGCCTCGTGATTAGCACCGAACGCCTAAATCGCATCTTGTCGTGGGATGCGACCACCGGCATCATCGATGCCGAGGCGGGCGCGACCATCGAAGACGTGTGGCGCGCCACCATCGCTGATGGCTATTGGCCACCCGTGGTACCCGGCACCATGCGCCCAACGCTGGGCGGCTGCGTCGCGATGAACATCCACGGCAAGAACAACACGGTTGGCGGCCCCTTTGGCGAGCATGTGCTCGAACTTGACTTGCTTACGGCCGACGGCGCAACGCAAACCATCAGCGCGACCACACATCCCGAGCTATTTCACGCCGTCTGCGGCGGCATGGGGCTGCTCGGCGCTGTGACGCGGGTGAAGTTACAGCTACACAAGGTGCCAAGCGGCAACTTGATGGTTACACCGATCATTGCGCGCAATCTCGAGGAGCTGTTGTTGCGCTTCGAATCGCGGCTAAGCAGTGCCGACTACCTGGTGGCGTGGGTCGATTGCCTTGCGCGCGGCGAGACGCTTGGGCGTGGGCTCATACACACGGCCGAGTATGTCGGGACCAAGGACGCCGACGCGCTACGTGCATCCTATGCCGACAACCTCAGCGGCCTGCCGACGCGCGTGATGGGCTTTCCCAAGGCACATTTGTGGCGCTTCATGCGGCCGTTTACGAATGATGCCTTCGTGCCTTGGGTAAATGCCGCGAAATACTGGAGTGCATTTGCTGGCTGGCGCTGGCGAGCACGCGGCTATGCGCAGTCTCTCGTCGCGTTTAATTTTTTGCTCGACTACGTCACCGATTGGGAGCGCGCCTATGGCGACGGCGGGCTCATTCAGTATCAGCTGTTTGTGCCAGCGGAAGGCGCCCTGGCCTGCATGCGCGACGTGCTAACAGCGTGCCATCAAGCCGGCATCGTCCCTTACCTCGGCGTGCTCAAGCGCCATCGCGCGGATGATTTTTTGCTCTCGCACGGGGTCGACGGTTGGTCACTGGCGCTCGATTTTCGCGTGACGGCGCGCGGCCGCGACGCCTTGTGGCGGCATACCGAGGCGCTCACCGCGATCGTGCTTGCCTACGGCGGCCGCTTCTATTTTGCAAAAGACGCCGTGTTGCGGCCGGCCGACGTGCTCGCGGCATATGGCGCCGAGCGCCTTGCGGCGTTCAAGGCGCACAAGGTCGCACTTGATCCTACCGGGGTGTTTTCGAACGATCTATTTAAGCGCGCCGTAGCGCCGGCCTTCACCAAGTAGCCCTACGCCCTTGAGCACGAGCTCGGGCGCGCGCTACGATCTCATTCTACGAGGGGATGGGGTGATGAGTAAATACGCAGGCAACGTGCTGGCAGCGCTAGCGATGGTCGTCGTGCTCGGGGCTATGGCCCGACCTGCAAGTGCCCAGCTTCAGGTCGATCGCGGCGATCAGATGGCGCAAGAGGCAATTCGGGCGCAAATGGAAATGCAGCGCTTTGAGGAGAATCGCGAGGAGAGCCGCCAAAAGGTCAACGAATGGCGCAAGTGGATGTTTTGGGCCCCGGTCATCGGCGTCGCGTTCTGGGGTTTCTCGCGATCGCCGTGATGTATCGGCGACGCATGAACAACAAGCTGTCGACATTTGGCAGCGGCGGCGAAATTGCGCCCGAGGCGATCAAGGGCCTCACGCAATCCTTCACCACCGGCAAGCAAAGCACCGAAGAGGTCGGACAAGCCATTATCGAGGCCTTGCGCATGGGCACGTATGCCAACTATCGGCGCCTGTTCCCGACGCCACGCGAGGTCGACACCTTCATGTCCCCCGAGCGGAGCAAGGCCTATAAGCAGCAGGTGCTCACCGAGGAGCATTTGCGCGCGTGCTTTAAACGCCTCCACGAGGCCTTCTTCGACGCGCAAGGCAACGTCGAGAGGTTTGAGACCGCCGCGGAGTCGGGCTTTGCCTATGGCGCCGACCCGGCCGCCATGCTGCCCAGCATTGCCTCGTGCACGCTCGCGTTTCGCAACGGTCAAGGCGCCATCGTGGGTTCCATGGTGAAGCTCAGCACGGGCTGGCGCCTGCTCGTGCCAGCCTAAATCGACTTGCGGTCGCGGCTCGCCGATGCTCGCGGCCAGGCCATGCCATACTAGGCAGGCGTCATGTCTGCCCACTCGTTCGCCGCATTTGCCGCCAAATGGCTGGCCACGCCCATGCAGTTCGACGAGGCGCAAATCGCCGACCTGCTTGCGCTACCACCGCTTGACGAGCCGACGCTGGCCGCGGTGATGCCGCCGCTGCCTGCCGAGGCGCTTGCACATGCCGCCGCTGCCGACTTGTTGCGGCAACACCAATTTGTTGAGCTGCCACCGCGCGCCATTGCCGATCTGGCTCGGCTTTTTCGGGGCGTGGTGGAGGTCGTGCGCACGGCCAAGGCTAAGGGGATGACGGCGGACGGCGTGCGCGACGCACTTCGGCCCCACCTCGACGCGCTCACCGCCTGGCCACTCGGGCACGTCGAGGCTGACGCCCCAGCCGTGGTGTGCGGCGAATACTCGGCGGCGCTGCAAATGGACGTGCTTGGCTTTGCCACGTGGCAGCTCATGGCGCCGCTGCTCGATCTTGGGTGCGGCGCACATGCATACCTGGTGCGTCACTTGCGCAACCTGGGCTGGGACGCCCATGGCCTTGATCGCTTGGCGCCGCCCGACGTGCAGCTGGCAAACGCGCCGCCATTTAGCACGTGGCTGGCGTGTACGTTGCCTCCCGCCGCATTTGCAACGATCACGTCGCATATGGCGTTTTCACTGAATTTCCTGCATCACCACGTGCGCGCGGGCGGCGGTGGCGTGGCGCTGCGCTACGCCGATACGTATCGCCATATTTTGCTCGCGCTTAGGCCTGGCGGACACTTCGTATACGCGCCAAGCCTGCCGTTTGTCGAGGCGAGCTTACCCGCCGGCTATAGCGTGCGCTATGCGCCATTGCCGAGCGAACTCGCCAGCGGCGTTGCGGCGCTATCGCGCGCGACCGGCGCCGATGTCGCCCAGGCTGCCTGCGTCACGCGTGAGGCCGCTATCTCGTAGCCTGCCGCAGCAGGCGTTTGGCCCTTGTCAAGCAATCCCACCTTACGCTACACCGCGCGCGTGCTCCCTGCCCAGCCGCGCAGCTACCCCACGCTTAGCGTTTTGGTGCCTGTGCACGACGAGGAGGCTAATCTCCTCCCCTTTGTTGACGAGCTCGCAACCATGCTCGATGAAGCAAGCGAGCGCTGGGAGCTAGTGTTTGTCGACGACGGCAGCCGCGATGCCTCGCTAGCCATGCTCGCAGCGCTGGCGGCGTCGCGTCGAAATATAAAAGTGGTCAGCTTGGCGCGGCATTTTGGCAAGGAGGCCGCCATCAGCGCCGGGCTGCGCGCCTGCGCCGGACAGGCGGCCATCCTCATGGACTGCGACCTGCAGCACCCACCAGCCGTCGTGCTCGACATGCTTGCGCGTTGGCGGCGCGGGGCGCACTTGGTGGTTGGCATTCGCCAGTGGCGCGCCGACCAATCGCGCCTGCGCATTTGGCTGACCGCGCGGTTTTATGGCGTGATGCGCCGCCTTGCCAATATCGACCTCGCCGCCAACGCCGCCGATTTTCGCCTCATCGATCGCGCGCTCATCGACGTGATCAACGCCCTGCCCGAGCGCACCCGTTTTCTAAAGGGACTGTTTCAGTGGCCGGGGTTTCGCTGCGAGGAGGTGCCTTTCACGATGCGCCCGCGCCAGCACGGCCAATCGCGCTGGTCACTCGGATCGCTGTGGCGCCTCGCGCTCGACGGCATCGTCAGCTTTTCTAGCGCGCCGCTGAAAATTTGGACTTACGTCGGCGCGATGATGGCTCTGCTAGCGATCGGCGGCGCCGCCGTCGCTGGGGTGCAATATCTCGCATGGCAGGCCACCTTCACCGGCGGTTTTTGGGCAGCCATGGGCGGCTTGCTCGCCTGCGGCGTCGTGCTCATCTCGCAGGGCATCCAAGGCGAATACCTCGCGCGAATCTACGACGAGGTGCGCGGGCGGCCGCTCTACGTCGTACAGAGCCTGCATGGGTTTTCGAGTGACGACGCCTTTGCCGCCGCGCATGGCGTGTTACAAACGCAGGCATGTCAAACATCGCTCTCGCACTAATAGGCGGCGCGCTTATTGGGCTCTCCGCCTCGCTGTATTGGCTGTCGCACGGCCGCATCGCCGGCATTAGCGGGCTGCTCGGCGGCCTGGTCGCACGCCACGCCAGCGACCGCGGGCAACGCGGCGCCTTCCTCGCCGGCCTGCTCATCGCCGGCGTCGCGCTCTACCTCATCCGCCCCGGCGTGTTTGGCCTGGCTAACGCGCAACCACTGTGGCTGGTCGCCATCGCCGGGGTGCTCGTAGGCTATGGCACGCGCCTGGGCAGCGGCTGCACCAGCGGTCACGGCATCTGCGGCATCGCGCGGCTTTCGGGGCGTTCGATCGCGGCCACCGTCACGTTTATCGCCACTGGCGTACTGACCATCGTCGCCTTGCGCGCCGCTGGCGTGGAGGGCTTCTAAATGCAAGCCTTGGTGAGCCTGCTCGCGGGCGTGTTATTCGGCGTTGGCCTTGGCGTTGCCGGCATGACCAATCCCGGCAACGTGCGCGCCTTCCTCGACATCTTTGGCGCCTGGGACCCAACGCTGATGTTTGTCATGGCCGGCGGCATCGCCGTGCACATGGCCGCGCTACAACTCATTGCCAAACACAAGACGCCGCTGTTTGAGCCTTCGTTTCACCAAGCCCTCAAGCATGGGCTCGACGCCAAGCTGCTCATCGGCGCCGGCATCTTTGGCGTTGGCTGGGGCATCGCCGGCTTTTGCCCCGGCCCCGCGATCGTCAGCCTCGGCAGCGGCGCCATGGTGCCACTCGTCTTCGTCGCCGCCATGACCGCGGGCATGCTCTTGCAACACGTCACCGGTCGCCGCGACCAGGCCTTGGCGACGAGTGCAGTTGCGGATACGGTGTGCGAATGAGCGTCTCTCTCGCCCAACTGTATCGCGAACATCTCGCCCACATCCTGCCTGCCTACGCCAAGGCGCTGGAGGCCAGCGGCTTTGACGCGCTCGTCGTGGAAAGCGGCGAGGCGCTGCAGAAAAATCCGTTTGACGACCAGTATTTTGCGTTTGCGGCGACGCCGACGTTTTTGCACTTTGCGCCGATTTGCGAGGCTGGCGCTTATCTCGTGCTGCGGCACGGCCAGCCCCCGACCATCGTGCGCACGGCGGGCGATGATTTTTGGGATGCGCCGGCAACGCCAGATCGCGACTTCTGGCACGAATTTGTCGTCGTTAACGCCACGCAGGCCACGCTCGCGGATCATCTGCCTGCCAACAAGCCGACCACTGCGCTGATCCATTCGCGCCGCGGCGGCGACCAAACGACGCCGGCCGCGCTCGCCGGCGTAAGCAAAAATCCGCAAGCGCTCATCGCGGCTATCCACGCCATACGCACCCGCAAAACGCCGTATGAACTCGCCTGCATGCGCGTTGCCAGCGAACGCGCCGTGCGCGGCCATATTGCCGCGCGCGCGCTGTTTGACGCCGACACCAATGCCAGCGAGCTCGCCTTGCATTTGGCATATCTCGCCGCCAGCGAACAAGACGATGCGCAGACGCCTTACAAGGGTATCGTCGCGCTCGGCGAGCACGCGGCCACCTTGCATTACGTCAACTATAAAACCACCGGCGCCTCGACCGCGCCTTCGTTTTTGATCGACGCCGGCGCCGCCTATTGCGGCTACGCCAGCGACATCACGCGCACCTATGTCCGCGGGGGCAGCTTGTTTAGCGAGCTGCTCGAAGGCATGGAGACGCTGCAACAAGCGCTCGTGCGCGGCGTGCGGCCAGGGCGCGCCTATGAAGACCTCCACGACGACAGCCACGTGCAGCTCGCCACCTTGCTGGCAGACCTCGATATCGCCGGCGGCTCGCGCGGCAGCCGCGAGGCGTTGGTCTCCCGCGGCGTGACGCGAGCGTTTTTTCCGCACGGCCTTGGGCATTCGCTCGGCCTGCAAGTGCACGACGTCGGCTGCAAGCTGACGCCGCCGCGCGCCGAAAACCCGTATTTGCGCAATACCAGCGTCATCGAGAGCGGCCAGGTCTTCACCATCGAGCCTGGCTTCTACGTCATCCCGGCCTTGCTCGCCCCGCTGCGCGCCGACGACCGCGCCGGGCTGGTTAACTGGGGGGCGGTCGACGCGCTGGCGCCGTTTGGCGGCATCCGCATCGAGGACAATATTGCCGTCCACGCCGACCGCATCGAAAACCTAACCCGCGATGCATTTCGCATGGTTGCGGGCTAAGGCCGACGTCCCGGCGCAAGCCCCGCACTCCGCCCCGTCAGAAAATTCATTTTTTTCAGAACCGATGGTCGCGGCAGGCGTCTATCACCCAACAGCTGCGTAGCTGGTTTTGGTGCCTTGCCGGCGCTGCATGTTGCAGCGTGGCCAATGCGGCGCTCAGGCCACGGCTGCGCCCGCCCACGCCCAAGGAGTTTGCTATGTCTAAATCACCCCACGCACTTCGCCGAATTCGCACCTACCTCTTTAGCGCTGCCATGGCTTGGTCCGCCGCCTGCGGCGCGCCGGAACGCGCCGAGCGGACAACCCACCCAGCGGGCAGCGAGTCCCAGCTACGCGAAGCCGCCAATACGATGCCAAGTCTCTCGCAGGCGCCGGCCGACGACAAACCCGCGCCGCGCACTACCGCTGACCAGGAGCAACTCGCGACCGTGTCCGCCGAATCGGGCGATGTCGCGCAGATCGCCACAACAGACGTAACCACGGCGCAACCGATGCAAGACGTCAAGGAGGAGGATAGGGACGCGCCCGCCGCGGCTAAGTCGAAAATGCCTGTGGAGGCAGGAAAAAAAGACGGCCGCATGGGCAGCGTCTCGGGCTCGGGAACAGGCGTCGGCTACGGCAGCGTGACGATGCACGGCCTTGGCGCCGGCGGTGGCGGCAGCGGTGGTGTGGCCTATGGCCGCGGCGCGATCGCCGGCGGCGTGGTTGCGAACTCAGCGCCCGAACCGGTCTCCACCGAGGACTACGCCCATTACAAGCCCAACGCGTGGACCGACGTCAAGGCCGACAACCTCTCCACCTTCGCCGCCGATGTCGACAATGCGTCGTACACCATCGCGCGCCGCAAGCTCGGCGAAGGCCAGCTCCCACCTGCTGCCAGCGTGCGCGTCGAGGAGTTCGTCAATTTCTACGACTATGCGTACCCGGCGCCGATCCGCGGGCCGTTTTCCGTCAGCATGGATGCCGCCCCTTCGCCGTGGCAGGAAGGCCGCCACATCTTGCGCGTTGGCGTCGCGACCCAGGCCAAGCGCGCCAGCGAGCGCGCGCCGGCAAACCTTGTCTTTCTCGTCGACGTCTCGGGCTCCATGAGCAGCAGCGACAAGCTGCCGATGGTGCAAAAGTCGCTGCGGCTGCTCACCGAAGAGCTGTCGCCGCGCGACACGGTAAGTATTGTTACCTATGCCGGCGCCGAGCGCGTCGTGCTCGAGCCAACGTCGGCTGCCGAAAAGTCGACCATCCTCGCCGCCATCTCCGACTTCTCATCCGGCGGCTCGACCGCGATGGGCGCGGGCATCGACCTCGCCTACAAAATGGCGGCGGTCAAGCATCGCAAGGGCGTCAATAGCCGCGTCATCGTGCTCTCAGACGGCGATGCCAACGTCGGCCGCACCTCGCACGAAGAAATCCTCGCGCAGATCAGCGGCTACGTCAAAGAAGGCATCACGCTGTCCACCGTGGGCTTTGGCATGGGCAACTACAAGGACACCACGATGGAGCAGCTCGCCAACAAGGGCAATGGCAACAACTATTACGTCGACGGCATCGATGAAGCCAAGCGCATCTTTGTCGACAAAATCAGCGCCACGCTCGAAGTGGTCGCCAAAGACGTCAAGCTGCAGGTCGACTTCAACAGCGACAAGGTCGCGCGCTATCGGCTGATTGGCTACGAAAACCGCGACATCGCCGACAAAGACTTCCGCAACGATAAGGTCGACGCCGGCGAAATTGGCGCGGGTCATCAAGTCACGGCACTCTACGAAATCGAGCTGACCGCAGCAGGTAAGGCCGACCCGACCGGCATGGTCACCACGCTCATTCGCCACAAGCTGCCCACCGCCGACGTCGCGACGGAGGCCTCGTTCGCCTTTGCCGCCACCGGCATGGCCAGCGCGCTCGAGTCCGCCAACGCCGATCTGCGCTTTGCCACCGCACTCGCGCTCTTTGCCGACATCTTGCGCGGCAACCCCGACGTCGGCCGCGGCTCGCTCGCCACCGCCCGCGCACTCGCCGCCAGCGCGCAAGGCTCACGCCGCGAACGCGCCGAGCTGGTGGGGCTAATCGATGCCGCGTCGCCGAAACTACCGCTTGTGATGGCGAAGTAAGCACGCCCTAGTCGACAAACCTCACCTCGGCAATCTCTTCGGCGGCAAACGGCAGGTCGAGCACGGGCGTCCGCGGCGCCGTGGCGGCATACGGCGCCGGCCGCGCCACAAAGCGCAGCGGATACGTAAGCTGCTGGAAAACGAGCTGGACGCCGCGCACGGCGATGTCATCAAGCGAGGCTAAGGCTTGACGTACCCGCGGGTCCTTACAAGCCTCGATGCCAGCCGCAATCGCATCTTGATCCCAGAGGCTTGGCGACAGGCGCACACTCTCGCGTCCGCCGTGCGGGGTTGGCCGATTGTGCTCGCGCCACAGCGACGGCTCGCCGCCAACCGCGAAAGGGTCAACCGCGACGCCATTGTGCCAAACGTTAAAATGAACGTGCGGAATGCCAAAGGGAAACGTCAAGAGCCCGTCGGTGCCGCTGTAGCCCGAGAGCGCGACCGGTCGCCCACGCTCAACGAAATCGCCCGGGGCCACCAACGCCTTGGCGAGATGATTGCACGACGTAATGAGGTGACCGCCGTGTTCGATCACCACCTTGAGCCCGCCGCGATTGTATTCATTGATCACGTGCATGACCCGTCCGGGCGCCGCGGCGACCACGGTCGTACCGGGCGCTACCGCGAAATCAGTGCCATTGTGGCTGTCATAGGTGCCCGCCTGGCCGCGAAAATCCCTGACCTGGGTGACGCGCACCGACCAACCGTCCTCGATCGGCGTCGGCGTGTGGTTAAACAAGTTGGTAATCAAGACCGGCGATGGCACCCCATGGTGCGGCCCGGTTAGCCAATGGCGCCACAGCTGCAGCGATGCCCGTGGCTGCAGCCGCTTCGCGCTCGACAACCCGAACCGGCTGGGCCTTACGTGTTCGTCGCCGCGAAACACCATGACCAGCTCGGCGAGCCGTGCGGGCACATCATCGAGCCCAAGCGCCTCGCGCAGCGATACCTTGCGTGCCATGCGAGCAGGCTAGCATAATTAACTGACGAATCGTTAACTATTTGTTTTGCGACGAGGTTGCGAGCGTCTGGCGCAGCTCGGCGACCAGCTCGCGGGTCATCGCGGCTAGGTCATAGCGCGGCGCCCAGCCCCACTCGCGGCGCGCTAAACTGTCATCGAGCGCGCGCGGCCAAGAATCCAAGATGGCTTGCCGCATCGGGTCGGGCACAAACGTCACGTCAAGGCCGGCAATCGCGGTCGCCGCGCTGGCGGCGATTTCATCGGCTCGCGGCGAGAACGCGGCAATATTATAGATCGCTCGCGACAACCGCTCTCGCGGAGCCGCCGCTAGCTCGCGCAGCGCGCGCACGCCATCGGGCATATACATCAGCGGAATTCTCGTGTCGGCGCGGCAGAACGCCTGATAGCGCCCCGTGCGCACGCCGTCGTAATAAATATGCACCGCATAATCGCTCGAGCCGCCGCCCGGCTTGCTGCCCGAAATAAGCCCCGGAAAGCGCACCCCGCGCACGTCTAGCCCAAACTTGCCGCGGAAGTAATCGCACAAAAGCTCGCCCGCGACCTTGGTCACGCCATACATGGTGGTTGGACGCAGCGGCACATCGTCGGGCGTTGGGTCTGGCAGACCCGGACCAAACACCGCGATGGTCGACGTAAACAGCACGCGCGGCGCGCCGGTCTTGCGCGCCGCTTCCAATACGTTCCAGGTGCCGGTTTGATTTACGTTGTAGGCGGCGATGTGATTGGTTTCACCGGTGGCGCTTAAGATCGCCGCGAGGTGCACCACAAGATCCGGCTTGTGCTCGGCAAATGCCTGCTCGACCGCGGCTGCCTCGGTAACATCCAAGCGATGCCAAGACGCCACCGCCACCGCCGCTTCAGGCAAGCGTGCGTCGGTCGCAATGATCGTCGCGCCCTCTGCCGCATAGGCCTTGATCAAATCGCGACCAATTTGGCCACCCGCGCCAGTGATGAGCACCTTCATAACTTGGCTACTAACCTACGGCGCGCCTGGGCAGGGTACTTCTTGCGCTGGCCGCGGATCGCAGATGCGCCCGGGACCGCAGTCCGGCCGCGGGTGAATCAGCGAGCAAACGCCGTCGCTCATCTTGAGCACGCGCGCACCTACGGGCGTGTCCGCGGCGCAGGCTAGTCCAACGTGTGCCGCGATCGGCGCGTCAACGGGGGCCAGCTGGCAGGTCGCATCAGCGACTGCCACCACCTCCCACGTCGCGATGATCGACGTTGAGACGTCGGCCTCTCCGCCGTGTTGCGTGGGCGCATCACTTGATGGCGGCGCCGGCCGCGGTGATACCGGGCCCGGTTGCGCCGGCGACATCACACAACCTGTGCCGCTGGCTAGTAATACGAGTAGCGCTAAAAGCCGTTTCATGGCCTATAACTCCATGATTTCGGCTTCTTTGGCCGTTGCGGTTTCGTCCACCGTGGCGATGAACTTATCCGTGATGTCCTGAATCTTTTTTTCACCGGCCTTGCGCTCGTCTTCGGTGATGGCCTTGTCTTTTTCGGCTTCCTTGATCATGTCGTTGGCATCGCGCCGCGCCGCGCGCACCGCGACCCGCGCGTCTTCGGTCATCTTCTTGACCTGCTTGACTAAATCTTTGCGGCGGTCTTGCGTCAGCGGTGGAATTGGCAGGCGCACCTGGTCGGAGTCGGCGACAGGATTTAGATTCAAATCGCTCGCTCGAATGGCCTTGTCGATCGCCGCGATCATCGATTTCTCCCACGGCTTGACCGTGATGAGGCGTGCGTCGACCACCGTCACGCTGGCCACTTGATTGATCGGCGTCGGCGTGCCGTAGTAATCCACCCGCACGCCATCGAGCATCGAGGTCGAGGCGCGGCCGGTGCGAACTTTTTGCAAGTCGCGCTTAAAGGCCTCGATCGCCTTGTTCATGCCAGCTTCAGCCTCGGTGGTAATTTGTGCGATCATAGTCATTCTCCCAGCGGTCGGTCTAAACGTTTGCGAATTGTGACGGCTCGTCGTCGCCGACGATGCGGGTGCCGACGGCCTCGCCCGCGATCACGCGCGCGATGTTGCCGGCCTTAGTCATATCAAACACAATGATGGGCAGCTTGTTGTCGCGGCACAGCGCAAAGGCCGTTGAGTCCATCACCTTGAGATCTTTTTGCAGTGCGTCGGTATAGCTGACGGTCTTATAAAGGCGAGCGCCGGGATTCTTGCGCGGGTCGGAGTCGTACACGCCATCGACCTTGGTCGCCTTCATGACGACATCGGCGCCAATTTCCATCGCGCGTAACGCCGCCGCGGTGTCGGTGGTAAAAAATGGGTTGCCGGTGCCAGCGCCAAAAATGACGACGCGGCCCTTCTCGAGATGGCGTATCGCGCGGCGGCGAATGTAGGGCTCGGCTAGCGCCGACATTTCAATGGCCGATTGCACGCGCGTGGCTTGGCCGCGTTTTTCGACGGCGTCTTGCAGCGACACCGCATTCATGACGGTCGCGAGCATGCCAACATAGTCGGCGGTCGAACGATCCATGCCCTTGGCAGAGTCCGACACGCCGCGAAATATATTGCCGCCGCCGACCACCACTGCCACCTGAACGCCAGTTGAGGCCGCATCTGCGATTTCCTGGGCGATAACGCCTAAGACCTCGGTGCTAATGCCATAGCCCTGCGGCCCCATGAGCGCTTCGCCGGATAACTTCAATAAGATGCGCCGAAACGCAGGCTTAGACGATGATTTAGAGGGCGTCGAACCGGGCAGTGACATGCCGCACGACTCTACGCCAACAGACCTACACTTGCCACCGTCAGGCGACGCCGTTTGTCAGGCGAAAATGGAGAAAGCAGCTGCGGCCGCCGCGCCAACCCCGTTATAGTCCGTGCCGACTGGGGAGGTCATCATGCGCCAAGCTCATACGCGTCTATCGTCTCATCTCAACTCTGCCGTGGCCACGTCGCTGCTGCTCGCCGCTTTGGCGAGCGTGGGCGGGTGCACCAATGACGAGACGGCGCCGCCAAACAATACGCCAAGCGACAACTGCATTGATACCACGCAGGCGTATTGCAACGATGTTGGGCTTTCGCCGTCGGCGTGCATCGACTTGATCGCGCAAACCTGCAGCGACGAACCAACCGATCCAGTTGATCCAACTCCACCGGTTGATCCAACCGACCCAGGCAATGCGCAATGCATTGACGACTTTGTCGCGCAGTGCACGCAGTTCGGCGTCGACGTGGCGACGTGCACAGGTTACGCCGAGCAGTATTGCGACGCGACCAATCCAGGTGACCCGACCGACCCAACGGATCCGACCGACCCAAGCGCCTGCGAAGCGCAAGCGACTGCGCAATGCGAGCAATTTGGTTTAGACCCTGCTGCCTGCGCCGACCTGGTCGAGCAAATTTGTGGCGCCATCGGCGGCGGCACGCCGGGCGGTGGTGGCGGCGGCAGCGACCCGCTCTGCCTCATTGAAACCATTGCGCAGTGCACGCAGTTTGGGCTGGACCTTGCCACCTGCGCGGCGCTTGCTGGCCCAGTGTGTGAAAACCTCGGCGGCCTGCCAGACCTCGGCGGTCTCGGCGGCGGTGGTGGTGCAGGAGGCCTTGGTGGCCTCGAAGACTTACTCGGCGGCCTGGGGCTGTAGGTTCGCCACTGGGGGCCCCGCTCCCACCGCCTGGCTCGCAAGCGCTTGAGCTGGCCAACAAATTCAGTTGCTTGTCGCGAGCGTTGGAGCCGCTGGTTGGCACAGACTTTGAATTTGGTGAGGAACACCAAAGGACAAATCAACCATGCGCCACGTTACCTTCGCCTGTCTCGCCACGATTATCCTCGCGTTTGCCGTCTCTACAGCGCAGGCCGGAACCCCTGCCGAAAACCAGAAGGCGCTGCGGGGGGCCATTACCTGCTTCAACGATTCAAGCGAGGTCGGAGACCATATTTCCGAACTTGTTCGCAGCAAGCGCTACGTACCCCCACGCAGATGGAACACCTCCTCGTGCGACCTAGCCCTGCTTGTATCCAAGCAAAATGGCTCCGCCGAGCTGACGCGTACGCTGAGCGCCTTCGCGACTTCCTTGACAAGCCTCGCGGCTGACGTGGATGGGCTCATGTTAGAAAAGCAAAAGCCAGTGGTCTCGGCTGACACGCACGGCGCGCTGGTAAAGCTCGCGAAGACATTGGAAGCCAACCTAACGGCGCGCAAAGCGCTTAGCTTACAGATCGACAAAGAAGAGATTGAATTCGATCGCGCAGACCTCGCCGCCCTCGCCAAAAAAGAAAAAAAGAAGAAGGAAAAATCGTCCGAATATTATCGTTTGGTAATCAAGATTGCAAAGGCCGACTTGCTCGCGGCAAGGGAGACCAAAAACCATGTCGCCTTTAGCACGCAGTTGCCAACGATTCTCGAAGCCGTGAGCGCGCTCGCGGTCGGACCTGATGCAGACTATCTTGCAACATATTGCGCCGCCGTGCTGCAGATGCACAAGGCTGCCAGCGCCGTAACCCCCGCCTGGGTAGACGCCGACCTCCAGGCGTTTCGCGCAGCCGAGCAAGCCGTTGTAGCGGCGTATAACGCGCTGTAGCGGCGTCAACGCCAGCCCGCCCGTGCTAGGTTCGCCCGGCTTTATGGCCGGATTTGACCACCTTACAATCGACGCAAAATGGCAGCAGACGTGGCAGGAAAAAAAGACCTTCGCCACGCCGACTGACCGCACCAAACCCAAGTACTACGTGCTCGACATGTTCCCGTACCCAAGTGGTCCGGGCTGCACGTCGGCCACCCCAAGGGCTACACCGCGACCGACGTGGTCGCGCGCGCCAAGCGGATGATGGGCTTCAACGTGTTGCGCGTCATGGGCTGGGATAGCTTTGGCTTGCCCGCCGAGCGCCAGGCCGAGCGCGAGAACAAGCATCCGCGCGACATCACCACGCGCAACATTGCGACGTTTAAGCAACAGTTGTCGCGGCTGGGCCTGTCGTATGACTGGGACCGCGAGCTCGCCACCAGCGACGTGCGCTACTACAAGTGGACCCAGTGGATTTTCACCAAGCTCTATGAAAAGGGCCTCGCGTATCAGGCCGAGGTCGCGGTGAACTACTGCCCTGCGCTGGGCACCGTGCTCGCCAACGAAGAGGTGCAAGACGGGGTCTATATCGAAACCGGCGATCCGGTCGAGAAGCGCATGATGAAGCAGTGGATGTTCAAAATCACTGACTATGCAGATCGGCTATTAGATGGCCTCGAACACGTAGATTGGCCCGAAGGCATCAAGGAGATGCAGCGCAATTGGATCGGGCGATCGATTGGCGCCAACGTTAAATTCGCCGTGGTTGGAGCTAAGGCAGGCGCCGCAGCAGACATCGAGGTCTTCACCACGCGCCCCGATACGCTGTTTGGCGGCACCTACGTCGTGCTCGCGCCCGAGCATCCGTTGGTTGACGCGATTGCCACACCGGCGCAAGCCGCCGTCATCGCCGCCTATCGCGCCGACGTTGGCAAGAAGAGCGATCGCGATCGCCAAAGCCAGGCGGCCGACGCGCCCAAGACCGGCTGCTTTACCGGCGCCTTTGCGAAAAACCCAGTCAACGGCAAAGAAATCCCAATTTGGATCGCCGACTACGTGCTGGCGAGCTATGGCACCGGCGCGGTATTTGCCTGCCCAGCGCATGACGAACGCGACTGGGCGTTTGCCAAGGCATTTGATTTGCCGATTGTCGAAGTGGTCAAAGGCGGCAACGTCGCCGAGGCCGCGTATGACGGCGACGGCGAGCATATTGCGTCGGAGTTTCTCAACGGCCTCACCATCGAACCGGCCAAGCACAAGGTCATCGAATGGCTGGCGGCCAACAAGCGCGGCGAAAAGAGCGTGCGCTATCGCCTGCGCGATTGGCTGTTCTCGCGCCAACGCTATTGGGGCGAGCCGTTTCCGACGATTGAACTCGAAGACGGCACGGTGCGGGTGCTGCCCGCGAGCGCGCTACCTGTGGCGCTGCCTGAAATCGACGCCTATCGCGCCGCCGACGACGGCCAGCCACCACTCGCACGCGCCACCGAGTGGATCAAAACCACCGACCCGGTTACCGGCAAGCCCGCGCGCCGCGAGACCAACACGATGCCGCAATGGGCGGGATCCTGTTGGTACTACCTTCGCTTCATCTCGCCAGACCGCGACGACGTGGCATGGGAGCCGGCCGAGGAAAAGTATTGGAGGTCGGTCGACCTCTATGTCGGGGGCGCCGAACACGCCACCTTGCATTTGCTCTACGCGCGCTTCTGGCACCAGGTGCTGTTTGACCTCGGGTTGGTCTCGACGCCGGAGCCATTTCAGCGCTTGTTTAACCAAGGCATGATCCACGCGCAGAGCTATCGCGATGCGCGCGGCAAGTATTACTACCCCGAAGAAGTCGAGAAAAAAGAAGACGCGTGGTTTGTCAAAACCGACGGCACGCCGGTTGCCTCGCGCCTCGAGAAGATGTCCAAGTCCAAGTACAACGTCGTCAACCCCGACGATATGTGCGACGAGTTTGGCGCCGACGCGCTGCGCCTTTACGAGCTGTTTATGGGCCCACTCGACGAAGGCACCGAATGGGAGACCGCCGGCGTCGTTGGCATGCGGCGTTTTCTCGACCGCGTATGGCGCCTTGGCTTTGACAACGAAACCGGCGAGCGCACAAGCAAAGTAGCCGGCACTACCGGCGACGACAACAAAGAGCTCGAGCGTCTGCTGCATGGCGCGATCAAGCGCGTCACCGAGTGCGTCGCCGACATGCGCTTCAACACGGCGATCTCAGAAATGATGATCTTCGCCAACGAGGCAACCCGCGCCACCGCCATCCCGCAAGCTTGGTACGAGGCCTTCATCAAGATCTTGGCGCCATTTTGCCCGCACATGTGCGAGGAAATCTGGCAGCGGCTCGGGCACGCCGAGTCGCTCACTTATGCCGCGTGGCCCACCTACGACGCCGCCAAGCTAGCGCGCGACGTGATCGTCATTGCGGTGCAGGTCTCGGGTAAGTTGCGCGGCACCATCGAGGTGCCAGCCGCCGCCGCCGAGGCGGATATTATCGCGCAGGCCAAGCTCGAGCCCGGCGTCGTCAAATTCATCGACAACAAGCCGATCCGCCGCGAGATCTACGTTAAGGGCAAGCTCGTTAATCTAGTGGTCTGACCGGCAGGTGGGCGCAGCGGCGTGTTCGTGCTCACCGGCAGGTGAGCGCACATGTCTTCCTGCTCGCAGATAGATGGAGGACCGGCAGGCGAGCGCACGTGTCTCCCTGCTCGCAGATAGCGGACCTCCGGAGCGCGGCGAGACGGCTGTGGTATCCACCGCGCTCGGTGCCAACACCACTGCCCTGCAATCTATGCTCGCGGAAGAAACGTGCGCCACCTGCCGGTAGGTTTGCGTGGTGACAGCACCGCCGTGCAATCTATGCTCGCGGAAGAAACGTGCGCCACCTGCCGGTACGCCAGCGCGCAGAAGCGGTGCGCGACACATGTTCGTTTCAGAGCGTTTCGCGAAGGCACACTGGCTTCATCCATTTGGCGCATCATGCCGTCCTGAGCGCAAGGCGTCGTGAGCAGAGCGAACAGCCGTAGCGATGAAATGAAGCATGTGGTCGCGCGCCGCTGACCACCGCCCCGATGAGACGAACCATGTGGTCGCGCGCCGCTGACACCCGCGGCGATGAGACGAGGCTTGGACGACGTTAGTGGCTAAAAGTAATTGAAGGCCAGGCCGACCGAGCCAGCGCTGACGGTTTCACCGATATCGGTATAGGTGCCCACGGTGAGGCGGCCCACAACGTCGAGCGACAGCCCGCGCGTCGAGATGAGCTCGTAACCGACGGCGCCCATGACCGCGCTGCCCGCGCTAATCGACTCGCTGGCGGTGCCATAGCTGTCGGAATAGTCAAACGCCAAGTTGGCGAGGCCGAGGCCACCGCGAACGTAGAGTCGCGGCGAGACATGGTATTGCGCGGCGACAAACACCGCGGTTTGCGAGATCGACTTGGTGCCTTCGGTGCCGTACGGCCCGCCGAACGACTGAACCACCGACGAATCAATTTGCCCCTCGACCATCAAGCCGAGGCGATCGCTGAGCATGCCGCCGAGGCGCACGTCGCCGGCAAATGACACGGGGTTGGTATCGCAATCAGCACATTCGATGGCGCCGGCTTCATTGCCCATCGAGCCGATCCCAAAGCCCACGCCGGCGATCAGGAGGCCACGGCGGGGCTGAAACCCCGTCGGCGCGGCCGGCTGCGTGCTGTAATAACCTTGTGGCTGGGCAGGCGCCTGTCCTGGCGCGCCACCGCCATACGCGCCGCCAGGGGGCGGATACGCTGCCGGCTGCGCGACGGCGGCTCCGGCGAAAACGACCCCACCAATCAGGGCAACGTTGCGGGCGAGTTTGGCGATTGTGATTCTAGTCATCGTGGTGCTCCTCTGCCATTGTACCTGAGCAAGTGCCGTACCAGCCAACCAATCACCATAACCATTTAATATTGCTTGCGTAATTGTGGTGACGTGTGAACAATTCGTCACAGGTTGGTGTGCCGCAGGGGCGCCGCACCGCGCGCCAGCGTCACATGGGGCGGGAACCCGCGGCTACGGCTCAGCTCGGCGGCGTAATGCCACAAGCCATTTGCAGCAGCTCTGCCCCGGTATAGTCGACGTTGTTGGTCACCCACTGCTTAAGCGTTAGGTAGCCAGGATCGCTGGTTGAGACAAACGTCGCGTTGGGATGAGTGTCGAGCATAGCGGGTGGGTCGTTGGGGCCGCTAAACTGTTTGCCGTACAGCGGGAAATACAGCAGGCGCGACTGGTCTTCTTGATCCTCAACAAAATGAGCAAGCGGCGGCCGCTCGAGCGCCGCGTTTGGATCAAGTGGATTTGGCTCGGCGGCGGTGTAGCCCTCAACGATCCACCGGCACACGTCGACCGCGGGCGCGTCGAAGTGGATGCGATAGCCCGCGGTGCTGTTCGCGCTATGACAGCGCGCGCAGCCGTAGCCGCCGTCGGCGGTGCGCTGGAGCAGCGGATAAATATCGTCGGCGAACGAGTCGACGATGATCGCGGCCCCTGGCTGCTTTAGCGTCAAGATGGCCGCACCGGAGGCCGGTACTTCGAGCGAGGCCTCAACCGGCGGCGTCTCGGCATCGGGACCAAGCTTGACGGCTAGCGTGTAGCTACCTGCCGGCACCGAGAACAGCAAGAAACGTCCCGTCGCGTCGGTTTCTACCGACTCTAGCTCGCTGAGCGGATTTAAGTTTGCGTCGAGCAGGCGGCGCGGAATTTCAGCCATAGGCGCGCCGTCGAGCTTGATGGCAACGGTATCTTCGCCAAGGCTAATGCCCTCCAACGGCACCCCTGCCGGCGACTGCACGTCGACGATCACAACGCCATGCTCGAGATTGCCCTCCGGCACCGCGGCGGTTTTGATCTGAGTCAGCGTCGCCGCGTTTACGACGGGCACCGAAATGTCGGTGGCGGTTTCGCCCAGTTTATAAGGGCCGCTCGACGTGGTCGCAAAGCCTGCCTTGGTCGCGGTGGCGTAAATAACGCTGGTCACTGGCACGGTGATGGCGAATTCGCCTTCGTCGTCCGTGGTGGTCTCTGAGCCAGGGTCTGTGCCCGCGGTGGCAACGCCCGCGGCGGCGACCGGCGTCTCGTCAAACAATTCGATCACGGTGCCGGTTACCGCGACGGTTACCTGCGGCGGTACGGGCGTTGGCGGCGGCGACGCGGGCGGTCCATCAACCGTGCTGCCGGCGCAACCTACGGCCAACGTCGCCACAGCGGCCAACCACGTAAGACCTAATGTCTGCTTTATCATCTGCGGTATTGTAGATGACATCGCCGGTGGGCGCGACAATAAGGAGCGCACCGCCGATACCACGCCATCGATTTGCACGTGGCGACAACGTCCCACATCGTCGCTTATGTAGTTTGCGTGCCGAGCGACCCGCTGGGGGTTCACGCGGCGTAGGTCATGATCGGCTTGCTGCGCTTATCGATGACGTCTTCGTTGATCACAACCTCGGCGACCGCTTGGCCCGGCACCTCGTACATGGTTTCGAGGAGCGCGCGTTCTAAGATGGCGCGCAGGCCGCGGGCGCCGCTGCGTTGTTCGGCAGCCAGCTTGGCCACCTTGAGCAGCGCGCCCGGCGTGAACTTGAGCTTGACGCCGTCCATCTCGAGCAGGCGTTGGTATTGTTTAACCAAGGCGTTACGGGGCTGCGTGAGAATCTGTACCAACGCGTCTTCGCTGAGCTCATGCAGCGGCGCGATCACCGGCAGGCGTCCGATAAATTCTGGGATGACGCCATACTTGAGCAAGTCTTCAGGCTGCACCTTTTGCAGCAAATCCCATTGGCTGGGCTCCGGTGTCGCTAACTTGGTGCCGGCGCCAAAGCCGATAATCTTTTGCCCGATGCGATTTTGGATGATGTCCTCGAGGCCGACAAACGCGCCGCCGCAGATGAACAAGATGTTGGTCGTATCGATCTGAAGAAATTCTTGTTGCGGGTGTTTGCGTCCGCCCTTGGGCGGCACCGAGGCGACCGTGCCTTCGATGATTTTCAGCAAGGCCTGCTGCACGCCCTCGCCCGAGACGTCGCGCGTGATCGACGGATTGTCGCTCTTGCGCGCGATCTTGTCGATCTCGTCGATATAAACAATGCCGCGCTGCGCGCGCTCGATGTCGTGGTCGGCATTTTGCAGCAGATTGACGATGATGTTCTCGACGTCTTCGCCGACGTAGCCCGCCTCGGTGAGGTTGGTGGCGTCGGCAATGGCGAAAGGTACGTTGAGAATGCGCGCCAGCGTTTGCGCGAGCAAGGTCTTGCCCGAGCCCGTAGGCCCAAGCAGCAAGATGTTTGATTTTTGCAGCTCGACGTCGTTGTCCGAGGCCTTGTGTTCGATGCGCTTGTAATGGTTGTGCACCGCGACCGCCAAGATTTTCTTGGCGCGGTCTTGGCCGATCACATACTCGTCGAGGACTTTTTTGATTTCCGCGGGCTTGGGAATACCCGCGTGGCCGAACTGCAGCTCTTCTTTTTCGTTCTCTTCGGCGATGATGTCGTTGCACAGGCTTAGGCACTCATCGCAGATGTAGACATTGGGTCCGGAGATGAGCTTCTTGCGCACATCCTTTTCGGCCTTGCCGCAAAACGAGCAGCTAGCGGCGGTTTCTTTGCGATCCGTGGCCATGGGCCCACTATAGCGCCGGCGCCACCCCCGCCGCCACAGGCCGCGGGCGAACTGCGCCAATTGGCGGCTATTTAGCCGTTTTTCTTGCTGTCTGGCTTTGGCGTCGGGTGCGCCTTATCGCGGACAAAGATCTCGTCGATCAGGCCGTATTCCTTGGCCTGATGCGCCGACATAAAGTTGTCGCGCTCGGTATCGTGGCGGATCCGCTCGATGGTTTGCCCGGTGTGCTTGGCGAGAAGCCCGTTCAGCGTGTCGCGCGTTTTGAGGATTTCCCGGGCATGGATATCGATGTCAGTGGCCTGGCCTGAGAAGCCAGCCAGAGGCTGGTGAATCATCACGCGCGAATGCGGCAGGCAGAAGCGCTTGCCCTTGGACCCCGCCGCGAGCAAGAACGCGCCCATCGACGATGCCTGACCCATGCACACCGTGGCGACCTCGCAGCGCAGGTACTGCATGGTGTCATAGATCGCCAGGCCGGCGGTGACGAGGCCACCCGGCGAGTTGATGTAGAGCATGATGTCCTTGTCGGGGTCTTCCGACTCTAAAAACAACATCTGCGCGATGATCACGTTGGCGACGTCGTCGTTGACGCCCGAGCCCATAAAAATAATGCGGTCTTTGAGCAGGCGGGAAAAAATGTCCCAACCGCGCTCACCTCGATGCGTGGTCTCGATGACGGTGGGCACGATGAAGTTGCGGATGTCCATCCCCCGACTCTACCGACCAAGCGCGGCCGCGGCAACGTGGCGTCCACGCATAAGTTGGTAGGCCCCAGCCCTACCCAAGCCGGTAGTTAGGTCGAAGTTAGGCGAGGCGGATTGTCGGCGTGGGCGGCGACGTGGGCGCGAATCGCGGCGTTGACCTCGGCTTGGCACTGAAAAATCGCGCCATGGCCGCCGCCTTGAAGCTCATGCAGCTTGGCGCCCGGAATGCCCGTCGCGAGGCGATCTGAATGCATCGGCCGCACCAGGATATCTTGCGTCGGTTTCATAACCAACGTCGGCGCCGCAATGCGCGCCAAGCGTCGCCGCGTATCGTGCCTCGCCGCCGCATAAAGCTGGCGCATGACGCTCTGGCGCGGCTGCTGGTTGGCTTGCACGGCCATGCGCGCCATCAGCGCCTCGCGATCGATCGAGTCGACAAATTCCTGCGGATAGAGCAGCGACATCATCGCGCGCTGGCGATCGCCCAGGTGGGCGCGCAAGAACAAGCGTAAGCCGCGCGCGGTCGGAACCATGCCCATGGGCCCGCCTGCGTGGGTGGCGATGAGCACGAGCGAGCGCAGGCGCTCGTGATGCCGCAGCGCCAACTCCTGGGCGATCATGCCGCCAAAGCTGACCCCTACGACGTGCGCGTGATCCCAGCCGAGGGTGTCGAGGACGCGTACGGCATCGTCGGCGGCGTGGGCGACGCTATACCTGGTCGGCGCATGCTCGCTGGCGCCGATGCCGCGATTGTCAAACCACACCACGCGATGGTCGCGCGACAGATCATTGATTTGCGCCTCCCATACCACGCCGCGCATGCCCAAACCCATGATGAGGAGCACAGGTGGCCCGTCTTCGCCCTGAGTTTCGAAAGAGATGCGCGGCTCGCCCAGCGTGAATGGCACGCCCAAGTGTCACAAGCCGGGCGCAAAAAAGCCAGAGAAATTAATTGTCGATTCGACAACAAACTCTCAGCGCCGGTGCCCCGCCGCCGCGCAGGGCGCTGGCGCTAGTGGTTGCAGCCGGGGCCGTGCACGTGGCCGCCATGGTCGTGCCCACTGCCGGCATGGTCGTGCTTTGCGTGGTCGTCATGACCGTCGGCGATCGGCGCGTCCCCTAGGTCAGGGCCCGCGTCTTGCGTCAATTTGTCGACCTCGGTGATCTTGGCATGGGTCACCAAGAGATCGAGCGTCTTGTCGTGGCGAATGGAATGGGTGACGTTATCCATGCGTCCGTCGCGCTCGAGCTCGGCGCGCACGCGAGCCGCCGTGGTATTGCGTTCAACCGCCACCGCTTGCAGCCGATTTTCGATTTCTTCGTCGGTGATGGCGATGGTTTCTTTGGCCGCGATAGCGTCGATCAACAACTCGCCGCGCACTTCATCGATGGCGCCGGGCCGCATCTCGGCCTTGAGCTTGTCGCCCATCGCGCCAAGCGCGCTGGCCTGCATGCCAAACATCTGCTGGAGGCGGCGATATTGCGCCGCGATCGCGCGATCGACGAGCGTGTTGGCAACGGCGATCGGGTTTTGCTTCACGAGCGCGCGCAGCGCCAGCCGACGGGCTTCGCGGTTCACAACCTCGGTTTCCTTGGCGACCAACTCGGCGCGCACGGCGGCCTTGAGTTCGGCCAACGTCTGGCCCTTGCCGGTGTCCTTGGCAAATTCGTCGTCGAGGGCCGGCATTTGCTTGGCGCGCGCCTCAACCACCGAGAAGGTGAGATGGGCCGCTTGTCCACGCATCTGCGGGTCTTCGTGATCGGCAGGCACTTGCAGGTCAAGCACCTTGTCTTTGGTGGCAAGCGGCAGGCCGACCAGCGCGGCGTGCAGGCCTGGAATTGCCTCGCGCTCGGCGTTATCGAGCTCGACCACAAACTGCTTGTGATCGACGGTATTCTCGCCAACCGTGCCTTTGATCTCGAGCGCAACGACGTCGGTGGCGGCGAGCACGTCGCGGCCTTCGATGGGCAAGAGCTCGGTGGCGTCGCGGCGCAATTGCTCGATCGCCTTGTCGACTTGTTCGTCGGTGACGACCACCTTGCGGCGCTCGATTTCGAGGCCCTTGTAGCCTTGCGGCTCGAAGCTGCCCTTGACCTCGATGATCGCGGCGAAGGCCAGCGGCTGCCCCTTGACGATCTTGCTCGGTGCCGCATCAAAACGCGGTGGCGCGACGGCCTCGAGCTTGTGCTCGGAGATGGCGCGGTAAAACGACTCTTCGAGCAGCGTCGTCGCGACGTCGGCATCGACGCGGCGGCCGTAAACTTGCTCGAGCACCGCGCGCGGCGCCTTGCCGGGGCGAAAGCCGCGCAGGTGCGCGTCCTTGCCGATTTCCTTGTAGGCGGTGCCCAGGCGCGCACTCACGGTGTCCCAGGGCACCTCGACGACGAGCTTCTTTTCAACGGGTGAAACATCTTCAAGGCGCAGTTGCATGGGACCCTTTCGAGCCCTGACGGTTAGCACACCCCAGGCCGCGGGGAAACCGATCTTAGCCGCCAATCGGCGCGAGCAACGGGCTGGTTCGGGGGCGTCAGCCAATCCACTGCCAGGCGGGCTCCCCGCCTTGGTCATCACGCCGCATGAGCGTCAGGCGCGCGGCTGCCAGCCGGCGTCCAAGCACGTTCATCCACACGTCAGGCGCATCCGTACCAACCAACGCCACCACGTCGGTGGCGGAGATGGTGCCGTGACGCCCGAGGTGCAGCAGCACCGCCGCCTCATCTTCAGCGAAGTGATGGACGGCGAACACGTTGGCAAGCACCTCCTGGCGCGCGTCGCGGCTTGCGTCCTCGGCCGTCAAGCCGACCTCATCGACGGCTGGCATGTCTGTCATCGAGCCGCTGCCATACGGCAAGGTATGCGCCTTTACGATCTTGCGCTTTGGGGCCTCGGCCTGCGCGGCGGCCTTGGGCGTCTGGGCGACAAACTCGCCTGTGTCGGCTTGCGAGGCCGGCCGGCGGTCGAGCACCTCCGCGGTCGCAATGCGGATGCGGTCCGATGCGATGATGCGATCCGTAATGCGCTTCGGCGGTGGCGAGGCGCGCAAGCTGCCCGCCGTCTGCTCCAGCCATTGCAACGCAAGCTGCTGCTCCGCCTCGCCTGTGACGTGGATGCCCCACATGCCATAGGGGTCGGTGCCAGCGGGCGAGATGGGCCACGTATAGGTCGCGACGCGCAGCGTGGGCGCCGTCTTATCAGGGCATTGCGTATACGTCGCCAGCAAGACGCGTTGCTCGCGCCAACGCTCCGCGGTTACCATGGTGACCTGACGGCGGATCAAGGCGCCCTCAGGGCCCTGCAACCACGCCTGGATTACGACCACCGCGGCCATCGCACTAGCTCACAACGCCATAGATATTATGAGACTGGCGCTGCAGCTCGATGCTGTCGCGGATCTGCTCAAATAGCTGGCGCGAGGCCGGCAGCCCGATCATCTCGATCTGCGGCGTGGTGACATCGGTCGTGAAAATATCAATATGGGCGATGCCGAGCATGCGGTCGGTGAGGCTCTGGCGATAGCGCACATCGCGGCAACGCCACAGCTCCAGCACGTCGATGTTTTTCGACAGAATGCCGCGCTCGAACTCGATGTTGGTCGAGGTGACGCGAAAGCGAATCGAGCGACGAAATAGCCACATCGCGAAAAACGCGAGCACACCGACTAGGAGCGGCAAGGCGATGAGCAGGACGTGATTCTTATCGGTGGCGTCGGTGCGGCCGGCGATCCAATTAAACAACACGGTTGCGACGAGGGTGCCGATAATGATCGACGCGTACTGCATGAGATACGCCGCTGCCGAGGGGCTTCCATCGTAGATCATGCGTCGCTCGGGGTGACCGGGTGAGCGACTCGCGGATCCTGCGAATGGTGCTGCCGCCGGTGGCGATGTCGCGTCAGCCGCCGCGCCACCACCAGGGGTCAACGATGATTGGCAGTACCGACACTTGATGGCGTCGGGTTGAATTTCCTCGGCGCAAAACGGACATTTCTTCATATGATGCTCCCTAAAATCGCAACGAAATTCCGCCCGTAACGCCAACCAGCGGCGTTAGGTCGATTTCCGGCGACGACGAAACCGCGCGGCCAAAGGTCGCCGTCAGCCCCAAGGCGATGCGCCGTGTCACCGCAAAATCGACAAAAAGCCCGCCTGCCAGATATGGCATCCAAACCGTGCCACTGGCGTTGCTGCAATCTGGCTCGGCTGGATCGCAAGCAAAGACGACAAACGGGTTGCCTTCGCCCAAGGCAAAGGCGCCGGCGACGCCGCCACTGGCTTCAATACCAAATTGCATTTGCGCCGCCCCGATATAGCCGAGCCTGGCGTGCGCTACGGTCGTCACGATGTGAGGATCTTTCCCAGTGGCGCGGACGAGGTGTTCTGCGAACGTCGCGCCAACTTCAAGCTCAAACGCCCTGCCCAGGCGCACGAGATACCCTGCACCTAGACGCACCATCGACTGCGTCGTGGTGGAGTTTGGCCTGATCGGCAACACCGCCGCCCCGCCCTGCAAACGCACGGCGAGCTTGGCGACCCCAAGGATGGTCGCTGGCTTTTTCTGCGAACACGGATCAGCTCGCAGCTCCGCGATGGTTTGTTCAATCCCTTCGCGTTCAGCGCCGGTGAGCGGGAGCGCCGCGTTGGCCGCGCGCGCCTCAAGGTGCGCCTCAAACGCGACGATCGCCTCCCGGCAACGCCCCGCCAGGCGATGCTCTTCGGCGGCGTCGAGCGACTTTTGATCACGCGCACGCGCGGTCACGCAGGCGTCCGCGGCGGCGATGCGATCGCTAATCGCCACGAGCTCGGCCTTGCTCGCCTCGTTGAAATCATCGCGCTTGCGCTCGTCGAGCTGGCTGCGGAAGTATTCGGCGGCCTCAGCGCACTTGCCTTCGCTCATCGACGTTTCGCCGAGCTCGCCGAGCCCCTTGGCCTTGTCTTGCTTTTTGCCGCAGCGCGCGCGCTCTTTTTCGACGAGGTCGCGTGCCATGGAAACTTGTGAGCTCTTGCCGGCAACCTTGATGAAGCGGTCGAAAAACCGCACCGACTTGCAGTCGGTATTATTCATGTGGGCGCGTCCAATGTTGAACAAGAAGCCGGGGCGCGGATCTTTTTCGTAGGCCGAGGTCCACAGCTCGACGGCATCGGCGAATTTGCTGAGGTCGTACGCCTTCTGCGCCGCTTCGTGTAACTCACGGGCCGACTTATCTTGGGCTGGTTGCGCGATCGCGCGCTCTAGGCCGGGCGCGGCCACAAGTAACCCCACCCATGCCACCAGCGTAGCTGCCAATTTCATGGCGTGACTATACCCTATTTACTTAACGCAATTGTCGTCGGCGAACACATCTACGGTTTCGCCATCGCCCGGCTTACATTTGGGCTTGGTGCTGCCGTTTTTGGGCTTGGCGCTGAGCTGTGCCTTGATCATGATGTTAGCGGTCGGGGTCAGCGATTCGCGATAATCTACATAGCCGTTGCTCTCGATGACGAGCTCTTGCGCCGCATCTGACCATGGCACTTCGAAGGTCGCGTTGGTGACGCCAAGCAACTTGCCGCCGAGTTTGACCTTGGCGCCTTTGGGCTTGCTAGAGATTGTTAGCGTGATCGTTGCGGGGTGCACGGCCGCATCGTTTACAAGCGCCGCGGCATCTAGCGGTGGATTAGCCAGCGCCGCGTCGGGCACGACAGCGCCAGCATCCGGTGCCGGCACCGGCGTGCCATGGCCTTGAGCCTCCGCGTCTGCGTCGCCACCGCTCAGCGCCGCGCCCGCGAGTTCGGCTTGCTTGCCCCGCTCGGACATCCAATATGCCGCGTAGCCACCGCCGCCTAGCGCGAGCAGCACCACCATCGCCGTGAGCAGGCCGCTCGAACCTGACGATGACTTGACGGCCGCGAGTTGGCCCGCGCCGCTGCTCATCGTGGTTGGGTCGCTGGGCGGCATTGGCGGTGGCGCCACGCCGGCGGCTTGGCCAGGCGATGCCATCATGGTAGCGGCCATAGGGCGCGATGGCGAGCTAATGCCGGGAATCGGCGTGTGCGTGAACTCGTGCAGGCCGCCGTAGCGGTTGACGTAGCCCGCCGGATCGTTGATGGCGGCGGCAAACTCGGTCATGTTGGGGTAGCGATTGTCAGGGCGTTTTTCGAGCGCCTTGAGAATAACCGCTTCGATCGCCGGCGGCAGCTGCGGGTTATGCAGCGATGGGCGCTCGGGCGTGCGCGTGAGATGCTGGATCAGGACGTCGCCGTAGGTTTCCGCGGTAAACGGCACGCGCCCCGCGACCATTTCGTACATGACGATGCCCAGCGAATAGATATCGGTGCGGTGATCAATGCGGCCTTTGCCTTCGCATTGCTCGGGCGACATATAGGCGGGCGTGCCGAGCACGATGCCGGCGCGGGTCTGGCTGCTATTGTTGTCACCTGATAGCTTCGCGATGCCGAAGTCTAAGATCTTGACGATGTCGGCGCGGCCGTCGCGTTCCTGCAAGATGATGTTGTCGGGCTTTAAGTCCCGATGAATAATGTGGGCGCGGTGCGACGCGGCCAGAGCGTCGGCGATTTGCGACGCGATGCCCAGCACGCGGGCCGGCGGCAGACGGCCATCGCGACGGGTCAGCTGCTTGAGCGTGAGGCCGTCGAGGTACTCCATGATGAAGTAGTACAGCCGGCCATATTCTGGGTGATCGAGCAGGCCGAAGTCGCTGATATCGACGATGTTGGAATGGCCGATGTCGTTGACCGCCTTGGCCTCATCAAAAAAGCGCTTGACGACGTCTTCGGAGTCCGAATACGTCGCGTGCAAGACCTTGACCGCGACCTTCTTGCCGATATGCGGATGCGCCGCGAGAAACACGGCGCCCATGCCGCCTTCGCCCAGCTTGCGGGTGGCGACGTAATTGCCAAAAGAAACCCCAATTAAGTCGAGTTTCTGCTGGGTTTTGGTCGGTCTAGCCATGGCAAACGAAGTCCCGTGATTATTGCGAACGCGCCAAATCGACGCAAGGTCTAATGATGCGTGGTCGTCCGGCGAGCGCGCTTATTAATTGTGCATGGCGTCATCGGTTGACGCCAGCCGATGGTGGGGTTTGTGGCGAAAAAACTCGCGTGGCCCGCCGGGATTCGATACCATTTAAAGATGCACGCCATGTGGGGACATGTCGTATTGGTGATGGCTGCGCTGCTCTCGGGGGAGAGCATCGCCAGCGCCAAACCCAGTACAAAAGCCGCAACCAACGCCACCGCGCCGGACGTGCGCTCGTCGGCGTTTTGGGTAATGGATGCCAAGACGGGGGCGACGATCGCCGGCCGCGGGGCAGATGAGGCGCGGCCCATTGCCTCGACATCCAAGGTGTTTGTGGCGCTAGTTGTGCGGCAGCGCGGCCTTAAGCTCGACGACTGGACTACCATTTCGCAGAGCGACGCCGACCGTGCCAAGGGCGGCGCGCGCACTAGGCTGTACGTCGACGAGCAGTACACCAATCATGACCTGCTGCGGGCCATGCTGATCGCGTCGGATAACCGCGCCCCCAGCGCCCTAGGCCGCGCCGTCGGCCTGACCGACGCGCAATTGATTGCGGCCGTAAACGCTTATGCCAAGAAGATGGGCCTGACGCGCACGCATTTTACGGATACGTCGGGGCTGCTAGGCAATACCTCAACCCCGCGTGAGCTGGCGTTAGCGTTGCGCGAGGCGCTCAAGGATCCGGTACTCGCAAAAATTATGACCACGCAGGAAACCAAGGTCACGGCCAAGACCGGCAAGGTGGTCGTGTATCGCAATACTAACCGCACCCTGTTTTCGTCGCGTTATCCGGTGCTTGGCGGCAAGACCGGCTACACCGACCTGGCGGGGCACTGCTTCGTGATTGCGGCGCGAATCGGCGGCCGCGACGTGGTGATGTCGTTTCTTGGCGGCTTTGGCAAGTTGACGCGCTTTGCCGATTTTTCGCGGGTGGCGACGTGGATGGAGCAGCGCAAGCTGACGGGGCCATCAGTGGGGGCGCCGGTCAAGGCAAGCGACGCCACGAAGTCTTCATCCAAGGGTTCGCCTGGCAAAGGCGAGCTCGGCAAGCGCAAGCCTGCCGCCCGCGCAGCCGTTAACTAGCGTCGAGGTGTGGGGCCCCGCCCTCTCAGCTTGGTGACGCGCCCCCCAGGTTGGTGGCGGCAGCGCCCGACGACTGCGGGGTTTGGGCGCTTTGGTGCCTGGCATGGAAGCTGCACTATTGCTGGTTAGCTCAACAACGAGTTAATCAAGGAGAAACTAGCGATGATTTTTGTTTATTCAACCCTCTTGTTCGTTCCAGTCGCGGTCACGGTTGCGGTCTACATGTTGCTGCAGATGATCATCTCGCCATATACGGCGATGTCGATTGGCCTGGGCGCTGGTGCCGCGGTCTCGGCATTTATGGAATATCGAGGGCAGCGAAATCATCTGTTTTGGATACCGGCGGGTGTTTGGATGGGGCTGTTGGCCCTCGGCACTTCTGGTTTGGTCAAGTCGTTCGGTGGCATTGGCAATTTTGCTAATGGCCACGCGCCAAATGGTTTTTCGGTCGCCTTTGCGATTATTGCGGCTGGCTTTGGCATCGCCTCGGTGGTGGGCTGGTTTATGGCGCCAAGCGACGCGGCGGACGATGAAGAAGACACCGACGAATCCGAAGACGAGCGCAACGAGTACCAGCCAGTTCAAAATGGCTATCAGCGCGTGCAAACCCACGCCTAGCATAACGAACTAAAAACGCGGCCTCGCGCCGCGTGTTTCGCATGCCGGCCCATCGCACATGGGGCGGTTTTTTTGCGTAGTGGTTTGCGGGCTAGTTTTGCTTCGACATGGCGCCGGCTGCGGCTTTAGAAGCCTTGCGCATCGCCTTGCCCTCGTCGGAAGCGGCGGCCGGTGCGGCCTGGATGGCGTCGTCTAGCTTTTCGGCGGAGGCCTCGAGCTCCTGCACGCGCGAGTCTTTGTCGTAGCCGTACTTGCTGGCGCGTTGCTGGGTTGTCGCTTTTTGCGTCGCGATCATCTTGCGAGCCTCTTCGGCGTTGCCTTTCTCGTAGGCGACCATGGCTTCGCGGATGCTCTTGGCGGTTTCGGCTTGCTCGACCTTAGCCATGACGTCGCGGTTGACGGCGCCGTCGACCTGCGCGGTATTGCTGGTGATGTCGTAGGTGAGGACAGAGGTCACGCTATGCGCGGCGCCGGTGCGAGCGTGCTTGAAGCGCAGGGTGGCTTTGACCGCGGCGCGGGTTTGCGCGCTGTTGCTAAAGCGAATTACTGCCTTGCGGCTGTCGTTGCCAAAGAGGTCGGGGAGCGAAATCGTGAAGCGGTTGCCGTCGCGCTTGGCGGCATAGCCGTAGATTTCTTCGATCGCGACGCCGGCGCAAAGTGGCTCAAGCGTGAGTTCGACGTTGCTGGCGATGGTGCCAGAGAGCGAGCTGATTTCGCGGGCGAAGACGGATTCGAGGTCGGCAGCGCGTTGCACATAATAGTAAGCACCACGGCCTGACTCGGCGATGGTTTCCATGAGGTCTTCGTTGTAGTCGTCGCCAACGCCGACGGTGGTGATGCGGATGCCGCGGTCGGCGGCGGTGCCGGCGACGCTGGCGATGACCGACGGGTCGGTGACGCCGACGTTGGCGAGGCCGTCCGAGAGCAAGATGACGCGGTTGACGTTGCCAGATTTGATCGCGCCGGCGATTTGGTCGCGCCCGAGCACCATGCCGCCGTGCAGGTTGGTGCCACCGCGGTCGGAGATGTTGTCGATCGCGGCGGCAAGGCGTTTCTTGCCGGCGTCGGTCATCGCGATGAGCGGCACCACGACCTCGGCGGTGTCGTCGTATTGCACCAGCGAAACGGCGTCGCCCTCGTTTAGGCGCGAGATGATGCCCTTGGCAGCGGCGCGGGCCTGGACGATCTTGTCGCCCGACATGGAGCCGGAGCGATCAATGACGATGGCGAGCGAGAGCGCCGGCCGCTTTTCGCCGACGATGGCGTCGGTTGATAGGTCGATGGCGGCGTACAGCGATGGCTCGCCGGCTAGGACGTATGGGTGTGAGAGCGAGGCGACCATGCGGCCGCCGGCGAAGTTGCCGGCCTGGCCGGAATTTGAGGCGACGCCCTCGGCGCAGGTACCGCCCGACGCGGCGATGGTTAGCGGGCGCGAGGGGGCGCGAGCGATTGGGCCCGGCGCTGGCCTCGGCTCCGGCGCGGGCTGTGCCTGCGCGCATACCGCCATGATTGAGATGATTGAGACCAAACCCGCGCCAACTACCAACGATGTTTTCACCATAAAATCCTCCAAGTGCTAGGTGAGACGCGCCGGCGGGGCGTTCGATCTACGGCGGGCGAAAATAGCGGCGGCGGGCCGATTTTGGCGTTGTTTTCCAGCTAGATGCCTGCAAATTCCTTGCCCCCTATGCTACGAGCACGGGTACGCGGGAGTGGTGGAACTGGTAGACACGCAGGATTTAGGTTCCTGTGGGCAACCCCCGTAAGGGTTCGAGTCCCTTCTCTCGCACCAGTCGCATTAAATAGTTACGGTGGGTGACCGGTGGTTTCGGTCGTGCCAGCTTGCGCATGAAGCATGCGACTGGTGCGAGAGCGCCGCTGGCGAAGCCAGCGGCGGCGGGGTTGCTTGCAACCCCGCAAGGGACTCGAGTGCTTCGCTCGCCTGGCGGCGAGCTGCGCATTACGAGTCTCGTAATTCCTGACGTGTCGAGGGACTCGAGTGCTTCGCTCGCCTGCTGGCGAGCTGCGCATTACGAGTCTCGTAGGTACTGGCGTGTCGAGGGACACGAGTGCTTCGCTCACCTGGCGGCGAGCTGCGCTTTGCGAGTCTCTGTAGCAACCCGAGTCAGGCTCCCGTGGCGCCGCGAGGTACAGAGATGAGGTACGCAGTTCCCACCGTGCTTGAGTCGGCGCCGCCTGATGGCTAGAGGCCCTTCCACCAGGCCGGCGCACTGCAGACTATACACATCGGACATATTAAAAACAAAACAGATTTACTGAGGTTAGCCCCCCGCGATCGTTGGCACTGTCCTTGCTTATAACAACTGACATGACCAAGCAAATCACTTCTATTCTACTTGCCTCACTATTAGGCTCCTCGCTGCTCACGGGACTCGCCGAAGCCGGCCCAAGAAAGAATTCGCTAAGCCCCCAATGGATGGCCTCGGCGCCAATCGCGCGCGGAAGCCTGTCAAGGGTTACGCGTCCTGGAAACGCTGGGAAAGTGACTCACTTTGAGATCAAAATCAGCAAAGGCAATGGCCGCCTCTTCCGCGGCGGGTCGCTAGAGCCCGGCTACGTTGATACGAAAATCAACTTGAACGATGCTGTCTTCAAACCCGGCTTGCGTATTTCCGTGCCGAAACTTGGCGACGTTTCTCCGTTATCGGCGACGATTTGGGAAGGCGTCGCAAAACTGGGAACTAGCGCCAAGCGCCAGCCCCTCCGCATAGATCTCCCTGATAACTTTCTTATCGAGATGGAAGTACTGGGAAGCGACAACCCTCGGATGACGCGCGCGGAACAGTTCGCGCAGATTGTGCATGAGAAAGATCAAGCAGATGTATTCAAGACGCTTTCCAAGCTCGGATACAACCCCAATTCTCTTGCTATTAAAATCGACTACACCCCTCACGAGCACATTCAGGGCAGTAGGATTAACCACTTCATCCTCGTCAACCCGAAGTGAACGCAGGGATTTAGCTGTCGTATATCCGTTCTCGTAGGGCCGCGGAGCGCCTAACAAGTAATTCTGACTTCAAGCGAACAATGAGCACGCTCGACGTCCCGAAACGTGGTGGTGCGCTAGCCGCTAGTTAAGGCGCCGGTGGCCGCTGTAACTGGCACCTTAAGCTAAGAAAAGGCGATGAAATTGCGCAAAATCGCCGCCTTACGTCAAGCTCGGCTTGTCGCAGAGGAATGGCGCAGGGATTGCTATGTCGTAGCCAATGCAGAAACGACACGGCTTCGACCAACCGCAACACAGGTTACCGCTTACGACGGCGTTTTTCACCGCGACGATCATCGCGGTATCGGCGCTTACTACCGCCTGCCTGGAGGCGCCCGCCGAAGACGGCATGCCCACCGAGGAAGAAATGAAATCGGCCGAGGCCGCTGATCAGGCGTTGCAAGACGCCGATGTCGCGATCGATTTCGACCCGTCAGAGCTGCCAAATGTCGAACACCAGCAGCTGGAATGGGATGTCGTCTATGGCTTTGGTAGCCAAACCGAGATGCCCAAAGACTATTTGCCGGTCGGGCGCGATTGGGTGCTTTTTCCGGTCGCGATCATCAAGCTGCTCATCTACGTGCCAGATACCGTGGCCGACTGGTTTCGCGCCGCCGACTATGCGCGCTGGGAGGTCCCCAATACCACCGACGCGCCATTAACCTTTACGGTGAGCGCCAGCGTGAAGTTTCTAAATTGGCGCTTGGCCAAGGGCAAGGCGTCGCTCCGCCGTTGCAAGGTCGATGCGCAAGGCGGTGAGTATGACTGCAAACTCCTTGGCTCGGTCAAGCGCGGCACCAAGACCAAGGATACCGTCACGCTTTGGCGCGGCGATGACGAGCGCAACGTGCCAGTTCGCAACTATGGGCGCGACTACGAGATAACGATTCCACCCGGCGAGACCTTTGCGATTTATCTCAAGCACAAGCTCGAGTGTAACGCCGATGCCTGGGAGCTGTTCGGTGATGGCTACTGCATCATTCGCCCCGTGGCGTCGGCGTTGTTTGTACGCCCCGCGCCGTAGCTCGATGGCAGCGCACGGGTTGCCACTTTGGTTCACCGACCCCCACAGGAATGCAGTAATGCGGCGGCACGACGAGCGCGCAGCAACTGCAGTAGCCATGCGCGTCCCTAGGAATCGGGCTGACAGGCTGGCACAAGAGTTGCTCAACTAGACCTTATGCAATTCCCCCAAATGACAGCCCTGGCCTTAGTTGTAGGCGCGTGCTTGGCCCCGGCGGCCCATGCTGGCGGCCGCGGAGCGCCCGCAAAAGCAAGCGTCACGTCTAGCGGCAAACGGACGTCTGATTTTCAGACGTTAATGACGCGCGCGGAGCCCATCAAGGGCTCTGAGTTCCACGTCCAAGCAAGGAAAGGAAAAGGCAAACGCACCTTCCATTTGCGTCACTCTAGCGATTCGCGTCCGGCTGGCAAGGTCACCGTCTATGGTGCAACCATGCGGCTAGACCTGCCGCGCGCGAACATAACATCGGAGTTTTCCCAAGCCGTGCTTACCTTGGCGCTAAATGCTCATGCCGCAGTGTACGGCGCGCCACCAAAGGTCATAGAAGTAAAGAGGATGGCTTTCACTCACCTTACCGACGTTGAAAATACTGAATATTATAAACCACAAGCCGCTTACTTACTCGCAAGCGGGCCGCTCGCGGATCACGGCTACACGCGATCAGATATGCGTTTTCCAAGCCCGGGTGAAGCGGTCGTTGTGTTTGCCCGAAAGCCTTGAAGAGCCGCGGTAGCTATCACCCATCGCGGAGTGGGGTCACGCTCTGACCCAAGCGACGCAACCCTAGAGAACCTCAGGCTCCGACGGAGAATCGCAGTCGTCGCCTTCACATTCGGTCTCCTCGATCTCAGCGCACTCAGTGATGTAGACCGTGGCACACACGTCGGCGTCGCCTTCATCGCAAGGGGATGGCACCTCCCGACATTCGTAGCCCTCGGCGCAGTTTACATCTAGGGTCACTCTCGCCTGCCGATTCGCCTGTAATTACCGGATACTAGATGCGGTGCTGCGTATTCACGTTCGCTTGAACGTGATCACGCAGTAGCCTAGTTAACCACTTGAAATAGATGTTGAATTTCGGGCCGGGAGTGACCCTTATCGGTCAGCAACTACCAGCCGACCACCCAGATATCGATCAAGAACATTTCGGAGGTGTAGGCCTCGGGGCCATCAGGAGTGGCGACGTTGCCGGCCCAGGCTTTCTGCCAATTGACGCCAGCCACGAAATGCCAGCCGCGAAACTGGGTCACGACGCCGGTGCCGACCATGGCGGCATAGCTATTGCCGGACGTAGATTCTTCATCGACGACGGTTACGCCGGGTTGCACCACGGCGCCGAGCCGCACCACAAAAGGCCGCAATGGGACCAGCGAGCCAATGAGCGTCACCGGAAAGCCTATGCGGCTAACCTTGCTGCCTTCGTTCGTCGCGCCCTCAAGCTGCCAGCCGACCGACGCTCCCACGCCGACCCGCGACGTAAGCGCGCGCTGAGCCTCCAAACGAATGTCAACCACCCCTGCATCGCGATAGGTCGGTCTGTCGCCGACTTGAATCTCGCCAATGCCAAAGCGGCCAGCCACGAGGCCACCGTAGCGACCGCCGCCAACGTCCTCGCCGCGGACGCCATAGATCGTCCTCGTCGTGCGCGTCTCCACGCGATCAGAACTAAAGCTCGACGTCGTGGACGTGGCGTTGCCATCGCGATGCCGGACCTTGCCGCCCGGGATGACCTTCCCGGCCGCTAGGCCCAGACAACCTGTGGACACCGACAACGACCACGCGGCCACCAAGCCTGCGAGAAAAAGGGCTCGATTCAGCATGGATTGTCACTCTTGGCCATCTTCGCAGCGTGTTCCCGGTCCTTTGGATCGCAGTCGGTCAACATCATGCGAAACAATCGAATGCGGAGCTGACCGCCCCAGCCTCGGTAGTCGGTGTCGCCGCCTAACCCATAGTCGCGGGCAAAGACCGCCTGCGGCCCCACCATAAAATGAAGGGCGCGACCGCGCTTGTAGTGATACGACGCGCCCACCAGCATGTTCACATCCATATACTGATCGGTTTCGCCGCGATCCATCGAGAACCCAAAGGACGCGCGAGGCCGCAGCCGCCATCCCCGATTTTCGATCGACCCGCCATACCACACGCCAAACGGCACCGCTTCGACCGCGGCACCGTCTGCCTCAAGCGAGCGCAGCGTTTGGTAGCCATAGCCCATGCCGAAGCTGGCATCTCTCACAAAATCAAACTCGAAATTGAGCGACACGCCCGCAGTGACCACGGTTTCGTCGCGCTCGGCGCCTACGGGATCGGACACGGTGGCGCGGACAAAGCCAGCGTTGCCCTCCAGGGATGCGCCCAGCCCCATGCTGCATCCCGTGCTTAGGACGCCCACCCACACTGCCATCACCAATTGCCGCACGCCACACTCGTAGCATGCCAGGCATGCGCTATTCAAAGGCCATGAGATCCATTCCCCTATACCTGCTTGTTCTGTTGGTAGGAACGCTCGGTCTCGGGGCCGTGTACGGCGGCGGCTTGCTGGTTCTCGACCCAAGTGGACGACGTTTGGGCATGCCGATTGGGTTTCTGGAGCATTCGCCTTTTAGCAATTTCTTGGTTCCGGGGTTGTTGCTCTTGGTCTTTGTCGGGCTGTTGGCGTTGCTAGTGGCGTACGGGCTCGTGGCACGCCCGAACTGGCCATATTTCGAAAAGCTCAATGTTTACACCGATCGCCACTGGGCCTGGACGTTTACCCTGTACACAGGTTTTTCCCTTGGCATCTGGATCAACGTGCAACTACTTATGCTGGATGCGCACAGCGCGTTGCAGCCGACCTATGGCTTGGTGGCGCTGGCCATCTTGGTGCTGGCGTTGTTGCCACCTGTGATGACGCGTTATAACAAAAAGTCGTAGTTGCCTCGCCGCTAGTGCCGGCAGCTTGCCACGCCCCGCGCTTAGCTGGCGACCACAGCGAGGTCAGGCTTAGCGCTTGCCACGTGGCGTGCGCTGATTTTTCCCGGCCTTGATTTTCGTCCCGTCTCGCGGCGCGACCTGCGTACCAAGGCGGCGAGCTTCCAAGCGCGCTTGCGTGCGCTGCGCCTTGCTCAGCGTGCTGAGATAGGAAACGCGCTTGGCGTTGAGCGGCTGCAGCTTGGCCTCGAGGTCTTCGATGGTCTTGTCTTCGAGCGCCGCCGCCTTCGCCTTCGCCTCTTTTCGGTCGACGCCGACCGACATGAGGGCGACGTGGTAGATGGCGGAATTGCCAACGAGATACGCCGGCGTGGCGATACGATCCGCGGGCACGCCCATCTCGAGCAGGTCTTGGCGTATCACTTCGATCGAGGCGACGCTTGGCTTATAAGACCCCGAGTTGGGCATCAGATAGACCATTTGAATCTCGCCATTCGGAGACCGCAGCACCTTGAGCCCGCCGGCCGAAAGCGCCACTTTGCCTTTGCCCATGTCGAGATGCTTGGCGCCGTTCTTGGAGGCAACGGTCGAGCCGTCCTCGCGCGCTACCCACTCGGCGAGCTCGTTGTTGCCGAGCCCGTCGATGAAGGCCTTGTTCAGCGGGTGGATGGTCGCGCCGACTTCCTGCCCTTCGGCGACGGCCTTCGCATAGGCCTTGGCGACGTCGTATTTCTTCTTGCCCCTGCGATCAATTGGGCCAAACTTGTCGACCAGCGCGCCAAACAGCCGACGCGGCGGCTCGCCTTCGGCTTTGTGATATTCGGCGAGCGCGCGAAGGAAAAAGCTTTCGTTGAGCTGCGTAATGCGGCCCACAATCGCGCGCAGCTCGCTTACCTGACCGAGGCGCAGCTCGGTGCTGCGCGTGCCCACCGAATTTAGCCCCCCAGAGGCGAGCATCGCCATGCCGAGCTGCTCGAGGCGATAGAGCTTGATAGCCAGGCCCGGGCGTCGCGTGTGATCGGCGAAGTCGTTCTCGAAGGCGCGCGACACCTTGTAGAGCTCGTCGTTGAGCATCGCGAACTCGGCGGCGCCGAGCTGCGTAATGTCGAGCCGCTGAATCGCGTCGTCGGCGAAGGCCGGCGCCACCGAACCGGTGAGAAACAAGCTACCGGCCGACAGCCCGGCCGCGAGGAACCAGGCGCGCAGTCGCGCCCTCGAGTTGTTTGATGGGAATGCTTGCATGTCGCTGCTCCTTGCTACCAACCGAGGGTTAGATCAGGCCGAGATTTTTGGCGGCTTGGCCAGGCTTGTTGAAGGTCGAGCGCGGGAGGCTAAACGAGTCTTCAATTTTCTGGGTGATGTCGCGCAACATGGCGGCAGCTTCGGGGCCCGCGTCGGTAAACATTTGCTCGACCTCAAACTCGTGGTGCTTGGCGGTGCCGGCCTTGGTACTGCGAGGGCTTGAGCCATTGACCGTGTCGAGCGTGAAGAGATAGAGCGGCTTGTCGTTGGCGTCGCGCAGCTGGTATTCGAGGCGTTGGTTGTTGAGGTTCACGACCGGCGAGAGCGTCTTGCCTTTGAAGGCGGGGTCGAACTGGTCGAGCTTGGCCAGGGGGTTATACGCTTCAAGGGCGGGATCGCGATCGAAGAGGCGTTGCGCCGTGTAGACATCATCGGTGCGAAAGCGAATCTCAAGGCGATCCTGGACCGCCGTGTTCTTGGCGCCCTTGGTGTAGATCTTGATTTCGACCATGCCGTTGTTGGTGCCGATTTGCGAGCCGACTTGGCGAAAGCGGATCGAGATGCCCTGCTTGGTGCCGCGATAATCCGCGGTGTCTAGGTAGACATCTTTGTAGTCTTGCGTGGTGGTGCCGGCGACTTGCTTCACCAGGCGGTAGCCTTTGGCGCGAAAGTCAGCGCCTAGCTTGGGGCCGACGAAGCGCTCGAGGTCGTTCTGCTCCATCGCGGTTTGGATCGAAGCCATGGTCGTCGCGGGCACCTGAAACTTTGCCTCGGCCTCATAGACCCAGCCAACGCCCTTCCAGCTCGTGATCTTGCCATTGGCGTCGGTCACGACCGTCTCAGGAATCGGCAACCAGTCAGATGCCTGAGCATCCGCCTTTTGCGCGCCAAAGAGTTCGGTGACTAGTTCTTGCACCGGGAGCAGGCGCACGGGACGACCGTTGCCCTTGAGCTTCTTGGTGGGAACGAGCGTACGCTTCGACTTAGCGCTCGCCGTTAGGCGCCGCTGTGTCGCGGTTCGTTGGGCCGCGCCCGCCTGCCCTTCAACCATGCCTTGGGGGGACTGGCGCGTACGCGACCCCTTCGTGGCATAAGCGGGGGTGTAAAGAAGAGCTGCGGCAAGGAAGCTAGCAAGGGTGGTTGATTTGATCATCATGGCGCAACGCAGTGCAGAACTCGGGCCAAGGTCGACCGGCGCGAAGGCTCAAAGTTTCGCGCGCTTGGCCGAGTGGTGCGCCACAAAACGCTGGAGCCTCTTGTCCCAACGGCTACTCAATATGTCAGGGCTAGCAGGCCCTAGGCTACACGCGAAGCCAGTACTTACGCGCGTGGCGTCTCCATGGGAAGGAGCAAGTCTTCGAGAAAAAATGCGGCCAAATCGTGGCGGCCGTCGAGGTCGGCTTTGCGATACACGGCGCGCGCTTGTTGCCGTGCGGTCGCCTCCGAGATGCCGCGCGCCGCCGCGATCTCGTGGTGCGACAGCCCTTTGAGCAGAAGCAACGCAACTTCTTTTTCGGCACGCGATAGGCCCCACCGTTCTAACTGGGCGTCAATGGCCAAGCCGAGCCCTTGCAGCAACTGCCGCGCCTCGTCGCGCCATTTTTGCGCCTCCGCGGTTGTTTCTTGTAACTTCGATTGCAACGCGGCGGACGACTCGCGCCAATACGCGGAGTCGCGCAACGCAATCGACAGGCGGCGGCCCATCACGACGGCGCCGACGATGCCGACGGCGACGATGGCGAGTTCCACAGCAACATGGCTGACCGCCGTGCCTGAACGCAAATCCATGGCGATATCGATCGCAGTCAGCAAGGCAATCCCGGCAAATGCCACCAAGGTCGCGATAGTTCGGAATCGCTCGTTTGACTGATGGCTACGCGCCAACTCGTGGGAATTACTCATGGGTCACATTTGGCGGATAGGCACCGACGGCTTTGCCCGGCAAGGTTTCCACACGACCGGGCGGTGAGCCTCTCGGCGCAAAGGTTGGTACCATGGAGTCGCTTTTCTTTCACCCAAAAGTTGTTCACATCCCCATCGCCCTCGCCCTGCTGATGCCGCTGGTTTCGGCCGGTATCTGGGTGGGGTGGCTGCGCAAATGGTGGCCCGCCCGCACCTGGGTCGTGGTGCTCGCGCTGCAAGGCGTGCTGGTCGCCTCGGGCGTTGTCGCCATGCAGAGTGGCGAGCAAGATGAGGAGCTCGTCGAGGCAGTCGTGCCCGAGGCGGCGCTGGAGGCACATGAAGAGGCGGCTGAACAGTTTGTGTGGGCCGGCGGCGTCGTTGCACTCGCGATGGTTGGCACGTTGCTGCTCGCCAACCATCGCGCGGGCCATGCGGCCGCCGCGGTAAGCGTGCTGGGCACGCTGGTGGTGCTGGCGCTCGGTTATCGCACCGGCCAGGCGGGCGGCGCCTTGGTTTATCAGCACAACGCCGCATCGGTGTTTGCCTCGCCCGCGGGCGGCGCAGGCGGCGGCGACATTCCAACCGGCGAGCCACGCGGCGCCAAAACCGAAGATGACGAAAGGGACTAAGCCATGAACAATTTGCCGAAGCAAACAACATCACCGTATCAAGCACCGTATCAAGCGACGCGGCTGGTCACGCAGTTCGTGGCTGGCCTAGTCGCCGTGACCGCAATAGGCGCGTGCAACAAGCAACCTAGCGATTCCGCCTCGGCACCTCCGGCGGGCGGCACCACCCCGGTTTCGATGCGTCCACCCATCATCGATCGCGCCAGCCTCGGGATGTTTGCGCCCTTGCCCACCGCGGTGCCCCAGCCGCCAGCGGCCGTCGCCTTGGGCAAACAACTTTTCTATGAAACCGGGCTTTCGCTTGCGCGCGACGTGTCGTGCAATTCATGCCACATGCTCAATGCGTATGGCGTCGATGGCAAGCCGGTATCCACGGGCCACAAGGGCCAAGTCGGCACGCGCAATTCGCCCACGGTTTACAACGCGTATCTGCATGCCACGCAATTTTGGGATGGCCGCGAGCCAACCGTCGAGGCCCAAGCCAAGGGGCCGGTGATGAATCCAGTCGAGATGGCGATGCCGAGCGTGGCCGTCATCGAGAAGCGCCTGCGCGCTTCGGCCGCTTATAAGGGCTTGTTCGCCGCCGCGTTTCCCGACGCCAAGCAGCCGGTGACGTTTGACAACATGGCGATCGCGATCGGCGCCTTTGAGCGCACCCTGGTGACGCCGTCGCGTTGGGATGCCTTTCTCGCCGGCGACGACGCGGCGTTAACCGACGATGAAAAGGTCGGCGCGCGCGAGTTTATTGCGGCCGGCTGCGTCGCCTGCCACAGCGGCGCCACGCTCGGTGGCCAGATGTTTCAGAAGCTCGGCAGCGTGAGGCCGTGGCCGGCGATCAAGGATCGCGGCCGCGCCAGCGTTACCAACAATCCCGCCGACGAAGGCATGTTCAAGGTGCCGGCGCTGCGCAACGTCGCCAAGACCGCGCCATATCTCCACGATGGCTCGATCTCGTCGCTGCGCGAGGCCGTGCGCCTGATGGCCTTGCACCAGCTCGGCAAGGAGCTCGACGCCACGCAACTCGATGCGATCGTAACGTTTCTCGGCGCGCTCACCGCAGAGCTGCCTGCCGAAATGACTACGCCAGTGGCGCCGCTATTATGAGTGTCTCCGCTCGATTTACGGATTCGCCGCGCCCTTGGTTTGCGTCTCAAGGCTGACGAAGTCGCCGGTGCCATCGGGCTGGCGAGCATAGCTCTTGCCAGTGGCGGCGTCGCCTTCGTTCCAATCAACCGAATCAATAACGTCGCCTGCGGCGGTGTAGAGCCAAAACTCTTCATCGCCACCGAGCTTGAACCCCACGGTTTCGTTGGCGATGTCTACGGCGAGATAAGTGCCTGGCTCAAGCGTGCCACTTGCTGCCAACGGCACCGCGGTCGTCGCGTCGTTTGCGTCTAAGATGCGCAATCCGGCGAGCTCAATGGCAACGTCGCCAAGATTGACGAATTCTACCCAGTCAGGGGCTTCACCGGCTGCCACTTCATTGATGCGGATATTCGGCAGGTCCATTGGCGCATCGGTGGGGCCGTCCGCTGGGGCCGCGGGCGCATCGGGCGAGGCATCCGGGAGATTTAGGTCGCCATCGGACGCGCCACTGCACCCCGCGACAAGCACTGTGATCGCCGCGGGCAGCAAGGGGAAATATCTTAGCGAACGTCCCATGCCGCGCTTGCTCCTATAATGATAGACCAACTGTTTCCCACCGCAGCACCAGGCAGCGGGCCAGCGTCATTGTTCACGTTTGTCGTTTGGACGCCTGCATAGGCGCGAACCGCCTGCGGTAACGCGACCCAACCGACCGCGGTTGTCTCAAACGAAACGCGCTGGCCGCGCGCGCGCAGCGAAGCGACTTGCGCGTAAACACCGGCGGCGGCTGAGGCATTGTGCCAAAGGCGAACGTCGGCATGCGCGCTCGCGAGCCAAGGCCTGGTGATACCCAAGGCGTCGAGCTGCTCCGCGGCCATCCAGGTCACGCCGATTTGCGCGTGACGCGAGGCCGTAAATAGCGATGCGCCAAGGCGGTGATCGGCGCTCGCGGCCGGCCCACTTGAACCTTCTTGCGCCAAGACCAAAACGCGCAGCGGTACCGACTCGCCGCCAAGCTCAAAATGCGCCACATCAAGGCGTAAACTCGCAGCGGCGGTCTTGGCGTTATTTTGCTCGCGCTGACCAAGCCCTTCGCCGTTGAGCACCGTCAGCGAAAGCACCGCACCGGCGAGCCGCGACAGCGTAACGGTTGCCGTGGCGCCGATATCCGACCGCGGCGCCAGCTCATAGCGTTCCGGCGCGGACGTCGCGATATCGCGATGCTTGCCCGCAAACTCGGATTGGTCGTACCAAGGATGCGCGATGAGGCCAGCACGGATGCCGACCACGACCTGCCCTTGCCTCTCCGACCCATCAGCGCGCTCGCCGAAAACGGCGCCAGCCCACGCGCGATTTACCCGCATCACCAGCGAATTCTCGGCGATGCCTTGGCTGCTATCTTCGCCGCCCGAACGCACGGCCTCAAGCCGCAGCTCGGCTTCGGCCGCGCCCCACCTCGGCGCAATCCACGACTCGGCCTTGGCCAAATCAAACGTGGATGAGATGGGCCGGCTGCCCTCCACGGGCGCCGTCGACTCGTCAAAGCTCGTGCGCACGGCGCGAGCATCGATGATGCCACCATGGCCGACTTGCAACGCGGGCGCGTCTTTGTGCGTGGTGGCAGCTGCTTGCGCGGGCGCCTCAGCCGCTTCATCGGCAAACAGCAGCCCTGGCGAGGCGAGCCCCCATGCGACACATACGAAGGCGACAAATTGTTTAAATGCCATATCTCAACCATTCTGGATAGTTTGCGAGCACCGCCACGAAGACAGAAAAATCCGCGAGCGTGATGCGCCAGTACGCCTTGGCCGCCTGCATTGTGCGGGTAACAAACGCGCTGTCGACGCAGGCATGCAAGCCCGTGGCCGCGCCGCGATGAGATAGCGCCTCGTTGCGAAGCACCGCGCCGCGCACGTGCAACCTGGCCAAGAGCGCGCCTTGTTGCTGCGCCAAGGCATTGATGTCGGCGCTCGTTAGCTTGCCTTCAAAGACGTCATCGGCGAGGTCGGCGACGTCAAAGCCGCGTTGATAGCCCGTCAGCTCGCGCACGCGAAACGAAAGCGCCCCCAGCTCGACATGGCCAAGCCATGCATCGCCGTCGGCGCGATCGCTAAGCGCCACCTGATAGCGCGCGACGCGTTCGCCGCCGGGTAGCGGGGTGGTCGCCGTGCCGAGCTCCATGCCATAGAGCGGCACGCCCTGGCCAGTTTCCTTCATTTCGAGCAAGAGGTAGGCGCCGCCGCTAGCTGGCGTTTGCTGCAACACGTAATAGCGATCGGCCGGATAGCTAGCGACGCCCGCGCCTAGCCTGCGCGCCACATCGAGCGTCGCGCTGGCCGGTGTCGACGAATTTTCCTGCACCGGCACATATCGATTTACGGCGGCAAGCACATCGCCGCGCGCCGACTGCGCAAGGCCTTGCAGCGTGTCTTCCCAGATGCCGTCCGCGGCGACGTCTTCAATATCGCCGAGCTGCAGCACGCGCGCGCCTTGGGCATCTTGCGGCGCGTAGTCTTCTAGCTTGCTTTGCTCATCGCCCTTTTCGCGCGCCTTCTCTAATAGTTTATCGCTGGCCTCCGTTGCGCCCATAGCCCACTGCCGACCTTGCATGAGCGCGTCGTCCGCCGCGAGCGAGGCTAACTCGTCGACATAGCCGCTGATCGCGGCGGTGGCGGCTTGTTGTGAAAGCGCCACGGTATCGCCACCGGCGTAGATTTCGCTACCCGCGGCAAACCAGCCCACGCCAAGCCGCATCACGTCGCCTTGCATGGGCCCGACATCGGCGAGGTCAAAGTCGTTAAACCCAAGGAACATGTCGCCACCAGCCGTGCGAAAGGTGCCGACGTTCTCGATATGCGGATCGCCCATGATGACCGTGAAAGGCTTGCACGTCGCGCCACCAACAACTACAAGCCTGGTGCGCCCCTGCCAATGCAGCACGTCATGCCAGTAAAGGCCCGCCGTGCCGCGAAAAAACTGAAACGGGCTGCGCGCCATCTTGGTGTACTTCATGGCGACCAGCTCTGGCGCCCGCATCGACCATTGCGCATTACTTGCCACTAACTCACCAGCCAGCCACTTGCCATGCGCGGTTTGCCCATCTAGCTCGCCACAGCTCGCGGTTGGCAGCAAAGCTAGCAAAAACGCGATGGGCACCGCGACACGGCTTGCCACTCGTACCTGCTTGCTGCCCGCTGGCGCCACCGTGAGCATGGTCGTCGATAACACGACGTGTACGGCTTGTGTGACAGCCCGGCAACACCCGCGGATTGCCTATCACTTCGACCGCAGCGTCTTACTCCGGCTCGGGCGTCATCGGCCCCAAGCCGCCATGTTGCTGGCGCCGCGCGCCCGACACCTTTCGCGCCGTTGCGATCTCGCGCAGCACGCTGACCGCGGCGGTCGCGGTGCGCGCAAAGGCGCCGCCGCGGTCGACCGCATACAAGCCAAAGCGCGGCGCATAGCCGAACGCCCACTCAAAATTGTCGAGCAGCGTCCAATGCCAATAGCCGCGCACATCGGCGCCGGCCAGGATGGCGCGGCGTATTTGCTCGAGCGACCGCACGATATGCTCGATGCGCCGCTGGCCACTTGTGGTGGCGATGCCCGACTCGGTGACCACCAGCGGAAGCGCGGGCCATCGCCGCGAGAAATCTGTCAACACGTTGAAGATACCTGGCTCGTACCATTCATAGCCCATCTCCTCGATCCACTTGGTTGGATCTTGTGGCGGCAGGCACGAGCCCAAATCGAAGGTGCCAAAACAAAGCATGGCGTCGACGCCAGGAATCAACCGCAATTTGCCGGTCACGCTGATGCGGCTGTAGTACTGCACGCCCAGCCAATCGAGCTTGCCCTGCCACGTGGGTTGGTCTTCATCGAATTCGCCGTCTAGGTCGCTGTCGAACTGGCCCGCCAAGAGGCTATCGACAAACAGATAGTGGTAGACGCGCTGCACCCTCGCCGCCGCCGCTACGTCGTCGGGATGGTCGCTGAGTTCGTTGTCGCGCGACGGCGTCCACTCGGCGACCGAGAGCGGCAGGCCCACGGCTGCCGCAACGCCATCGTCGTCAGCATCGACCACGTCAGCCGCCTTGATGGCGTCGAAGACCGCGACATGCGCCGCAAGCAGGTTGCGCGCCGCCGCCATAAACCGCGTAAAGTCACTAAGCAGGTAGTTCTTGCCCGGCGGAAACACCCCGGCGCCATAGGCCGCCACCAAATAGTTAATGGGCTCGTTGATGGTCATCCACGCATCGACGCGGGCGCCGTAGCGCGCGGCCAGCATGCCGGCAAACTCGGCCAACTCCTGCACCGCCTCGCTGCCATCGTCGTCGCCCGCCCAACCGCAAAGCTGGGCGGTGTTCTTGGGCGCATCTTTGACTGGGCAGGTCGCAAGCCGCGGATCTTCAAACCACAGCGGATTGCTAAAATGGTGAATGGTGATGACTGGCCTAATCTGCGCCGCCAGCAGCGCGTCGATTACCTCGTCGTAGTGCGCTAGTGCCGCCTCGTCGTAAACGTCGCGCTCGGGCTCAATGCGCGCCCATTCGAGCGAGAGCCGATAGGTATCGACCCCGAGCTCAACTAGCAGCGCAACGTCGTCGACCGCCATTGCATAGCCTTTGACCGCGTCGCCAACAAACGCTCCTTTGCCAAGCCCGCCGGGTGCTGGCTCGGTCCACGCATACCAGTTGGTATTTTGGTTGGCGTCTTCGATTTGGGTGGCCGCCGTGGTCACGCCAAATGAAAACGAGCCGCGCCCCGCGTCGCCGGTGAGCGGGCCTTGGGCGCCAAATTCAAGCGCCGGCGGCGGCGCATCTTGGCAGCCAAGCAGGCCCATCATAAAGAGTACAGCCGCCTGGCTTGTTCGCAGTTGCATGCGCATAGCCGACGACTATGCGCCAATTTAGTGACGGGACAATGGCAGTTTTGAGGATTTCAGGGCGACGGGGCAAAGGCATACGCGCCTTTGACGACCGTGGCCCGAGGCGGCCGCTTGGTGGTTTCGAACCAATCGTAGCCTTCTTTAAGATTAAGCCAAAAGGAGTGCCACGGCGACTCTTCGGCCGCGGCATACGCTAGCTCGCGCGTGGTCATGCGAAATGGAAACACGTGCACGGCAAAGGCGACCTGCCCGCCGCGCAGCGCCGCCTCAGCGAGGGTATAGATTTCCTCAATTTTTGCGTCGGTCATCGCGAGGCAGCCAATGGAGACTTGATTGCCATGCATCATGATGGCGCTGCCGGTGCGCCCATGCGATCTGTCGTAGGCGTTGGGGTAACCGAGGTTAAAGGCGAGGTGATACGCGCTGCCGGGATGCATCGCGCGGCGGCCCACTTGGTAAAACCCCTCGGGCACCTGCCAGTCGCCCTCGGCCTGCTTGGGCCCCAGCTCGCCTGAGGCGGCCGCGATCGGATAGGTGCGAAACAGCTCAAACGTCCCGGTCGCGCGCTGCCTGACAAACACCTCCACCACGCGTTCGCGCTTGAGCGCGCGCAGAAAAATCGGATCACCTAGACGTAGTCCGCGACCCTCCAGCTCGGTTATCAGCACCGGCCCGACCCGCGCGGCAGCCGCTAGCGCCCGTGGATGCGTAGGCCGCAGCTTGGCGGGAATTTCGCCTGTTGGCGGTGGTGGCGGCTGCGTCGCCACCCGGGACCCGCCCTCGGCGCAGGCGATGGCCACGAGGAAAGATACAAGGACCAGCGCGCGCGGCATATATGCATGCACGCACCGGCAACGGAATCGATCTATCCACGTCCCAATCTCTTCGCGGGAGTTAATGCGCAATTCCCAAATCGAGGCCGCGCTGACAGATACCAGGTTGTTTGAATCGGCGCGCCGCGCCGATGTCGACGGGCAATTTTAAAGTAACTACTTATACTTACGTCGATACATTGGTTGCTGCGGGCACGCCCGCCATCCACAGCTTTTGCGTTGGATACGCAAACTCGATGCCCGCGCCGGCAAACGCCGTCAGGAGCGCAAAAGTAGATTTCCTGTTGCGTGTCCATGAAGACGTTGTAGTCCGAGCTGAGCACGTAGTAGACGGTCTCAAACTCGAGCGCGAAGTCGCCAAACTTCGCAAAATGGGCGCGATCAAAGCGCACCCCATCCTGGTCGTCGATGATCTGGCGAATGAGCCCAGGAATCTTGCGCACCACGTCTTCCGGCGTCTCGTAGGTTACGCCAACCGAAAACTGCACGCGGCGCTCGCTCATGCGACCGTAGTTGCGCACGCGGCTATTGAGCAGATCGGAATTGCCTAGAATGATCTGCTCGCCGCCAAGGCTGCGCACGCGCGTGCTCTTGATGCCGATGGCCTCCACCGTGCCTAAAAAGTCGCCAAGCACGATAAAATCGCCCACAACGAAGGGCCGATCGAGCGCGATCGACAACGATGCAAACAAATCACCCAAGATGCTCTGCACCGCCAACGCAATCGCCAGGCCGCCGATGCCAAGCCCCGCGACCAAGGTGGTGATGTCGACGCCAAGGTTATCGAGGGTAAGCAAGAAGATCAGCGTCCAAATGACCAGGCGCAAGAGAAAGCCCAAGATGCCCAGGCTGCTCGCCAAGGCGCCTTGCGCCCCCTTGCCATTTTGTAGCGAGAGCCACGCCACCACGGCGGTCGAGACCCAGTAGCCGAGCTGCCAAAATCCGATCACGGTAAAGGCGTTGGCAATGCCGTGGCCGACGAGAGGAGGCAAGACGAGCGGCCTTACGCTGACAAACAAGGCCACCGCGATCAAAAATAGCAGCGAGGTCTTTTCCGCAATGCGCAGCGGAATCTCCATGAGCTCGAGCTTGGGCGTCTTGGCGAGCACCGCGTAGCGTCGCCGCGCCCACCCGCGCGAGACAACGCCTGCGAGCATGATGCCTGCCGCCAGCGCGCCGGCGAACAACCATGCCCCCGGTGGGTTGGCGCCCCAGAGATCGTGAAGGGTTGTCGTGACTTCGTTCATGGTAGCTCCCGATGCTGGCGACGCGGGCCCGCGAAGGCTCCCGCCGCCACCAGGCGACGCCACGGCACGCATATAGGCCTGACAGTCGGCGGAGGTGCGGTTACCGCGCCAGCGCAACGTCTAGAAGTTACTTATGCGTACCACAAAATGTCGACCTCTCCAACCCAGGCGGCAGCGAGATGAAGGGGAAGCGGCATTCGATGCTTGTGCAGGTAAGCAGCCGTGGTGCACGGTGGGGCGTCGCGCCTCGATTAACCTGGCAACCAACCAAATGTTTCGGTGCCTAGGTCAAGCGAAATAGGCGCGCCGTCATGGGTAAAACGGACGCCATCAATCCCGATTCTCGCGTTGTAAGTCGGAAACACCTCGAGATGCTCGACAACCTCAATTCGAATCGTCCCGGCAAGGGGCAAGAACTCGGCTTCAACAACGGGCGCGCGACTGGGCTCAATCGTATCGTTGCACGCCTCGCGCGTGAGGTTCGTGCCAAACGCAACCCGCAGCGCGGCTGGTAGCTCACCAAGGTCGATCTCAATCGTCTCACCGACTGCGGGCGGAGCATCTTCAAGCGGCCCAAGCAGCGCCACATTGATCATTACGGCTTCGGTGTCGACCGCATTAGCTAACGCTACCGTGATGTTGCTACAGGCGATACGCCGAGCCCCATCGACATCAAGCACGCCCGCTAGCGTGGCAGCCGCATGCTCGGCAGTCCGCCCTTGTGCAGGGGGCGGCGGGGCTGGCGCTGGCTCATCGGTGTTGTCGCCGCAGCCGCAGGCCAAGAGGAACAAGGCATTCGCAAAGAGGATCGATCTATCAGTCATAAGACTGACTTATTCAAGTCTCGTGCCATTGGCCCGACTTATCTTTCCGCGGCGTTGCAGGCGCGTTGTCTCAGGATTCTGAGCGTCCGCGCGGCCGTCCGCAGATTTTTGATACGGCGACCGGGCTGCTCACCCGGCGCAGCTCAGCTCAGCTCGGCCCAGGAAACACTTCGCAGGCTTCGGTGAAGGTATCGAGCGCAGCCTCAAGGGCTTCGGTAAGACTGCCGTCGCAGATCGAGTGCGTGATGACGTTGTCGCCAGCTTCGGCCGCAAAGTCTTTAAGGCGCGTGGCCTCGACCGCGTTGCCAAAATCAGACGAGCAATCGCTTAGCCCGGCGATGACGGCGGCGGCCCAGCGCCCGCGGCCCTGCTTAACCTCATCGAGCTTGGCGATGGTCTGCGGCACCGTTTGCAGCTGCGCATCCTCGCCGCATTCCCCGTCGTCCCCGCCTAGCGTAAAGCCGTTGTCAGTTCGCGAACAGTCGTTTTCGTCGGTTAGCATGACAATGCCAAGCAGGGCATCGTCGCGCAGAAAACCGGCATTGGTGCCGTCTGCGACGCGTTCTTGCAGCGCCCACGTGCTCATCATAAGCGGCATCTCAATGCTTGGACCATTCGTCCCTACCTCGGCGAGGCATTCCAGGGTGTCGCTCATGTTGGCCGCATTGCCATCGATCCAGCGCTGCGACATGCCACACTTTTTGCGGAAGGCGCCGTTATCGCCGTCTTCGTTCATGGGCATTAGGGGCTGTGGCGGCAAGCCTGGAATCGGAAACGGCGGGTTGGGATCGACAAAGAAATTGATGTCGCGGCCGGTGGTCGTAACCGCGATGCGAAAATCCACGGCCTCGCCCTCGGGATTGCGATAGTCTTGCAGCAACGCGGCAAAGGAGGCGAAGTTGTCGCGCAGGTTCTCCTGCTCTTCTCCCATCGATCCAGAATCGTCGATTACAAATACCAAGTCCATGCGCGTGCACGGACCGGTATCGCCAGGTAGTGGTCCGGTTTCGGGATCGTTTGGACCGGGTGTAATGTCACCGCCGGTAACCGACGGACCACAGCCCACAAGACCCAAGGACATCAAGCCGCTCGCAAGCATCGTAAGGTTAGGGTTCATCGCCGGAACGTTAACACCAACGCCCTTGTGGTCAAAAATAAGCGCTAGCGCAAAATGCTAAGTGGCTAAAAGACATGCGCTATCTGTTAGTTGCCTACATGTCGATTTGTCGCGCCAGCGACATTACGCAGCGTGTTAGCGACGCCTCGTCACAGCTACTCGCGAATCACTCTGGTGTATCATCGCCGCGGCGCTCCTCTGTCGCCGTCCGAGGAAATATATGAGTGACGTCGTCTCTAGTTTTGAATTGCAGCTGACTCAGGTCGATGGCTATGAGTTCACCATCGCGTTTGACAAGCCGTTTGCGCCCTTGCGTACCGACGAGCCGGCACCACTTGGCCACGACGCCGGGCCCAATCCCTCGCGGATTTTAGCCGTGGCAATCGCCAACTGCCTCGCCGCGAGCCTGGTGTTTTGCTTGCAAAAAAAGGGCGAGCGCCTCACCGGGGTGACCGCCAGCGTGCACATGGAGATCGTTCGCAACGAGCAAAAGCGCCTGCGCATCGGCAAGGTAAGCGTGCAAATCAATGCCCCCATTGCACCAGACGCCGCGGCGCTAACCGGGTGCCTGGGGATGTTCGAGGATTTTTGCGTCGTGACCCAGAGCGTGCGCGATGGCATTGAGGTCGAGGTAAAGGTTAACGCCACGGGGCCCGCCTTGGCATGAGTGGGAAGAAACGGCCGCGCACCGAAAAGCGCATCGAGGCGCGCACCGCCCGCAAGGTGGTGAAGCTCAAGCAGCAGCTTGCACGCCTGGAGCGCGGAGGCAGCCCCGAGCAACCGATCATCGTGCCGACGCCAGCGGTCATCGGTTCCAAGGCGGCGTCGCATCCTTGCCCGCTTTGCGGCGGCGCACTGCGAGGCCAAGAGCAACGCGCCGAGGTGTTAGGCGAGCGACGCCTGCGCGCGATTAACTCGGTATGCCAGACCTGCGGCGCGCCCAACACGCTGTGGTTTCAGATCGTGCCGGTGCTTGAGAACTAAGCGCCTGCGTACAATGAGTGCCGGAGCATCGAATTCGACTACCGCGCAAGTTGGACATGATCGAGCAAGTTTTTTGGCGTCGGCAACGAACCGTCGCCCTCCGCATCTACGGCTTGCTCAATGAGCGCCAGGTTTTGCAACGTGGCGCCAACGCTGGTGCCATGCACATTGCCAAAGGTCGGGATGCCGCTGCCCTGCGCGACAGCGGAGATAAACGAAGCGGGCTCTAACGTCTTCGGCGGCAAAGAGCCCCACGCCGCGGCTGAATAGCAACTGCCGACATAGAAGTAGGGCGTATATGGCTTGCCGTTGGTGACGCTGGGCGAATCCAGGGCCCCGGCCAGGGCCGCGCAAAACCGCGCGAAGTCCGGCAAGTCGTCGGTCTTAGAGGTAGGCTCGCCGCTTTTGTACTGGAAGCGGATGGCTGGATCCTTTGAGCTCAAATCCTCAGCAAGCGCCAGCAGCACGAAAATTTGATCGATGGTAAACTTGGTAACGCCAAATTTCACGTCCGGGTGCGAGCCTCGGTGACGGTTAAGACGATTGATCAGATTGAGTATATCAAAATGCCAAATAGTGGCGGACCAAACTTCCTTCGTCGTTAGCTGATCTTGTTCTTGACACTGCAGCGTGATGCTGTCCGTCGACACGGTGACCGAGCAACCTAAGTCGTCTTGGCCGCGCGCATTAGGCCCATCACGCCCACCGTGGCCCGCCGTGATCACGCGGTCTACCTTGTATTGAGGCAACGCCGCGATGAGCTGCGCCGGCGTCTTAAACTCGAGGCGCTGGATCGAACCGTAGAGGTGGCCGACGGCGCTTTTTGCCTGGGCCAAATTGACGTTCGGACCATCGCCGTCGGACTCGCCGTCAACAATTAGCAGGCGGCGCTGACTGGGCACGCCTCAGCATAATACGCGTTGCATGCGTCAGGCAATGGTTGACTTGTTCCGTCGGTAACGTCGCACCTTAGCGCACGCTACATAAGGCTTATCCGCGCAGCGCGGCGATGAGCAGCTTGGGCAGCTTCCACACGCTCGGCTCGGCCTCCATGGCAAGCAGCCCCCTGCCGACGTCCGCGAGATGCTTGTGCGAGGCCGACCACACCGGCTTAGCCGCGTGCTTCCACGGAAACGTCAGCACCGACTTTTCGGGATAGTCGAACATAAACGTGTTGTGCACCGAGCCGCGCCCCGAGACGATGTTGTCGAGCGGATGGCCAGGAAAGGCGCCCCACGTGGTTTGCGCCAGGCCGTAGATCGCGCCGGCCCAACCATTGATCGCAACGCCGCCATAGCGCAGGCCCGCGATGAAGTTGTCAAACTGTGGCGCGGCTTGCGTCGCCGGGTTGGCGATGACCATGCAAGACAGCGTGCCCCAGCAGGCATCGTTGGCAAACGTTTGCGCGGCGTCAAAGTAGTCCGCGGCGCTCGCGGCGTCGAGCGTGCATTCGGCTAGCACGCCGCAAAAGGCTTCGTTAGAAAGCGCGTACTCTCCAGCCTTGGCGGGCACGTTCGGAATAAACGTCCATGGCACCACGCCCTCGCCGCGTTGCCCGAGCGCGAGATGTTGCGGGTAGTGTTTGAGGAACGCATCGTAGCGTTGCTGCGCGCCAGGATAGTAGGCTTTGCGTGGCGGCGCCTTTTGCAAGGCTCGCTGCAATGCCGCCAAAAATGGCTCGCGCAGCGCCCACCCCTTCCACGTCACCACCACCTTGGCGGCATTGCAGTTAAACGAGCCGTTTTGCGCGACCATGCCGGCGACCTGATCGGCCTGGTATTCAATCTCTTGCGGCGACCAATTGCCTGGCATGACGAGCACCGGCGTGACACAGCCGAGCTCAGACGTAATTGGCTTGGCCAACCGCGGCGTGCCGGCCTTTTTATTTTCTGCTTGTTCCTCGGCGGTGCCGCCCCAGATGATGGCGTCGTGCGTGCGGTCTGAGCCCGTAATGTGGATGGTGTCGACCTTGGGGTGGTCAGTTAGATATTGGCCGACCTCGGCGCCGCCATAGACAATCGCGAACAAACCGGCATCGACCAAAGCGCGAAACGCGCGCTCAATATGCGGCCCGCCCGCCTCGTTGACCGGGTTCATCTTCATGACGACGACTTCGTTGTCGATAAACATCTTGTGCAGCACGTCCATCGCACCAATGGAGGTGACGTTGCCCGCGGCGAGCACCAGCCCCACCGCGCCGTGTGCCGCTTTTTCGCGATAGGCACGGCCTTGCGTCGGCGGCTTGCCGGGTTCGATCCAAACGCTGGCCTTCCAACCGGTGTAGACCAAGCGGTCCCATAGATCCCACGGCAAGACGTCGGCGACCCACTGGCCACCGGGGCGTTGGCGCAACGCCAGTGGCTTGGGTTGCCCACCTGCTTCGAGCGACTTAATAAGTTGGCGAATGTTGCGCGCGGTCACCACGGGCCCCGCGAGCCAGTCTTCGCCATGCATTTGCCCGTGCGGATCGAGGCCTTTTATCCGCGAAATGGCCTCTGACCACGCGGCCGCCTCGTGCACCACGCCGCGCAAGGTGGCGCGGAGCAGCCGCAGGCGTTCATCAATCGGCGTCTTGGCCCAGGCGTCTTTGCGCTGCTGCAGGCGAGCCAAGATTTCATCCATCTGCGCGGTCGACGTGGCCGGCATGGGTGCGGTGGTGCTGGAGGCAGCGGCACGCGGGAATTCAGGCGAGGTCATGCCGCGACCTTATAGTTTATTGGCTAAATAGCCAAGGCATCCTCGCCCGCGCGTCCAAGGGAGCCGCGGTTTAGCGCGCAACGCGCATAGAAATTAAGCCATTTGCACGCGATTTTAGCTCGTGGCGCGGCCAAGGCTAATAAAGCGGCATCTCCCTAAGGAACAACTCGTGGGGCTCAAATCGCGCGCCCGCTTGGCCCATGCAGCGGCGGTAATTCAGCAAGCGTTCAGGGAGATGCGAGGGTTGGCCGATTTGGTCAAACACGCCCGAAACGAACGCGTTGGTCACGAAAATGCCATGCTCGCTGGGGCTAGGAAATTGGTAGTAACAGATATCGGCGCGCGGAATGGCGACCTTAAGTTTTTTGACACAAACGGCAACGTAGTCGACGACACGCCGCGACGCGGGCTGACAATCGGGCAGGTCGCGCCACGCGCAGCGACCGCTAATGCGGTTCGACATCTGGGTGCGTTCGACGAAACTGTTTATGAGGCTGCCGCGGCCGGTAAACACGTCCGTGGCCGCCGCGCTGGCATAGCCGCAGAGGCACTGAAACGCCTCGGTGAGCGCGCGCCGCAGCGCGATGACCGGATCGAGGTGACACCCACGGCCGCCCGCGTGATACCGCGTGAAGTCGTCGCGCGAGGTTAGGTGCGCCTCAAGCACGCAGACGCCAAGGTCGCTGGTTAGGTTGCGCACGCCGACGTCGTAACCCGACGCCTGCAGCACGTCGATGAGCCGAAGCGCGTCGGCATCGTCCACCGTCGCGAGGTCGAGCGACGGACAGGCGAGGCCCGTGGCTGGCGCGGAAAACCAGGCGTCGTGTTCGATGACTTCCAAGAGCCCTTCGAGCACTGCGTCCTCAAGGCTGCACCCCGCCGCGATGCCCGACGAGCCTCGTTTGGGCAAGGCGAGCCTGCCACCGGCGACTTGGAAATCCGCGGTCAGATATACGTTGGCCGCCGGCAACAGGATGGGGCGGTCACCAACAAGGTCCCGCCCCCACACCCAATCGATGGGCGTCGCGCGGGTAAATTGCTCATGATGAAGCCCGTCAAAGTGAGGCAACAAGCCCTCCGCAAAAAATTCCATGTCGATGGCGTGGGCTGCGACGTCTTGGTACGCCGCGCGGATTACCTGGGTGCCTCCGCGGTAAAAGCAATACAAGTCCTCGAACCACTCATATGCGGCCGAGCACCAAGCGTGCTGGCGTGTCAGCCCCTTGCCAATCGCGCGGCTGCTGGCTTGTCGTCGCACCACGCGGGCATCGGCCGCAAAACGCGGTTGCCCATCAAGCCGAATAAAGTGGAGGTCGCGCAGGAGCGGATGCGCGGCGACCAAGCGGTCCGGCGGCGTGTCGTGAACATATCGAACATGTACGCCAAGCGCGGCGAAGGCGGCGCGTGCGCGTTGCTCGGCCTCGGTAAGCCCAACGGTTCTAACGCCGCCGCCAACCTCGATGCCGGCCTGATCGCTAAACCCCGGCAGAGTTGGAGGCGTGGCCGCGTCCCGTGCGGAACCAAGACCATCGCGATTCATGCCGAAGCAGGCCGGACAATACGTGGAAGGCGAAAACGTCGTTGAGGTAAGCGATCCATTATTTGCGATGCGATGCAGCTCAGTACTCGTGGACGGCGGGGCGCCGCGAAAAAAGCTTTGCAACTGATTTAACACCGTCGAAGCGACAACCGTAACCGGCGCGGCTGCCGCTGCGCCCAGGCCGCCGAGGGTCAGCAGGGCCATGATGCCGACGCCCTGCGGCGCGTCGAGGCGGAAGTCACTGCTTAAAATCGAGCACCCTAGGCAAGGTGTGCGCCATGGCAGCACGAATGGGCCTACCACCACATCGCCGCGTTTTGGTTGAACAAACAGCACCGGCACGCCAGCCGCCAGGCATGCTTGATTCACCATCAGCAGCGCCGCCGTAGCGACGTTTTCTAAACACGCGACCACAAGCGTGCGATTTTCAATATGGCGCGCCAACTGGGCCGCGCTCGTTTTAGGCGGGGATGCGGCAGCTGCAGCATGCAGTTCGCGGTAAACGACTTGGATGCCGGCTTGTGCCTCAAGGGAGGCGTCGGCGGCGATGGTGCCAACATCAAGGAATTCAACCGCCACGCCGTTTGTCGTCAAATGCGTGGCGATGGCGCTGCCAAGCGTGCCATTGCCCACCACGACGACGTTGCCAGTCGCGGGTGACGTGGCTGGCTCGAGCGGCGCTTCGCCCGCGATCTCAAAGACGGTGCCCACCAACGCGTCGAGAGCTTCGATGAGGTCATCTGGCTCAAATTCGTCGGCTAGCCGCGCGACGACGTTCTCAACTCGCCCCCCGAGCTGCACCGCGCCAATGATGCTTCGCAGCGAGGCGGCGTCCAAGTCCCCGAGGCTCACGACGCCGCGGCCGTCATGCACGAGGCAACTGCCTTGTTGATTCGCAAGGACGTCAAGGCCCGCCATCATGCGCAGAGTATCGCTTGGCTTCAACATCGTGATGGTTAGCTTGGCAAGCCAAGCGTGATTTCGCCGACGGTTGGCTCATGCTCGAGATCTGCGCTTGGCAAAGGCAAGCCAACCCCAAGCGGACAACTGCCGAGGCCCAGCGCGGTCGAGGTTAGTTGGATGGTTTGCATCAGGCACCCTACTTCTTTGGCGACGAGCGCATAGGCGCCACCGCTATAGCCTTCGGCGACGCGCGCGAAGCGACTGGTCACGACGAGCACCACGGGAGGAAGTGAAGGCGACCCCATCGCGGCTTGGGCCCGCTGCAAGATGGCCTGCAGGTCCTTGGCGGTGCACGAGGTTTGCTCAAGCACGTGGCGTTGCGGGCAATAGTGATAAAGCCCCGATGACACGGCTTCGACGGCCGCAACGTTAATCGCCGCATACACCTCCAGCGAGTGCGCCGCGCCTCCGGATGGGTAAGGCCGCTGCACCTGTGAGACCCTGCCGCCTGGGTCGATAATTTCGCGAGTATTGCGCATGGCGTAGTAAAACAGCGCGGCAAGGCGTGGCAAGGCGATGGGCACTGCGCCGAAATCGCGAATGCAGCGGCGCAACGTGAGCGCGTCGCCCAAGGGCATCGAAAGGCTAGCCTCTGGCTGCGGCAACGCGATGACGAAGCCTCCAACGGGCGGCATGACGGCAGCCGTTGCCGGCGCGCTACTGAGCTTGCGCATCGCGTTGCGACTCGTCGCGTGGAACAGGGCATCGTGCGGTTCCCACGGCGACGCGGGGGCGTTGGCGGGGCGCAGAATTTGAAGTCCACACAGCTCGTCCACCAGGTCGGCCACCTCATCAGGGCTCATGCCCTCGATTTGGAGGCCCGTGCGCGGTCGGGGGGCCGCAAACGCATGCAAGATTTCACAAATACCAGGGTCATCAACGGCGAAGACATCGCCGGTTGGCTGGCACGAAATCACCAGCCGTTGGCCTGCCCACCGTACGACGGTGTTGGGATGAAGCTGCAGGCTATCGGGCACCGCGGCAACTAGGCGCTTGGAGTGTCATCGCAGCTAACGACTTTGGTCGGCGAACAAATGAACACCGAGTCGCCGCAGTCGCACGAATTCTGATCCAAGCTGCAGCCGTCGGTAATGCCGCACAGAAATGACCTGCAGCTATTGCACGCCCAGGCGCCGGCCTCAGCACCGGTGGCATTCGAGAGATTTTGAATCTTCAGCCGGGAGAGAGATAATTTTTTACGCGTCTCGTTTTTCATAATTGAAAAACTTCTACAACGCCGCGCCGCCGCCGAGCAATGCGAATGAGACCGCCCAAAACAGCCACAAACGCGCAGCGATGCATCGATTTTTCCAGCGCCTCGACCATGAATCAAAAAAAATACATCAGCGATTCAGAGACGTTGGCGGCGACGGCAAAACCGTGCAACCTCGTGAGATCCAGACAAACGTTGGAAACCGCAAAATGCTCGAATCGTTGCCGCATTTACAATTACCCCTGCCCGGCCCGACGCATTCCGGAAGGGTTTCGCCGGCTACCCGGGACCTGCAAAAGGGCGCTCCGTGACGGCGAGTCGAGGATGGTAGCTGGCACGAAATCTTCACAAACCCAGCCCGTCCAAGGTACGAACACCCCCATGCAAATAAAGCCCAACTGCGTGGTCACGGTGCACTACACCTTAACCGAGGGCACCGCCGATGGCCGCTTGGTCGAATCGACGTCCGGCGATGAGCCGCTTGGCTTCATCTTTGGCAATGGCTCGATGATTCCGACCTTTGAGCAAAACCTTGCCGGGCTTACCGCGGGCGATGCCTTTGCGTTTGCGGTGGCTGCCGCCGAGGCCTATGGCGTCTACGATGAAGCGGCCATTTTCGAGGTTGAGAAGGCCATGTTTGTCGATCCCAGCGGCAAGGTGCCCGACGGCGTGTTGACGGTAGGCAACGTGCTGCCGCTGCGCGATCCACAAGGCAATATGGTGCGCGCGTCGGTCAAGGCGATTGGCGAAACCTCGGTCACGCTTGACCTCAATCACCCCATGGCAGGGGTGGACCTTTACTTCACCGGCAAGGTTGAGCATGTGAGGCCAGCTGACCCCGACGAATTGCAGCACGGTCACCTTCATGGGCCGGGCGGGCATCACCACTGACCACACCGCTTGCCGCTCCTGCGCCAAGACGCGCTTAACCTATGGGAATGACACAAGCTCGCTGCACCGCACGATTGGAACGCGTCTTGCTTAACCCGTGCCATGCGAAAACTTAGCCATGGTGTTTTTACCCTGACCTCGAGCGTCGCTCTTGCGGCGTCGATCCTCGTGTCTCAGAGCGGTTGTATCGGCGAGCCCAGCGATGACGAATGGGACGACGGCGATCCGTTTGATCTCAAGAGCGGGCGCCCCGATCAATTAGTTAAGATGCCGTTTTATTTCAGCGTGCCCAAGGGCGCGGTGGATACCGAGCTCGCACGGCAAAAATATAGCTACCCAACGGTGTGGCAGGCCTCTGACGAAGTCGCCGATGCCGGCCTGCGCATTATTGCGATCAAGCAGAGCGGCACCACACCTGCCGCCAAGCGGTTGGCGCGCGAAGACATGTCGCGGCAACTCGCCAAGGCGGGCGTGCTACAGGACGGCGACATCGCGCTGACGTTTCGTCCCGAATTCGCCGGCTCAATGGCGTACCCACATATCCAGATGGGCGTCACCCACGCCAGCCTCGTCTACACCAAGAACGGCGCGGCGTTTAATGTCGATAGCCCGCTCGATAGCGAATACAGCGGCCAATTCAACGCCTTGCACTTTGCCGGCGGCGTGTCGGCAAGCGGCGCGGTCGATGCTGGCGTCGATGCGATCCAGATCGTGCGGCCGGCGGGCTTTGACGACGCGCGGCGTGCGCAGCTACGCGCGTGGGCCAAGTTAGTGGCCGGCAATCGCGCCTACGGCAAGGTAAAGTTCCAAAGCGACTATCTGATGCCGATCTTTGTCGCCAAGCAAATGACGACGCAACAAACCGTGACCGAGCTCGGCAAGATCATTCTCAATAAGAGTTCGGCCGAGTTGCCAATGTATTGCTCTGAGTTTGTCTGGCACATGTTGGCGCTGTCGGGCTGCACCGCGGCGGAGATCGAGGCCGCGGGCTCCGAGGGCGCGAGCTGCGTCGACCCAGTGTTTGCGCCAATGCCGCTGGTGAGCGCCAGCGACGACGGCGTGGGCCTCGCCGAAGGTCCGCTGCTGGCGCTGGCCGGCGCGGCGCTCGAGCTGCGCGATGGCCTGGTTGATGCCATCTTTGCCACCGGCGATAATGCCGCCCGCCTATCGTCGGGCCACCGCGCCGTCGCCGAGCAGGTGGCGCCACTAATGGCGGGCCTCTCGCAATTCTACAAGGCGCGCGCGGTTGGCGCGACGGCGTCCGAGATGAGCGACGCCGCCGCTGGCCTTAACGCCGGCGTCGGCGACGTGCCCAACTATTCACCAACTTCATTCCTCGTCGGCGCGATGCAGGCCGACGGCGTTCGCCCCCTCGAATACATCGCCACCGTGCTCTTCGTCGACGGCGCGACCTACACCAAGGCCAAGGGCATCAAGATGCCTGCTGGCGAATCGATTCCGCGCTAGCGCGCGATGAGGACGGAGCAAGGTGCGTGGCGCAGCACGGCCTCGGCGGTGCTACCGAGCAGAAAGCGCGCGACGCCGCGGTGGCTGTGTGCGCCGACGACGATCGCATCGGCGGACATTTCGTGGGCGCGCGCGACCAGGGCTTGGCCGGCGTAACCGAGCAAGGCGCGGATGGCGATAGGCGGTTGATGCGACGCGCGCTCGGCCGACTTGGCGACCGTAGCCTTGAGTTCTTCCATTAGCGCCGTCTCGACGTCGCTCCACACCGTGGATGACGCAAGCGACACCGCGGGGTCGAACGACCACGCCTGCAAGGGATCGCGCCACGCGTGAACGAGTTCGATGCTGGCACCCGGCGCGGCGATTTCGAGCGCGCGATCGAGCGCGACCTCGCCCGGAGGCGAGAGGTCGGTCGCGACCAAAATACGGCGAAAGCCGCCATCGGCGTGGTGATGATCGCCGCGCGTCACCAACACGCTCTTGTTAAATGAGCGCGCCGTGCGTTCCGCGACGCTGCCGATGAAAATGCGCCCGAGAAAACCCCGGCCATGGGTGCCGACAACAACCATATCGGCGCCGATTTCCTCGGCCGCGGTGGCGACGTCGCGATCGGCAAAGCCGGGCACGATCAGGGTTGAAATTTCCACTGACGCCCCGCCAGCGACGCGCTCGCGCAAGGCCTCGAGCTCGGCGCGATGCGACGCGAGCATTTCATTTGAGCGCTTGGTGTAGAGCTCGGCGGCCTGGCCGGCGGCGCGAGGGAATATCGCGGTCGCTGGCGGCAAGGTGGTGACCGAAATCATCGTCACCTTGGCGCCGTTGCGGCGGGCCAAGGTCACCGCGTAGCCCAGCGCTTCGTTCGAGCCAGACGAGAGGTCGATGCCAACGGCGATGTGTTTCAACATGGTGCGATAGTGTGCAGTTTTTGTGCCGGCACGCAACCGCTGGACCGGGACGGTTGCGGGTCGCGAAAAATGACGCCGATTCGCCGCGACCATGCAAACCCTGCGGCAGACGGGGGGGTAAACGCAAAATGTGCGCGATTCGGGCGATTTTTCGACCCGCGGCGCGCGTCTGGCTGGCACGGTACTCGCATAACCCCCCCCAGCGGCACCAGGGCCCGGTCATGGCAACGAAACTCGGAAGAATCTTAGTCGTCGACGATGAGGTCAACGCGCGCAGCGCGCTCGCCGAGCTTTTGCGCGACGAGGGCTATGAGGTCGAGACCGCGGCCGACGCCTTTAAGGCGCTCGGCAAGGTGGCAGAATTCGCGCCTCACGTCGTGCTGACCGACCTCAAAATGCCCGGCATGGACGGCATCGAGCTGGTAGCCGAGCTGCGCAAGCAGGACCCCAGCCCGGATATCATCGTCATGACCGCCTTTGGCGGCGTGGCCTCGGCGGTGGAAGCCATGCGCAAAGGCGCCCGCGACTACCTGACCAAGCCGCTCAATTTTGAAGAGTTGCTTATTTCGCTGGAACGCACGGTCGAAGGCCAATCGCTGCGCGTCGAGGCCGCCGAGCTGCGCAAGCGCGTAACCGATCGCGTGGCGCCGAAAAATATCGTCGGCGCCAGCCCGTCGATTCAACGTGTCTTCGAGGTGGTCGATCAGGTGGCGCCGTCGCGCGCCACCGTGCTCATTACGGGCGAGAGCGGCACCGGCAAAGAGCTGATTGCCAATGCCATCCACGAACGTTCGCCGCGTGCCGGCGGCGCCTTCGTCAAGTTGCACTGCGCGGCGCTCGCCGAGTCCTTGCTTGAGAGCGAGCTTTTTGGCCATGAAAAGGGCGCCTTTACTGGAGCGGTAAATCGCCGCGATGGACGCTTCTCGATGGCCGATGGTGGCACTCTGTTTCTCGACGAACTCGGCGATATCAGCCCAAATATTCAGGTCAAGCTGCTGCGCGTCTTGCAAGAGCAAGAGTTCGAGCGGGTCGGCAGCAACACGCCGACGCGCGTCGATGTGCGCCTAATCGCCGCGACCAACCAAGACCTCATGGCGGCGGTGCGCGCCGGCCGCTTTCGCGAAGATCTCTATTACCGGCTCAATGTCGTCGCGATCGAGATGCCGCCGTTGCGCGATCGGCTGACCGATCTGCCGCTGCTGGCGCAGCATTTTCTGCATCGCTTTGCCGTCGCAAACCAAAAGCAAATTACCGGCATCAGCGCCGCCGCGATGAACGCCATGAACCATCACCGCTGGCCCGGCAACGTGCGCGAGCTCGAGAACATGATCGAACGCGCGGTGGTCATGACCAAAGGCTCGACCATTGAACTTGGCGATCTGCCCGCCCTGCTCAGCGAGCTCGTGCAGAGCAGTGCGAGCGCGGCCGGGGGCAATGCCATGCCGCCCATTCCCGGCGCCAAGCTCGCCGACATCGAAAAATACGCCATACTGGAGACGCTTAAGGCGACGGGCGGCTCGACGTCCAAGACCGCCGAGATGCTCGGCGTCGGCGTCCGCACCATTCAGTATCGCCTCCACGAATACAGCTCGGGGGCGCGCTCAAGCGAACCCGTCGTGGCGCCGACCAAGCGCACTGATCGATCATAACGCGCCATTCTGGGCTAGGTGGCGGCGGTCAGTGGCGCGCTATCGTACCGGCAGGTGGCGCACGTTTCTTCCGCGAGCATAGATTGCAGGGCGGTGTGGCTAGCACCTCGGGATGTGGATACCACAGCCGTCTCGCTGTGCCCCGGAGGGGTGCTATCTGCGAGCAGGAAGACATGTGCGCTCACCTGCCGGTCCGCACGCTATCTGCGAGCAGGAAGACACGTGCGACCACCGGCCGGTCCACCATCTATCTGCGAGCAGGAAGACACGTGCGCTCACCTGCCGGTCTGCGCAGACAATCCGCGCCTCCCGCGCTACAGTGCGCCGCCGTGTCCGAGGAAACCGTGCTGCCAGACCTGCTCGCGTACGTCGAGTTTTCGGTCGCGGATGGCGTGCGCCTTAGCGCCATGTTGCCCCTGCTCGCGCCGCATTTTCCGCGCTTTGCCGACCATTTTTATCAGCGGGTGCTCGCCGACGCGGGCGCGCGCGCCATCTTTCAGGACGACGCCCAAGTCGAGCGGCAAAAAGGCTCGTTGGTCGCGTGGATGGAATCTGGCCTGCGCGGGCCGTATGACGACGCGTTCTACCAACGGCGGTCACGCATTGGGCGACGCCACGTGCAGATCGGGCTGGCGCAGCACTACATGCTCACCGCGATGAACGTGCTCCGCAATGACTATATCGAGGCGCTCGCCGTGTACGGTGGTGCTGACGCGGCAGGCGCTGGTTTGAGCGAGCAGATCAAGAGCGTCAACCGTCTGTTTGATATCGAGCTCGCCATCATGTTGCGCCACTACCAGGTTCACTCCGAAGAGCAATTGCTGGCACAGGAGCGACGGCGGCAGAATGAAAAGGTCGCCGCCATGCAGGCGCTTACCGCGGGCCTGGCGCACGAAGTTCGCAATCCGCTCAATTCGGCGAAGTTGCAGCTCAGCCTGCTGCAACGGCGGCTCGCCAAGCTCGGCGTTGATCGCTCGCTGCAAGAACCCGCCAAGCTCGTGCACGACGAGATCGATCGCCTCACCGCGCTGCTCAACGACTTTCTCGCCTTTGCGCGCCCACCGCGGCTTGATACGCAGGAGCAAGATCTGCGCGTGCTGCTAGGTCATGTCGTCGAGCTTGAACGGCCGGGCGCCGTCGCGCGCCAGGTCGAGTTGGTCATCGTGCCGTGCGCGACGCCAATGCTGGCGCGCATCGATGGCCCCAAGCTGCATCAGGTGGTGTTTAACTTGGTGCGAAATGCGCTTGAGGCGGTTAACCCCGGCGGTCGAGTCGAGCTCGCGCTGCGCGCTTCGTCCAAGCATGTGATCATTGAGGTCAAAGATAACGGCCATGGCATTACGCCCGAGGTGCTGCAGCGCATCTACGAGCCGTTCTTTTCGACCAAGCCCGAGGGCACCGGCATTGGCATGGCGATCGTGCAGAACTTGGTGCAGCTGCACGGCGGCACGCTCGAGGTGGAGACCAGCCCCCGCGGCACCGTGTTTAAGGTTTTGTTGCCGGCGGTGGTGGCGAAGAGCTAGCCGACGTCGAGGCGTCGGTCGGCGGCGACGGCGTGTCGTCGAACAAGACGCGATGCGGCGGCGTGTCGAGGTCGTCCATTTGGCCGGAACGCACGGTCCAGATAAAGCCGACCACCGCGAGCACCGCGCCGCCGAGGGCAAGCCAGAGGATTAGGTAGTTGGTGGCCATGTGCTTGCTCCAAAAGCGTTCGTGCGCGTAGACGAGGCTAGCACGGTGAGCGACGACAGCGGCATGAGAATCGCGGCCCACAGTGGATGGATCACGCCGAGCACGGCGAGGCCGCCCATGATGACGTTGTAGAACGTAGAGATCGCGAAATTGCGGCGAATCACCCGCATGGTGAGGCTGGCGCTGTGCACCAGCGACGCCACCGGCGCCAGGCCCGCGGTGCGTACAAAGACGTCGGCGGCCTCGATCGACGCATCCGCGCTGCCGTGCACCGCGATGCCGCACGTCGCGGCGGCGAGCGCCGCGGCGTCGTTAACGCCATCGCCCACCATGACCACCGGGCCGTTTGCGCGCAGCGCCTCGATGGTGGCGAGCTTGGCCTCGGGCGTCGCGCCGCCCTGGCAATCTGCCGGCGCCACCGCGAGCGCGGCCGCGACGTGCGCGACGACATGCGGCGCATCGCCGGAGCAAATTTTTACGCGCCAGCCGAGCATGCGCAGTCGTGCCACAGCGGGTGCGGCGTCAGCGCGAAGCGGATCCGACAGCAAAATGACCGAAGACACCGCGCCGCCTTTAGCGACCAAGACAGGCGTCTCGCCACGGCGGGCGGCCTCGTCCATGGCGCGCGCGAGCTCGGACGACATGGTCGCTTGCGACAGCACCCACGCCGGCGCGCCGACAACATAGGCCTGGCCGTCGACGGTGCCGGTGACGCCGCGTCCTGTTTGCTGCGCGACATCGACAGCACCCGCGGCATGCGGCGAAGCGGCGGCCGCGAGCGCGCGCGCCACCGGATGGCTCATGCCGACCTCAAGCGCGGCAACCGCAGGCAAATCATCGCGATGCGGCAGCGCGGCAACGACCGTGAGCTTGCCGTGCGTCAACGTGCCGGTCTTATCGAGCACGACCGTGCCCGGCGTGGCGAGGCGCTCGAGCGCATCAGCGCCTTTGATCAAGATGCCGCGACGCGCGGCGCGGCCCAGTGCGAACGACACGGCGAGCGGGGTTGCCAGCGCAAGCGCGCACGGGCACGTAACAATCAGCAGCGCCATGGCGTGCTCGGCGCCGGCGCTCCACGAAGTGATCACGCCGTGCGCGACAAAGGTGAGAATGGCGACCGCGAAGACCACGGCGACAAAGCGCCCCGAAACGCGATCGACCATCTGCTCGACGCGCGAGCGCCGGCGATGCTGTTCGTCGATGCGCGCCACCAATTGCCCGACGCGCGTCTCCTCGCCCAGGCTCGTCGCGACGATCGTCAGCGGCGCGGCGACATTGAGCGTGCCGGCAAACACGGTGGCACCGACGGCGACGTCGACCGGCTGTGATTCGCCCGTGAGCAGCGCCATATCGAGCGCCGAGCTGCCGCGGCGAATCACGCCGTCGACGGGAATGGTCTCGCCGGCGTGTACGACCACCGCGTCTCCGATGTGAATGGCCTCGATCGGCGCGTCAATGGTCGCGTCGTCGGCGCCAATCACGCGCCGCACCCGGCTGCTGGTGAGGCCCAGCAGCATCTCGGCCGAGGTCGAGGCGCGGCGGTAATGGCGCGCCTGCACCCACCGTGCGAGCAGGAGCAGAAATACCAGCATTGCAACGGTGTCGAAATAGATCTCGCCGGTGCCGCGCAGCACGTTGAGCGTGCCCCACCCAAGGCCCGCGGCGATGCCGACGGCGAGTGGAAAATCTAGGTGCAGGCGCCGCTGCCGCAATGCCGTCCACGCGCCGCGAAAGAAAGGCATCGCGGCATAGGTAATCGTCGGCACCGTCGCGATCATCGACAGCATGCGAAAAAATTGCGTGTCCTGCGCGTTCATGTCCGACAGCCAACCGGCGTAGAGCGCAATCGCCAGCAGCATGACGTTGCCAACCACCGCGCCGGCGACGCCGATGCGCAGCAAGAGCGCGCGATCTTCCTTGCGTCGCGCCAGATCGCGATCGATGCCGCGGTACGGATGTGCCGGATGGCCCACCCGATCGAGCCGCCGCGCGATGGCGGACAGCGCGGTGCGCGTAGGATCAAACACCAGATCGAGCCGACTACGCCCGATATCGGCGCGCGCCTGCGACACGCCATCGAGCTGGGTCGGCGCCTGCTCGACTAGCCACACGCACGCGGCGCAACGCAGATCTTCGAGAAACAGCGAGGTGCGCGCCAGCCCGTTTTCGGCGACGGTGACGTAGAGCTTGTGAAACGCCGGATCGTCAAACTCGGCGTAGCTGCGGCCGCTGCTGCGTGCCGGCGCGCGCACGCCGGCGATGTCGTAATAATGGCCGAGCTGCTGATCGCGCAGCACCTCGTAGACGGTCTCGCAGCCGGCGCAGCAAAATGCCAGGCCCGCCTCGCTTGGCGTCACACCCGCGGGCAGCGACAGGCCACAATGGCTGCAGCCCGGGGTCGACGAAGCTTGCGCGGCCGCGACCGCCGACACTAGTGGCCCCCGTGGCAGGCCGGCAGTTCGCCCTTGGTCACGTCGACCGTCTTTGCCGATGCCGCCGCCTCGTCGCGCGCGAGCAATGGCGCGCGCATGGATAAGGCCATGAGCCCAAGCACGACCACCGTGATCGCAGTGACTAACGGCAGTTTCTGCCGCAGATAGCGTAAAACCGGCTCAAACAGCGTTAACGCGCCGGTGAGCGCGGGCACCGTCCCCGCCCAAAATACCGTCATCACCGCGAGCCCGCCAAGCACCGTGCCCGTGCCCGCCGCCAAAATTACAAACGACCACAGCCAGCCGCACGGCAACAGCCCGCTAAGCGATCCCATGAGCACGGCGCGCCGCCCCGGTGGCGTCTTCTGCAAACGCACCAGCGACTTGCGATACAAGGCATTTTTCACCGCGATCGGCCGCATCCCGAGCGCAACGGCTAAATGATATAGCCCCCACGCGAGCAAGACGCCGCCGGCGACGATCATCGCAAAGCGCTGCACGTTGAGCGCGCGTCCCGCCAAATCAAAGGTCTTGCCCGCGAGGCCGGCAAGCGCGCCAAGCAACGCATATACGCCAAGGCGCCCGATCGCATGCCCCGCCGCAAACCGGCCGCGCCCCGCGCTCTGCCCCATTGCCAACGATGCCAACGGCCCGCACATCGCCACGCAATGCAGCGAGCCAATAATGCTCGCCGCAAACACCGTGGCGATAAGCGACGCGGTCATGGCTTGATTTCGACCTCTTGCGTATCGATAAATTTGCCCGCTGCGGTCTCAATGGTGACCTCAACGTCGTAGAGGCCAACGGGTAACGCCAACGCGGTCTCATAGCCGCCGCTCGCGGGCGTTAACACGATCGCCCTATCGAGCTCTGGGCGGCTGCGATGGCGGATGGCGACGCCAACGCGCGCGTCGGTGACCGCGCCGTTTCGACCGCGCACTCCAAGCGTCCACGTCGAGGCGGTCGCGACGATGCGCGTGCTGAGTCCCATTTGGCGATTAGTCCCACGCTGCGCAATCTCCCTGTCGTAGGTTGCCGCGCGCTGATAGTAGTCCGGGATAACCCGCCGCGCATCGGCCGGGCCCGCCGCGATCATCAGCATCCCGACCATGCCGACGTTGCCGAGCAGCAAGATCAGCACGACGCCGATCCACCGCTTGCCCGGATCGCGCCACCACGAGCCGGCGGCGTTCGCGGGCTCGGCGCCCCCTGGGTTGGCTGTGCTAGTGGTCGTCATGATCGCCCTTTTCTTTTTCATCGTCATGCTCGGGCCCAAACAGCGTGATCGCCAGTTCGCGGCGAAACCCGGCGTCGTCGGTGAGCAAGATTTGCGAGGCGTGCTTGCCGTGCTCAAAGTCCACCTTGGCGACGCTGATAAACACCGGGATGGTGGTGGCCTTCTTGGCATCGAGTTGCAGCGGCGAGGTTGGCGAGATGAGCTCGCCCTTGGCGTCCTGTAGCGCGATGCGATAGACGCGATGCGCTTCGGACTTGTTCTCGATCTTGACGCGCACCGAGGTCGCGATGCGCCCACCCGGCAATTCCTGATACGTCACTTGCGCGTTGCGCACCACCCACACATCGGTGCCGCCGCGATGCGACAGGTTATAGGCAAACAGGGTCAGCGCGACCAAGATGCCGATGGGATAGAGAATGGTGCGCGCCCGCACCACCTGCCGAGGCTTGCCCTCGAGCTCGTTTTGCGACGAATAGCGGATGAGCCCTGTCGGGCGCCCCAGCTTTTCCATGATCGGCTCGCAGGCGTCGATGCACTGCGTGCAGCCAATGCATTCCATCTGCAGGCCGTTGCGAATATCGATGCCGGTCGGGCACACCGCGACGCAGGCGTTACAGGCCACGCAATCGCCCTGCGCCTCACCGACCACCGGCAAACTCTTCTTTGACCCCGGCTTGCCGCGCGGCTCGCCCCGCGCGACGTCGTAGCCAACAATCAGCGAATTCGGATCAATCAAGACCGACTGCAGGCGCCCATAGGGACAGGCCACGGTACACATCTGTTCGCGAAAATAGGCAAAATCAAAAAACACGAGCGCGGACACAAACATCACGGTGGCAAAGCCAAACGGATGCTCGCTGGGCACATTGCCGATCCATTTTACCAGCCGGTGCCAGCCGAGAAAATACGACAAAAAGATGTTGGCCATGGCAAACGCGATGACCGCAAAAATCGCCCATTTAGCCAAACGGCGCCAGGTTGGGCGTTTTTGATCGAGCGCCTTGCGCTGGGTCGGCCCGCCCTCAAGCCAGCTCTCGATGGGGCGAAAGACAAACTCCATGTAAACGGTTTGCGGGCAGCCCCAGCCGCACCAGATGCGGCCAAACAGCGCGGTTATCCAAAAAATGGAGAGCAACGACGCAATGCCGAGCAAGAGCAGCAAGAACGTGTCGCTGGGGCGAAACGTGGTGCCAAACAGCGTGAACTCGCGCGCCAAGATGTCGAGCAACATCGCCGGCTTGCCGTCGATGGAGATGATCGGCAGCGCGACGAACAAGGCAATCAGCGCGTAGCCGACCACCGCCCGCTGCCACCACAGCCGCCCCTTGACCAGCTTGGGATGAATCCAAAACCGCGAGCCGTCGTTGTTGAGCGTCGAGAGGACGCGCTCGGGGGCTTGCTTGGGCGCGGTCATTGTGCCCTACGGAATCGCGTATGGCGAAACCGCTTGACCTTCCGCGGCCTTGCCGGCGACGTTCTGGCCGCGCAGCGTGGCCGTGTACGCCGTCACGTCGACCACCTGCTCGTGCGTCAACATGGTGCCCCACGCGACCATGCCCTTGTCGATGACGCCATCGCGGATGGTCTTGTAAATGTCGAGGCGCTGCGCACCGTGGATCTGTGACATGTCGGTCAGATTTGGCCCAACCAAGCCCGCACCGGCGGGGCCATGGCAGCTGACGCAATTGATCGTAAACACTTCTTTGCCGCGCGCGAGGACCGCCTGATCTTTGCTGGCGGCGGCGAGCGTGGCCTCGGAGATCTCGGCGGCTTCCTTCGCCGCGACGTCCTTTTTAAGCTTGGCGTAGTCCGCCCACTCAGCGGCATAGGTTTCCGTCTCGGATTTTCCAGGGCCGCCACCGTGAAACCAAATGAAGTACGCCACCGAGTGGATCACGCTGAGCACCAAGATGGCGGTCCACCAGCCGGGCAGCGGATTATCGAATTCTTGGATGCCGTCGTAGTCGTGGCTCAGCAGCGGTGCCCCCGTGGTGTCGCGTTGAGGCTCGGCTGGTTTGATGGTTGGTTCGCTCATCGGCTTGGCTCCTTGGTCCCGTCTTCGAACGGGAGCTGGCTCTTGTATTCAACGGTCTGCTTGCGATAGAGCAACGCACGCACGCCCACCGCGATAAAGACGACAAAGAAAATAATGAGCGCCGCGCCGGTAAAATCGGCGACGCCCATCTTCGACATTAGCTCAGAAAGACTCATAGCCACCTCCGTTGCCTGACGACGCGGCGCCCGCGGCGGCCCGCGGCACATCCTTGGTGATGTCGGTGCCGAGGCGCTGCATGTAGGCGATGAGCGCAATTACTTCTTTGGTCGCCGTGCCCTTGGGGCCGCCCTGCGCCGCCAAATCCGTGGCAATCAGCTCGGCCTGCTGCCGCGCCACCACGCCGGCATCATTGAGCACGTCGCGGCTATAGGGTTGCCCCAGCATCGCCAGCCCGTTGATGCGCGGCTGGATGGTGTCCCACTTGATCTCCTGGCGAAGCAAGTGTGGGTACGGCGGCATCATGGACTTCGCCGACGTCGAGGTTGGCTGCTCGAAGTGCATGTAGTGCCAGCGATGATTGCGTCCCTTCTGACCTTCGCGGTGCAGATCGGGCCCGATGCGGCGGCTGCCCCATTGAAACGGCCGATCATAGATAAATTCGCCGGGCTTGGAGTATTCGCCATAGCGCACGGTCTCGTCGACAAACGGGCGAACCATCTGCGAATGGCAGTTGTAGCAACCCTCGCGAATGTAGATATCGCGGCCATATTGCTCCAGCGGCGTATACGGCGTCACCGAGGCGATGCGCGGCACGTTGCTGCCAATGAGAAAGGTCGGAATAATCTCAAACAGCGAGGCGACAATGACCGAGAGCGTGACGAGCACCGTGAAGACCATGGGCAGGCCTTCCCAGCGGCGATGCAGCTTGACCTCGGGGCCGTCGGCGACCGCCTTGCCGAGATCTCGCACCCGCGGCGGCACGCTGGCGGTGACGTCGGCGTAGACCGCAGGGCGCGTGGTCCACGTCTTGTAGATGTTGTAGGCGCCGATCAACGTGCCCACGAGGTACATGGTGCCGCCGAGGGCGCGCACCCAATACAGCGGGATGAGCTGCAACATGGTCTCGAGGAAGTCTGGATTTTGCAGACGCCCCGTATCATCAAACGCGCGCCACATCAGGCCCTGGGTGATGCCCGCGGTCCACAGCGAAAGCACATAGAGCAAGATGCCGAGGGTGGCGATCCAGAAGTGGACGCCGGCGAGCTTGATCGAATACAGCTTGGTTTGAAAGAGCCGCGGCACCAGCCAATAAAACATGCCGAACGACATGAAGCCGTTCCAGCCGAGCGCGCCGCCGTGCACGTGCGCGATGTTCCAGTCGGTGTAATGCGACAACGAGTTGACGCTCTTGATCGAGAGCATCGGGCCTTCAAATGTCGACATCCCGTAGAAGGTGATGGCAACCACGAAAAACTTGAGCACGGGGTCTTCGGCAACGCGCTTCCACGCGCCGCGCAGGGTGAGCAGGCCATTGATCATGCCGCCCCACGATGGCATCCACAGCATGACCGAGAAGATCATGCCGAGCGTCGACGACCACGCCGGCAGCGCGGTGTAGTGCAGGTGATGCGGCCCGGCCCAGATGTAGATAAACACCAGCGACCAAAAGTGAATAATCGATAGCCGATAGCTATAAACCGGGCGATCCGCCGCTTTCGGCAAGAAGTAATACATCATGCCCAAAAATGGCGTGGTTAGGAAAAAGGCGACCGCGTTGTGGCCGTACCACCACTGCATGAAGGCATCTTCGACGCCGGCGTAGATCGGATAGCTCTTGAACGCGCTGACCGGAATGACGAGGTTGTTGAAGATGTGCAGGATAGCGACGGTGATGATGGTGGCGATGTAGAACCACAGCGCGACATAGATGTGCTTTTCGCGGCGATTCCACATCGCCCCAAAGAAGTTTACCGCGAAGGTCACCCACACCACGGCGATGGCAATGTCGATCGGCCACTCGAGCTCGGCGTATTCCTTGCCCTGGGTGATGCCCAGCGGCAAGGTGATGGCGGCGGCCACAATAATGAGCTGCCAGCCCCAGAAATGTAAGGACGACAAGAGGTCGGAGAACATCCGCGTCTTGAGCAGCCGCTGCGAGGAGTAATAGATGGCCGCAAAGATGGCGTTGCCGGCAAAGGCAAAGATCACCGCGTTGGTGTGCAGCGGCCGCAGGCGGCCAAAGCTAAAATATTGCGTCACGTTGAGGCTGGGGACCGCGAGCTGGAGGGCGATCCACAGCCCCACCAACATGCCGACCGCACCCCAGACGATGCTGGCGGTGACGAACTTGCGAACAATTGCGTCGTCGTAAACTACGGTTTCTGTCTGAGCCATGAATTCCTCAGCGAACCCAATAGCAACTTACGTGCCGTCATAGAACTGGCGGAGGTGGTAAGTTGGTTACAGTTACGCGCAAAAATTGCGTGGCATTGGCCATCGCTCCCCTCTCCTATGCAAGGAACGCGCGCGACAATTCGCCACGCCTGCGTCAATTTGCCATGGTGGCTGCCATGCCGGTTGTCATGCCGGTTGTCATGCCGGTTGGCATGCCCTTGGTTGTGACGCTCGGCCGCAGCAACGTTGCTAGTTTAGGCGCACAAAAACGTTGCCCAAGACGCTGCATTTGCTTACCAACGCCTCACAATGAAGACAACTATTCGGTCAGTAAGGTCCCTCCTCCTCGGCAGCGCAACCCTTGCCCTCGTCGCCGCCGCCACCCTCGCGGCGTGTGGCAAGAAATCCAACGAAATGGATGGCGAAGCGGTTAAGACGGCGGGCCAGACCGCGGTTGCCGCGGCACCAGCGGCGGCGGATTCGCCCGCAAAGGCCGAAGCCAAGGCGCTGTTTGGTTCGCTTTGCTCGACCTGCCACGGCGCCGGTGGGCGGGGTGATGGGGCAGCCGCCGCCGGACTCAACCCAAAACCGCGGGATTATTCAGACAAAGAATGGCAAAAATCGGTGACGGACGAGCAAATTGCCACCGTGATTTTGAAAGGCGGCGCCGCAATTGGTAAAAGCCCTACCATGCCACCCGCGCCCCAACTCGAGTCTAAGCCCGAGGTTGTCGCCGAGCTGGTCAAAATGATCCGCGTCATCGGCGAGTAACTTTATGGAACAGTCATCCGCACATTCTTCTGAAAGTCGCTTCATCCAACACCACTACGACGACGCCAAGCATCAATTTGATGCCGGCAAGCTCGGCATGTGGTTCTTCTTGGTGCAGGAGATCCTATTTTTCTCGGGGCTCTTTGTCGCGTACATCGTGTACCGCTCGTTTCACCCCGAGATCTACGCGTACGCCCATAGCTACCTCGATGTCACGATGGGCGCCATCAACACCGCCGTGCTGCTGGTCTCCAGCCTCACCGCGGCGTGGGCGGTGCGCGCGGCGCAGCTAAATCAGCAGCGGCTGTTGGTGGGGCTGCTCTTGGCGACCATCGCCTGTGCGTTTGGCTTTTTGGTGATCAAGTATTTTGAGTACAGCCACAAGTTTCACGAAGGCCTGGTCTACGGCGCGAAATTTGATCCGTGCATCACGGCCAGCGGCAAGCCCTTGGTCAACAAAGGCAATAAGTGCCCCGGCCACAAGTCGACGATCATCTACGACTTCGCCGCCGCGAAAGCCGCGACGGGCTGCATTGAAGGCGATCTGGATAAGGACAAGGCCGCGCCGGGCATTCAGGCGTCGTGCGGCGTCACCGAACGCATCGTGACGTTCCGCAAGAACGGTGGCGCGACTGAGAAAGTCGAAGAGAGCAGCCGCAAGATTGCCTCCTGCGAGGAAACCAAGCATGTGGCGCCATGCTGGCAAGTCTCAGCCAACCCGGCCGTGTGTCCGCGCGGCGCGGATGGCCTGCCGCAACATGCGATCTTGGTGGAATACGGCGATCATCTCGCGCGTGGCGCCAAGGTGCAAATCGAGGCGGCGTGTAGCAAGGCGTCGGCCGAACCTGCCCCCGCTGATCCGTATGCCGCGTCAGCACCCGTGGCATCCGGCGCGATCAAGACCGAGGCGAGCGGCGCAGGCGCGGTAGCCCATGGAGGCCACAACGCCTTCAAAGATGGCCCGCCACCGGCGAAGACCAACATGTTCTTTAGCATCTACTTCGCGATGACTGGTCTACATGGCATTCACGTCATCGCCGGCATCATCGTCTTTCTGTGGCTGTTTTTGCGCGCCATGCTCGGTCATTTTGGCCCGACCTATTTTGGGCCCATTGACTACGCGGCATTGTACTGGCACTTAGTCGACTTGATTTGGATCTTCTTGTTTCCGCTGATGTATTTGATCCACTGACGCGAAGTGCTTACAGACGACGATGCAAGACGTAGCTTCTCTCGTCGCAAAATACGCCACCGCGGGACCGCGCTACACCAGCTATCCGACGGTGCCATATTGGGAGAGCGAGGGCTTTTCGCCGGCCGCCTGGCAAGCGCGCCTAGTCGCTGCGGTAGGCACACTGCCATCGCCCGCGCCGATCTCCATTTACGTCCATTTGCCCTATTGCGAGAGTCTGTGCACCTTTTGCGGCTGCAATCGGCAGATCACTAAAAAGCACGACGTCGAGGGGCCGTATATTGAGGCGTTGCTAACGGAGTGGGCGGCGTGGCGCGCGGCGCTGCCCGAGGTCGCCATTGCCGAGTTGCATTTTGGCGGCGGCACGCCTAGTTTCTTCGCGCCGGCGCGGCTGGCGCAATTGGTCGACGGCCTGCAAGCGTTGGCGACACCGCTGGCCGCTGCCGAATGCGAGTACAGCTTTGAGGGCCATCCCGGCAATACGACGCGCGCACATTTGGAGGCGCTCGGGACGCGTGGTTTTCGCCGGGTTAGCTTTGGCGTGCAGGACTACGCGCCTGCGGTGCAGCAGGCTATCCATCGCGTGCAGAGCCCGGCGCAGGTGCGCGGCGTGACGCAGACCGCGCGCGAGCTCGGCTACACCTCGGTCAGTCACGATCTCGTTTACGGGCTGCCGAAGCAAACCCTGGCCTCGCTGCGCGAGACGATCGCAACCACGATCGCGCTGCGTCCCGATCGCATTGCGTTTTACTCGTATGCGCACGTGCCGTGGATCGGGAATACCGGCCAGCGCGGATTTTCCGAGGCGGATTTGCCAACGCCCGCGCAGAAGTTGGAGCTGTTTTGCCTCGGCCGCGAGCTGTTTATGGCGGCGGGCTACGAAGACATCGGCATGGACCACTTCGCGTTGCCAGGTGATGACCTCGCGCGGGCGACGCGTGGTGGCACCCTGCACCGCAATTTCATGGGCTACACCACCAGGCGCACCGAAGTGATGCTTGGCCTGGGCGCCTCGAGCATCAGCGACTGCGGCACCGCGTTTGCGCAAAACGAAAAGACGGTGGCCGATTACATGGCCTTGGTGCAGGCCGGCACGTCGCCAGTGGTGCGCGGCCATCTGCTAACCGATGACGACGTCGTAGTGCGCCGTCATATTTTGGCGCTGATGTGCCAGGGCACGGCGACGTATGACCCAAGCGACTGGCCCGCCGAGATGCGTGCGGACATCGAAGCCGGGCTGCGCGAGCTGGTGCACGACGACCTTGTCCGGCTTGAAAGCGACGTGGTGAACATCACCCCAGCCGGCCGTACGTTTCTTCGCAACATCTGCATGCTATTTGATCGCCGCCTACACGCGGCGCCCACGGCCGCGCGCTTTTCGGCGACCGTCTAGCGGCCGCGGGCCCCCCGACGTGGACGCGCCATGCCGGCAGCCCGCCTACCGATGCGCCTATTAACCTACTAGGCGACCGCCCTATAATTCGGACATGTTTAAGCTTTTCTTGCTGATCGCGCTGTTTGCGTTCGCAGGCGCATGCACGGTCACGCCCGACGTAACGTCGTGCGACGAGCTGTTGTGTCCAAGCGGTACCCAATGCGATGGCCACGGGCGTTGCGTTGCCGACCTCGCGCTGGCGGCGTGCGAAAACAAGGCCGAGGGTGCCGCCTGCCAAGTCATTGCCGGCAGCAATCCAATCGACAACGGCGCGTGCCTGCCAACTTCTTGCGTCGCGATTGGCTGCGGCACCGGCATCATCGACGAGGCTGCCGGCGAGGTCTGCGCCGACACCAATCGCGATAGCGGCGACGGCTGCTCCGCCGACTGCAAGTCAAACGAAACCTGCGGCAACGGGGTGCTCGATCCGATCAAGGGCGAGAGCTGCGACGACGGCAATTTTGTCAACGGTGACGGATGCCAGGCCGGCTGCATCGTCCCGACGTGCGGCGATAGCGTCACCGACTTGCAGTTCAACGAGATTTGCGACCAAGGCGCCGCCAACAGCAACGCGCCCGATGCGGCCTGTCGCCCCAACTGCCAGCCGCAGCGCTGCGGCGACGCCATCATCGACGACGGCGAGGTCTGCGACGACGGCAACACGACGCGCGGCGACGGCTGCTCGCAAGAATGCCAATCCGATGAGACCTGCGGCAACGGCGTCATCGACAGCATCACCGGCGAGACCTGCGACGACGATAACAATGACAACGACGATGGCTGCTATTCAAATTGTCGCCGCTGTGGCGATGGCCAGCTCGATGCTGGCGAGACCTGCGACGACGGTAACCTTGTCGCCGGCGACGGCTGTACACCCGATTGTCAGTCCAACGAAAGCTGCGGCAATGGCATCGTCGATTTTTTCGCCGGCGAGCAATGCGATGATGCAAATGCCCGCAGCAGCGACGGCTGCGTCGACGTCTGCTTGGCCGAGACCTTGATTTGGGACGAGGTAGACGCTATCGAACCAATCAGCAAGCGCCGCCACCACGCCATGGCGTATGACCCACGCACCAATACGGTGGTGCTTTTTGGTGGCCTATACAATGAGCAGGTCGGGGGGCACCCAAATGAAATGGCGCTAGGCGATACGTGGATTTGGCGCGATGGCGTGTGGACCCAAGTGTTTCCCGCAGCGACGCCGGCAGCGCGCTGGGGCCACACATTGACCTATGATCCTCTACGTCAAACGATGGTCTTATTTGGCGGCAACCTGAATGAGTTTTCCAGCTACGACGACACCTGGGAATGGGATGGCGTCAGTTGGACGCTGCGAAGCCCCGCGAACTCGCCGCCCGCGAGGACGATGCATGCGGCGGCGTTTAGCCATGCAGAGGGCAGGATGATCGTTTTCGGCGGCACGACGGCCTTGGTGTGGGGCAGCCTGCTTGGTGACACGTGGGCCTGGGATGGTGCCGCATGGTCTCAACTAGCCCTTGCGCCCGCGCTGTCGCCAACACCGCGGGTCTACCACGACATGGCCTACGATCAGCAGCGCCAACGCCTCGTGCTCTTTGGTGGCAGCGACGCGGACACATGGAACGGCAACTATGGCGACACCTGGGAGTGGGACGGCTCGAGCTGGGTGGAGATCGCTGCGGTTGATCCGCCCACGCCACGTCGCCTCCACGCCATGGCCTATGACGCCACCACCCAGCGCGTGCTTATTTATGGTGGCCATGCCGGCGATGACGGCGTGAGCAATGACGACCTGTGGTCGTGGGATGGCGCCACGTGGTCGCATCAACCCACCGGCAGCAAGCCCTCAGCTCGCTTGGCACATGACATGGCGTGGGTCGCCTCGCAAAATGCGATGCTGATCATGGGCGGCGAAGATGGCATGTTTGGCCTCGGCTATGACCCAAGCTTGCAAGACACGTGGCTACTCGCGGGCGCGACCTGGCGTGACGCCTCCGCCTCGCAAGAAATTGTGCCGATGGGCCGACATGCCGCCGCCTATGACGATGCGCGCGGCCGCGTGGTGGTTTACGGCGGGTACGACTACAATTATGGCGAGCAGCGGCAAACCTGGGAGTGGAACGGACTGCGATGGATCTTGCGCACACCGGCCGTCTCCCCAACTCCCTTCGCGGACCATGCGATGGCGTACGACGTAGCCCGCCACCGCACCGTGCTGTTTGGCGGCCGCGCCCTATACGGCTCGTCGCTCGCCGAGACGTGGGAGTGGGATGGTGAGAGCTGGACCAATGTAACGCCCAACGATGGGCCGTCGGCGCGCAGGTTAGCCGCCATGACCTATGATCACGCGCGTCAGCGGGTCGTGCTGTTTGGTGGCGAGATCGCGGGTGGCAATGCGAGCGACACCTGGGAGTGGAACGGAGCGGTGTGGACACCACGGACGGAAGGTGTGCCACCACCTTCGCGTCGCGGCCATGCGATGGCTTATGACGCCATCCGCCAACGCATCGTCATGTTTGGCGGCATCGGCACCCGGTTTGGCAGCTATGGCGATCTAGCCGATACGTGGGAGTGGGATGGCGTCAGCGGCTTGTGGGAAGAGCGACTGTCTGCATCCGCGCCTGAAGCGCGCGCGCGCCACGCGATGTATTTTGATTCGAGGCGTGGGAGCGTGATTGTGTATGGTGGCGATAGGCCAGGCGGAGGCCCGTTGCCACCCGTGCCGCGCGGCGACTTATGGGAGTGGGACGGCGACACCTGGACCAAACAAATCTTCTCGCTGACGCCACCAGCGCGCCAGGACACCGCGGCAGCCTACGATGCCAGGCGGCAGCAAGCCGTGCTCTTTGGCGGCTGGAGCGGCGTCGATGAAGAATTTTATCCGATTGTGCGCGGCGATACGTGGCTGATGACCTCAACGGTGCTCGGGACGACGGCAGAGCATTGCGACGGCTATCAAGCTGATCTCGATGGCGACGGCTATGCTGGTTGCGACGACCCCGACTGCGATGGGATTTGCGATCCGTTCTGCTTGCCGTACACCTCGTGCGACCCCGGCCGCGAATTTTGCGGTGACGGCGAGTGCACAGGGGCGAGCGAAAATTGGGCGAACTGCCCCACCGATTGCGAGTCGGCGATGTGCGGCGATGGCGCTTGCGGCAGCGAAGAAAACCTGGCCACCTGCGCCGCCGATTGTCACGTATGCGGCGACCTCATCTGCAGCGCGCCGCAGGAGAGCCAGGCTACCTGCGCCGTAGACTGCCCTTAGACCGGGAGGCCGCTCGACAGAGGCCTACGTTCCGACCCGCAAAGTTAGACACCGGCATGAGCCCCAGGTAGGGTGACCATACATCATGTGGCTGGGCGTATTGGCGGCAGGCGTGGCGGCCCTCATCGGAGCCGGACTGGCGCTCGCGCGGGTGCCAGCCGTCGTGCTGCATGGCATTCGCGTGCTGGCGTTATGCAGCATGGTGCCTGCCGTGATGCTCGACGTGTTGCCGGAGGCGACCTTGGCTATGGGACCGTTTGCGCTGGTGTTGTTCGCGCTCGCCTTTTTTGTGCCAAGCCTGGCGGCGCACTATGCGCCAACGCGCAGCACGACCAGCGTGCTCACGGCGGCCTTTGCCGCGCTGGTGATCCATAAGCTGCTCGATGGCTTTGCGCTTGGCACGGTCACCGGCCACGACGAGCACGTACATTGGAACGTCGTGGTCGCGGTTGCGGCGCACACGATTCCGATGATGTGCGCCATGGGCATTGCGTTTGCGCCGTTTGGCAGCCGCGGCGTGTGGCTGCGCGCGCTGGCTGTGGCGGCCGCGATCGCGATTGGTGCGCTCGCGGGTGACGCGGGCGCGGCGTCGCTAGGCACCGCGGCGCCGGCGCTTAACGCGATTGCCGCGGGTTTGCTGTTTCACTTGCTGCTCCACGATTTGCATCCGCCGCGGCGCACGCCCAAGGTTAAGCTCGCTGAGCTCGCGGGCGCGCTGGCTGGCCTAGGCCTGGTGTGGCTGACCATGAGCGGCGATGCGCACGGCAATGCCCATGGCCACGCCGAGGCCGCCGCGCACGCGCACGAAGGCGTGCAGCTCGCGGTGTGGGATATCGCCACGATGGTTGCGCCGTGGTTGGCGCTGGGGCTCTTGCTGCGCACCGCATCGCACGCGGTGCAGGCCCGCTGGCCCGCGCTCACCGCGGCGCGCGCGATGACGTTGTGGGAGACCGCGGCGCCCGCGCGGTGCGACACCGCGAGCTTGCCGCCGTCGCGTGACGCGAGCGGCCTATCGCGCTGGACCTATGCCTTGATGTTTCCGTTTGTCGCGGTCGAGATGATGGGCTTTGCGTTTTTTGCCGGCCTGTGGTGGCACGTCGCGTTTGTAGGCGCTGCCGCCGCTAGCGCCGCGGTGGTCGCCTTGCTCGCCTCCGCGTGGGTGCGTCGCTATGGCGCCGCGCCGCATAAGCACGGGCATCGGCACAGCCACGGGCATGACCATGGCGAGGCGCATGGGCACAGCCATGATCACAAACACGGCCACGATCACGCCTCTGCGGCGCCAGCGCTGAGCACCTGGCGCTTTGCCGTCGAGGCCATGGCGCACGACGCCGGGCGCATCAGCCTTGGGCTCTTGCTTGCCATTTTGGTTCTCATCTCAGATCATCACGGCACCTGGGCCACGCTTGGCTGCATCATCGGCGCGGCGGTCGCCGGGATCTTGTTTGCGCCGATGTGGTGGGTCGCCCTCGGCACCACGCTTGTCGCCGCGCCGTGGCTGGCGATCACCGCGCTGGCGCTGATGCTCGCCTATCGCGCGTACCTCGCCACGCCGACACATCTCGGCGCGAAACGCTTCGCGCTAGCCGCCGTCGCCGCGCTTACCTGGCTGGCACTGATGGCCATGGTACCCACCCTGCTCGCCTCGCTAGAGCCCACAACCGTGCTTGTCTCCAAGCTCGCGACCACCGACTGGCGCGTCACCCTCGCGCCGTGGGTGACGTGGGCCTCGGTCGGCGTCTTAGCCGCGCTCGTCTCCACCAGCGCCTGGACGCATGGCCTCGCGTCGTGGCTCGCCGGCCTGCACAACCATCCGCACCGCGACGTCGGCGATCACTGGCAGGAGCAGTAGGACCGCCGCGGTCTTCGCCGTGATGGACTGGCATTCGCGGCACATAACGGCCTGGCGCCTATCCAACACAATCGACTTAGGCTTTTGTGGCCGAGTTACTCGCCGGAAGCTAGTGCAGCGACGTCGGCCAGATCTTGGGGGCGGGCGGTGGCGCGTTTGTTTTTTAGTAGCGCTGCCAAGCCGATGACCCTTACCTCTCTACCGCCTACCGTGAGCATTCGACAGTCCGCGAACGCTTCTTCGAAGGTGATGCCAGTCGCCTGGGTAAGTAGGTCAATGCGGCAGGGAGCGACACCCAGCTGAAGCACACCGCCGGGAATTGCGAATTCACTCTCCGTGACCCCAAATTGCTGTAACGGCGCACCGAAGGCTACAAGGGCTTGAAACACCTTCCGCGAATTCTCTGGGCTTGGTCGTAAAAAAATGTCGATATCTTTGGTCGCACGCGGGTGGCCGTGCATCGCCACCGCGTAGCCACCCACGATGACAAAGTCGGCACCAGCCTCTGCGAGCTCCACCAGAAGATCGCGAAAATCTTCGGGCAGCGCGAGATCCACGTCGCTCATGATGTTCGCGCAGGCCGGAACACGATCGGCAGCTCCGATCTGCGATGAGTTGGCAGCGATCGCCCCGCCAGCAGCCATTGCTGCGTGGAAAGGCGTGCAGCAAGGGCCACGGCAGCAGCACCAGAAATCGGTGCGACGTCCGTCGACCCATCACGGCTGAAAGTCATTCGGGATTGCCGATCAACGGCGCGCAAGCGACGATCGCGTTGATCCATTGTTAGAGTATATCGCGTTCTTGACTCTGGGGCATAGGAAATTCCGGGTGCATCTCCCAGGCGATGTTGCATAGGTGTTTGAAAATATGACGAAATACTTGGCAGGCCGACTGAAGCATTAGATTGTGATCTACCTATGAATCCCCGTCCGGTTGAAGTATGGCCACTCGACAACTTCGCGCTCAAGGTGAAGTTTTCTGATGGTGACGTGCGCTGCTTCCTAGCCACGGCATATCTCCACTATCCGGCCTTTCACGCGTTGCGCGACCCCGGCTTTTTTCGGCAGTGCCGGGTTGAGCGCGGCACCGTGACGTGGCCGGACGGCACCGATTTCTGCCCGGATACCCTGTATCTGGAGAGCAAGCCCATTCCCTAAGGCATCGGGGGCGCCGCGAAAATAGCTCAGCCGCCGGGCCATTGAGGTCGCGCCACCGCGCGATAGCCGGCACCGACGCGCCGTGGCTTGCTGGCCTGCACAACCATCCGCACCGCGACGTTGGCGATCACTGGCAGGAGCAGTAGTTCGGCGACAACATGTAGCAACGATCTCAACAGTCTGAAATCGATACCGTAAATGGGCTGCTTCGGGCGCTGCCACTGTGTACACTTGCAACATGACCACGGAAGCGGCCTTGGCAACGTTTTTTGCCTCACGTCCGGAAGTGCTTGAGGCTTATGTCTTCGGGTCAACCGCCCGCAACGATACGAGACCGGACTCAGACCTCGATCTGGCGGTATATATCGATCGGTCAGCGCCCACCCCGCCGTTGGGGCACCAGGTTGAACTGCTGACGGAACTTACCGCCATCGCCAAGACAGAGGCGGTCGATCTTGTCATTTTGAATCACGCGACGCCGCTGCTTTACCACCGCGTGCTGCGCGACGGGCGACGGCTTTATGCCAAGGATTTGGCAGCGTCCAGCCTGCGCGAAGCCGACGCGCTGTCGCGTTACGCCGACGATATTGTACGGCTTGAACAAGTACGCGCTGCCTTTTCGCCGACCCCCGCGAAGGGCGCCGTATGAGCCCAGGGGTGCTTGATCGCGGCACGCTGGAAAGGCGCTTGGAACAGCTCGAGTCGTATGTCGGCGACGTCGAACAATTGGGTGCCATAAATCTGGCGACGTTGACCAATCGCACGTTGCATCTGGCGGTGGAGCGCGCGCTGTTTCTCTGTGCTCAACTAGCGCTAGATATAGCGACGCAGATCGCTGCCTCGCACGGGCGATCGACGGAAGGCTATGCCGATGCCGTCGACCAACTCGCCGTGTTGTCGGTGCTGCCGCGCCCCTTCGCCGATCAGTTTCGCAAGATGGCTGGTTTTCGCAACATCTTGGTGCATGGCTACAGCCGCCTAGATGACGCGGTGCTCGTCGAAGTAGCCGCGACACGGCTAAACGATTTCCGCATGTTCATCGGGCATGTTCGCGCAACGTTGTAGCCAGTCGACCTAGGCGTTCGATGTGTGGCCGCCGGCTTTATAGGGAACGTGAGCTGCGCCAAGCCGGCGATCATTGAGACCGACGAGCATTCACTGCATGACCGGCAAAGCCGTGACCAGCGCGGGGCTGCTCTGGGTGTCGGTGGTGTCGACGCTGTTGCCGTGCAGGTGGATGGAGCCGACCGCCGCCGCCTGCGCTGTAGATCTTCGAACCGCCCGGTGCACAACTGCTGGTGGCCGCCTGTCCGCCGCCCCCGCCGCTGCCATATATGGTCGCCCCCGTGATAACGAGGCTCGTCGCCGCGGCAAGCGCCAAACGCCCGCCGCATCGCTATCATTGAAGCCGGGGGGCGCTTGATAGCAATTCGCAACGGCGAGCAGAGTGCCGAACACCACGCCCCTCAAGAGACGGCTGCCGTTTGACGAATGCTGCATTGGCGCCGACACGGCTAAATCATATTAGGCCGCGCAAGCAAAGACCGTGCTTTGGCATACCGAGCGAACGTGGGAGCTTGGATGAGCTTATCCCACAGCCCACCGCGTGGTAGCAGGCACGCCGCTAAGTCACGGCAAGGCAGGATACCCGAGGATAACGCGTTTCGGCCTACGCGCAGGACGCTAAGGCAAATGCGCGCCTTACATGCATTCTGCCTGACACGACGTGCAGCTTGCATCTCGCGTGCGCGCGCCGTGCGCAATTGCAGCGCGCAGGTGGCAGAATTCATTTCAAGAACTTTGGCGCGCTTGTTGCTACTTGCTAATGCACAACAAAAACAAAACAACAAAGCGAAAAAAACATGAATAAGCATTCTCGGTTACCTGAACCAGTTCAGGCGCCCGTGGGTGGCACAGAACCTCGATCAAATGATCGAGGCTACGGCCCTCATTGCGCCCAAAATCCCCTCTCGCCGGCGACAGAACGCCACCCCTCCCGGGCGCAGGCCGGCTTTACGCTGACTGAGCTAGTGGTTGCTGTGGCGTTGATCGGCATCTTGAGCGCCGTCGCGGTTAATAGCGTCAAGCCCGTCGGCATGCCGCAGGTCTATAAGAACGCGGTTGCGGACATAGCGCAGATGCAGCCCCAGCGCAGCCAGGTAGTCACCGATGGCACCACCGCGGGTGCCATCGCGCTTGGTGCCCCCGACGCTCGAGGCGTGATTGATGCCGTGTTCTTGAGATGTCAAAACAACCCAGCCAGCGCCCTGTGCGAGGACGACCCCAATGCCACGTATGTCCGCCTCGAACTCAAGACGCTTCGGGCAAACGGTCAACTTGAGCCGATCCGGCATACCGATATTTTTCAATTCAAGAGCCACGGCGGTGGCAACTTTGATGCGGTCTACGTGTTTGCAGCCCCCCTCTTCACGGCCAACCTAGACGAGCTTTATCAAGTGGACACATTTTCTAACCGGCAGTGGTTCGGCGGTCGGAATTACGGCATCTTCACGCAAGGCAACGTCGGTGAAAACACGCCCCACCGAACGATCTGCTACCAGAATGCGACCTGCGATCCGGTTTCGTACTTGATTTACGGGTTTAATCAAACTGGGTGTCTTGGCCAACAAGCCTCGATGATTTCCATAAGCATGACGGGCAGCATCCTTAGCAAATCTGTCGACTACGGCGCAGGCTGCTAGCCTTTACCTGCTCGCCCGCGCCCGGCTAACGCGCGCTGCACTTGCGTGCGGCGCTAGGCGTCAGCCCATTTTTATTCCTCGACGGCAAAGGAATCGCCATGCCATTGCTAACCTCTTCAATCGTTTCTCCCCCCTCCTGCATTTCTGCAAGCCTGAGCCAGCTCAACCAACGCCGCGCGCGGCGCGAAGGTGGATTCACGTTGACCGAGCTGGTGGTCACGGTCGCCATCATCGGCATGCTTGCGGCGACGGCAATCTCGGCCACCAAGAAAACCTCTACCAAAGATGCGCCCGCCACGGCCCAGGCCGCGCGCGCGGCACTTAGCCAAGCATTTCGGCTCGCACGGAATTCGCAGGCGACGCCGGCGGACGCGCTGATTGCCGGGCTGCCTCCCGAGGTGCGCGGCTCGATCCGCATCCGCACCCAGCCCGACCCAACCGGCGAGTGTTACGATGAGTGGCGAGATGCGCCCTATAAGCAATTTATAGACCTAATGGTGCTGCAACCAGGCGGCACGATGGCGCTCGAATTTAGCGAGCAGCTGCCGTGCGGCGGCGCCACGATCACGGGCGTGGCGCGTCAGTTTGATGTAACCGGGCACTGCAACGTTGTCACCTGCTGGCCGGGCAATTGTGATGGCGGCACCTTGCGCTGCGACGACGCAGTGCCCGGCATAACCGGCACCCAATCAAAATACGCGGCCACCGTGTTCTATGAACCTTATTGCTATACCAATGGCACCTGCGACCCCGTCACCGTCTATTTTGAATCGCAAGATCGCCTAACCAAGGCGCCTTGGACCGTCTCAAACCGGCAGGTGTCGTACATGGCATTGTCACTGACAGGCAGCGTGGTCGGTGGCAAATACACCGCGAGCAATCAATAAGGCTCGGCCGTCGCGCTAGCCCACCTGGCTATTTTTTGGCGCTGCTCGCAAGTTGCTGCCGCAGCTCGGCTAGCTCGTGTGGCGCTAGCTTCGAGGTCGGGGTGACGAAGGCGTCCTCGTTGGCGGTCGCCAGGCGCACAAACGCCGGCCGAGTCGGCTGTGCCTCTTCGTCGTGAAAGCGGGGGTGCGTGATCTCCGTCCCCATGGCGCCGCCGTCAAACACCGTGGCCTCGGGGACACCGAATTCGGCCAGCGCCTCATCGGCCTCCTCTAACGGCGAGGCTGGTAGGGCATCGAGGCGGCGAGCAATGGCCGCGACCTCGGTGGCGCTGGGTGTGCGCTTGGGTGGCCGGAGCAGCTCGTCGCTAATCGCCGCCGCTTCGAGTTCCCAAATAGGCTTGGTCATAAGGCGTTATAATTATGACAGCATTGAATCGATAATTTCAAGCGCGCTATGACCGCGTGCGTTCGCCGGCATCGAGCGCGGCGCTGCGAGGATCTTCGACCTGGCGCAACGCCGCAATGGCGTCGTCAAACGCCAGCTGCGCGGTGCGGCCCGCGCTGTCGATGATGGGCCCGAGCGCGCGCCACTGCGCGACGAAGTCGTCGGCAGCCTCATTCGGCGTGCGAAAGTCTTGTTGCAGGCCGACCTTAAACTTGGCCACTGATTGGGTAAGGATTTCCGCGATACGCGCGGTCGACTCGTCGCCTTGCAGCTTGGGCGACGGCTTGGGTAGCATGGCCCGCACGCTGGAGATGAGCGCCACGCGTTGCTTGTTGGTGATGGCCGGATCGAGTGAGCTGCCGCGCAAGCCGGCTCGATCCGTTTGCAGCGCGTGCAAAGCGAGCTGCTCAAGCTGCGACAGCAAGTTCGCATCCGGCACAATCTCGCGCGTCGCGAGCGCGGCGACTTGCTCGCGAATGGCGAGGGTCAAGGCGCCGACGCCTTCACTCGCCGCCAACGCCTCGGCGACCTTGGTCGCCAATTTCGCGAGTTCGTCACGCATGGCCTGCGCGACGGCATCCCGCGCCGCATTGCGCCGCTCGTACAACGCATCGCCGGCCGTGTTAACGCGCTGGCGCAAGGCCGCCGCGGTGCGCCCGGGCACGAAGCCAACGTTTTTCCATTGTTGTTGGAGCTGCTTAAATTTGCCGGTGGTCTCCGACCAACTGCCATTAAGCGGCGCTTTCGCCACGAGTTCCTCGATTTGCAGGACCAAGGCCTCGCGCTCGCTCGCGGCGCGGCCCTGCACCTCGCGCTCGGCCTCGACGACCGGCTTGCGCGCCTCAAAAAAGCGGCCGCACGCCGCGCTAAAGCGATCCCATTGACCTTCGGTAAATTGGCGCGGCACGTGCCCGGTGGCCTTCCATTCCGCCTGGAGCTGGCGAATAGCCTCCGTGGTGACCACCCAATCAGTACTCGTCGAAAGCGCCTCGGCTTTTTTTATCAGCTCCTCGCGCGTTGCGACTTGCGCGGCCATGAGATCGCTCGCCTTCGCGCGTTCATCGCTAATTCGATGAAAGACCGCCTCGCAGGCCGCCTGAAATTCATTCCACAAGTCGCTGCCATAGGCCGCCGGTACCGAGGCCACGAGCTTCCACCGCGCCTGAAGGCCGCGCAGCTGCGTCGAAAGCTCGCGGGCTTCGCCCTCGGTCAGCGGCTGCCTGGCGAGTTCGTGGGCTTCGTTGATTAGCGCCTCTTGCTTCGGGACGTTTTGTTTGCGCTCCCAATCCGGCGCCTTGCGTGCCGCGCGAATGCTTTCGGCGCGTTGGTCGCTCTGCTCGCGATAGTGCTGCTGGCGCGCGTGGCGGTCGCCTTCTTCGAACTCCCCCGTCATGGCAAACGCGCGGTTGGCTTCGTCGAGCGCGCGGCTAACCTCGATCAGATCGTCTTCATCGGTCAGAGCCTCTAGGTCTTTGACCATCGCGCGCAACTGGCTGGCCAGCCGCATGCCTGGACGCGCTTGGTCCGCCTCTCGCGGCGCCAGTGCCGGCGTCGCTATTGAATCGTTGCTACCCATCCGGCGCCGCACCGCGGGTCCGTCGGCTTGCCTAGCCGTACCTAACGCGGGGTCAATGATGCGCTGGGTCGCGGCGTCCCAGCGGTCAAGCAGCGCCTGATCAACGCGATTGACAGGCGGCCATTGTTGGGTTAACGCCGCCAAGCGCTCGGCGGCAACGGCCTGATCAAGTCGGTCGGCGAGGTCCTCTGCCTGTTGCACCAAGTCGATCGCGTCACCGTGTTCGCGGTGCCCGTCACCAACCGCGTTTGCTCCTTTTACCGTCGGCTTGAGATCAGCCAGGCGCGCTTGGGCTCGCTGCCGAACCTCGGGGTCTTGCGCACGCGCCGCCACCGAAGCCAGCGCATCGCGATCGTCGAGATGATCGACTGCCTTGCATCCGATCTCGCGATCTGCCTCCAAGGCAACCGCACGCAAGGTCACCGCGAGAAGGCTCACATCGCAGCCAAATGCCAAGAGCCCTGCCAGCGCGGCCTGTGCCTGTTCACCGCCACTACTCGCGACATGACCCCACTGGGTAGCCGCCTTTTCAGATGCAAGTTGTCGCAAGGCGGGGTCACTCTGCCGCTTCGCAACTTCGGCGAGAAGTTCTGGCGGCTCGAGCCGCTCGATCGCAAGCTTGCGAATGGCCAGGTCTTCATCGGTGGCGGCCAGCCGCGCGAGAATCGCGACGTCCGAGTCGCCCCCGCCCAATTTATTGACGGCGGCGCGGCGAGCGGCGGTGGTGCCTCGCTGCACATAAGCACGAAAGAAGTCGGTCGCTCCTTTGGTTCCCTTGCGCTCAGACATGCAATTGATAATTTAACATGCGGAACAAGAGTTCAGCTAGGAATCCCTGGCTCGGGACGCCTTAACTTTCAGCGCGCTGCGATGGGTCGTGTAATGTGCGCGCTACGACGCCATGGTGTTCGCTGCGGCGCAACACGGCTAGCCCAAGCATCGCGGCGCCGCTCATGCCTATGCAAGCGAGCCAAAGCGCCCCGTAGCCAAAGCGCGCCGCGAGGTGCATGCCGAGCAGCGGCGCGAGCACGTTGGCAACGGCATAGGCGAGCGAATACATCGCGAGGTATTGGCCTTGGGCGGCGGCATCCGCGCGCACCGAGACCCAAGTCGACGAAAACGGCATCACGAAAATTTCGCCAAATGAGATCGCGATCGTATAGCCCAACCCGGCGACCAGCGCAGCCTGGGCATCGAGCGTAAGTAGGCAAACGTACGAAATGGCGTACAAGCCCATGCCAAAGCGCACCAAGCGCAGCGGCGACCACTTGGCCTCGAGGCCAAAAACTAAGGGCATTTCGACCAAGGCAACGATGGCGCCATTGAGCGCGGCCAATCCTCCGATCTGGGCTTCGGTCCAGCCAAACACGTCTTTGTAGTAGATCGGAACCGACCACACGATCGGCAAGAACACCATGGCGCCAAGAAACGTGCACCACCAAAACAAAACGAACGGGCGATCTTGCCATGCCGAGCGCGGCGAGGCGGCGAGGCTCGGGGCGATCGTGGCCGCCGCTTCGCCGGCGGTAGCCGATGCGAAAGGTGCCGCTTGCGATGGCGATGCCGGGGCGCTTGCCGCGCCGAGATCACGCGGCACCCGCCACCATAAAAAGGCCGCAGCCGCGAGGCACGTCAGGCCGTCGGCCCAAAATAGCCACGCCCAACCGAGGTAGTACGCCACCACGCCGCCGATGGCTGGCGCCACCGTCCAGCCTATGTTAAACGACAGCCGCACCAGCGAATACGCACGCGTGCGATTGCTGGCGCTGCTCGCGCGCAGGACCGCGACGCTATTGGCAGGGCGAAACACCTCGGTGATAAAGCCCAGCATCAACATGAATGCAATCATCGGCCAAAATGTTTTCACCTCGAGCAACGCGATGAGCAACACGCCGTTGAGCGCCAGGCTGCCAAACTGCACCGCGAAGTAGCCGAAGCGATCGGTCAGCCAGCCGCCGGCAAACGCGCCGGCAATGGCGCCGACGCCAAAGCAGGCGGTGATATAGCCGATCTCGCCGAGGCCAAAGTGCAGCGCCTCCTTGAGATAGAGCGCCAAAAACGCCAGCACCATGCCGCCGCAGCGATTGACCAGCGAGACCAGCGCAAGCAGCCATACCGCGCGGGGCAGGCCGGCAAACGAGGCTCGCCAGGTAGCGGCGGCAGCGCGCAACATAGGCGATCATTGGTAGCACGCGGTTCGCGCGTCAAAGCGGCCACAGGATAGGTTTTCGCCGGCTAGACACGCTTTGTGCCTTGGCGTAGGTTGCACGCATGAAGCTCATCTCTGCGCTCTGCCTTACCCTGCTCGCCGCCAGCTGCGGACGGCCAAAACCGGCGCCGACCATGAAAACCGCCGCCACAGAGGCGACGACGCCCTCGGCCCGCGCCGCCACCAAGACGTCGTGGAAGGGCCTGGGCCGCATCGCCTTTAATCGCTATGCGGTGCGGCTGAACCTGCCCATCTATTGGATCGCCGACGCCAACGGCAATGAGGCGATAGAGCCAGACGAGGTGGCGACGTTGCTTTTTTATGGGACCCAACCTGTGTGGGTGAAAGACGGTACCTTTACGCCGGCGTTTGCCGCCGCCGCCACCGCCATTAGCGAGACATCTAAGGCCTCGGCACTGCGCGCGGGCGGTCCAACGCCGCTAGAAAAAGACTTGGATGCCGGGCGCCCGACGCTGGTGCGCAATGATCTGTCAACTATGCCTGCGCCCCATCAGGCGTTTGCGCACCATATGCTCGCCGTGGCTGATCAGATCGACGAACTCTATCAATTGCAAACAGGCGTCGCCGAGCTCGCCACGCAGCTCGATCCAAAAGACCGCGTCGCGCAAAGCCTATTTCGCCGCAATCGCGGCCCTCAGTGCGTCGCGCCGGGCACCGAAGCGATCGCTGGTTGCAGCGCCATAGCGGGCAGCCCCAAGCCGTTTGTCGGGGTGTATCCCAAGTCGCTACCACCCAGTGGCAAGGCGGCGGCGCTGTCGCAACACGACAAGGGATTCTGCCAGGCCCTCGAAGCCCACAAGGATGCGGCGGCGCTGCTTACCCCGTTCTCGGTCGTGCGCGAGGACGGTGGCAAGCTGGTCGCGGTGCCGTATACGACGGCGTTCGAGCCACAGATGAAGCGTATCAGCGAAACGCTGAAGCAAGCCGCCGCGAGCCTCGCCGATACGGGCGAGGATGCGCTGGTCACCTATCTGCTCGCGGCCGCGCAGAGTTTTGTCGACAACAACTGGATGCCGGCTGACGAGGCGTGGGCCAAGATGAGCGTCGACAACTCAAAATGGTACGTGCGCGTCGCGCCGGACGAAACCTATTGGGAGCCATGCGCGCACAAGGCGGGCTTTCACCTCACGTTCGCCCTGATCAATCAGGGCTCGATTGCCTGGCAAAAAAAGCTAACGCCGGTGCAGCAAGAGATGGAAGCGGCCGTCGCCGCACGCGCGGGTAAGCCATACAAGGCGCGGACCGTCGCCTTTCATCTGCCAGATTTCATCGACATCGTGGTCAACGCCGGCGATGACCGCGATGCGCTCGGAGCCACCATCGGGCAGAGCTTGCCCAACTGGGGTCCGGTCGCCAACGAAGGCCGCGGCCGCACCGTCGCGATGACCAACCTCTACACCGATCCCGACAGCCTCGCCGCACGCCGCGAGCAAGCCGCCTCGATGCTCGATGCCAGCAGCATGGCGACCTACCAAGGCTCCGCCGAGCCTGGCCTGCTCGCGACGATCTTGCACGAGGCCATGCACAATCTTGGGCCAGCGCACGAATACAAGGCGTTTGGCAAGACCGACGACGTCGCGTTCGGCGGGCCACTCGCGTCGGTGTTCGAGGAGCTCAAGGCCCAGACCGGCGCGCTCTACTTAATCGAATTTCTCCGCGGCAAGGGCCTCATCAGCGATGAGCTCGCGATCGCAACCTATACCGACGCCATCGTGTGGGCGATGGGGCACGTCTCGCAGGGCATGTACACCGGTGGCGGCGATCGCAAGACGTACAGCAACGTCTCGGCGATTCAGCTTGGCTTTCTCATCGAGCGCGGCGCCTTGCGCTGGGACGCCACGGTGATGGCAGCCAATGGTAGCGATATCGGCGCGTTCGTAATCGTGCGCGAAAAACTTATTGCCGCGGTCAATGACATGATGACGACCGTCGCTGGCATCAAGGCGCGGGGCGACGGCAAGGGAGCGCGTGCGCTCGCGACGCGGCATGTCGATGGCGCGACCGTGCCGCAAGCGGTGATTCGGGAGCGATACTTGCGACAGCCGAAGGCGAATTTTGTGTTCTCGGTACAACTCGCGCCACCGGCGACGCCCATGAGCACCTTAGATAAGTAATCGATCGCACAGATCGTCGCTAATGCCAACGCTGGCGCTATCCAGCGCCATAGTAGGGTGGCTGCCCACATGCGCCAACCTTGCATCTAGGCGCGAAATGCTCGATCATTATCTTTAATGATCGGCATCCACGCACCACGTGAAAGCGCTTCGGCGGCACGCCGATGGGCATGGGTGTGCGCGTTTGGCGCGGCCTTCGTGCTTAGCTGTGGCGACAATCGTCAACCTGAAGATCCTGATGGGGGCGCCGATGCCATGGAAGATGGCGGCGACGACGGCGGCAATGACGGTGCGGGCGACGGGCCAACCGACGGCAATAATGATGGCAGCGACGGCGGCCAAGATGGTGGTGGCGACGGCGGCAATGATGGCGCGACGGACGGCAGTGGCGATGGCGGCGCCGACGGTGGCGGCGATGGGGCTGGCGACGGCGCTATTGACGGCACCCCAGATGGACCGCCGCCAACCGTGGCCAATATCGTCATTAGCGAGGTCTGCTTGTCACCGCAACATGATTTCAGCGGCGCCGTGCCTTCGTATCTGGGTCCCCCGGGCAACGGCACGATTTCAAGCAATGATGAATTCGTCGAAATCTACAACGCCGGCACCGACACCGTCGATCTGACCAATTGGATCCTCACGATTAAAGACACCGAGGTTAAACAAACGCGCCTCGGCATTGATGGCGTCATGGCCTTCTCGTCGGGTTCTACGCTTGGCGCGTTTCTGCCCGGTGGCTACCTCGTCATCGGCGACCCGACCGGCGCCTCTTCGACCGACTCGTACATTTCGCTCATCGATCCTTGGGCCCGCGTCGTCGACGACGTAGAAATCGGGGGCCTTACGCCTTCTCGCGACATGGAAGGCGACGGCGTTGGCGATGGCGCACCTAACGGCACCAGCAACGGCTTTGCCCGGGGGGCGTTTGACGAAGTGATTGCGCGCCCTAATGGCTTTGCCGACACGGGCCACGATATCAACGATTTTGAGGCGATGTTCGCCACGCCCGGCGCGGCCAACATTAATCCTATTTTCCCACCCGAGGCCGTGGCTCCCGTGGTCGTATCGCATACCTCCGGTAGCGGCCGATCGGTCTCGACCGCCATTACCATCAATTTTAGCGAGGGCGTCGATCCGGCCTCCATCGACGCCCCGGGCGTCATCGTCGTCGAAGTGAATAACACGCCGATTGCGCTCGGCCCCGCTCGTTTTCTCAACGACGACACCACCGTGGTGTTGGTGCCGATCGGCGTCTTTCCGTTTGGCAGCACGGTTGATGTTTCGATCGCGGGCGGTCCCGGCGGCGTGAGAGATCGCGTCGGCAACGTGATGGTGGCCTCTGAGCTATTTTCCATCACCATTGAGAGCAAGCCTGCTGATCCAAGCTCGATGATGATTACCGAGGTACGCGTGTCGCCGGTGCCAGACTGGCGCGATAGCGTCGGGGGCAATAACGTCCCGTTTGACGACATCCCGGGCACGGGCCTGGCGGGCTCAGACGATGAATGGATCGAGCTGGTTAATCTAATGCCGGGCGTTACGAACCTGAATAACTATCAGCTCATTGTCTATACCGGCCCAAATCTCTTGCAGGAGGCGCGCGTGGTGACACGGCTGAGCACAAGCAACGCGCGCGTGATTGGCAGCGGCATTCTCGCGGCCTCGGTGGCAGGCGACCGCATCGTCGTCGGCAATCCCGTGGGTGCGTTGCCGGTAAACATTTTTCTTGAGTTGCGCGATGCCAACGGGATCCTACTCGATCATGTCGAAATCGGCGGCGTCTTTGCCTCAACCGATCGTGGCGGCGATGGCCCAAACAACGGCGCACCAGGCGTTGGCAAGGACGGCGCCTCGTCGGGCCTCAATGACGAAACCATTTCACGCGTGCCCGACCAGGCCGATACCGGTGACGACCTAGCCGATTTTGCCAGCACGGCGGCGACCATCGGCGCGCCGAACTAAAAGGTACCGACGGCGCCTGGTCCCGCCGACTAGGGGACCAGCCACGGCTGGCACCAGTGGGGGCAACAAACCCCATCAGGCGACGCTCCGCACGCGAATCTTATCGTCGGACGAGTTAGCGCGCCCTCCCTTGGCTCTGGCCCGTAGCAGCGGCAAGTCTGCGCACGCGTCCCGCGTGGCACATGGCTTGCACCCTTGCTAGCGACTAGCCCCAAGCCGAGAAAGCCACCATGAAGCCGAACAACCGCATGCTCAACCGCTGGCAACCCTTGGTGGCACTTTGCACCGCGACGATCCTTGCCTTGGCGACCGCCCAGGTAGGTTGGGCCGATGTAAAACCCGAGCCGCCGCGCGTCGTCGGGATTACCGCCGCGCCCATCAAGGGCATGCCCGCCATCACGAGCGCTGATGCCGCCGCGTGGGAACAACGCCTGCCGGCCACCGACGGCGCGACGAACGACAACGCCACCCCGGTCACCACCGCGAAAAAATTTGGCATCAGCGAGCGCCTCCGGCAAAGCCTGCTTGCCGGCGACGTCGACGGCATGAACGTCGCGGGACCTCGGCTTGGCGCCATCACGCAACAGCTCGCGACCCGTGGCGCAGGGCAAGCCCGCCTCGGGATTCCCACGCTGACCAAGAATTTTGGCGACAAGCTTATGGTCAAGAACGTTGGGCGTTTCGTCAGCATCATCGCCGATGTCACGCCGATTGCCGAAACACCTGGCACAATTCGCGCAGGCACCGTGGTGACGATGTGGATGACCAAAGATCCCGACGTCGACGGCCCGGCGCTCCGGCCAGACAACACCGCGTGGCGTGGCCCCGACGTGCCGCGGGACTGGAAGACCAATGAGCTGCAAGACGATTTTCGCGGCCTGTTTCAGCTGACCAAGTTGTCGCGCGGCCATATCATGCCGAGCGCCGAGGCGACGCAGAGCCGCGCGGACCAAATGGCGACCTTTGCGGTCAACGACAATGCCTTTCCGCAGGCTGAGTACTCTAACGCGGGGGTGTATCGCGACGCCGAGAAATCGTTTCAACGCATAGCCGCGGACGGTGACTATGAAATCTACAATTATGCCGGCCCGGTGTGGTCGCCCGTGACCTATACCGACGTCCATGGCAAGACCGTCACCGTAAAGTCGGAGGTGCTCACCCACAATGGCAAGCGGGCTCCCAAGCCGGCGGGCTTCTTTCGCGTCGGCATCATCGTGCCTAACAAGGACGCCTCGGGGCGTGCGCTGTCGCTTGGCGAGGCGCTGCAGTTTGCGCGGCCCATTAGCATTATCGCGCCAAACGTGCAGGACCCATTTCTGATGGTCTCGGGCATTAAACCGTTTATCAAGACGGCTCAAGAGGTGCAGGCCGCTGTAGGCATCGAATTGTTCACCCACCTCGCCGATGGCCCCAATGCGGCCGCGATTCGTCAAGCGCTGCTAACGCATCGCGATAGCGGCGATGCCCTACCGGGCGAGCTAATGATACCGCCGTGGAAGGTTGAGCTCTTAAAAATTATGTCGCGCCAGCCAGGCCGGATTGGCGAGTTGGCGGCTCGCAAGCTGACTTCGCTGCCGCATGAGCCCAAGCCGCCCAGGAAGCCAGGGGCCCTTGCGCCCAAGCAGGCGCGCATCCGCGGCCCGCACGACCTTGGCGGCAGTCGGCAAAGCGGCGCCAAGTCCGCGGCGCCGCAGGCGAAAAGACCCCGCATTGCCGCGCCACGCGCGCCTCGTCGTTAGCCCACCCTGGCGGGGCCGCGCCCATGGCCTCACGGTAACTCGCTAATGTCTACTTCAACCTTGGTGCCGCCGCGATTGCGCACGTAGTCATACACCCCATACAGCGCCGGCATGGCGTCGGCTGGACGCCACTCGACCAAGGTCATCTCGTCGATGTCAAACCGGCTCTCGCCTATGTCCGGCACGCCAAGCGTTACATAGAGCATGACCATATTTGCATATTTGTTGCCTGCGACAAACGTGCTGGGCGGCACCTCCACCTCTACCTGGTGCCACTCGCCATCGCCCGGAATGTCAACCTCCAGGGTGCGCTGGCCAATGGCTTCCGACGTCGGATCCTCGGTTGGGTTGGTATCGTCGAAGAGATAGAGGTCGAGGCGAAACGCCGGCTCCCCGCTGCCGGATCGACGTGCCACCGCGCGCATGGTGTAGGTCGCGTCCGGATCGAGCGGCACGGCCTGGTCATTGGAATTTTCGTAGAGGCGATGTTGGTACAAGGGCACCCGCGCCACCGGCCGCGCCGTCACCACCGCGCTGCTGCGCGAATTGCGATACAGGCGCAAATAGCCAAAACCCGCCACCGCCTCGCCATTTAGCTCGACGAACTTACGGCCCGCGGTGAGTGCCCAATGCGCACCCCATGTCTCGAGCGCGTCGGCAAACTCGTCCTCGAAATGGCCCCAGTGAAAGAGCTCGCGCCCGACATCGACGTTGGCGGCCAAAAGGCGCGCCAGGCGCAGGCCTTGCCGCGGCAGCGCCACGGTCGTGCCGGGGTTAAGGCTCACCTGCCTCGTCGTTGGCGTCGGTAGCGACTTGCCGATGATTGCCGAATTGCGCACGAATTCTAGGCTCGCCTGCGCGGTACCTGGCAGCGGGTCCGCCCGCCAAACGCGAATGCCACCGTCATCGCCGCGTTCCGATTCGGCGGACATTAAGCTCATTTCCGCGAGGCGACGAATGGTCGTGCGCGCCGCCAAATCCGACACCGGCCGCGGCTTGTAGCCAACGATCTCCGACGGTAAAAAGCGCGCCTGCAACAGCTCGCCGCCGTCCCACACCGTGCGCAGGATGCCCGATGAATACGTCGACAAGAAATCCTGGTCGAAGATGAAATTGCCAAGGCTATAAATAATTAGCTTGTCCTTGTACCACTCGGCGCCTTGCAGCACGTGTGGATGGTGGCAGATCACGATGTCGGCGCCGGCGTCGATTGCGGCGTGGGCATTGCGACGCACCGCGCTCGAGGGCGCCGGCTGAAATTGAAAGCCAGCGTGAAACTGCGCCACGACAACGTCGGCCACCGCCTTGGTTTCGGTAATTTTTTGCAGCCGCGCGTCGGACCAGCCGGTGGCGCCACCGTGGCCTCGCCGTGCCACCCAATCTTGCAACTCGGGATACACCGCCATCAGCGACGCCCATGACGCGGCGACGTCGACCTCGCTCATCGTCGCTTCGGCATCGCGAAAGAGCCGCCACGCGCTGCCGATGCGCCGCGGCGCGGTGGCGGCCGTAAACGTCTTGCCGGCGTAACCCCACGATCTTGCATCATACTGCCAGGCCTCGTCTGGATCTAGATTCGTCGGGGTCTCGGCCTTATCGGTCGGATAGCTGTCGTTGACGAAATCGCCGTCGACAGTTGTCCACGCGAGAAAGCCGATGGTGATGCCGGCCGTTTCAACATAGAGCGGAGCGTCGCCCAGGGAGGCGTCGTAGCTGCCGCCAAACCACGGCAAGCCCGCGGCGTCTAAGTGCTGCACGGTCTCGAGCACGCCCTCGTCGAGGTAGTCGCGCGCGTGGTTGTTTGCTAAAGACACCGCGTCGACCTCAAGCGCGGCAAGCGCCGCCAGGGTCTCGGGGAGGCTATTTAAGATGAAGCGCTTGCCGGGATAGATGTTACCCGCGGGCAGGTTAGAGACGACGGTCTCGAGATTGGTCGCGCGCACCGAGGCGGCGACATACATGCGCCGGATGGCGGCGATGACATCGAGCGAGCCGCCGGCGATGTCCGACGTGGGAATGAGAGGCTCGCCTTCGGGCGGAAAATTGTAGCGGCGACCAAACATGACATCGCCGGTGGCATGGAGCGACCATCTAGTGCCGCTGAGATTGCTCCACACCTGTACCCGCAACGTGGTGCCGTCATCGCCCCACCCGACCACGAACGGTTCAGCCAGCACGCCCTCGCCGCTGGCAACGATGACCGTCGGCTGGGCCACGGCCAGCGAGGCCTTGCCGTGTTCGTTGGTGATCACGGTGCGCGCGCCGTCATCGAGCGCCACGGTTTGCGGCACGCCGTTTTCATCGACGACCTCGACGACCAACGAAATCTCGCGGGTGGGCGCGCCCTGACAAGCTGTTGCCAAGGCGAGGCCAAAGCCCAGGCCGATCGCCGCGCGAAAAAATCGCATACCTAATGATAGCGCTATTTACGTGGCTTGCGGATCGCCTTAGCGAGCCAACCACCCTTGATGCGGCCCACGAGCTTGCGCATCTCTAAGTGCCGTGTCCCAGATAACATGAGCCACCCTGCTAGGCGTGACGCCCGCTGCCTGCGTTGCTCGTCGGTCGTTTGGAACCACCAAACTCCACTCCTCGCGCCTTGGCCTCCGACGTCATCCCGGCGCAGCCTGGCTCATAACATCTGGGACACTCACTAGCGAGGCCCGGCCATGCGTAATGCGGCGGTTGACGAGATCGTCGGTGATGCGTCGCGAGGCGTTGGTGCGATGAACGCTGTCAATGTAGTCAAGCCAGCCCTCGCCCCAGGCGGCGGCCCGATCCACCCAGTCGGCCTTCTTGACCTCAAGCAACGCCTTGCGACGGCGGTCATAGACTTGCGTGACTTTGGCGACAATGCGCTGCCTCGCCGCCAACTCGTCATCGTCAGGGGTGTGCAGCGGTGGCGCAGCGAGCAGGCCCAGCAAGTGGCCGGTATTGACCAGGCCATGATCTTTAAAGGCCTCGAGCACGGCGAGCGAAACTCCAACCAGGGTCCGGATTTCTACACGTCATGGACCGCGGGGCAGACGATGAAGAGACGTGCCTGTGGGCATACTAAGCAATCGCATCGCGTGTCTTAGATCGCGTGCGGTACGCGGCCAGATTGTCCGCGCCACGTCCCACTTGGCCATGGCTGGCCTGTGCTGACATGCCGAATGCCGCCCCGTTGTTGCGTGCACATCATGGCACGCCAGCTGCGATGGGTAGCTCGCAGTGTCTGCGGCACGTACCCTGCGCTATCAACGCCGCAACCCAGCAACCACGGTGCTCCACGCCGTAGTCAACGAGTATTTACCCGCCTTGCTGCGAGATGCGGACGAGCGCTTCCCTTATGGCTACCCGCGCCACATCGCGAAAACATTTCGCGCGTATCTTCGTAGCCGCTGCACGGTCCGGGTTGCACAACCCGTGTTTAGCCGCTGGCGCGAAGCTGGTTTGCGTCGTAGCAAGGCAGGCGGCTCCGAGGATGAGGGAGTGGACGAGTGGTCCATGACCGATTCCGAGCGAGGCGCCTAACGCAGCTACGGCGCAAAGCCAGCAAGCGCCCATCGGTTTCGTCTTGCCATGGCGTCGCAGCCCGCCATGCTCTCCGCTGTCCTCACCGCGCTGATGCAAGAGGTGTTCAATTATCAACGCCGCGTCGCTCGTCGCATGAGCGTGACGTCGCCGCAGCCAGGCGCCATTGCATTTGTGCAGCGCTTTGGATCATCACTCAATTTGCACCCGCATATTCATGCCATCGTGCCGGACGTGGTGTTTGTGCGTGCCGATGGCGACAGGCTCGCGCAGATACCAATTCCACCGCCTTCGCATGGGGACCTGGAACATCTTGCGCATCGCATGGCCATCCGCGTGCATCGGCTCTTCGAGCGCGCACTGCAACGCGGGCCACTTGCCGTGCAAGCCGCGGGCGCTGACGCCGACGATGAGCAAGCCGCACTCACCGCCTCGCTTGCGGAGGCCATGCCGCGTCAACTTGCGTTTGATGCCGGTCATGAGGGTGACAGCGCCGACGTGAAACGACCGCCGGCTCGCCAGCAGCCGGATGCCGCGTACGTTGGCGGCGTCTCGCTACACATTAGCCAGGCGTTACCTACGAACAAGCGCGACCGCCTTGAGCGCTTGCTTCGATATGGAGCCCGGCCACCTCTCGCTTCGTCGCGCCTTACCCAAACGCCTAGCGGCAAGGTCGCCTATGAACTGCGCCGCCGGGGCCACACCGGCCAAACCCATGTGGTCTTGGAACCCGTGGCCTTCTTGCGCCGGCTCGCCGCGCTCATGCCGCCTCCGCGCGTCCACATGCTGCGCTTCTTTGGCGTGTTTGCGCCGCGGCATGCGTTTCGCGGTGAAATAGCCACGCTTGCAGCGCAAGCTGCTGACGCGCCGCGTATCGAGCCGACCCAGCCGCAGACCGCACGCAACACCGCCCCGGCCCGCTACCGCTGGGCTCAGCTCCTTGCCCGCGTCTTTGCCGATGACCTCACGCGCTGCCAGCGCCCTGGCTGTGCCGGCAAGGTCCGCGTCATTGCCGAGATCATCGACCCCGACGTCATCGCCAAGATTCTCAGTCACCTAGGGCTAAGCGACACGGCGCCCGCCACATCGGCAGCCCGCGCTCTGCCGCCAGCACCCGGTTGGGCATGGGCATCACCGTAGCCAGTTTCCTTGACCGACGTTTTAACCGCCGCAGCCAGTTCGCTCCCTGGCCGCTATGCCGGACCGCGTCCGCTGCCGTCAAGACTCCCCAATTTTCCAGCAATATCAGTGCTCTGAAGGCTTAAAATCCCCCGCGATCCGGCACGTTGCAACTCAGCCAGCCCTCTGCGGCTCTTCTCACCCACCGCCATTTCGGCCTGAAATTTCCTATCCCCCCACATGACGGGCTACGCCGACTACAAGGTCGTCGGGGACGGCGGCATCGTCGCCAGCGGCCACAAGCAGGCGTTCTGCCTCATGGATATCAAGCCCATCGCCGGCTCGTCGATTCCTGGCTTTGGCTATCACTGCGGCAACCAAGGCATTTCGCGCGGCTGGGAAGATGTCTATGGCGCCGGCCTGCCGTGCCAATGGGTCGACATCACCGACGTGCCGCCTGGCACCTACACGTTGCAAATTTCGATCAACGACGAAAAGCAAATCGAAGAGATGAACTACGAAACTAATTCGGTCTCATTCGAAGTTACGTTTTAGCCTTCTGTGGGATAGGAAATTCTAGGCGAAAATGCGGTGACAGCAGGCCCTGTGCAGGGCGTCCGGGTTCAAGCAGCCGGATCACGGGTGATTTAAAGCCCTCAGATCAATGATATTGCGCACGCCCGTATCTAGCGCCTTAGCACAGGCAATTGCGATCAACGCAAGCCTACCGATCTACGAAGCGTTCGTCGCGGGCGCAGCGGCGACTACATGTTGTTTAAGGCATCCGCGACGGCGGCCGACTCATGAATGACGCGATCGTTCACGATGGGACTTCGCGCAGCAAAACCAAATGCCCTCAGGATCGTTACGTCGCGCGCCAGCGATTCGTTGGTGGTCTGCGTCAGATCAAACGATGGATGGGTATAGCGCGCAAACCCCGCGGTCGAATACCCTAAGTCTTCGGCACGTCGACGCGCGCGGCCCGCCACGTGGCATGATGCACAATCTAGCGAATCTGCGTGGAATGACGTCGCCGGATTGTCGATCTCGAGCGCCAGCTGCAAGGCATCGTCAATTTCCGTGGGCGGCGCCGTTAAGACAAAGCTGTTGTCTACGACGTCACCTGCCAACGCCATCAGCCCGCCGCTCGCGCTCGAGACCGGAGAAATCAAAAATCCGCTTTCAGGTGGCTGGTCAAACTGCTGTGTCGCGGCGGCTTCGTCGGCTAGCCCCGCAATCGCGAGCAATTGGCGTTCCCCGTTTATGATGCGGATGCCGCCAAATTCCCATTCAACGCCTCTGCCTTCCATGAAGGTTACCTGTCCTAGCCTGCTCTTGCCCACGGACGCCAATACCAGCTGCCTTACACCTCGGGCAAATGGGCCGGCCAATCCTTGGCTGGCAATGACGGGATTCACTTGTAACGGCGCCCCTAGCGAAGGGGAGGTCGTCGCAAGGAGCGTCTTCCAAGCGACGAGGAAATGTGCAAACTCTGTTTCGTTGAGATCGTAGAGGAGATGAATGGCACTATCGATGGCGACGGCGGGCTCGATCTCACCACCCGCGGCACCGACCGTCCCCCCCGGTGCACCGAGATCTTCTGCGATCGGTTGCGCGATAAGGCGCACTTGCCTACGACACCGCGCCGGGTCGGTGGCCAACAATTTCAAATCTGGAAAACAGGGATCTAGCCGCATACCGACGATGGCCCAGCTTGCATACGTTTGGTTTTGCTGCGGCTCGTCGGCGAATACTGAAATCTCATCGAACCACGCCTGTGGCAACAACGGGCCGCCGACGCCTTGGTCGCTAAGCCGGAGCACATTCAAATCCGTTGCCGTGGGTGGCATCGGAAACAACACGGAGACGTCGTTGAGCCCTAGCATGAGATCAGGGCTCGGGGGGATATCGGAATTGCCTCCATTGTCGCAGCCACTGGCTAGCAACGCCGAACAAATGCCGGCGAGCCAGACACGGCTATCGATCTTGAACAAAGCAGGGTTATTGCCACGACGCAAAGGCATGAGCTCTGTGTGTCACAAATGTCGCGAAATGGTCAATTGTTTTGTGCCGCCACGGAGAATGGCTGCGGGACTATATGCGAGACGTGATTGATGCCACAGAAGTTGCGGCCTGGTACCTACCGAGCGTCATGTGTTCGCGGCATCGGCTGACGCCAACGACATAATACCAAGTGCGCCCACGGCAATGCGGCTCTCGCAAGGACGATCGGAAATTTCAGGCCGAAATGGCGGTAGATGGCGGGGGCCGAGGAGACCGGGTGGGTTGCTATGTTCTGGATCCAGGGGGGATTTAGAGCCTTCAGATCACTGAGACTTGTGGACCTTTCAAAGGTCGCCTTGTTCAATGAAGGCAGCCACCTGTTGTCGTCGCGTCAAATGGGCGAGTTGTTAACGGTGTTGATCGATCAAGATGCCGTCAATATCAGTGCTCTGAAGGCTTAAAATCCCCCGCGATCCGGCACGTTGCAACTCAGCCAGCCCTGTGCGGCTCTTGTCACCCACCGCCATTTCGGCCTGAAATTTCCTATCCCCATCTAGGGGGATTTAAAGCCTTCAAATCACTGAGATTGACAGCCTCCACCAGACGAAGATCTCGATTGACTGGCGTATTTCACTGGAATACAATGAAATACAGAGGAGGTTTGCATGGCCAAGCAAGGAATCTCACTGCGCATCGAAAGCGACCAAATCGACGAGCTCGACCATTTGGCCAAAGTGTCCAAGCGGGACCGCTCTTTCATCATTACGGAGGCCATCGAAGCCTACTTGGAGATCACCAGATGGCAACGTAAACATATTATTGCGTCAATGGCTCAAGCCGATCGAGGCGAGTTTGCATCTGCCAAGGAAGTAGCCAAGGCGCTTAAGAAATGGGGTTGACCGTCAAATGGACGCGCCTCGCCCTTGCCGATCTCGAAAACGCATATGAGTTTATTTCGTCAAGAAACGACACCGCCGCTGCAAGCGTCGTTCAGCAAGTCATGGCACATTTAACGCAGCTCAGACAATTTCCAGAGTCGGGAAGAACTGGGCGCGTCAAAGGCACTCGCGAGTTGGTCGTAGGCGCTACTCCATTCGTGATTGTGTACCGCGTCAACGCTGCTGATCTAGAGATACTCGCCGTCCTACATTCGGCCCGCAAATGGCCTCCATAAGTCGAATCCGGCGATGAATACGTTTACGAAGTCCATGTGGTCCAAGGTTGAGGATAGGGGGATCAATCTCAGTGATCTGAAGGCTCTAATTCACCCGTGATCCGGCATTCTGGTCCCTCCCAGTCCTGCTCGTCACCTGTCACCCACGCCAGTTACCGCCTGAAATTTCCTATCCCCATGCAAAATTCGACCATCCCCAGTTGGGCGCCGTAGAGGTTTTGCAGTTCTTAGTCGCCATAGGCGCGACGCGCGCCAAAATCGCAAGCGTTATGATAGCGCTATTTACGTGGCTTGCGGATCGCCTTAGCGAGCCAACCACCCTTGATGCGGCCGACCAGCTTGCGCATCTCGAGCGAGGCGCGGCCATGCGTAATTCGGCGGTTCACCAAGTCGTCGGTGATGCGGCGCGAGGCGTTGGTGCGATGAACGCTGTCAATGTAGTCAAGCCAGCCCTCGCCCCAGGCGGCGGCCCGATCCACCCAGTCGGCCTTCTTGACCTCAAGCAACGCCTTGCGACGGCGGTCATAGACTTGCGTGACTTTGGCGACAATGCGCTGCCTCGCCGCGAGTTCGTCCTCGTCGGGGGTGTGCAGCGGTGGCGCGGCGAGCAGGCCCAGCAAGTGCCCGGTGTCGACCAGGCCGTGATCTTCGAACGCCTCGAGTTCGGCGAGGGCGGCCATGCGTTTCTCACGTCGCGCGCTCTTTTGCTCGCTCAGGCAGGTCACGACCTTGTCCATGGCGAGCCAGCGATAGACGAAGTCGAGGCCGGTGCCCTTGATGTTTTGCGTGCCCATGAGAATGACGTCGCTGCCCGGCGGGATGCAGCGCGCGCAGCGGTCGATGATCTGATCGCCCGTAGCGCCGGCATCTTCGATCGTATCGACCTGCAAGAGAAACATCTGTTTATAGGCCAGCGCAAAATCGCCGCGAAACGCCGCCAGGCCGCTGCCGCCGCCGGGTGCAAATAAGGCGGCGAGGCGCGCCTCGAGCCGCGCGCGCATCGCCATGCGGGCGAGCTCAAAGCGAAACGCGCCGAGCACGTCGGCAAGGCTAGGCGCCTCAAGCGTTTCGGGGAACTCCGGCGCGTACGCGCCTGGATCATCTGCGGCCATCGGCCTCAAGGCGCCTTCGACGGCGGCGGTGAGCTTGGCATCGGCGGTCACCTCGGTAATAAGGTCGGCGATCTGCACCGTGCCCTTGGCGTCGGCGGCCAGCCATGGCGCGATAGCGTCGGCGAGCGCCGCGTTATCCGGCGCCAGCGCCTGGCCGCACGCCTGGGCATAGATGCCAAGGCGTTGCAAAATGAACCGCAGCTCCGGCCGCGGAATGCGCAGCTGTTCGAGCTCGCGCGCCGCGCGGCTCAGCGCAAGCGTGCGGGCCTTGTCGCCGCCATCAATTTCGTCGTCGTTGACGAGGTGCTGTTCTTTTAGATAATCGGTCAGCGCGTCGTCCATAAAGCCGCGCAACCCTTTGAGGTTGGTGCCAATGAGCACGTGGCGATCAAAGGCGACATCGCGCACCAAGATGCGCGCAAACACCTCCGAGCGCGAGATGCGGTCAGCGCGATTGTTGACCACAGTGATGACAAGCTTTTGCGGCTCGGTCTCCCAATTCATGGCGTCGAGCTTCATGCGCCGCCAATTATTGATAAAGCCCGTGCGCTCGTTGGCCGAGTTTCCGCAGACAAACGTCAGCAGCCGCGCACGCACCTTGACCTTGGGATAGGCCTTGAGCACGCCCAGATCGGGCACGACGCACTTGGCCATGGTGTATTGCGCCAGGTCGGGGTCGACGCCGAGCTCGATGGCGCACTTCGTCACCAGCGCGATATTGCGCGGATGCTCGCGATAGGGAAACAGGTCGAGGAAGTCATCCGCAATAAATTCGGCATCGCGCTCGCCGATGATGTGCATGGGCGTGTTGCGCGCCTCACATTTCTCTTGAAACAGCGGCAGATAGCTGGTCTCGCTGGTGATCAGCGTGGAGTTGAACGGAATAAATTCCGAGATAACCTGCGCGACATTGTAGCCGGCGGGCCCTTGGATATCCTCGTGATCGGGATAGCTGTTGGTCAGCGTGACCAGGTCGTCGCGCATCCAGTCGTGCTGCAGCAACTGCACGTACTTGGGGTTGAGCGCCATGCACTCCCACAAAAACACGTCGCCCTTGAGGCGACTCGCGAGCCGGATCTGATTCATCTGCTCCCAGATGGTGGCCTTGTCATATGGCCGATAAATAAAGATCTCGACCGGCTGCTGCATCGGCGCGCTATGGATAAACATCGCCTCACAGCCCGTGGTCTTGACGAAGACGTCAAAGCCAAGCCCGTCGAGGAAGCCCGCCTTGAGGCGCTCGGTGCCGCTCTTGCCGCGGGTGCCCCAGCCGCCAATCGTAAGCGGCATGGCAAAGCGCGAATTATGAATGATGCGGCGCTTTTGAAAGCTGCGAATAAAAAATAGGGATGTCATGCCGGCGACGAAGATGGCTAGCGCCGCCTGGCTGTTTTCTTTGGCCGAGGTGAAGTAGTACTGATTGGCCGAGAGCCAATTGGTCACGGTATCCCACGGTGCCAGCGCCAACCCTGCCGCCGCGGCGGGCGGGGGCGTGAGTGCGACGCCTCCCTCTTCGGCAACCACTTCGCCTTGAAAAAGCGCGCGCACCCGCTGGGGATAGGGCGCCACCGCGCCGTGACTGTGCGGCGTAAACTCAATGCGCACGCCGTAATCTCTGGCAAACATCTCAACGTAGCGATGGCGCTCGCGATCTTCGGTGGCACGCAACGCCGCCATGCGCGCGGCGGCCAAGTTGCGATAGCGCATCGAGATACGGTAGCGATTGCGCACCCGATCCCAGAACTTCGCCGGCGGCGTGATAACGGCGGTGCCCAGGCTTGAGACGACCGTGGCTGGCGCGCCGCTTAAAAGCGGCACGTCGAGGATGTCGTCGACCAGCGGCAGATGACGGCCCCACGAGCCTTCCGCGTCGACGTTGGTGCGCTCACCAGGCACGGTCGTTGCGGTGGCCTCGTCGAGCAGGCCCGGGTGCGCGCGCAGCGAACCGGGATAGCGCCGCCCCACCGTGTGGGCGAAGGCTTGGCGCTTGTTCGGCAGCGGATGGCGCAGCTCGTGAACGATGCGCCACAAGCGACGGGCGAATTGATCGCCACGCCAAAACCGCCAGCGCGTGCCGCGGCGCTGCGCGGAAATGCCCCAATCGCTACGCGCCAACTCGGCGAGCACGCGGCCAATGTGGGCCTCGTCTTGTGGCGCCAACGCTTGCTCGCCGCGGGCCGCGAGGCTGCTCGCACCGTACGGCTTGGTCGCCTGCAACTGCCCGCCAATGATGTCCCGCACGCGACGGCGCACCGTATCCGTCGCCGATTCGATGAGCTCCATCATCGCGGCGGCGACCTCGGTCACCCTCGGCGGACTCCCCGGATGCTCCACCACGGCGGCGAGGGCGGCCTGCCACTGTGCCACGAGCGCCGCAATCTCATCGCCGGACAGGGTGGCCACGGCGACGACGTTCTCGGCGAGCTTTGCCAGCTCTTCACACGCGACCACTAGCGCGAAAGTATTTTTTTCGCTGGCAAGTGCCGCGATTAACAAGCGGCTGATCTCGGCGAGGAGCGCCGGTGAGGTCGCGGGATTCACGGCGCGCTCGCGCGCGGCAATATAGGCCGCAGCACGCACGCGGTAGCTAGGCTCGGCGACGTCGGTTTGCCCCGCGAGCTTGCTTAGTTGCGCCACCGCGTCTTCCGCGGTTAGGGCCACCGTGGCGCGCACGAACGTTTGGCGCACGTACTCACTAGGTTCGCCATTGGCGATGAGTCGCGCCAGCAAGGCGTTGAGGGCGACCTGATCGAGCACGTTGGTCGCCATGTCGACCGCCAGCTTGCGAAACACCAAATCGTTGCCGTCGCGGCGATCGTCGATGAGCCGGTGTTCGATGAGCGCGATGCCGCGCGCGGCGTCGAGGAGGAGCATGGCCTGCACCGCGGTGGCCAAGACCCAGGGGTGCTCCTCATCGTTTTCGATGACTTGCAGGAGCCCGGCCATCAACGCCTGCGGATATTCGATGCGATGGGCGCGAATGAGCGCGACCAAGGCGCTACCGGCCGCGTGACGCACCTGCCAGCGCGAGGCCTCCGCGAGCCGTCCCGCCAACGCGGTTGCGATGGCAATGCCGTCGTTCATCCCGGCGACGGCGGCCCCACAAGTCCCAAGCGCGCTCGCCAAGAACCACAGCAGCAACTCAACCTGGATGGTGAGATCCATCTGCGCATAGGCATTGCGCTCGCGCAGCGTATCGAAGCCAAAAAATCGATCTAACGCCTCGAGGTCGCCGCGCAGCTGCGTCTGATCGCTCACGGTCTCGCGGAGATAGCTTTCGATGACGCGGCGCTGCTGCTCGGGATCAGTGATCTGCGAGTAGTACTTGCCAAATGCCGTAAACGCGCGAATCGTCTGTACCTCTTGCATGTCGAGGCGCTCGAGGTACTCAAGCGAGCGCAGACACAGCAGCCCAAGCCCAGCGATGGCGTGCTCGTCGCCGCGTGGCGCCGCCGGCGCCGGCTTGGCACCGGGAGCCGCAGCCGTGGCCGCGGTATCGGCACCGGCACCGGCGAGATACGGCTCCGCCATTGGATCGAGCGCGACGATGCCATCCGCGATCAGCTCGAGATAGTCGCGCCGCAGCCGCTTTTGCATCGGCGGCACGTTGTCGACCAGCATCTGCACGATGACGGGCCAGTGCGGCTGCAGCCGCGGCGAGCGCGCATACTGGCGCTCGAAAAAACGTCGGCGGCGCCACGAACGAAATTTATTTAATAGGTTTCGTCCGCCCATGATCGGCCACTCGTGAGTTGATCAAATTCTTGTTCGCTTGGCAGCATATCATCAAGCGAACGCCGCCTGCTGCGGGTGAACTCAAATTGCACCCATCCCGCCGCATTGCGCGCCCCCTTGACATATTGCAGCGAGCCCCGCAGGCCGAGCTTGAACCACCAACGGTGCTGCCACTGCCGCAAAAAGTCGAAGCCAAGCGAGGTTTCGTGGGCAAAGAACGGATTCTGACGCCGCAGCGCGATATCGGTATGGCGCTGCCAATAGGTCGGGTGCCAGGCGCCGGCGAAGTACACGCCGCCCCACGGTCGTTGCGCCATCAGCGCCGTGACGCGGAGGCGCGACGAGAGCGACTCGAGATGCCCGTCGCTGGCAAGCCGCGCCCGCGGCGTAATGGCGAGCCGGCTGTCGAGCGAGGGCGCCCATTGCAGCAAGGCGGCGCCTTCGTACCACGTCGGCAGATCCGCGAAGTAGTTATTCCACAGCGTCGGATCGGCGTTGGTCGAGGCGCCGTCGCCGGCGAGGTTGGTGCGATAGAGCAGTGATGGCCGGACGAGCCAACGACGACCAGTCAAGAGCCCATAGGCCTCGGCGCCGAGGCGGGCGACGTGCGCACGCTCGGCGGCGCGGCCAGCCTCAGGCTCGCCGGTAATCGCCCACGCATAGCGACCGCTCAGGCGCACGCCAAGGCCGCGGACCCATCTCGCTTCGACGGCGGCATCAAGGCCGAGCGATAGCGGCAGTTGATCATAGGTGCGTGCAAACCCATCTATGGCTAGCCACGCTTGGGCCTGCGGTCGATCGACACGTAGGCGCGCGCCCGTGCGCCAATCGATCACCGAGGCGCTGCTCGCCACATCGACATCGTCTTCGCGCTCAAGGCCCGCGCGCAGGCGCGTCGTCAGCGTGGGCAGCAGTGGCGGTCGCGGCGACGGCACCGCCTGCGGCACCACTGGTCGAGGCAGCGACATGATCACGCGTTCATCTTGGCGTGCCGCTGGCAATTCGAAGGGCGCGACGCGCACGCTGCGAGTTGCCGTGCGCACGCGAAGCAGCACGTTTGCGGGCGCCGCGGCCGTGATCTGTAGCGTAACTTCGGCCTCGGCGAGCACGGGGATTTCAACGCTAGCCACGCTTGCTTCGAGAGTCTGCCGCGTCTCGCCGAGCGAAATCGCCAACGTCGAGGGCTGGGTTGGCGCGGCGGGCTCGCCGAGCCCCGTGGCCTGCGCGCGCTCAACCGTCACGACGGTTGGGCCCGCGATGCGCAAGACGACCGGCTGCTGCGGCGAGACTCGAAACGCCTTCTGCCGCGTTTCGCCGACGATCGGCTGCTTGCCATCGAAGACGACGATGCCGAGCATGCGATCGCGGCCGGGCGCCAACATATCAAACGCCAGCGCGTTGGTGCCATCCGGCAAGGCGACGTCCTGCCAGTGCACGACGCGCGGCGGCACCGTAAACGCTTCGGGTGGCCGTTGATTTAGGCGGCGCGTTACGTCGCACGTTGGTGCCTCGCCGCGGCGTTCGACCAGCGGCTGACACCAATAGCCAACGCGCACGACCCGGCCGCCGAGCAGTTTCAGCGAAGCCCCCGCCGCGTGGTCAAGCGCGATCAAGCCCTGGCGATAATCCCACGGCGCGTCGAGCGCGACGATCTTGGCGCCAACTGGTGTCGCCAAATCGGGTGGCTCACCGAGCTGCGCCACCGACAACGAGCCGTCGCTGGCGTCAACCGCGGTGACGAGTCGGCTCATGGTGCCGCGCGCGCTCAGCGCACGCGCCCATACCAGCGAAGGGTGAAAGCCGTCGGCTAAGGCTGCCGACGTCAGCGCGTACATGGCCAAACTCTCTTCGGCGGTAGCAGCCTCCAACCTGGCGAGCGCAACATACGCGCGGGCGGCGGCAAGCGCGCTCGGCAACGATGGCTCGCGGCGATGGCTCGCCAGCATCTCCCCCATGCACCGCCGATGCTCGCCGCCAAATTCTGGCTCCGCGCATGCAGGTGGAAGGCCCGCGGGCAGCGACAAACGTCGCACGCTGGCCGCCCACGCGCGGTGTTCGATCGGTGTGTAAACCACATTGGGTTCGACCGCCATCTGCGCCAGCATGGCGTAGATATCGCGTTGCTCGGCCAAGGTAGCGATGCCGCGCGCCGAGGTACCATCGAATTGCGCGAGCTCGCCGTGGCCCAAGACCCACCACAGAAACGCGCGCCTGGCCAAATCGAGCGCCGTGCGCCCCTCGCGCAATTGCGCGGTGACCGTTCGCAGCGCCTCGGGCGTCGGCTCCGGCAGGCGGAGCGCGGCGAGTTGCATCGCCAATTCGTCGTGCAAGTGCGCGGCCGCGTCGGCACGCGCTTGCACCGACAGCCACGCCTCTTGGGCGCCGTGACACGAGAGGGTGAGGCGCCGCGCCTCCGTTGGCAACGCGATCGTCGCCGCCATCGGTCGCGCGACGCTCAGCCCTTGCGGCGTTACGCTGGTAAGCCGTGACGGGGCAAACCGCAGCTCAGTTGAAGCGCCGCGATCGGGTGCGATGGTGACTTGTGGTAGCACATCGCCCAACGCGGTCGCGCTGACACGCAAAAATGGCAGCGAGGGCGCCGTCAGGGTCCAGGTTTCGTCACAACGCAGACGGATAAACTGTTGCGCCGTGATGCCAACCGGCGCGGCGTCGCTCGCAATAGGCAGCGAACCATAGGCAGTATCACCGGGGTCGCCTTGCCATGAAACGCTGTGCGTTCCCACGGGCAGCAGCCATTCGCCGACGGCCACCCCGCCCTGCGCTGCTAATTCATGGGCCTGTTCGCCAATCCGTAGAGAGATCGTGGCGCGCGCCGTGCGAAAGACGACGCGCCAACGCAACATCGCCGCATCGTCTTGGCTGCGCCTTGGCGCCGCCGCATCAAGCGCCGCGGTCAACACTTGCGGGCGATTTGGGTCGAGGCGAAACCATGATCGAGACGACGACGTCGGCGATGCCGGATCGCTCAAGACCGTCACGCGCGGCGCCGCGAGCATCGGCGGCATTTCCTGCTCGGGCACGCCATACCAACGCCCGTTGCGCCAAGCGGCGATCATGCCCTCGCGCGCCTGCGGATCGGCGGGCGCCTCAAGCGCGCTAGCAAGCGCCATCCAAAGCACGTGCTCTTGCGGCAGCCCCGACGCCGAGGCAAGCTCGCCTCCATCGCCAAGCGTCGCTAAGACCTGGTGAACACCGGCTTGCTCCGCTAGCCGCTTGCTCGCCGCGCGCTTGACGAGCGGCGCCCACGAACTCGACGCCGTCACTGCCAACAAACGTTCAACCTCGTGCGTCTCAAGCGTCGCGGATTGCTCGACAATGAGCATGGCCATGCCGATGACCGCGTGTTGCGCGACGTCCGTGGTCTCGCCAAGCAAGACGTCGAGCGCGCGCCACATCGCGGCGCGGCGAGGATCGTCGTCGGGCAGCAGCCGCGCACCCGCGGCCATCGCTTCGCTGATCGAGCCTAGCGCGAGCTGGGTCGCGTCGGCGCTTGCCGCAAGCACGTGCGATGCCACGCGCGCAACCGGCACCTGACGCAACGCGCGCGTAAACCAAGCCGTACGCATCACCAGCGCGGTGGCGGTGAAGCACGCTGCCGATGAGGCCCGCAAGGTCAACGAGGACTCACCGGCCGGCAGCCAAAACGCCAGTTGCAGCGCGCGGGAAGGCACCGCCAGCGGATTGACGTCGGCCTCATCGTCGAGCTGCGCGCTAACTTGTGCGCTCGCGCTCCCCGACGTTTCAGCGCGAAGCACGCTTGCGGCGGTTGCCGGGTCCGAGGTCGAAGCACGTAGCAGCCATGGCCTCCACGTCGCGCGCGCCTGCCGCGCGGTGATATGCAACCACGTCGGCCCGCGCACGCGCAGCGCGACCACGCCGTCGCTGGTGGCATGACAGGCCTCGGGTGGCAGCGTGGGCTCTAGCGCCAACGTCGTCGTCGCCGACAACAATTCCTGGCGCTCAAACTCAACCGACGAATAGGCCGCGCCAGCGGCGCGCCCGCTAAAGAAATGCCAAATGGCCGCGGCGACGACCGGGCGCTGAGCTGCCACATCTGCCTGCGCGCTGGTCTGCCACGCCCACGTGGCCAGGCCTTCGTAGACGTGAAGTTCATCGACGTCGCTGAGCGGGCGCGAGGGAGGCTGGCCGCGAAACAACCACGCCCATAGCGCGAGCCGCAGCTGCGTCGTCGCCAGCTCAGGCAAGCGCCGAATGGGCCGTTCGACCGCAACTGCCACGCCCGGGTACCCAGGCGCAGCGATGCCTAGGTGTGCGCCAACGCCGCTGGTGTGCCAGATGCCGGCGCCGCCTTCGATGGGCACCAAGGTCAAGCGCTGCGTGACGAGCCCACCCGGCCCCTCTTCGGCGCGCGTCACCACCAACTTGTCAATTGGCACCTTCGTACGCAGGCGCACGAAGGTTGCGGCGGGCAGCCAATACCACGAGGTGTCGGCGGTGGCCGCGCCGCGCAGCAAGGCGGCGTCTTCGCGAACCAATGGCTCCCACCGATAATACGTGGGCTGTGGCAAAAGCGGCGAGGCGCCGATCGTTGGCGTGCGCGCGGCGACGTCGCCAATAAGCAAGATCATCACGAGCGCTACGAGGTTGGTGGGCGCGCGAGGTCTCATGGGTCCTAGTTTGTGGATACCGCGGCCACGATGGCCTGCCACACCAAGGCGCGTGCGCCCGCATCGATCGCGAGCGCTTGGCGGACGCCGCGCGCGAGCTCGAGATGAACAAATGCCGCGCCATGCGGCGCCACCGCGCGTCGCTGGGCGTTGGAGGTCGCCCCGAGCAGCGGCGTGTCGAGCGGATAGACGCCAACGCGATAACCGTAAACGCGCAGCGCCGCGGCGAGCGCGACGACTTTAGCCGAAGGCGTGCTCGAGCCGCTGCTAATCACCATGTCCAGCTCGCTTGGTTCGGTGCCAAAGCCATGGACTTGCACCACGATGAGGCCCGGCTGGAGCGCCGCGATGGCGGCGGTAGCGACCGTCATTTCGTGGGCCTCGTTATGGCTGACATCGGCGGGGCTGTCCTCACGCACTGGGCGCGTGCCATCGGCGCTCCAATAGCGATGCACGCTGCCCGCAAAGAGCGCGCGTGGCGCCTCAGGCGCGGACGCCTCGACGAGCCACCGCAGCGCGATCTGCTCGGTGAGTTGATCGAAGTACGGATGTGGGGCCTGCAACAAGATGCGCGGCATCGCGCTATCGCATCGCGCGAGATACACCCCGCGACCACGTGCGCCGGGCGCCACGCCGACCAGGCCGTCAAGGGCCACCGGCTGACCTGTGCCCGTCACGACATAGCGCGCGGGCGCAAGCTCAGCGGCGGTGGGTGCGAGCGCCGTGGCCGCAGACGCAGGCGCCGCGCAACGCCACAAGTGCCACGCCGCAGCCGCTAACTCGCGCTTCTCACTGGCGGCCATGGGCGCGTAATCGCCGACGTCGGGCCCAGGCCACAGCCGCTCGCCGAGCGCATCCACCGCGATGGTCTCGGGCGCCGGCGCCGGCGTGGTGCGCGGCGAATCGGGCGGCGTCGCCGTCGACGGAGGCGACGAGCTGCCACCATTGCGACAGGCGACGTTGCTCACCACGAGCGGGGAAAGCATGATGGCGAGATACACACGATTGCGCACGTTATGGCCCTTCCTCTGGCTGTGGCTCGGATCCAAGCAACTCAAGGCGTCGCACGCTAGGCGCGGCGACGACCTGCATCGGCACGGATGAAACAAAGCGTACCATCACAGGCTTTGTCCCTTGGTACCGCCAAGTCACCGTATGCACACCTCCACGAATATCAGGGCCAAGGCCGTAGCGCACCGCGGCGCCGACGGTTGGCGCGGGCCCGCTGCGGTCGAGCCAAATCACATCGCCCCTCGCGGCCAAGGGCGGTAGCTCCAAGGTCTTAGCGAGCGTCGTAAGGCTCGCCACCAACTTGCCGACCAAGCGATTGCGCGCGCCCCCGCGCAACGCGAGCTCAAACGTCGCGGCTTGGATTCCCGCGTCGGCGCGCTCGGCATACACGACCGCATAAATCGAGGTCGCGCCGTCGTGGCGAACGGTGGTCGTATACGTTTCGCCTGGCTCCCAACGGTAGAGCGCGCGGCGTCGGTAGACGCGCAGGCCACCGTCGCGCACGCGACGATTGATATAGCATCTAGCCTCGGCGGGCGCGGCGAGTTGCATCGTCACGTCGCCGCTGGCTGACGCCATCAGCTCCCACGTCTCGCGCGGCACGGTCTGATTCTTTTCGTACCACGTGCCGTCAATCGATACCTTGATCAGCGCTGGCACGCTCGCAACATGGCAGCGCAGCGTCGGGGCTTGCGCGGTCTCGATTGGCCATATCGCGACGACCGCTCGATCGAGCGGCACCTCCGTCTCGAGCTCTTGATCGACGGCAACGCCTGGCGTCGCACGCGTCTCGCTGGCCCACGTGGCGGACGGCGCGATTTGTTCGAGCGTCGCGAAGCTGACCGCCCCTTGATCTGGCCGCAACGAATAGAGCGGCGTCGGTGGCACCAGCACCGAGGTGACCTCGTCGCTAAACGGATCGGTCATGCCGACGGGTTGCAGGCGCATCGCGGTGTGCAAGGTATAGGCTTGCCGCGCCGGCGGCGCCGCGGCTTGGTTGGTCCTTACCAGCTGTGGCCCGACGGTCAGCCACGCGCGCGTTGAAAGCGGCGCGCCACGCCACTTTACGTTGGTGGCGGTGAGTTCAAATGTGCTCACCATGGCCGACGGCTCGCCCGTATAACGGTAGGCGCGCACCAGCAAGGGCGTGCTGCCCGCGACCTCGAGCGAGGCCGCACCCACCGGTGCGACGACGCGCATCGATACCGGCTCTGACACCTCGACCGCCGGCGGCGCCTTGCCACCGCCAAGCGGAGGCGGCGGCACCGCGCGATCGAAAAATTGCGGCGACGAAACCACGGCCAGCTCGTCGCGCCCGAGCAAGTTGCCCGCGCCGTCGCGAAACACGACGTCGAGCACAAACGGCACCGGCTCGGCCATTTCGCCTGGCGCCAGCAAGCGCCGCACATCAAGCCGCAACGTGCGATCGGCCTCGGCCTCGCCGGTCGCAAACGAGACCGCCGTCGCGTCATCGACGTAGTGCGCGCCCCCCTTGCGAATGGTCACGCCGCCGCGCGCCTCGTCATCGCAACCCGCCAGCGTCAGCGGCAGCACTCGCCCCGGCCTTGCCGCGCGCAACCATACCGAATGAAACGTGGGCGGCAGCTCCAGCGGCCCTTCGTACGTCTGCCAGGCCGAGATAAATTGTTCGCCGACGGTGCGCACCAACAATTCGCCTGACGCCAGGGGCACGCCATGCGCGGGCTCGATCGAAACCGTCAGCCGACATGGCCCATACGCATTCATCGACACCCACTGGCGATCGGTCACCGGCCACACGGTTTGTGCATCCTGCGCCAGCGCGGGCAGCTCCATGACATAGTGCGAAATCGCGACATAATCGAGGTTGCGCTCGCCAATCGCAGACAGCTTGTTCCATCGATACTGCAGCAATTCTTCGCGCTCATCGATGTCGAGCATCGACCACGTGCCTAGAAACCGGCCGGCCGTCAGCTCGGTGCCGATGGCGTCGTCCATGAGCTGCTCCGAGCGCTTGACCTGCGTCGTCGAGCGCTCGCGCCGCTCCAAAATACGCACCAGCACGGGCGTCTCCACGGTGCTGTAGATCCACAGCTCGGCGTCTTGGGGCATGGTAGGCAGGGCCACCGTGGTGAATCGGCCGTCGGTGAGTTCGATCGAATCGTCGGAAACAAAGGCGCCTTCGCCCATGACGCCGCCAGGCAGCGGCTGCTTGGTCTGGCGCGACGTCGACCAGATATCGTGTTGCCACAGCACCCGGTCGCCGATCTTGGCGATCAGCCGCACACCGTAGACCACCAGCTCATCCGGCGTCGTGATCGAAGGCGCTGCCGCCTGCTTGGGCAAGATGGCATGCGTAATCAAGCGCACTGTGTTGTCGGTTTGCGACAAGCGGAATCGCGCGCCACGCGTCTGATCAACGCGATACGAAATCATTTTTTGCGAGCGGCGAAGCTTCTCGCTCTGCGCGCTGGGCGGCGCCTGCAGCACGTACATGGTGAATTTCCACAACAGTCCAACCCCGATCAGAAAGACCAGGAAAGCGACATGTGGCGTATAGCGACCTTGCTTACGGCCCATGACGACCCACCTCAAAGGCGCAACGCTGCGCCACGAGTAACCTCGCCGGCGTCGACTGCGGACAGGTGCGCGCGCCCATGAGCGGATACCAGCGCATCGTGCCGCGCTCGGGCACCACGAGCCATGGCACCGCATCGGCGACGTCCCACGCCAAGGTGGCGCCGCGCCGCTTGGTAGCCGCCAGCATGCGCGAAAGGCTGGCGATATCGGCCGACTGTTGATAGCTAGCCACTGCCGCGGTCACCGCCGGATCGATCGCCGACGGCGCCAGCGCCAGGGCATGGCGCGGCGTATCAAAATACATAGACACCCGCCGCCACGGCATGCCCGCCCGCGCCGCAATGAGCTGCCAGGTCGCCGGCTCATCGTTGCGCATTGCCTGCCGCAGCTCGTTTGAGAGCCAGATCTGCATCACCGCCACGCGCGGCAGCGCGCGCGAGAACGCGAGCTGCGGCGAGCCGACGCCGAGTAGGTCGCGCGAATCGGCATCCGATGACGCATACGCCAACCGGCCGAGCAGCGGCGACACCTGCGTCGTAAGCCACCACGATGCCGCCGCGGGCACCGAGGTATTGGTGATGGTCGGCGTGCCGAGGCCAACATACGACATGCCGCTTTCGGCGGCCTCAAACGCCTGGGGCACGCCGCGCATGGCCGCTATCACCGCATTACTGCCCGCAGGTAAGGTGCGGTCCAGCGCCTGATGCATGGCCTGAAATTCCGAAAACACGCCAGTGGCGACGTCGGCATGCCACGGCAGATCGCGCACGGATCGGGCAAAGACCAGCGCGCGCCCTGACCCTTGACGCCACAGCATGAAGGCCGTCGACGCTGCGCCCTGCTCGACAAACCCGCGCGGCACCTCGAGCACAATCGGCTGACCGCCGGGGCGAATCACCGCGGCGGCGAAATGACCGCGCAACCCTAGCACCAGATCGCCCGGCCCTTGGTCATAGAGCCATTGCAGCCGATATCCGAGCGCCTCCGCCAACGCCGCGACCGCCGCGGGCTGCGCGCCGAGCATGATCGGCTCGACGATCATTTTTTCGAGGATGCGAAGCTCGGACGCCGAGAGCTGCCACAGCTGATGCTGCCCCTCCCACGCCACAAACCAGTCGCGCACCGACGTCATCGAGGTCGGCAAGGCTGGGGCGCTGTGCGCGATGAGGGCGATCGCTTCGTGGACGGGCACGCGCAGCACGGCAAACTCGGCGTCCTCTTGCCATTGCAAGATCGGCATCGGCGGTTCGGTCCACGACAATTCAACGGGGGTAGGCCACAAGTCACCTAGCGAGACGCGCGCGGGAATCGAATGACGCAGATGCAGGATCGGGTCGCCCTGGCGCTGCCGCACCTGCACGATGCTCTGACGCCGCAGCTCGCGATGCGCCACCAGCAAGGTGGCGCGCGGATGCGCCGTCGAGGCCGCCGCCGAGCTCGCATCGTCGCCATCGACGCCGCTGACCAAGATGGCGCGACACTGCACGCGCGCGCAAAGCGCCCACGCAAGCGGCACCGACCATTCATCGTGACGCGGCCGCGGGACTTCGAGCACCGGCCCGCTCGCGTCCGGAAAGATCATCGCCGAGTCCCAGCCGCTGACGCGCGTGAGGTCTTCCTCCGGATCGAACAAGAACCATGCGGGCCCGTTCGCACCCGCCATTGGCCTAAGCACCAGCCCCACCGCCTCGGCGCGTTCATTCACCAGCCCCGCGTCGCCCTCGCCCTCCAGCCAGGCATCGACGCCCTGCCACAGCTTGGCGTAGCTCGACAACTCGCTCGCGGATCGGCCTTGGCGCATTGGCCTTGGCAACTCGCGTACGGCACGCACCGCCGACCAGGCCAGCGCGGCTTGGGGGTGCGTAAGCGCCCTGCTCGACGCCACGCCATGTTGCGGCTGGGCGCGCGGTGCCACCTTGGGCGCGACGAGATCGAGCACAAAGCCAACCGCGCTGCCGGCCACGAATGAGACCAACGACACCTGCACCGCCGGCAACATGACGCGCCCGACTTTTTTGAGATTGAGCATCTTGACCGCGAGCAGGCTGGTCAGCACGTAGCCAAAGCCAAAGAGCTGGGACACCTCAACGTCCGGCAGCCACAGCCACACCACCCAGGCCAAGATAAATTTGAGGACGAACCCCACCGTGAACACCACGGTCACCTTGCGCGGCCCTTCGAGATTCATGTTCTTAAATAACGGCAGCGTGAGCACCGCCTTGGTGACGTAGAGCAAGACCATGGCCTCGACGATGGTCGTTATCAGCGTGCTCGGTTCGAACCACGTGAGCGCCAAGAGCGAGGGCACCAAGATCCCGTTGTAGTCCCATCCGTAGTCGAGGTTGTATTGCGCGGCCAGATACGACCCCGTGACCATGATGATGTAGGCCTTGGGACTGCCGAGAAAGTCGAGGGCGACGTTTTCGTAGGTCAGCTCGAGGTTGGCGAACGACAGGTTCGTGCCCGGCAAGATGAGCAGGCGCAGCAGCGCGTAAACAATGAGCACCGCGACGCCGGTCTGAAATAGGCCGCGCTTGACGTCGAGCTTCCAAAACATGTTGGCGAGGAGCGGCACCAGCACCAGCCCCACCGAGGAAAAATCGTGCGACGAAGCGAGGTGCGTGCCGAGCAACCCATCTAGATGCGTCAGGCCAAATTCGAGCAGCCACAGCTCGCTTACCTGCCGCACTACGACGCTCACTAACACGACGACGAAAAAGCGTTCACGCCCAATCAGCGGGCTCCACACGCCAAATGACGCCATGCGATCGCTGAGGAAGCGCACGATCACAAACGTGATGACGCCCTCGACGACCACGGCGATGCCGGCGGCAGGCTGGACGACAAACACCGAGGCCAGGTAGCCCGGCACCACCAACCCGGCCCAAACCCAGCCAAAGACCTCGGTGAAGAATAGGAGCACGTAAACGCCGATCAAAACGGCGATGAGAATCGACTGATCTAACCCGCGCTCGGGAAAGATTGGCAGCACCGAAATGAGGTTCTGCGCGGCAGGTAACATCGACCGCCGCATGATCGCACAAAACGGGCCCTACGACGCTGTGGCGCACCGCCAATCGCGGGTTGTGCCGCGGCGGCGCGGCTACTCCGTGGGGCGCTTATTCAAATGCACCTCGACGACGGTGCCATCCTCGATGTTGCTCTCGACGCGCAGGCTGCCCTCACAGGCCTCCACCGCCTCACGCGCCTCGCGCAATGGTCGCAGATGCTCGGACACCGGGCCGCCGCCGCGGATTTCAGAGATGTCTGAGGCGGGCAGCAACATCTGCGGCCCCTCAAAACGCAACACGATTTCCGTCCCTTGCTCGGAGACCTGCACGCGCGCAGCGCCGCCGGGGGAGGCCCGGCCTACCTCCGCCACCAAGTGCTGCAACGCCGTGCGCAGCTTGTCGCCCTTGCCGAGCACGGGGGCGATGGCCGCGGTGACGTCGAGCGCCATTTTGCCACCACCCTGGCCGGTCCAATCGCGCAGCACATCTTGCATCACGCGCAGCACATCGACCATGTGCCTTGGCGCCACGTCGCCACCGCTTGACCACTGCCATTGCGCGCCGCTTAGCGCCTCATCGCGGCGTTCGGCGGCCGATAGCACGTACACGCCGCCCGCCTCTTGCTCGCCGCCCTCGACCTTGCTCAAGGTAAATTCAATTGTAGTGGCCGGGCCGGTGGCGTGCTGCATCGTCGCGGCCATGCGGACAAACCCACCCTGCGCCATAATATCGCGCAAGATCACGCGCGCGGCCTCGTCGGTGACGTTGAGCAGCTTAACCAAGATCGCGCCAAGCGCCATGCCCTCAGGCCGCTCGATGCCGGCCATGGTAAGCAGCCGCCGCATCACGACATTCACTGAGGCGACGTCGCCCCACAGGCTAGCGGTTAGGAGCCCGGTGGGTAGATGCTCAACCAGGCGGTCTTGCTGTGCGCGTTGCGCAAACACCGCGACCGAGTGGTGCTGCAACATCGCCACCGCGCCAGGCATATAACCATCAGACGAGGCATCGACCTGCCGCGCCTCGCGCAGATTCTGCTCGATGCGCCCCTGCTCGAGCGCCAGCGCGAGCTGACCGGCCAAGAGCTGTGCCATGCGCCGATCGGCGTCGCTTAATTCGACCGTTTTGTCGATGTGAATGAGCCAAAACCCGAGCAGGCGATGAAACGCGAGCAGCGGGATCAGCAGCGTCTTTTGGCCCAGCGCGGGATCGACGAACGGCCGACTCGACCACGTCGCGCGGCGCGTCGCATACGCCGAGGCATATGGCTCGCGGCGAATATCGCGGCGCTGTTCGATCACCTCTTCCAGCGTCGAGGGCCCCAAGCCTCGCAACTCGACATGCCACTTACCCGCGGCGAGCATGGTGACGTGACTCGACTTGAACGTGAGATACATGCGGCTGGTGGCGTAAAATCGCTCGAGCAACTCATCGACGGCCCACACGCGCTCGCCGCTGCGATGCTCGATGGCCGCGGCCACCAGGCGCGCGAGCTGCGCCTCGGCGCGATGCCGCTCGAGCAGCGTGCCGCCGATCGCCGCAAACGCCAACGTGCCCAGCGGCAGGCCCAGCGGCAACAGCACCGTGTAATAGGCAAAGCCGATATAGGCCACCGCGACATATGCCACCGCCCATACCGCGGCGTTGCCGACCAGCACCAGCGTGCGCAGCCGCGGCAGCGCCGCATAGCCCAGCAGCGCCAACGCCGCGCACAAGAGCGCCAACAACCACCCTGGCGTCGCCCGCCACACCGAGCGCTCGAGCACCGCGTGGATCAGGTGCGCATGGATCTCGGCCGGCGATAGCGCTCCGACCGGCGTTGGCACCGACGACACAAAGCGTTCGCCGCGCATGCCGATCACCACGACGCGGCCGGCAAAGGTCGCGGCCGGCACTTCGCCGCGGCGTACGAGCTCAGCGGGCAGGGTCGCCAATTCTGCTTGGCGCCCGATGAAGTTCACCGGCAGCGATGCAGCTGCCGTTTCGTAGCCGAGCTTGGCGAGGAGGCCATGCGTCACGGTGCGGCCTCCCAGATGCGCCTCGCTGCCAAGCGCGACGTTTTCGACTACGCCGCGCGAGCTCATCGAAAGGCCGGGTTGGCCGAATTCAGGATTTGGCGGCGGCATTAAAATATCGCCGCGCGCGATGGCCTGCGCCACCTCGGCGGAAAACTCGCCGGGCAGCATGCGCGGGCCGGGTTCCATCACCGCGATCTGCTTGGGCCCGCCCGCGAGAATCTTGGCCAAGGTGACGTCAAGCTTGCTTAGCTCCCACGGCGGCATGCCCCACGTATCTACGGTGCGCTCATCAATGGCGACGAAGATGACGCGCGCGGCCTGCGAACGAGGGCCGCGAACTTCGTACATCAGGCGCCGGGCGTTGCGGTCGATCGCCTCGCTGAGGCCGGTAATTTGTAACAGGCCAATCCACAACAGCATCAAGCCGGCGGCAATGCCGACCACGGTGCGGCGCGAGCGATCGCGCAGGTTGTGGAGAATCCAATAAAACACCAGAAATAATCATAACATGTGCCCGTTACGACGCAAAAATGCCGCCCCGACAGGGACGGCAACGCTAGCCACGGAACTCACCCGCGCACTAACCTAAGCGAAATCAGGCCTATGGCGCTGGTACGTCATCGGGGTCGTAGCCCACCACCACCGGTATTGGCGCACATTTGCCTTCCTTGCCGCGAACCTCAGCCGTGGCAATGATGTGCTCGCCAAGGCCCAGCGGGGTCGTAACGTCGATGTCGTCGCCATAGCCGATCTTCAGACCTTCCAACCCCGCGGACACCGGATGTCCCGCGGCAAACGAAATGTCGTAGCGACCAGCGCCGTTGTTGTCGATGTTGACGCCACAGTGCTTGGTTCCGTTATTCACAAACTTCAGCCGCGTCAGGTCACTCATCGAAAACGAGCTCGCCATCGAGTTGGCCATGTCGTCGCCTTGAATGATGACGGAGCCACCTTGCGCTTGAAACGCCTTGAGCGCGTCAAACGTCTTCTTGTCGTCAACTGGATAGCCAGGGTTCGAAAGCCAAACAATATCGTAGCCCGTTAGGTCATGGAGCTCAATGCCCGAGGCTGGCTCGGCGATGAACGTCGCGTCGATGTGGGCAAAGGCCGCTTGCAAAAAGGTGTTCTCGTTGGGCGCTTCGCCGTGATGGTTATCGTCGCGAATCACCAGGATGTGCGGGTTCTGCACCGAGCTTACCCACGACATCGAGTTAAACGCGAGCGTCTGCGCGTGGGCGCTGATTTCGGGATTCGACAGCGTCGCGAGAATGGTCACCGCACGCCCCGTCGGCGTCTCATGGCAATCGATATTTATCTCGTAGGTGCGCGACCCCTCGGCCTGACGGGTGCCGTCTTTCCAGCTCCAATTTACCGTGACCTCCACCGGGCCGCAGATATTTTCCGGCATCCGCGCGCAGATTTGGTTGGTGGTTTCCACGTAATCGTTGACCAAGGCAAAGGCATCCGGCACCTGCGTTGGATCATCCATAAAGAGCGCGCGGCCACCCGACACGCTGGCAAAGTCTGCCATGCCGACCTGGTCGATTTCTTTGCCCAGCCCGATCAAGTACAGCGGCGTCGAGATGCCGTTGATGTTGAGATTCTTGACGTCGTCAACCGTGGTGTCGATGCCGTCACCTGGATACTCCGTGCTCACCAAGCTCTGGTGCGCCGAGTTATTCTCACGACCGTTCGTGAACGCAACGATGCCGACCTTCTCGCTCTTGGCGCAAAAGTCCGCGATGTCGTGAAACGCGTCGCCATCGTCGCGCGCCGTAACGACGCCGCCGAGCGTCTCATTGCCGAGGCGCAGGCCATCATAAAGCGCGGTCCAGCCATGGTTGACGAACATTGCATCGATGCCGACCTGCAGCTCGTCCATTGAGCCGGTCAGCGGCACCAGCACTTCGGACTCGGTCGAGACGCGCACCAGCGACGTCTTGCCGCCAAGGTCGGTAATGCGCTGCGAAAACGACGTCACCGCCGTGCGCAAGTTGTCGATGACGCCAGCCTGGGAGCCGCTGTTGTCAGCGACAATGGCAAAGCTGCCGACGCCGCCCGTACAGCTTTTGAAGATGTTGGCCGAGGCAAGCTGCGTTGGCGCGGCGCCTCCGACGGACACCACCACGTCGGCATTGACCGTCCCAACACCGCAAGGCACCGCATTGGCGCCGTCGGTGAGCAGAATGTCTAAGCCGACATAGGAATCCCCGTGTGGGCCTCCGCCCCACCGAATTTCCTGTGCCGAACCTTCCAACGTCGTGCCTTGCTCGCAACTAGCTAGAATGACTAGAAGTAGCCATCCTGCCTTATGTAGTTTCGTATCGGTTAATAGAAGCATAATCCCCCACTCCTGTTCACATTTACTTAGTATTATCGTATGGTTACGATCCAGATCGCAAGCACAATCGACACAAATGCTATCTTTTTGTTCAGTGCCCCGCCTTTCGGCCTAAAGCGACCTCAAATACTCCCTCAAACCGAGTTGTTTTAGACAGCTTTCGTCATCGCAGTTGAGACGCAAGAACGGTTGTCGATAGAGCGCCGGAGCGCTGGCCAAATGGGGCCGCGCCCGGCGCCTCCATGATCCTACGAGACCCGCAACGCGCGTCATTCGCGCCAACAACATGCGAACCGCACGGTGCCTCGCTTTCGCCCCGCGATATTCGCTGTGCGCCGGGCACGGCCCTTTAAGAGGCCGGTGCCCCGGCGCCATATGCCGCGCCCTCCGCCTCTTTTTCCCTCATTGCTCACAGTGCGCCGGGCACGGCCCATAAAGAGGCCAGTGCCCCGGCGCCACATGGACTATCCATCGTTAAAAAAGGTTTATTTATAACTTTTTTACAGTGAATTATATTATGGTAGCCCTATTCAATGGATCGGATTTCGTCCACAAAAACGGCTCGCCGCCGCTCGTATCGCACTGGGGACCAACTAACCCTGCGCAAACGCGCGCGCGATGGCAGCGGTCGCGGCGGTGCAAGGCCAGGCTCAGGCCCTAAGCCGGCGAAGGGCCTGCGGCCAACGCCGCACCGCGCACGGCCCGTGCACAATCCCGCTCACCCCGTCCACGTAACGCTGCGCGTGGATAAAAACATTCCCTCGCTGCGTCGCGACGACATGTTTGCGCTCGTGCGCCACAGCCTGGCGGCGACCAACCAAAGCGAATGCCCACGCCTCGGCGACCGCACCTTTCGCATCGTCGAGTTTTCGGTGCAGACAAATCACATTCATTTGATTGTCGAGGCGGCAGAAAAGCGATCGCTTAGCTCCGGCATCACCAGCTTTGCAACTCGAGCGGCGCGCGCCATCAACAAAGCGCTGCACCGTCGCGGCGAGCGGGTCTGGAGCCAACGCGCACATACCCGCGCCCTCACCTCGCCGCGCGACGTGCGCAACGCACTTGTCTATGTGATCATGAACGCCGCTAAGCATGCCACCAAGACCGCGGGCCATGCCCGCCCACCGCGCACGCATATGTACAGCGCTGACCCATGCTCGTCGGCACCGTATTTTAACGGCTTTGCCCGCGCCAATGATGACGAAGCACGATGGCTTGCCGCGACGCGCGCCCCCTCACCCGTCCACGCCGCGCAAACTTGGCTGCTCACCACCGGCTGGCGCCGCCATGGCCTAGTCAAGCGACACGCGCCATTTGGCTGACCTCGCGGCAACCAAGTCGAGAACTACCCGCATCCACCCGTCGAAAACGTCGCGCGTGAGCAGCCGCGCCTTAGTTGTCTGGACGCTGCTTGCGTGGAAAGGCGATGCTGGCGCGCGCGGTTTGGAAGGCCGCATGGTCTTTGCATTTGACCGCTAAGGCTTTCTCCAGGGCGGACAGTGTTTCCCGAACGTCGGACGGGATGGCGGCGGTCATAATCGCTGACATTTCCTCTTGCCACTCCGGGTGCTTACGCGCGCGCGGGCCAAATTCTTTGGTCGCCTGCTTGATAATCTGCCCCTCGGCATCCGTGGCCATCACGTTCGCGGCCGCCTTGTCGCAATCGTCGCCAGCCGCTTCGAGCGCGGCGACTATCTTGATCGAATAGGCCTTCATGGTTTCGGCAATACCCTTGAGGTCCGCAAGGAATGCCGCTTTTTCCTCGTCCGCCTTGGCGGCTACGGGCGCATCAACGGCTGGACTTCCCGCGGCTTGCGACTTCGACGCTGGCGATTTTTCACACGCGCCGCCAAGCAAGACGGCGCAGACCACAACTAAGCATTTTGTTTTCATAGTGACGACTCACAGTGTAAACCAAACTGAATCAAGCCCAACCGCGGCGTGGTGGAGATTATGGACAGTGGGATAGGAAATTTCCGGCGGAATTTGCGGTGGTTGGCAAACGCGTAGCCAGCGCGGGCTGCGTGAACAGTGCCGGCTCCGGGGTGATTTGGAGCCGTCAGATGACTAAGATTGAGAAGTTCACTTTAAACACCATTGCTTCATTCCAAGTTCACACGATGTCTTGCGCGTAGCTACTGGAACATCACCTTCCTTGGGGCAGCGAAACCGTGCGATCCATTCGCCACGCGGCTTCGCTTTCCTGTCATTAGAGTTCACCTCACTGAGAATGTACGTATTTGCGTTACACGCAAGCACACGCAGTGCCGCCTGCGTCCCATTTGATTTGACAACATAATGCCGAATCTCAACTGGGCCAAAGGGCCCCGCCACAGATGTCTTGTCTGTAAATTTTGCAATCTCAATCGCGGTTGCTTTTGCAACCGCGCCTATCAGTTCAGCGTCACCTGCTGAAAGATCTATGGTGGCATCAGCCACGGACATGTCCACGACTGTGCCGTTTTGCGATGTAAGGGCGAGGCGTCGTGCTGCGACCATTACAATACCAAATGAAGCATCCAGCTGCGCATATGGCCAAGACATCTCAGTGGGCAGTCCCGTACGACATTGCAGTGACCGCCCGACAGCATCGCGCATCTCCACTGATCTTCTCAAACTCTTGGTCTGCGACTGAATCGTGACAAGCACGCCAGTATTGCAGAGAAATAGCCCGGCGCTCCCAACCTTGTCCGTTACGAAGTAGTCACTGCTTGAAAGTTGTTTAACCCCAGACGGCATCCGTGACTGGTCAATGCTCTCCTGATGTTGAATGCGAACTGACGCGCCTGTTTGATTCGCCCATCCCGGATGCGCAGAAAGCGGATTAATGTCTAGCTCCCCATTCTTTGTTTTCGGCACTTCCCAGGAAATCGTCAGCTGGTCGTCTCCCAATCGAAAAGCTGCTTTGCCTGGGGCTCCATGAACCTGATCGTACTCATCCACAATCTGCGGCATCACGGGAATCGCCGCGGCGATCACGGAGTTTTCACATAGCTGACTAGAAGAAAAAAGCGATTGCCGTTGGTTCGACGACGCCTTTGGGAGCATTTTCAACCGAAGGCTTTGCTATAGATTCCGATGTTTGGCTTTGCGGAACGGGCCCCTTCTTTGCGCAACTACAGATCGTTCCACAAAGCCAAACGACACAAAAAACGAACACGTGCCTCATGCACCGGTTCGTACCGGAGACCCAACTCGTTTGCAATTCTTTCTCCCTTCTCCCACGCAAACGTGAAATACCAACAAAAGGCAGAGGATGACCCAGTAGCGGCGTATTAGCGCGACATCTCGTGCGACGTTGAAAACACCACCAGGGTCACGCACCACCTCTTTTATTAAATACATTTCAGGCGCTTGCGATTCGCGGAGCGGCAGTGCCGGCATCTAAAGAAGCTACGCCGCGTCGACGTCGCGGCCGAGGTCACCAACCTACCCGACCACGGCAGCGAATAGACATCGCTAAAGCGACAAGAGTCAAAACGGCGTAGCTTCACGCTGGACGGATCACGACGGCGCTCCCATCAGCGAACGCGAGGGTCAAGCGGCGACACGCGTCGCAGTCGATCGGAGCAGGCTCTCCGGTAAGGAAGTAAGGGTTCGCGGTCGCCGTGCCAGTTTCGGTGGACTCGCGGTGGAGCGAGCCGAGGGCTACGGTACCGCGTTGCCGTAGCTACTCTTTTTTCGCTTGCGGCAAGCCGCCATCGTCGACGATCTCCGCCGCAAAAAAGCCGCAAGGTGACGCCGTGTCTTTCGCCAGCTGTTCAAGGCGTGCCGGCTCAGAAAAATTGGTATCCACGTACTCGTCGCTCGCCCACCGCTTGCACTGTTCATCGATGCGCGCGGGGCTCTTCCACAGCTTCAGTTGCGCATCAAATTCATTTTTCCTGCGCCGGCCCCGCTTCGTTACGGCTAAACAAGGCCGTGCGGAACTTGGGGTCTTTGCCGCAACTCACCATGCGATTTACCACCTTGGCGCATAAGTTGGATGACTCGGCTGCCACCTGGTAGTCACCCGTATTGATCCACGAGGGCTCGGTGTCGGCGCGGGCGCCACGCCAACGTTTGACCAGCCGCACTTTTTTTCGCGTCGTTGTCCCAACGCAAGAGCATGGCGTTGCGCACGCGTCGGCCTTCCCCATCTGAGCCGTAGCGAAACCGCGCCCTACCGTTGGGCAGCACGCCCAGCTCGGCCCAACTCGCAAGTTCTTCACGCGCAAACGTTTGAATGTCTTGGGTGGCACCGTGGTAAAACGCCCGCAGGACCGCGGTGTTTCGCCCGTCGGCGTCCACACCCGTATTGATAATCGCCAGCTGCACCGTTGAACCATCTTCGAGTTTCCACTCGACAAGATTCGTCGCGCTAACACTTCCACCGAAGTAACTCTCGCCCGTCCGCAAAGGGAATATTGCATTGGTGTTTTCGACGGGAACGGGCTTCGCGTCGGGAGCCATGACGATAGGCGACGGCGGAGCCTGTCAACGCATTTGAGAGACCGAGGTGGCTTAATTTAGTGAATGGTTCTGGCTTGGAATCACCTCTCCTGTCTTTGGTTTGTTGATCCATACGGCGGTCGGCAGTGGTGGCGGACACGGCGTGCCGTTGACGAAACGCTCAGGGTGGGCTCGCTGTGCGGCGGCCAATACGACGGCCCGTTTCGCGGTACGGGCCTGCGCGCGACCGTAGTGGACGTCATCCGGCGTGTGGAGGCCGATGCCGCTGTGGTAGTGCTCCTCGTTGTACCAAGCAAAAAATCGGCGCAGTAGGCGCGTGCGTCTTCTAGGCAGCCAAACCGCGCCGGGAAATCGGGACGGTATTTCAGCGTCTTAAAGCCAGCCTCAGAGTACGGATTATCGTTTGAGACGTGCGGCCGCGAATGGGTCTTTGTGATCCCCAAGTCGGCGAGCAGCTCGGCGACCAGCTTGGAGCGCATCGAGCTGCCACGATCTGCATGGATGGTGAGGTGATCGCGGTCGATGCCTTGACGCACGCAGGTCGCGCCGATCAGCTTCTTTGCCAGCTCGGCGCTCTCGCGCGGCGCCACCATCCAGCCCACCGCGCACCGGCTAAACACGTCGAGAATGACGTATAAGTAGTAGTAGGACCACGTTGCCGGCCCTTTAAGCTTGGTGATGTCCCACGACCACAATTGGTTTGGCCCGGTTGCCAGCAGCTCGGGCGCGGCGTACGCGGGGTGGCGCCGTTGCGCGCGGCGCTCGCGCACCTCGTGGTGCGCCGCGAGCACGCGATACATGGTGCGCTCTGAGCAAATAAAGCGCTCTTCATCGAGCAGCGTCGCATACACCTGCGCGGGCGCTGGATCCGCAAAGCGGTCTTCATGCAAGATCGATAGCAGATCGGCCGCTTCCGCAGCGCTGAGCGCACGGGGTGATCGCCGCGGCCGTCGCGGCCCATGCACCCGCGGACGACGCGCGCGATAGTAGCTGGCCACGCTTACGCCCAGACTGGCACACGTGCGGGCTACGCCGTCGACGCCCGAGGTGTCGGCAACAATCGCCATCAAGGCTTGGGCTCGCTCTCGGGATCCGGCAGCGGTATCCCGAACAGCTCCGAGACTTTTTTTTGGAGCGCGCACAACCGCTCGGCGCGATCGGCCCGCGCCTCCGCCCGTGCGGCGCGCCGCTCAAGGTCAGCGATTTGCTTATCCCGCGCATCTGGTGGCACCGCCACGGGGCCCCGCTTCTTCGGCGCAGCGCCGAACTGGCCAGCCAGGCGCTGCCGACGCCACATACTCAGATGCGACGAGTAAATCCCTTCCCGGCGCAACAGGGCCGTGACCCCACCGCGCTCTTTGCCGCAGGCATCGGCCTCCCGCAGAATTCGCAACTTTTCGTTAACCGAGAACCGGCGCCGCTGTGCTACCGACGACACCTCGGTCGCTTTTTTCATGCCTTGAATCATCTTGCATACCTCGACTGCCCTCAACACTAATCTTTGGGTAAGTCGGCCTCTCAGCTACGTTGGCAGAGAGGGCGGTGGCGGCGCGGATGCGACGGGCGGCTTTTCGTCGGATTTGCATACCGCAAAGAAGCAAAGGGCCGCAAATGGAACAAGTTGGATGCACTGCTGAACGCTCAGATTTCTCATCCGACAGCGCAATGCAATACGAGGTCCAACTCCGGGGGCCAGACTTCATGGGGGAAGCCTGCCTAATTGCCCACAAACCGAGCGTTTTCGCACACCCGGCGTGGTCGCGTAGTGTATCCCCGCCCTCGGGATGGATGACGCATCTGATAGCCTCGAACTTAGCGACCTTTTGGTTCGAATCGATCCGCGCACCTTCGAACGCGGCGCGATCCGCAGGGCAGAGCTAGTAAACGAGTTAGACCGCGTAAAGATGCGGCAAGCGCTGCGAATTGTCCGGGACATTCCTGGCACCGACGAGCTCGACGGTGCCTACATAGATCAGATGTTTTTGCGGTCTCACCGCGAACTTCAGCGCCTTTCGCAAGAGTTTGGCATCGCCGCTCGGGTATCACGCTTGCTGACGGCAATGGTGGCCTCGGCGCAAGAGGCTGGGCACAAATCTATTGAAGTGGTTGAGGTCGGTTGCGGCATTGGGTATCTGACCCGCTGGCTTGCCGCCTATGCCAACCTTCCCGAGGGCGTCTCGTTTATTGGTTACGACTTCAATCGCGTGCTGGTTGAGGAGGCCACCACGTTAGCGCAGCGCGAAAAACTACCCTGCCTGTTTCATACCCAGAACGCGTTTGCACCAGCCGAAGCTAGCGGCGCGCGCATCTACATTTCCTCAAGCGTGCTTCACCATTTCCGCGGCTCAGCGCTGGACGAATTCTTTCGTCGCCAGCAAGGCAGCGTTGGTTTTTTGCACGCCGATATCAAGCGTTCTTGGGCGGCACCAGTTGGCGCATGGCTCTTTCACATAGCACGCATGCGTGAACCCCTCGCGCGCCACGATGGATATTGCTCAGCGCGCCGTGCTCACGCCGTCGCAGTGCTCGCGAATGCCGCAAGACAAACCAGCCTGCATACGGCAATCTTGGATGGCGCTGCGTCGAGGCTTCCAATTTTGCGAGCATGGAATTGGGGGATCGGCATGCGACCAAACCGCTATGAGGGTTTTCAGTCCCGCATTCCCCAAGCCCTCGGGGCGCGGATGAGCGTTATATGACACTCGACGCAGTGGCACTTATGGCCGGGCTGCTTGCCGTCGGAGACGCCGGACTCAGTGGCTTCCGCGCCGTCTGCGGGCGGAGAGGCGAATTGGAATTACGCACCTACTATCTGCGAAGCATTCGGCTGGCCATGGGGCTTTCGGTTTTGGCTTTTTTGCTGCTCTATTTTTTCCTGCGATTTTTCATTTGGCTCGACCTTGTCGATCCGGCCTCAGTCGGTCGGTGCCTTGCTGAAATGTTGAAATGGTATGGGCCGGGTGTGGCGATGTTGATCTTGGCGTTTGGCGTGTACAAGTTTGGCAGCGAGGATTTGCGAACGCTTGCCACGGTTGTGGTGCTTGGCCCGCTGACCCTTTTGCGCCCGTTGCTCATCATGGCTGGGGCTATCAGTGGCGCTTGGGCGAGTCAGTCATGGCTCGTAAGCATGGGCGTGTTGGCAGGTGTCGCCTGGCTGTTAGGGCTTGAACGGATCGTGTCGATGTTTGCGCCGTATCGACACAGTGAGGGCTGACGCTAGCGCAAAGCGCAACCCGTGTCCGAAAGCGGTGAAAGCGGCGGAAGACGAATGCCCCGCGCCTGGAGCGGTCGTACTACCCGCCCCAATCCCACTTGATATTTCCTATTCCAGCGCGAACGCTCGCATCTGCCGCCCACGTCACAAATCATTCAACCAGGGTCCGGATTTTCTATTTTCGATTTTCTCTAATTGGGTTGTTCGTCCCGCACCGCCCACCCGATTGCCGAGCGCACCGAAAGGTTTTGTGCATCCTGGGTTACGCCGACAAATCCCGCGACCAACTCCATTGGATACTTCGCCCCAAGATATTCCCACGTGAATGGCGCCACTGATAAACCGCTAGGCAGATCGGCGGGTCGCAGTCCACTCCAGGCGTCTGTAGCGCCTTTAGCCCATAAGTCGATTTGGTCATTGCGCCGTGTGGCAACCGCGCCCCTACTGCTGGCTCCCCCGCCAACTTCGTTGTCCTTCGTAGGCAAATAGGGGAAAAGCACATTGATCCAGCCGGTGGCGCGCGCACCTCCCGAAAGGTCATGCCATTTGTAGAAAGATTGCCAGTGTGCGGTGGATGGCTGACCTTCCGAAGCGGCGACAAATTCATCCAAGATCGGCATCAGCACATCGATCCACCACGCAAGCCCGTACTCGGAAAGTGTTGCCGCGCGCTGGCGAATCGCGCGCCAATCGGTCGGTGTACCCAGCAGCGTAATACTCGGGATGCCGCAACGAGTTTCCACAACATATTCAAAATAGTGCTTCATGGCCGCCATTAACACGACCTCGGACGCAGCCTTCTCGACGGAGCCTGTGGTCGAAAAATTTGCAACGACCAGATCACGCGTCTTGCCGACATGAGTTGCGATCTGGTCGGAGAATTCTGCAAAGCATCCCGGCCAGTCGTTGCTCGGCGACCCTTTCGAGAATTCGTTGCGTATCACTTTAATGGTCGCTTTCCCGGTGTGCCGAACAAAACGACCTCTCAACTCCTCGGCGTGCAAGTCGACATGTGCGGCAAATCCCTGCGCGATGCAGAGCCAGATTTCATCCGGAGACAGCACGAGGGGATAGTGATTTGCAAACGCGAGGTGAACAGCTCCCATCAAGGGATGAAGGTCGTTTTTTAAAAACGTCATGCTGCTACATCCGCTCGCCTCGAACGGTGTGCCTATCCGCGATTGCAGTGCCTCGTCGGAGGCAATAGATGCTAATGCAACGCGTGGAACTTGGACATCAGAGACTTTGAACGTGCGCACCAATCACGCATACGATACTTCGTGGTGATTTGCATCAACGCTGTTGCCACTGACGCGCAACCAGGGTCACGCACCAAAGGTCACGCACCACCTCTTTTTTTATAGATTTCAGTCGCTTGCGATCCAAAGCGTGTGATTTCTCAGTGCATTGAAGATTCAACCCAAGACCCCCGATGCTCTCACCCGCTTTTCCAAGACGGTCGACAACTACGTCCGATACCGCCCCGGGTACCCAACGGGGGTGGTGGATTTTATGCGAGCCGAGCTTGGGCTCACGCAGCGATCCGTCGTTGCCGACCTTGGCGCCGGCACCGGCAAGCTGACCGAGCTCTTCCTTGAAAACGGCAATCTAACCTACGCCGTCGAACCCAACGCCGACATGCGGGCGGCGCTGGAGCGGCTGTACCAGCATTTTAAAAACGCGCGGAGCATCGATGCTACGGCCAAGGCCTCCAACCTGCCCGACCACGGCGCGGAATTCGGGTGCCCGCCGGGTGTCCGCGACCCGGATCCGGAAACCGGCAGCGATCACCGTTGAAAAGGCACGAGGATCTTCGATAGAGCGCCGATGCGCTGGCCAAATGGGGCCGCGCCCGGCGCCTCCATGACCATCCCAGACACGCGACGCCCGTCATTCGCCGCAAGCAAGCGACGATGGATCTTTGTCGCCATGTCTTCGCTCAATACTCGCGGTGCGCCTGGCACGCCCCCCTACATGGCTGGCCAACATCGCGCCCGATGATAGGTAAGGCTGGGGCGCGGCAGGCGGTGGCCTCGTCCTTAGAGGTCGTCTGCACCAAGCCAACGTCATCGGTTAGATTTTGGGTTTTCCGCACGGGTTTTCGTCATGGCCCTACCCCTTTTACAAACTGCTTGTAGAGTGCGGCCGAGGTTATAAACATGAAAAAAATGTCAATTATCGTTGTTGCCCTCTCCCTTTCCCTGTTTGCCGTCGCGTGTAAAAAAGACGCGAAGGAAACCATGCCTGCGGCAACCCCCGCCGGCGAGGCAGCCGCGGCCGCAGAAACGATGCCGGTCGCCGAGGCAGCACCACAGGCCGCGCCAGCGCCTGAACCTGCGCCAATGAGCCTCCTCGAAACCGCCAAGGCCGCCGGCAACTTCACCACGCTGCTCGCCGCTGTTGAAGCCGCGGGCCTGCAAGACACCCTCAATGGCGCGGGCCCGTTCACGGTCTTCGCCCCAACCGATGAAGCCTTCGCCAAGCTGCCCAAGAAAGACCTTGAAGCGCTGCTCAAGGACAAGACCAAGCTCGCAGGCATCTTGACCTATCACGTCGTTGCCGGCAACCAAATGGCGGCTGACGTCGGCGCGGCCAAGGAGCTCGTCACAGTGCAAGGCGCGAGCGTGGCCGTTGACACCTCCGCGGGCGTTAAGGTTGGTGGCGCGTCAGTAACCGCCACGGACATCGCGGCCTCCAACGGCACCATCCATGTCATCGACACCGTGATGATGCCGCCCAAGGCCACCAAGAAAAAGAAATAAGCTTGCGGCTCAGCTTCGAGCCAAGCGCCGCCTTGGCGAGGTGAAGTTTTGCTACGTCACCAAGATCTATTTCGGCCAGCTCGCGTAGTGGGTATAGGAAATTTGCGCAACTGACCTGCATGCCCCACTGGGCCAGAGCTAAAACCAGATCTAGAAATTGATCGTCGCCGACACCGCTTGGGTGTTGACGCCATCGCTATCCTCGAGCAGCACGTCGGTGAGCGTAAGCACGTGATGATCACCTTGCGCGGCAACGGCAGCGGCACCCGCAAAATCGTCCTCGGAGTCGACATTTATGCCCACGCCAAGCTCTAAATATGAGACGTCGATGGTGTCCGCGTCGGGATGCGAGCTAAAGCTGCGTTTGGTGATCGTGAAGGCTTGGTCGCGGCGGGCGCTGGCCTCATCTTTAAACGTGATCTGGACGAGGCCAGCGTTGTCGTTTTGGCAAAGCACCGAATATTCACCGGTGGCCTCAAAGAGCTGCGTTGTCACCTCGCAGGCATAGGGCATATCCAGCACGTCGAAGGTCCCGGTCAGGTCAGCTGGATCGACTGGGTCGGGATCGGTACTGGCGTCATCGTCGCCACCGCCGCAGGCGCTAAGTACGAAAGTAGAAATCAGGAAAATTTGCAACATCTTGGTCATGTCCAAAAAATTATGCCAGGGCGACGGCAAAATTGGCAAGCGATGGGCGGGCCGGCCTGGCCGAAGCGCAATTTGGCTGTCGATTACCAAGGGTGTTTTGCCCTGTCTATCGGGCGGCCGCCGCTTGGCGACACAACTGCCACAGTGAGCGCGAGCGCTCGGACCACACGCGGCCCCGCGCCGTGCAATCCAGCACATAGCTTGAGACAAGCTTGGCCTAGGTCTTGCTCTATTGCGCTTCCTAAGGAACCACTATGTTAAAGCACACCGTCATCATCGCAACCCTACTTTTAGCAACCGCGGCATCGTGTCAGAAGGACAAGAGCAACGATAAGACCAACGCCACCACCTCGGCGACCGCTTATGAAACGCCCAAGTCCGCCGCCATAAATACCCCCACGGGCGCCGCAACCAACGCACCAACGGACCCTGCCAAAGATGTAGCTGCAGCCGGCGAAAACCCCAGCCAGCAACCAAGCGAAGCCGCCCCACAGACCGAACATGAGGTCCAGGCCGCCAGCCTCGCGGTAAGCCGCGCCCGTGGTGATTTTCTCGCCGTCGCCGACATCCGGCTCAATGAGCTCGATAAGAAATTAGCGGTGATGAAAAAGACAAGTCAGTCAAGAAAGACTGGGCGGAGATCGACCGCTTGCGCGCTAACACCGAAACCCTGCGGGCTGCGATCAAGAGCCAGGCCAAGCTCTACACGCTCGCGGTGCAACAGGAGTTTGAAGCCCTCGTCGCCAATATCGACGAACGCCTGCGGTAATTTCGGGCGAGGCTTAAAAGCTCGCGACAACGCGCTAGTGGCTTCCCAAGCCGTCGCGCCCGTGGCACATCATGGCCATGGCAGCTACCGGCGAGGCGACGTGGGCATGGTCGGCCGAACTCGAGGCCAGCCTCTTGCGCGAGCTGCACGCCAACTATGCGTGGGAAAATCGCGCGCGCTTTGGCGGCAAGCTGGTGGCGCCGGTGCTCGCGCTTGGCGACGCGCACCACCGGCTCGGCCAGTGGGTGTCGGCGACACGCACGCTTGAGTTATCGCGCGCGCTCATGCTGCAGCGCCCGTGGCTTGAAGTGCTCAGCGTGCTGCAGCACGAAATGGCGCACCAATTTGTCGACGAGGTGTTGAAGATTCGCGACGAGACCGCGCATGGCGCGACCTTCGCGCGGGTTTGCGCCGAGCGAGGTATCGACGCCAAGGCGGTGGGCTCACCGGTGCCTGCGCCGCCTGCCGGGTTTGACGGCGCATCAGGCAGCGCACCTCCAAACGAGCAGGGCCGCGCGCAAGCCAACGCCAACCGCATGCTCGGGCGCATCCGCAAGTTGCTTGCGCTCGCCGGCAGCTCCGAGGTGCACGAGGCCGAGGCGGCAATGCGCAAGGCCCACGAGCTAATGCTGCGCTACAATATTGAAGCCGTCGAGGTGCGTAGCCGCGCGGGCTATGTCGTGACCCACCTCGGTGATTCGAGCAAGCGCCGCAATCGCGTCGAGGCCGCGGTGATGGGGCTGCTTGCCGAGCTGTTTTTTGTCAAAGTGATCCAGCTACCGATCTATTTGCCCGCCTTGGGCAAGCACGGCCATGTCTATGAGATCGCGGGCACCGAGCCCAACGTCGCCATGGCCAGCCATGTCTACGCCTTCCTCATGGCGACCGCGGCGCGGCTATGGGACGCCAATCGGGCCGACGCGCGGGTGCGCAGCGGACGCGATCGCCTTGCCTATCAGGCAGGCGTCGTGCGGGGTTTCCACGAAAAGTTGGCGGCCGAACGCAAGGCGCTGGCTGCCGCACCGACGGCCTCACCATCGACTTCGCCACCACAAGCCGGCAACGCCCTGGTGTGGCGCGGCGACCCAGGTCTCGACGCGTTCTATCGCGCGCGCAATCCACGCATCACCTCACGTCGCGCCCGCGTCCGCCACAATACCGCGCATGCCGCCGGTGCCGAGGCTGGGCGCCGCGTGGTGCTACATCAGCCAGTGACCGCTGGTGGCGCAGGCGGCGGCGAGCGCTTGCTCGGCAGCGGACGCTAAGGCACCGCAGACGCAGCGACCCTTACCGCCTTGGTGTAGGCTCGACGACCTCACATGAGCCAACCAGAGGCATTGGTCGCGCGCGCCGCGCCGTCACGCGAGGTCGTGCACGGCGATGGCCTGGCTTGGCTGCGCGATAACCTGCTCGGCCCGCAGCACGCCGTGGTGACCTCGTTGCCCGACGTCAGCGAGCTGGCGCCGATGTCCCTTGCAGACTGGCGCGTGTGGTTCATCGCCACCGCGAGGCTCATCTGTGAGCGCAGCGCCGACGACGGCGTGGCAATATTTTTCCAAACTGATATCAAGCGCGATGGCGCATGGATCGACAAGGGCTACCTAATCATGAAGGCCGCCGAAGCCGCGGGCAGCGCCCTGCTTTGGCATAAGGTCGTTTGCCGTGCCGCGCCGGGTACCGTGACGTTCGGGCGTCCCGCGTATGCGCACCTCATCTGCATCAGCCGCGCGTTACGCCTCCCAACCGGCGCCGCCAGCGCCGACGTATTGCCCGAACTCGGCGCCATGCCGTGGGTGCGCGCGATGGGCCAAGCCGCCTGCGTCGCCAGCGCAACGTTTTTGCGCCGCCACACCGCGGCAACGACTATCGTCGATCCGTTTTGCGGCGTTGGCACCATGCTCGCGGTCGGCAACGCCTTGGGTTTTGACGCCGTTGGCGTGGAGCTGTCGCGACGGCGCGCTGCGGCCTCACGGACGCTGCAAATCGCGCTTTGAGCCGTCGCTAGTCGCCGGCGCCGGCGCCGCTGATCGCCAGGCCAAACAACCACAGCGCACAAGCCACCGCCAAAAACCACACCAGCGACCGCATACGCGGCCAATTGCCAATGAAGCAGGCGCCGTATGCCACCCGCAGCCCGATGAAGCTCCAGGCCAGCACCGGCGCGTGGGCGTGATTCGGCGCGAACATGAGCGCGCTCAGCACCGCGGCGGCAAACAAGGGAAAGGCCTCAAACGCGTTCAAATGCGCCCAGTACGCGCGTTGGCGCCAACCCGTCAGCGTCGCCTGCCAGTCTCTGGTGCGCGCATTGTCGCGCGCGCGAAAGGCGCCGACCTTGGCAATACCCGTAAGCACATATGGCATGACGCCGGCGACCATGATGGCAATGATGAGCGAACGCATGCGCCACCGTAGCCCTCACGAAGGGCCGCGTCAAACGGCGTGCCCCAGGTCTACCCAAGCCCATGCGCCGCGCGCACGCGCAGACACGTGGTATCGCCTGGCATCACGCGCCGGCATGGTGATGGCCTTTGGTGATAAATTGAGCACGTCACCTTGGTGCCGATGGCGCCCCGCAACGCCTCGCAGGTGCCGTCGTGGGTCACGCGCAGATGCGGCACGCGCTGGCGATCGTAGGTCACCAGCTTGCGCACAAGATCATGGCGCTGCAAGATCTTGTCGTCGGGTGCGATCTCCACCCAATACGCCACGCCCTGGGCGCGATTGACGACGTCGTTGCGACAACACGCGCCACACTGCTGGCAGTCGAGGTTCAAAGCTACCCCAGGCTCAAGCTCGCTCGTCACGCCGCCCTTAGTCCTTAATAAATGCGATGTTCGCCTACGATGCCAACCGGGGCGTGCCGGTTTGTTGGGCTACGCGCAAAACGCCGCTAGTGCCCAGCTCATAGCCAACGGTCCACGCCACGGCCGCCGCATCGTCTTCCTTGCCCTCGGCGTACTCCTCATAGCTCGTCCGCAAGCCCAACGAACATGGCCTCGCGCCCGCGGGACAAAACTCGACCTCCATCGCTAGATACGAAGCCGCGCGCGAATTTCCTTTCACCTCGGTATGCAGCACCAAGTGCTCGCCGAGGCGCTCGACACGGCGCAGGCCGCGATGCATGGCGTCACCAAGCGTTTGGCTGATTACGCCGCGCACCGCAAAGACGTCGCCTTGTTGCCAAAGCGCATAGACGAGCTGATTTGACGTGCCCTCGGCGACAAACGTAAGCACCGCGACTTTGCCGGCGAGCGAGGCGGTGTCGACCTTTGGAAAGGTAACCTCGGCGTCCGCGAGTTCGCAGGCGACCTTCGACGATTCAACGTCGTGCGCCAGCGCCGTGAGCGCGACCAACGCCGCACAAACGGCCTTGGCGTCGCCCGAGACCACCGCGCCGTCGGTCGGCAAGGCGCCTTGCCAATACTGCGCCGCGGGATTGTCATCTGCGGCGACGGCCTCACCTAACGCGGCGGCCGCCTCGGGAAAACGCCCCGCCGCCTGCGCCACGCGACCACGGCTGTAATAGAGCGCCGACCTCAGCTTGGGCGAGGGCGCCAGCGCGAGACCCTTGGTAACTGCGTTGTCCGCCATTGCAAAATCGCCCGCGAGATAGGCGAGCCACGCAAGCTCGCTGTATTGCGCCGCGGTGCCGGGATGCGCCTCGAGCGCCGCGGCCATCGCCCTGCTCGTCGCGACATAGTCTTGTGGCTGCGGCTCGCCGCTTCGATCAGGCGGGGGCGGTGTGACGACCTCGCGTTGGGTGGGTGATGTTGCCCCCGCGGGCACGCGCGACGCGTCGCGCTCACAGCCGCCAAGCGCGATCCCAACGACACCGCAAAAATACCCGAGCGCGCGCAACGTCTTCATTTTGGCCTCGCGCTAGTTTTGCCACGGAAAGCGCGTCGGCGGCAACTAATCGTGCAGGCGCGGCGGGTTACGGCTTAACACAGCCACCGGCGTCAGCGGCCGCGGCCGTCCACACCAGCTTGGTGCCCTCCAGCTCGTGCGTTGGCAACGCGGCTTTTAGGTCCACCGCCAAGTCGCCGGCAAGGTGGCCGCTGTCCGTCAGCTCGTCAAAGAGCCGAAACGGAAATGGCCGAATCGACACCGCCATCTCGACGCGTTCGATGTCGCCAGCCAGTCCAGGCACCGGATACGCACGGGTCACCGAATGGTCGAAGCGAGGATCGTTTGGATCTGTGGTCACAATCGGCGGCAAGCGATGATTTACGATCGTGGCGATCGTCCACGTAAAAAAGGCGGGATCGCCGTTGGCATCGAAGTTGTCGTTGCCGATTTTCCACAAATACGGATCGGCGATGTCCTCGGGGTCCTGCGCCTCGCCGACGACCCCGCTTTGAAACAAGAGCTCGTCGCCCGCACCAAACGCGCGCACGGTGACCCATGCGCGCCTGTCGTGCACCGCGCCGCTCGGCCAGGTGTGGCCCGCGCCGGTGTTGTCTAACCGCACGGCGATTTCGCCACCATTTAGCGGCGTGACGCAGATGCGTGGCAGCAGCGTATTGGCGAGCTTGGTCTCGATCGCCTCGCGCTGCACGTCCATGCCCGGCCAGGGGGTCAGCGCGACGTCCACGCCGGCAAACAAGTGATCGCGGCGGCCAAACTCGCGAAGCGGCGCGCTGATGCCCGCGCCTTCGGCAACATAGTCAGTGCGCGGCGTCATGTGGCATTCCGCGCATGAGAGATGCGAGCGCCCGGGTTGGCCAAAGAGGCTGGCCTGCCATTCGATAAACGTGGTTTCGGTTTTGACGCCGGCCGGCGAGACGACGTCGTGGCAAGCGCCGCATAGCTGCGACGACGCGTCGCTGTCGCCGGCGAGCAATTCAGAAAACGTCGAGCCGTGCGCCGAGTTCTCGACGACGTCATACAGGCCGCCCCGCATGGTGGTGTCCATGGCGAGCTTAAGCGGGTTGTTGTGAGTGCCGTTGATCTCGACCGTGTTATGGCAGAAATAGCAGGTCACGCCCTTTGCCCATTGCGGCACGTCGCGAATGTTGCTGCCATCGACCGTCAGCCCCAGCGCAAACGCCATCGGCGCGTGGCACTTCACGCATAGCGAGCCAAGCTCGCCACCCGTGTCGTCCTGCCCCCGCGCGTTGAGCGCGACAAACACCTCGTCGTCTGACGCGTAGGCGTGCATGCTTGACTTCCACTCATCGTAGTGCTTGGGATGGCACGAACGACACGTCTCAGGCGACATCAGCTCTTCAACCGTCAAGGTGGTGGTTTCGTTACAGGCGGCAAGCGTCACCACGGCCACCAAGACCAAGGTGAAGGCCCAGCTCGCTGCCACCAAACCGCGCTGCCGCATGGGCTTAGTGTAGCTCATTTTTTGTGTTTGCACGCGCGGCATCCAGCACGCCAACGGCCGTGGATAATGCGTCAAATCGCCACCCTGGCACCGATGGGGCTAAAAGAAATCGTCGGAGAAAAAGGTCAACACCGCCGCCACCGCGCGCTTGCCACCATGGCCGCCGCAGCAATTGGACGCGTTACCCCAGCTTGAGCCGCCCTTGCGGATGGTGCCATCCGATTCGATCTTGCCGATCGACGAGCCGCCCTTGCGATAGGTGCCATCTGATTCAATTTTGCCAACCGAGCTGCCGCCCTTGCGGATGGTGCCGTCTGACTCGACTTTGCCAATCGAGCTGCCGCCCTTGCGCACAGTGCCATCGGACTCAAACTTGCCGACCGAGCTGCCGCCGATGCGGATGGTGCCGTCATCTTCAAGCTTGGCCCAACTCGATCCACCCTTGCGAATCTCGATGTCTGCCTGCGCAACTGAAACCGTTAAAGCGATCGCCGCGAGCAGCGCCATGATTAGTTTTGCCATGGCCGGCAAGTTACCACGACTCACCTCGCCCGATCGCGAGGTGGCGGCTCGAATCAGTTAGCGCCCTCAACCTGTAACACCAGCGACTCCGTCACCCCACCAGCGGTGAACTCAAGCGCGAGGTCGCTGCCGCCGGTTTCGACAACGAAACAGTTGTCGGCAACGGCAGGCGCTAGCGCGCCGTTGCTGTCGCTGCCGTCAAAATGCAACCCCAGCACGGCGCGACCCGATGCCTGCGCCTTAACACAGACTTCGACCGTTGCGTTTTGCGGCGCTACATATGGCTCGACAAACGCCAACGACTCTACCGCGGCGACGACAGGAATTTGTAGGGTCGTGCTCGGGCCATCGCCGGCCTGCACGACGACCTCGACATCGGCGTTCGTTGCCCCCAGCCAAAGCAAGTCCCACAGCAGCAGCTCGCCGGTACCGCCGAGGTTCTCGGCACCATTGATTTGCACGGTCATGGCGCCGTCGACGAGCCGCGTGCCGTCGTCAGCCCATAATGCGATCACCATGCCGGCATCCTCTGCTTGCAGCATCGCGATCTCTGTGCCGCGCGGCAGATAGTCCCAGTACGAAACGATTTCAATTGCGGTCAGGGGCTTGGCCGCAACGGTCGCGGCATAGCGCGCCTCGGGTTCGCTCTCCCACGCGAACTCGATCACGCGCGGCGCGGCGGCCGCGGTTGCCTGCAGCGCCAGCTCGCGCTCGGCCGTGTGGACATTGTCGATGTCTAGCGCCACAAATGGCGCTAGCGGGCTGCCACTAATTTGCATCGCGCCGCAACTCGACCGCCCGTCGGCATTAAGTCGCAAGGTGCCGCCCACCGCGACGGTAGCGGCATAGCCATCTTCGAGCCGACTCGCCGCGCCATCGTGAGGGCTGATCGCCATGCTTTCTGGCGTGTAACATCGCCTTGGCTCAGGATCATCGACATCGCCAAAGACGAGACAACCAGGCAGCAGCGCCGCGGTGCAGAAGATAAGTGTTCGTTTCATGCGACGCGCTACCCAGCAAGATCGATGCCACCCGAACTATGGGCGTCACATGACAGTGTTGCTTGCCTGTAAACGAAATGTGCCCCTTAACCTGACTTTGATGTCCGAGTCCTCGATCTGGTTCGTTTGGGAACCGTTCAATATTGAACACGCCATGGACACACTTTGACAAATCTTCACCGCCGCGGACGAGCGACGTTGAGGTTTGCGTGGTCCCGCGTGCGCAATGTTGCGCGATGCGCATGGCACCTCGCTTGCACTGGGTGCGCCAATGATATTTCACCAATCACTGCTTCAACGACTGCCGTGGCTCGCGCCGCTTGCGATGTTCTCCGCGCTGGCCGCGCCAACTCTATCGGAGGCTCGTGCCGAACCATCACCTCCCACCGCAGCCGCCCCTCGCCTCCGTTGGGGCGCGCAACTTGGCTTGCGCCTCGACGGCCGAACGTACGGTTTCTCGGCAACCAATCCCTATACCAGCACGCTGTCCTATCCGACGCTGCGGCTCCAACTAGAAACCTCGCTCGGCCGGCGCGGGCACGGCGGCTCGCCCTACTACGCAATCTTCGCCGCCAATGGTGGGCTCGTAAACGGCGATGAAACCACTGGCAGCGTCTTTGCGCTCGGCGCTGGCCTCGGCGCCCGGCATTGCGTTCGCGGCAAGGCGGGGTGTGTTGGCGTGCGCGTCCTCGCGCAGGCCCATCGCGCCACGTATGATTTTAAATTCGATGCTGCGACCGTCGATGCCGTTCTCATCGAGCCTTCCCTGACGTGGGAGCCTGGCACCCGGCGACGCGTGCAAATCGCGCTAACGCCAATCGACATGAAGTTGCCGTGGCGGGTCAAGACCTCAGCCGGGACAACCAATAGCCACGACGCCATCTTTGGCATCGGGCTTAGCGTCGGCGTACAATGGTAGTTACGCGACGCGCGCTCGCGTCGAACTAATACCGGTAGTTCTCTGGCTTAAACGGGCCCTCTGTCGAGATGCCGAGATACGCCGACTGTTCCGCGGTCAGCTTGGTGAGCTTGACGCCGATCTTGCCGAGGTGGAGCGCGGCGACCTTCTCGTCGAGCTTCTTGGGCAGCACGTAGACCTCGCCAGCTTTGTAGTTCTTGGCGTTCATCCACAGTTCGATTTGCGCGATAGTTTGGTTGGAGAAGCTCGACGACATCACGAACGACGGGTGGCCGTTGGCGCAGCCGAGGTTGACGAGGCGGCCGCGGGCGAGCAGCGTGATCCGCTTGCCGTTGCCAAAGATGAACTGGTCAACCTGTGGCTTGATGTTGACTTCCTTGATCTCAGGATTCTTCTCGAGCCACGCGACGTCGATCTCGGTGTCGAAGTGGCCGATGTTACAAACGATGGCTTGGTCTTTCATCGCCATCAGATGCTCGCCGCGAATGACGCCGTTACAGCCGGTGGCCGTCACAAAGATGTCGGCAACGGGGGCCGCGTCTTCCATGGTGACCACTTGGTAGCCTTCCATGGCGGCTTGCAGCGCACAGATGGGGTCGATTTCGGTGATGAGCACGCGCGAGCCGAGCGCGCGCAAGGCTTGCGCCGAGCCTTTGCCGACGTCGCCGTAGCCGGCAACTACCGCCGTCTTGCCGGCAAACATCACGCCGGTGGCGCGCTTGAGGCCATCGCCTAGCGATTCGCGGCAGCCATAGAGGTTGTCGAACTTGCTCTTGGTGACCGAGTCGTTGACGTTCATCGCGGGCACCTTGAGCGTGCCGGCCTTGGCCATCTCATACAGGCGATGCACGCCCGTGGTGGTTTCTTCCGACAGGCCGCGAATTGGGTCGTCGCCGGTGAACAATTGCGGATGCTTGTTGTGGATCCACACCGTGAGGTCGCCGCCGTCGTCGAGAATCATGTTGGGGCCTTTGCCGCCCTTGAACGCATAAATTTGCGCTTCGAGGCAGGCTTCGTATTCGGCCTCGGTCATGCCCTTCCACGCAAACACAGGCACGCCGGTAACAGCGATCGCCGCCGCGGCTTGATCAACCGTGGAGTAGATGTTGCAGCTCGTCCACGTGACTTCGGCGCCGAGCGCGGTGAGCGTCTCGATGAGCACCGCGGTTTGCGTCGTCATGTGCAAGCAGCCCGCGACGCGCGCACCCTTAAGCGGTTGCGACTTGCCAAATTCTTGGCGCAACGCCATCAGGCCCGGCATTTCGCTTTCGGCGATGCCGATCTCTTTGCGGCCCCATTCGGCGAGGCTGATGTCTTTGACTTTGTAGTTGGCGGTGTCTTTGGTTGGTGTGCTCATAACGTTCCTTGTTTCGCTGCTGGGTTGAGTGATTGCTTGGTTGCTTATAGAAAGTTCGTCGGTTTGGCTACCGGAAAGCGCTGCCTTGACGAGTTTGTGCCACCCGGCAAGCATGCGGCTGACGACGGCGCCGATCACGCGGCACCACCCGCGGGTCGTTTGGCGACCATGATCTGCCATGCCAGGTGCGCATCGGGGCCCGTCTTGGGCGCCGGCGCCCCTGCGACGCAAACGTCGACAAAGCCCGCCTGCGCGGCGAGCTCGCGCAGTTCGTCAGGTGAAAAACCAAGCCACACGTCGGCTTGCGCGCGCATGCTCTCATCGCCGTGTGCGTGGTAGTCGATCAGCACCAAGGCGCCGCCGGGCGCGCAATAGTGCCAAAGCTGCTTCATCAATTTCCGCGGCACCGCGGCATGGTGTAGCACACGCACGGCGAAAACAGCGTCGGCCTTGCCGCGCGGCAGCCCGCGATGGCTCGTCTCGCTGAGATCGCTCACGCCGAGTTCGACGTTGGCAAAGCCGCGTGCGGCGACGCGTGCGCGCGCGAGCGCGAGTTGCGCCTCGGAGCGGTCGATGGCAATCACGCGGTCAAAACACGGCGCCAAGATTTCCAGTAGGCCGCCATCGCCGGTGCCGATGTCGATCGCGAGCCCACGGTGCGGCAATAAATGCGACAAGGCGGTCAGATACGCCGCGCTCTCGACGGGCGGGGCAAACTCACTTACCTCGACCGGCCTCGCAAAGTATTCACGCGCGGCGGCGTCACGTTCCGCAATCACAATGGCGATGCGGGCGGCGCTGCCATCAGCCTGACACAGTTGCATCCCGCTGGTCACCGCATCGCGCACGATGGCGTCGTCAGCCACACCGGGATGCATGCGCACCATGCTGCGCGTGCCGTGCTTGGTGCCCGTGACCAGGCCAACCTGGCGCAGCGAGGCGATATGGCGCGACACATTGGGTTGGCTCTCTCCCGTTAGCTGCGCCAACTCGCCGATCGACAGCTCTTCGAATGATGCGAGTGCGAGAAGCCTCAGCCGAATCGGCTCGGCCAACACACGGTAGAGGTCCCACCTGGCCGTGGTTTCAAACGCCTGGCTCGGCCGCTCGTCGCTGTTGCTCGCGGCCGCCCCCATCTTTTGCGCTTCTACCACCACAAAACTATAAATATACTACTATTCGCATAAATGCAAATACTATAAGTACATGTAATTAATAACCAACTTCTTGAAGTTCGCACGTCATAAAATCATACGTTTGCCGTCGCATCTGCCGCTCGCAACCGTGACAAGCACGCACAGCGCCCCTACGATCGCTTTACATATGACGAAGTTAGCGCAAGTCGCGACATTGATTGTTCTAGTAACCATGATGGTCGCGGTCGGTGCACGTGACGCCGAGGCGGCGTGTCTTGGCGGCGTGCCCGACGGCATGGTTGCGCCCTCGGAGGATTGTGACGACGACAACGCCATCGCCGGCGACGGTTGTTCGCCAAGCTGTGACCTCGAGGCCGAGTTTTCATGCGCCCGCGCCTTTTCGTTCGACGACCTCACCATTGAAGACTTTCCCGGTGGCAACGCTGCATGGACGCTGACCCCGCCCGCAACTGGCGTACAGACCGTCAATACCAACAAGCCCACCATCGCGCGCTTTGGCGACGATGGCCAGCGCGGCACGTATCTCACGGAAATGAACGTGCAAACCACCAACGACGATGACCTCATGGGCTTCGCCCTCGGCTTTAACGCGGGCGATTCGTCGAATGCTTCGGCGGACTGGATCGTGATCGATTGGAAGCAAGCCGCGCAATCTGGCCAACCCGCCGGCTTGCGGGTCGCCCACGTGCGCGGCGCGCCTAACAATGGCAGCTCGGTGTCGCACGACATCCAACAGCGGGTGCAGCTAAATCCGACGACCTATTCGCGTCAGCTCACCACTGGCCGCCGATTTGGCACCACCGGCTGGGCGGACAACACCACCTACACCGCGCGCATCGAATACCGGCCGGGGCGCCTGCTGCTGTGGATCGACGATCAGCTCGAGCTCGATCTGGAGCCCACCGATTTTCCCGGCGAGTTCACCGGCGACGTATTTCCCGCCGGCGAGGCCGCCTTCTATTTGTTGTCGCAAGACCAGGTCCGTTACACCAATCTCGCGCCCTATGGCCCCTCGAGCTGCAATGTAACCAGCCTTAGCAACGCGCGCTCGGTCGTCACCATTGGCACGGCGTCGGTCACCACCGCCATCGCGAACTCATTTTCCGACGTCGACGATGCCCTCAACAATATCAGCATCGCCATCACGTCGAATCCTGTTGGCGCAACGGCTAGCGTGGTTGGCGGCGACATTATCGTAACCCCCAACAATGCCAGCATCGCGGGCATCTATCGCGTAAACTACTTGGCCTGCGACGACAACCCAGTGATCCCAGATTGCGACGACGCCGTGCTCACCGTGGTGTATGCGCCCGACAGCGACGGCGATGGCACCCCCAACCCCTCGGATCTTGACGACGACAACGATGGCATCGTCGATACCGCGGAGAATCTGCTTGGCCTCGACCCCGACGGCGATAACGACGGCGACGACGTCGCGAACTTTCTCGATCGCGACGATCGCGGCGATGGCGCCGCCCAGATCTGCGTCGATGTGAACGTCGACGACATCTGCGACGCGCCCGGCCTCGACTTCAACCGCGATGGCGAGGGCTCACCAAATCATATCGACCTCGACAGCGACAACGACTTGCTCTTTGACACCTGGGAGGGCAACGGCGGCATTGTCGACGTTGGACCAGCCGACGGCATCATCGATTGCGCCGGCAACTTTGGCGCCAATGGCTTATGCAACGCGAACGAAACCTCTGCCGATTCTGGCGTCGTCGACTACGACGGCAACGGCAGCGGCCCTGACGCAACGCGCGCCACCGACGATGACGCCCTCCCGGATTTTCTCGACCGCGATGCCGACGGCGATGGCCTGCGCGATGCCCAGGAGGGCGACGTCGATACCAATGGCAACAGCGTGCCCGACGTGCGCGAGCTCGATAGCGATGGCGACGGCCTGACCGACCTGCTGGAAGGCGACGCCGGCTGTGCCGACGTGGCCGTGCCGCTGGGCCGCTGCGACGGCGCCGATGCCGATGGCGACGGCCTCGCCGACGATGCCGCCGCCACGCTGCCAGACACCGACGGCGATGGCCTGCTCGACTACCAAGACCTCGATGCCGATGGCGACGGCCTCGCCGATGCGACGGAAGGCACCTTCGACACCGACGGCGACGGCCTCGCGGATTTTCGCGACCTCGACAGCGATAACGATGGCATCCCCGATGTCATTGAAGGCGCCAGCGGTTGCGCCGACGCCAGCCCGCTCGACGCCATGTGCGACGGCCCGGATGCCAACAGCGATGGCCTGGCCGACGCGGCGACCAACCAAACGCCGCCCGACACCGATGGCGATACCCACCTCGACTATCGCGATCTCGATAGCGACAATGATGGCGGTTCCGATCGCCTCGAAGGCGGCAGCGCCTGTGTCGACACCGCGCCGGCCGACGAGCTTTGCGACGGCCCCGATGCCAATGATGATGGCCTCGCCGACGACGCCACGCTTGGCGCACCAACTAATAGCGACGGCGATGCCGTGCCCGACTATCGCGACCTCGACAGCGACCAAGACGGCCTGCTCGACATCGTTGAGCTAGCGTCGGGCTGCACCGATGCCGGGGAAAATGGCGTATGCGACGGCCCTGATACGGATGGCGACGGCTTGGTAGATAGCCTCGATGGCGACCCCGCGTTTGGCGACCCAACGCCGACCGTGCCGCCCAACGCCGATGGCACCGGCCTCCCCGATTTTCGCGACCCCGACAGTGACGACGACGGAAATCCGGACACGGACATTTCGGGCTGCGTCGATACGACGCCCGCCGACGATCAATGCGACGGTGGCGACGTCGATAACGACGGCGTCGTCGATCCGATCGATGGTTTCGATGGCCATGGTATCGCGGTGCCCGAGGCGGGCGACAACGACGGCGATGGCATCCCTGATGATATCGATCTGGACGACGACAACGACGGCATTCCCGACGCCGATGAGGGCGACGGCGACGTTGACACCGATGCCGACGGCACGCCAGACAGCCTTGACCCCGACAGCGATAACGACGGCCTGACCGATGCCGACGAGGCGGGCCATGGCCAACCCGACGGCAACGGCGATGGCGTCATCGACTGCCCGTCGGGCGTTGGCGACAACGGCCTGTGCGACGACGTCGAGACCGCGCCCGACAGCGGCACGCCTGGCTTTACGCCGACCGACACCGATGACGACGGCACCCCCGACTTCCAGGACGTCGATAGTGACAACGACGGGGTCGCCGACGGCACCGACATCTGCCGCTTCGACGCCGACGCCGACCAGCGCGACCTCGACGGCGACGGCTTTGGCGATGCCTGCGACGAGGACGACGACAACGACGGCTTCCGCGACAACGCCTTCGTGCGCGGCGGTGGCTGTCAGGCGGGGCCAGGCGGTGGTGCGGGGGCAACCTTGCCGGCGCTGCTGGTCGTAGGGATTGGCCTCGCCGCGCGTCGGCGCCGCGTGCGATCGCTGTCGTTGTAATAGTTTATTAACAATGGAATGGCGGCCGCGGCTTACGCCGCGCCGTAGTCGTTGGCGCAGGCGCTTGTCTGTGTCAGAGACCTCCATTAGGGTCGCGCCAGAAAGCAACCAACCATGGCCGATCCAAAACGCACCATTGGCGAAAAAGCCGCCCGCCAACTCTCTAACACCACCAAGACGCCGCCGATTTGGCGCGGCACCACGCCGCGCTGGATCACGCAGATGATTCCGTGGACGCCCGTGGAAGCCGGCGTCTATCGCCTCAACCAAGCGCTCGACGACGAGCTCGCCGCCAAGTGCAGCCCCGAGCCCGGCGAGCCGTTGCCGGTTGGCCTGTCTGACTACGAGACGCAACCGCGCGAATACGTGCTCAGCTCGATCGCCACCACCATCGAAGTCGACACGCGCATTTCGGATCTGTTTCGCAGCCCGATGGACCAAGTCAAAGAGCAACTCGCGCTCACGGTCGAGAAGCTCAAGGAAAAACAAGAGAGCGAGCTGCTCAACAATCGCAGCTATGGCCTGCTCAACAATGTCGACCCCGACATGCGCATCAAGCCGCGGGTTGGCCCGCCGACGCCCGACGACCTCGACGAGCTCATCGCCACGGTGTGGAAAGAGCCGGCATTTTTCGTCGCGCATCCCAAGGCAATTGCCTCGGTCGGTCGTGAATGCACGCGCCGCGGCGTGCCACCTCCAACGGTGAACCTATTTGGCGCGTCGTTTCTCACCTGGCGCGGCCTGCCGCTGGTGCCGTCCGACAAGATGCCGATCAAGGGTAACAAGACCGATATTCTGCTCATGCGCGTCGGCGAGCGCAAGCGCGGCGTGGTTGGCCTGTTTCAGCCCGGCGTCCCCGGCGAAGTCAGCCCGAGCCTTTCGGTGCGGCCCATGGGCATCAGCCAAAGCGGCGGCGCGCAATACCTCATCTCGCTGTATTGCTCGGTGGCGGCGCTCACCCACGACGCGCTCGGCGTGCTCGAGGGCGTGACCATCGACCACTACCACAAATATGCGTGATCCTGGCGGTATCAGCCCAACCGGCACGACGGCAACGCCTGGCCTCTCCATGGCGGCGGCCGACGTGCCGACGGCCCCGACCGTCCCCGACGGCGAGCCTGCGTCGATGGCGATGATGATGTCGCAGCTCGCCAATGAAATGTTTGGCGCGCCGGGCGTGACGCCGGGCGTGACACCTGTGGCGACGCCGGTTGCAACGCCAGTCTCGACGCCAATGAATGCGGTCCCGATGGCATCGCCAACGCCAGCAACCCCATCGCCAGCAACCCCATCGCCAGCAACCCCATCGCCAGCGACGCCTGTCGCTAGCGCCCCTGCCTATCCCACCATGGACGCGCCTACGTCGCTGCCCTTGGTGACAGCGACCACCGCGCCAACCACCGACGTTTCGCCGTTTGCGGCGGCCCCGACGTTTGATCATCTTTACGCGCCGCTAGCGTTGCCGAGCGATTTCACCTCGCTCGTTGCTGTGAAACCCGCGGGCGACGACGGCGCCGCCAAAGCCCTCCGCGATGATCAGCCGCTTGATCCGCTGATGATTCGCCACGAGTTCCCAATCCTGCAAGAGCGAGTTCACGGCAAGCGCCTGGTGTGGCTCGACAACGCCGCGACCACGCAAAAGCCACAGGCCGTCATCGACCGCCTGTCGTATTTTTACGCGCACGAAAACTCCAATATCCACCGCGCCGCGCATACGCTGGCCGCGCGCGCGACGGAAGCGTATGAGAATGCGCGCGAATCGGTGCGTCGCTTTATCAACGCGCCCTCGACAGACAACATCATCTTCCTGCGCGGCACCACCGAGGGCATCAATCTCATCGCGCAAAGCTGGGGCGGCAAGTTTGTCGAGCCCGGCGACGAGATCATCATCACCTGGCTCGAACACCACGCCAACATCGTGCCGTGGCAAATGCTGTGCAAGGCGACGGGCGCCAAGTTGCGCGTCGCGCCTGTCGACGACAGCGGGCAGATCATCCTCGACGAGTACGCCAAGCTTTTTAACGACAAGACCAAGCTCGTTGCGATGACGCAGGTCTCCAACGCGCTCGGCACCGTGACGCCAGCCGCCGCGATGATTCAAATCGCCCACGGCCATGGCGTCAAGGTTATGCTCGACGGCGCGCAGGCGGTGTCGCACATGCGCGTCGACGTGCAGGCGCTGGACGCAGACTTCTTCGTGTTCTCGGGGCACAAAGTATTTGGGCCTACCGGCATTGGCGCGGTGTACGGCAAGCGCGAAATCCTCGAGAGCATGCCGCCGTGGCAAGGCGGCGGCAACATGATCTCGGACGTCACTTTTGAGAACACGACCTATCACAAACCGCCTGCGCGGTTTGAGGCCGGCACCGGCAACATCGCCGACGCGGTGGGCCTGGGCGCCGCGCTTGACTGGCTGACCAATGTCGGCCTCGAACGCGTCACCGCTTACGAACACGGCCTCCTACATTATGCGACCGAGCGCCTCGAGCACGTGCCTGGCCTTACGATGATCGGCACGGCGCACGAAAAGGCAGGCGTGCTGTCGTTTGTCTTAGCTGGCCAAAACACCACGGAGGTGGGCGGCATGCTCGACAAAGAGGGCATCGCGGTGCGCTCGGGCCACCACTGTGCGCAGCCCATTTTGCGCCGCTTTGGCGTCGAGGCCACGGTGAGGGCGTCGCTCGCACCTTACAACACGCGCGAAGATATCGACGCGTTGGTCGAGGCCTTGCTGAAAATCCAAGCCCACTCGCGCTAGAATTAGCGGATGGCCGTTAGTTTGACGCCGGAGCAGGCGCAGGAGCTCATCGCGGGAGGTGGGCTTGATGTGGTGGACGTGCGCGATGGGCGCGATTGGGCCGCGGGTCATGTGCCGGGCGCTCGCAGCCTGCCGCTGGATGAGCTGCGGGTCGCGACCAGGGCGGGCCTGCGCGGCGATCGGGCGCTGTTTATTTGCGCGCGCGGCGTACGCAGCCAAACCGCGGCCGGGCTTGCCGAATCGCTGGGGCTCCGCGACGTTTATAGCCTCGACGGCGGCATGTTGGCGTGGGCGAGCGCAGCGATGCCGATCGAACGCGCACCCGAGGCAGAGGATGCGAGCGAAGCACCCGACGAGCCTCCACCCGCGGCCGAGCTTGCGGGCTGCGCCATGCCGGAAATCGAACTCGACACCATCGTCGGCCGCAATCTGCGCGATCTGCGCGGCGCGCGCGGCCTGACGCTCGACACGCTGGCGCGCCTAACAGGCCTTTCGCGCAACTTGCTGGGGCAGCTCGAACTCGGCAAGACCTCGCCAAGCGTCAGCCTTATCTGGCGCCTCGCGCGCGCCTTCGACGTGCCATTTTCAAATCTCCTTGCGACGTCGGCGCCTGGCACCATCAACCTGCTTCGCGCCAGCGGCGCCAAACGAATCGTCGGCGGCGATGGTCGCTTTTCGTCGCGCGCCCTCGGCACGCCTAGCGGCCCCTTGGGCGCTGAATTCTATGAATTGTATATCGCGCCCCACAGCCGTGAGGATGCGCAAGCGCACCAACCGGGCACCCGCGAAAACCTGGTGGTTGCCGCCGGCCGGCTCGAGCTAACCGTTGGCGCGCAACGCTTCGAACTCGCCAAGGGCGATGCCATCGAATTTGCCGCCGACGTGGTTCACGCCTACGAAAACCCCGGCAAAGACGACTGCTGGCTATATCTCGTCATGAACTACGCCAAGGCGACGTAGCAACGAAAAAAGCTGCAACCCTGACGAGCCGTGGCATAGAGGCCAACAACTCATTTAGGAGGCAGCTCGAGAGCGCTCGCTTACGCGAGACGCGCCGTCAGTGGATAAGAAACCTAGTTGGACGCTAGCAAGCTCACACGACCCGTGGGAGGAGGAGGAGGAGGAGGAGGAAGAACGTGTCGCTTAGAGCTGGCTGGGGCAAGACTAGGCTGCAAATGGACCGATACGGCGCTGTCTCGGTGGAGGAAACGAGTCACTCCCATCCGCGCAACGTCGTTGCGGAAATTGCGGCTAGTTGCCGTCTCCGTAGGAGACAAAAGCCTTGGCCCCTGCGGGATTCTGGCGGTCAGCGTCGGCGACGCGGGCACGAAGCATTATTGAATTTAGCTTTCTCATTTTTTTCCTTTTTTGTTTTTGTTGTGTGCCTAGAGTCATTGCAGAACGCGTGCCATACCGCGTTAAAAGTATTTTCAACCACATGCAGACTCTTCAGCGCCCAATTTGCATTCTGGACGCCGCTTTAAGCGCAACTCGCTGCTTCTAAAGTGCATTTTGGTGTGTTTCAGATGCAAATTCATTGCTGGCCAGGCAGCGCGGAGCGTCGTGGAATTAAATGGCGGCTGCCATTTAACCAATCGTAAAACTTTGTCGTCATCCGCGTAATCGCCGGCGAAAAAAGAAACATCGCGACGTGTCCATCGCGCGTTTGGCGTAACCAAGGCTCACCTGCCGCGTTAACCGGGCCAGAAGGAACAAATATCTATGAAGAAATTATCGTCAATCGTCCTATCCCTCTCCCTCGTCGCAATTGTTGGCTGCAAAAAAGAAGAAGCCGCAACGCCAGCCCCAGCGCCGACCCCAGCGCCAGCGCCGGTTGAAGCCAAGCCTGCCGAAGTTGCCCCAACCCCAGCGCCTGTCGCTATGAACATCATCGACACCGCCAAGGCAGCCGGCAACTTCAACACGCTGATCGCCGCCGTTGAAGCCGCGGGCCTAGTCGAGACGCTCAATGGCGCCGGCCCGTTCACCGTCTTTGCCCCTACCGACGAGGCGTTCGCCAAGATCGCCAAGGCTGACCTCGATGCGCTGCTCGCCGACAAAGCCAAACTCAAGGCGGTCCTCACCTACCACGTGCTTGGCGGCAGCAAGCTGGCGACCGATGTCACCGCCGCCAAAGAACTCGCCACTGTGAACGGCGCGGCCCTCGCGATCGACACCACCGCCGGCGTTAAGGTCGGCGGCGCGACGGTTGTCAAGACGGACATCGCCGCCAGCAACGGCACGATCCACGTCATCGACACCGTCCTGATGCCAAAAATGTAAGGCAGCCACCAATGCGGCGCGCGGCGCCGCGATCTGACGATAGCTGCGATGTAAGGCCATGTTTTCCGCGGCCGTAGCGGTTAATTACCGGATGCCGGGCTGCGGCTGGGCGCCGGGCTTGGCATACTGCCGCCCAAGGAGCACGCGGCATTATGGCGGAACACGGGGTACGGGCAAAGCTTCGCTACGCATTTGACAACTCGATGTCCAAGGGCGCGATCGCAATGATCGCGTGGTTGGCCGCGGTGACCATCGTCATCTTGCTGTTCGCGGCCGTCATTCTGTCGGTCTTCGGCATTATCCAAGACGGCGGCGGCGACGCGTCGTTTATTGAAAACGCCTGGCAGAGCCTGATGCGCACGCTCGATGCCGGCACCATGGGCGGCGACACGGGGTGGGCCTTTCGCGTCGTCATGCTGGCCGTCACGATCGCCGGGGTTTTTATCGTGTCGACCCTAATTGGTATTATTTCGAGCGGCCTGGAGACCAAGCTCGACGAACTCCGCAAAGGTAGATCGATCGTTATCGAGGAGGACCACACCCTCATCCTGGGGTGGTCGAGCAAGGTCTCGACCATTATCAGCGAGCTGATCATTGCCAATGAAAGCGCAACCCGGCCGCGCATCGTCGTCCTCGCCGACCGCGACAAGGTGGCCATGGAGGACGAGCTGCGCGAAAAGGTGCCGGCGTGGAAGAACACCAAGATCATTTGTCGCAGCGGCAATCCGGCGGTGCCGGCCAATCTGGCCGCGGGCAGCCCCAATGAGGCTAAGTCGATCGTCATCCTCACGCCCGAGGAGAGCGCCAACCCCGACGCCCAAACCCTCAAGACCATTCTGGCGCTAACCAATAACGCCGAGCGCAAGCGCGCCCCTTACCACATCACGGCCGAAATCAAAGCCAGCAAAAATCTCGAGGTCACCAAGATGGTGGGCGGCAATGAACTCGAATTGATTAGCAGCGATGAGCTGATCGCAAAGGTGGTGGTGCAAACATGTCGCCAATCTGGCCTCTCGGCGGTCTACCAAGAGTTGCTGGATTTTGATGGCATGGAGATGTACTTCACGCCCGCGGGCGCGTTTGCCGGCCGCACCTATCGCGAGGCGGCGCTTTGCTATCAACAATGCGCGGTGCTGGCGATTATGGACGGTGCGGGCAAGGTCATGGTAAATCCCCCACCGCATCAGGTACTTGACGCGCGCGATCAACTGGTCGTGATCGCGGAGGACGACAGCGCCATCGCCTTTGGTCCGCCACCGCAGCCGCACGAGGTGCAGCCTAATTTATTTGCCCGCGGCAACCCGCCGCAGCAGCGCACCGAGAACACGCTGCTGCTCGGCTGGAACGATCGCGCCCGCCTCGTGATTCGCGAGATGGACAATTATGTGCTGGCCGGTTCGCGCATCGACATCGTGAGTTCGATCGACGTGGCCAAGCAAGTGACCGAGGCCTCGGCCTCGCTTAAAAACCTAAAGGTAGGCTATCGCCACGCCGACACCACGGCGCGCAGCGTGCTCGATGCGCTCGCCTACACCTCGTATGACCACATCTTGCTCATGTGCTATCGCGGCGCCATGAACGACGAGGACGCGGATACGCAAACCCTGATCACGCTGCTCCACTTGCGCAACATCTCGCAAATCTCGGGCAAGCACCTCAACATCGTCAGCGAGGTGCTCGATGTGCGCAATCGCGAGCTCGCCGAGACTACGCAGGCCGACGACTTCATCGTCAGCGACAAGTTGGTGAGCCTGCTCATGAGCCAGGTCAGCGAAAACAAGCACCTAATGCGCGTGTTCGACACCCTCTTTGAGTCCGAAGGGTCGGAGATTTATCTCAAGCCGGTCACCGACTACGTTTATCCGGGCCACCCGATGTCGTTTTACACACTCGCCGAAAGCGCCTTTGCGCGGGGCGAGACCGCGATTGGGTACCGCATCATCGCCAACCAGTTTGACGCCAAGAAGGGGTATGGCATCGTCATTAATCCCGACAAGCGCGCGGCGGTGACCTTTGCGCCTGGCGACCGTGTGATCGTGCTCGCCGAAAACTAAACAGAACGCAGTGGGTGGGGATCTTGCGGTGTACGGCTTCGCGAGCCTCGTTACAGCCAGACGGCTGCGCCTCGGCATCGCTGCAGGCGTGCACCGCAATCTCCGCCACCCACTGCGTTCTGTTCTCCGTCATATTGGATCTTAGATTGTGCGTTTTGGGTTAGTCGGGCATGACGAAGCCGCGGGCGACCTCGTCATGGCCCTGACCGTCCGCGCGAGGCGCTACCTCCGCGATCATAAGGCCGGCACGCGGCGTTTGAGGTCGCGCCGCTTCGGCGACCTGCCACAACCGGCTAACCTCGGCGGCGATTTGCGCCACGTTCATCGCGATTTGGTGGGTGCGCGGCGCCATCCATTGCGCGCGGGGCAAGATGACAAAGCCATGCGCGCGGGGTCGCGCCTGTAGCTCGGGCAAAGCCGCAAACGGCACCCAAAACCCACGCCCGTGGGCTTGCGCCAATACCGAGCACGCCGTCACCTGCCGTCCAAGGCGATAGAACATTTGACCGCGCACGAATAATTGAGAAGCCCACGCGCGATCATCGTAGGGCGGCGGTGGCGCCTGCCGCACTTGGTGGCGAACCAGTTTCTCGACTTTGCGCCGAAACGATTCCGAGCTGTCGGGGCCGATATAGTCGTCGATGCCAGGTGCCTCGACATCTCGCGCCACGAAATACTTGAGCGCCAACTCCCAGTGCAACCGCTGCCCGCCCGGCCCGGTCAGTAAGAAGTCGATCTCCCCGAGGGTGGTGTGATCCGTGGCGATGCCGCCGTCGCGGTTGGGAGGTGCCATGATCGGGAGATTGGCGGCGACGAGGCGGTGGATTGGGCCTGCGTTTAAATAATAGGCAAGCAGCCGCTCGGCGTAGCGCCCAAGCCGCATCGGCACCTCGCGATTTGGCCGCGCGCTTGCCAAAAAGTCGATCAGCGGCTGCGGCGCTTGAGCCAGCGCCTCCAGCCAAGCCTCGAGCTCCATGCGCTCGGCCGCCGTGAACACGACGTTGTCGCAAGGATACTCGTCGTCGCCGCCGAGCAGCGGCGGCGAAAGCAACAGCCAGCGCAAATCGGCGACGACATCGACCTCCACCCGCCGACAATAGGCCTCGCCCATGTCATAGTCTGCGCCACTCACCGTGAAACTCGCCGCCCTGCCCATTTCGCTGCGTCAGCTGCAATATTTCGTCGCGGTTGCCGGGGCGCTATCCTTCCGCAAGGCCGCCGCACAGTGTCACGTCTCGCAGCCCTCGCTGAGTGCCCAGCTCGCCCAGCTCGAAGAGGCGCTGGGTACCCGCCTGCTCGAGCGCGACACCAAACACGTCATGTTAACGCACGCCGGCAATGCGCTGCTCCGCCGCGCAAGCAAGCTCTTGCTCGATGTCGAAGACTTGCTTAACGCGGCGCAGACGCTGGGCGATCCGTTGCAAGGCTCGCTGCGGCTCGGCGTGATCCCGACCATTGCGCCGTATCTGCTTCCCTCCATTTCGCCTGCCCTACGCAGACGCTTTCCTAAGCTCACCTTGCTGTGGGTCGAGGACAAGACCGAGGTCTTGCTGCGCCAGCTCGCTGCGGGCGACCTCGATGCGGCGATCTTGGCCATCGACGACACCACCGCGCACCTGCATAGCGAGGTAATCGCCAAGGACGACTTTGTCGTCGCGATGCCGCCGTCGCATGAGCTGGCCTCCCTTGCCAGTCCAATGCCGATCAAGGAGCTCAGTGGCGAGCACGTGCTGCTCCTAGACGAGGGCCACTGCCTGCGCGATCAAACCCTCGCGGTGTGCCAACGCGGCCGCGCCAACGAACTCGAATTTCGCGCCACGAGCATTGGCACGTTGGTGCAGATGGTTGCCGCCGGCGCCGGCATGACGCTGCTGCCTAAGCTGGCGCTCGCCACTGAAGCCAAGCGCAGCAAGCTCGTAATTCGTGCGTTGGCGGCGCCGTCACCCCATCGCGTCATTGGGCTGGCCTGGCGCAAGCAGGCGCCCATGGGCGCGGCGCTTGCCGCGGTGGCGGCCGCGATGCGCGAGCAATACCCGGCCTGAGCCAATAGTTTCGGCTAGTTCTAAGATGTGATGGGCGTTTCAACGCTTGATAGCCAATGACTATCACTGCGATACAAATGATGTATTTTACCTATAACAAAACCACCGCTAGATTGGTGTATGAGAGACGGGCAACGAACCCAAGACTTGCTATGGTTCGCCCGCGTTACCCCGCCGCCCCGTGCGGCATGAAACCCACTAGGAGACCAACATGAGCATCATCAACAGCAAAATCCCAGAGTTCAAAGTCCAGGCGTATCACAACGGCGAATTCAAGACCGTCACGCAAAAAGACGTGCTTGGCAAATGGTCGATCTTCTTCTTCTACCCTGCCGACTTCACCTTTGTTTGCCCGACCGAGCTTGGCGACCTCGCCGACAAGTACAAACAGTTTAAGGAAATGGGCGTCGAAGTTTACTCGGTTAGCACCGACACGCACTTCGTACACAAGGCGTGGCACGACGCGTCGGAGACGATCAAGAAAATCAACTACCCTATGCTCGCCGATCCGACGGGCACGCTGTCGCGCTTCTTTGGCGTGCACATCGAAGAGGCCGGCCTGGCCTATCGTGGCACCTTTGTCGCCAACCCAGAGGGCACCATCAAGATCGCCGAAATCCACGACAACGGCATCGGCCGCAACTCTGATGAGCTGCTGCGCAAGGTGCAGGCCGCGCAATTCGTCGCCGCGCATCCAAACGAAGTCTGTCCAGCCAAGTGGACGCCAGGGGCGAAGACCCTCAAGCCGGGTCTTGATCTGGTCGGCAAAATCTAACGCGCGGGCGCTCGACGGAATCACCGATCTCGGCGTCAGCTGCAGCGTTCGGTCTCGTCATTACCAGGAGGTAACTCCTCGACCTCTCGCCTGGCTTCCTTGACCTCGGCGATTCCGTCATCGCTTGACGACACCTTTTAGAAACAAGAACTTCAGGTCGCCAGTGACCTGCGTAGGGGGACCTTTATGCTTGACCAAGACATTCTTGAACAACTGCGCGGGGCGTTTGGGTCGCTTAAGGCGGCGATTGAGCTGCGGGTAAGGCCCAGTGACCATGACAACCAGGCGGAGCTGGTCGACATGGCGACCGCCATTGCGTCGACGTCGGAGAAGATTACGGCGGCAGTTGTTGGCGACAAGGTCGAGGGCGTGCGGCTTGAGCTGGTGAAAGACGGTAAGCCCACGGGCATTGCGTTTCGCGCGGTGCCGGGCGGCCACGAGTTTACCTCGCTGGTGCTCGCGATCTTAAACGCCGACGGTCAGGGCAAGATGCCCGACGAGGGCTTTGCGCGGCGCATCGCGGCTATTTCAGGTCCCGCAACGCTGCGCACATATATGTCGCTGTCGTGCACCAACTGCCCCGACGTGGTGCAGGCGCTCAATGTCGTCGCATTGCTCAACCCCGGCCTATCCCACGAGATAATCGACGGCGCGCTCGCCGAGGCCGAGGTAAACGCGCTCGGCGTGCAGGCCGTGCCATCGGTGTTTGCCGGCGACAAGCTGCTCTCGGTCGGCAAGACCTCGCTCGCCGAGCTGGTCGCGGCGCTGGAGAATATGCTCGGCAGCGCGCCGCAAGCCGCAACGGGCGGTGCGGTCGCGGTCAAGGCCTACGACGTGGTCGTCATTGGCGGCGGCCCTGCCGGTGCCTCTGCTGCCATCTACACCGCGCGCAAGGGCTTGCGCACCGCCATCGTAGCCGAGCGCATGGGCGGCCAGCTGCAAGACACGCTTGGCATCGAAAATCTCATCGGCACGCCTTACACCGAAGGTCCCAAGCTTGCGGCCGACCTCGCCGGGCATCTCAAGGCCTATCCCATCGACGTGCTCGAACACCGCCGCGTCGACAAGATCATCAACGGCGCGGAAAAAGAACTTCATTTGCAGGGCGGCGAGGTCGTCACCGCGCCCTCGCTGATCATTGCCACCGGCGCCAAGTGGCGCGAGCTAAACGTGCCGGGGGAAAAGCAATACCTCGGCCGCGGCGTCGCGTTTTGCCCGCATTGCGATGGCCCGTTTTACAAGGGCCGTGCGGTCGCGGTTATTGGAGGTGGCAATTCCGGCGTCGAGGCTGCCATCGACCTCGCCAATATTTGTTCGCACGTCACGCTCGTCGAATTTTCCGACGCCCTCAAGGCCGATGCCGTGCTGGTCAAAAACCTCACTGCGCGCCGCAATGTCACCGTCATCACCAACGCCAAGACCACCGAGGTGCTCGGCGACGGCGACAAGGTCACCGGCCTGCGCTATCAAGATCGCCCGAGTGAAACGCTTCACGACGTCGCGCTCGACGGCGTCTTCGTGCAGATTGGCCTGTTACCCAACAGCGGCTTTATCAAGGATCTGGTGGAAACCAACCGCTTTGGCGAGATTGTCGTTGACGGCAAGGGCCGCACCAATGTGCCGGGCATCTACGCCGCGGGCGACGTGACGACCGAGCCGTTTAAGCAGATCGTGATCGCCATGGGCAAGGGCAGCACTGCCGCGCTCGCCGCGTTTGAAGACAACATGCGCGCCTAGCGACGTAAGCCGCGAGTTTACCTTGGTCGTCGCCCGCGCGCCGTTGGCCGCCTTCGCGGGTACGTCGACCTTGTCGCTGTCGGCTGGCGCACGCCACGCCGGGATTAGCCATGCTAGCTTTGCCTTCGCCCACTGCGCGGCGCGCAAGTTGAAATCGCGCGCTTTGATCGCATATGGCCGCAGCTTGGCTGTCAGCGCCCCTAGCGGTCGATAGTATAGCTCGATGCTCATATTGACGAGCGGCAGGATGCGCGAGGTCACGCGAAAAAATGGACCGCGATTATAGTCCCGGCCATTGAGCCCGCTGTCCTCACCCAAGGCGATGCCAAACAACAGCGGAATGCCGCTGCTCAGCGCAAACCGCCGCGGGCTTATCGTGCCGCTAAACAACGAGATGCCCAATGATTGGGTCACCTCGCGCCGGCTATCGTAGGCCACGCCGTAGACCACCGTGCTTAGGCCAATTCCGGCGTTGAGATGCTTGGTCTTGCCGCGGACGGGCACGTGGCTCTCATAATATTGCACGGAGCCGCTCCAAAGATTGAACGCCGCCCCCACCCCACCAAGCACCTCGAGCGGTCCAGGCAGCGATTTTCCTAGACCCATGCCAAAACGAAGTGACGAAGTGACCAGCGTCTGTTCGCCAAAAAACAGGCTCAGCGCGCGCGCGAAGCGGCGCGTGAAAGTTTGCACGGACTTGTAGCGCGACGCGGCGCCAACGCGTTCCAGCCGCTGTGCCGTGCGATCAACAGCCACGCCAACCTTATGCACCGCCCGCGAAAACCGTGTTGATTTTTTCGGTGCATTGAGCTTTGGCTTTGTCCGCGCGAGGCGTGGAGGCGCCGAATCGGACAGCGCATCGTCTCGCCGCGTATCGAAGTTTCTCGATTTTGCCGCGCGCGTGGCCTGGCGCTTGACCGCCATCAGGCCCGGCTGCTTGTCCTTGCGCACGGCCGCCGCGGCGGCGTCGCGCGCGTGCAGGCCCGACCAGCCGCCAGCCAGTGGCAGCCCGCCCAGCAAGAAGCCAAGCAGGCTCACCCAAACCAGGGCGGTGGCGACCCAGAGCGAAAGACGTCGAGGCATTGGCTGCCTAACTAAAGCAATTTCAGTGCCAGGAGAAAGTTGAACGAGGGGGCTGGCTCAGCGAGCCATGGCGGCCCTACCGCCCGCGAGGCACGCCGTCGCAGCAGTCATTGGGGTTCGTTGACCTCAGGTGCCCTCATTTGTGCGGCTCGTGTGGCGGCCGGTCAAGCCGGCGCCTGCACCATGAGCGGGGGTGGCAAGTATTGCGCGTTGATTGGTTTTTTCATCATGGGATCGGGCACGCCCGCCGGATTCATCGCTGGCACGTCGACGCAAAACATGAGTGGGCACATGCCACTGCCGCCACCACCAACGCGCAACATCTTCTTGTTGCTGCTCGTCGCTTTTGTGTAGAAGTCTGACGGCAGTTTCGGCCCCATCAGCTCGATGTGGCCCATGCCGCCAACGAAGGGCCCAAACATGTACGGCACGGTGCATGGCATCTTCACGGTTAGCGGCAGCTCGTCGCCTTCGAGGCACGCCGGCACCGATCCAACCTGCGTCTTGGTTGCCTTGCCGGTAAGCGATTGCGGCGCTACCAACGAGGGCAACACCAGCGGTGGCATCGGAATGATCTGAATCAGGCAACCGGTGTAGATCGCGAACACGGCGCAACTATACCTTGTTTGCAGCGCGTGAGGCTATGGCTAGGAGCTTCGCCGCGGCGGCAGGCCGGTATGTTGCGTCAACATCGCGCCGCGCCGTGGGCCCTGCCCTTTGCCACCGCGCGCGGCGTTAGTTGGGCCGCGCCGCCCTTCCGCGGCGTCGCCGGTGCCCAGGGGCTGATAGGTCGGGATTAGGTGATGCTTGCTGTTGCCGATGAGCTCGGCCCGCCCCAAGCGCGTAAGCGCCTGGCGCAGCAGCGGCCAATTGTTGGCGTCGTGGTAGCGCAAAAACGCCTTGTGCAGCCGACGCTGCTCGGGGTCTTTGACCACCTCGACGCGTTCGGCGGCCTTTAGCGACTTAAGCGAGTTATAGCCGGTGTGATACATCGTGCTCGCGGTGGCCATCGGCCCCGGCAAAAAGGCCTGCACCTGATCGGCGCGAAAGCCATTGCGCTTGAGCCAAAGCGCTAAATTGAGCATGTCAAGATCGGTCGTCCCGGGATGCGCCGCGATGAAATACGGGATGAGATATTGCTCTTTGCCGACGGCCTTGGTGGCCTTGTCAAAGATGGCCTTGAATTTGTCAAACGCCCCTATGCCGGGCTTCATCATGTGGCGCAGCGGGCCAGCCTCGGTGTGCTCTGGCGCAATCTTTAGATAGCCACCGGTATGATGCGCCGCGAGCTCCTCGATCCACGCCGGCGAGCGCACCGCCAGATCATAGCGCACGCCTGAGGCGATCAAGATCTTCTTGATGCCCGGCAACGCGCGCGCCTTGCGGTAGAGCGAGATGAGCGCCGAATGGTCGGTTTGCAAGTTGTCGCAGATATCGGGATAGACGCACGATGGCTTGCGGCACGACGCCTCGATGTCGCGGCTCTTGCACGCCAGCCGCCACATATTTGCGGTCGGTCCGCCGATGTCGGAGATGATGCCGGTGAAGCCCGGCGCCGTGTCGCGCACCTGCTCGATTTCGCGCAGGATCGACGTCTCCGAGCGATTCTGGATGATTCTGCCCTCATGCTCGGTGATTGAACAAAAGCTGCAGCCACCAAAACAGCCGCGCATGATCGTCACCGAGTGCTTGATCATCTCGTAGGCGGGAATCTTGCCGTCGTAGCTTGGATGTGGAATGCGTTGATACGGCAGCTCGTAGATCGCGTCCATCTCCGGCGTGGTGAGCGGTATCGGTGGCGGATTGAGCCACACATCGACTTTGCCATGTCGTTGCACCAAGGCGCGCGCATTGCCAGGATTTGCCTCCAGGTGCAAGATGCGCGAGGCATGGGCATAGCGCAGCGGATCGCGCACCACGTCTTCGAAGGCCGGAAGACGAATCGCGGTGGTCGCGGGGTCTTGTCGGCGTGGCTTCAATTGAACCAAGGGCGAGGCGGCAGGCGCTGATGCCGCGGCCGGGGCGTTGGCACCGGTTGCGCACGCCGCCTCTGCCATCGTCGTCGTATCGAGGTATGGGTTAGGTGGCGTCGCCGGCAACGTCGGCACCACGCCATCCACCGTCGTCGAGTCAATGACCGTAAAGCCGTCGCGCGCCGCGGTAGTTAGAAACGCCGTGCCACGAACGTCGCGAATGCTCGCGATCGGCTCGCGCCGCGCCAGCCGGTGCGCCACCTCGACGATCGCACGCTCGCCGTTGCCGAACACGAGCAAATCGGCCTGGGCATCGACCAGCAGCGACGCCCGCACGCGGTCTGACCAATAGTCATAGTGGGCGATGCGCCGCAGACTCGCCTCGATGCCGCCGATGACAATCGGCACGTCGGCAAAGGCTTCGCGGCAGCGCTGGGAGTAGACCAAGACCGAGCGATCTGGCCGACGCCCGCCCTCCCCAGCCGGCGTGTACGCGTCATCCGAGCGGCGCTTGCGGTCGCTTGTATAACGGTTGACCATGGAGTCCATGTTGCCGCCGGTGACGCCAAAAAACAGCGCCGGGCGGCCCAACGCCGCAAAGGGCTCGGCGCTGCGCCAGTCTGGCTGGCTGATAATCCCGACGCGAAACCCTTGCGCCTCTAGCACGCGGCCGATAATTGCCATGCCAAAAGAGGGGTGGTCGACGTAGGCGTCGCCGGTGACGATGATGATGTCGCATTCGCCCCAACCCAGCTCGTCCATCTCGACGCGGCTGGTGGGCAAAAAAGGCGCAGGTCCAAACCGCTTCGCCCAAAAGGGGCGATAGGAGAACAACGGCTTGCCGGGGGCGAGCGCCACGGCGCACCGTTAGCATGACTTGCCCGTCCGACCTACCAGGAATTACAAAACCCAACAATAATAGTACGTTCCGCGACCATAAATGGGGTAACGTCGAGCGCGAAATGAACGCGTCGTCGCGCAACCTCGTCGTCGTCGTGACGGCACTCGTATTTTTTTCGGGGCTCAGTTGCGGGTTATTTCAAAAGAGCCAGCCGCGCGGTGAAGATCCATTACCGCTGGCCAAAGGCGCAACCTGGAAGTACCGAGCCACGGTCACTGCATACAACACCGAATCCCAACGCGTCGAATCAAAATCGTTTGATTGGACGACCAAGGTCATCGAGGAGCGATACGGCACCGGCGTGATTGGCTACGTCGTAAGTGGATGGCCCACCGACATCGACGGCCAAAGCGGGGCCGCAACGCCGTCGCAAACCATGATCTTGCGCGCAGGCGAATTTTATCTTTTTGCCGGCGGCACCGTGAGCAAGGATGAACCAACCCTCGACGGCGCCGAACGTTGGTTTCGCGTGCCGCTCTTTGACAGCGACTCGGTGTGCCCCGACGACGGTGCCTGGAGCGATGGCGTCTTGTATTGCTGGGTTGTCGCCAAGGACGGCGCCAACAAGCATCGTTATCGCATCACCTTTCGCAGCGGCCCCGATAACATGACCTATATTCTTGAGACGGGCCGAGGCCTGGTGGGCTACCACTACGAACACCACGGCACGACCAACACGGTCGATCTGACACTCGTCAGTTATACGCCTGGCGCGTAACGTACGACCATGGCCACGTACGCCATTGGCGATATTCAAGGCTGCATGGCCTCGCTGCAGGCGTTCCTGCGCGCCCTCGCGCGCGGGTTTTTCGTGGGAGCGCGACCGTCTGTGGCTCACTGGCGATTTGGTCAATCGCGGCCCAACCTCGCTTGAGGTCTTGCGTTGGGCCTACGCGCATCGCCACCGCCTCACCACGGTGCTCGGCAATCACGACGTCCATGCGCTCTTGCGTTTCGCCGGCCACGCCAAAGAAAAAAAACGAGACACGCTCGACGCGTTACTCGCCGCCGACGACGCGGCCATGCTCTTTGATTGGTTGCGTCAGCAACCCTGGCTCGTCGCGCAGCCCATCGCACGTCGCCCCCACGTGCTCGTGCATGCCGGCCTTGCACCGACGTGGACGGTCGCTGACGCCGTCGCCCACGCCGACGAGCTTGCCGCGCTGCTCGCCGCGCCAACGTGGCGGGCGGACTGCGCGAGGCTGGTTGGCAAGGGCCGACCGTGGCAAGACACACTCACCGGCGATGCGCGCCTGCATTCGCTGCTGCTCTATTTCACGCGCGTGCGCACGGTCGCTCGCGATTCTGGTGAACCCGACGGCGATTTCGACGGCGAGCCGGCTGACATGCCGGACGGCAACGAGCCGTGGTTTTCGGTAGCTCGCGCTGAGTGGCGGCAGGCTGCGACGCCAGCGGCCTTGCCGCGCGTGGTGTTTGGCCATTGGGCCGCGCTCGGCGTAACATCGTCGCAACACCACCTTAGCCTCGACACCGGTTGCGTCTGGGGTAAGCGACTCACGGCGGTGCGGCTCGAAGACGACGTACAGTTTTCCGTCGCCGCCTGTGACTGACGATCACGCGTCGAGGTTAAACGTCCAGCTTTGCGTATCGGCGTCATCGACCGCGCCGGCGCCGCCTGGCGCGTTGACGCCCATGGCTTGCAAGACAAGGCTGGCCAACTGCGCCTGCACGTCGCCCGGCAAATTGCGCCGCAGCACGTCGGCTAACGCCGATTCCATCGCGCGCGCCGACGCATAGCGCAGCTCAAGTTCGCGCTCGAGCGCCTTATGAACGATTTGGCAAAGAGCCGCCGGCACATCGGGGCGGATCGCCGCGAGATCGGGAATCTCGCACTTGCGAATCGCCTTGAAGACATCGATATCGGCTCGGCCGGTAAACAGCTTTTTGCCCGCCAGCGTTTCCCACATCAATACGCCCATCGCGAAGACGTCGGATTGCGGTGACACCGGCTTGCCCATGGTGACCTCAGGCGAGAGGTAGTGCAGCTTGCCCTTGACGGTGCCGGGCGCGGTGAGGCTCATCACGCGATCGCGCGCCCGGGCGAGCCCGAAATCACCGAGCTTGGCGACGCCGTGGCGACTCACCAAGATATTGTGCGGCGAGACGTCGCGGTGGATCACAGGCGAGGGCTGGCCGTCGGCGCCAATTCGCTCGTGCGCCGCGCCGAGGCCGCGCAGCGTGCCTATGGCGACCAAGGCAAGCACCTGCCATTCCAGCGGGGTGCCGCGCGCCGCCGCCTGCTGCACGATGGTGCCAAAATCGACGCCATCTACCCATTCGAGCACAAGATAATACGAGCCGTTGTCGTCGATGCAAAAATCGTAGACTTGGACGATGTTGGGATGCGCCATCTCGGCGCCGACGCGCGCCTCCTCGACAAACATCGCAATGTAATTTTTCATCGCGCGAAATTCCTCGCGCATTTTCTTGATGGCAACGGGCCTCGTAAACCCCGCCGCCCCGCGCACGATGGCGCGCCAAACGGTGGCCATCCCGCCCTCGCCCGCGAGCGAGACAAGCTCATACTTGCCATCTAGCAACATCCCCGCCTGGCTCATGACTAATTAAGTATCGGCGGTTTGCCTAAGGCGCGCAACGCTTGCATGGCGCACTCGGACCGTACCTAGGGGCCAGATGTACGCATGCAAGAGCGCCGCTTCTCGACCTGACACCTGTAGACCCCAGCAAGGGCTAGCCGCGGCCCTGAGTTCCGCCCTATCGATAAGTCTCAGGTCCGGCACGTACTTTGCTTATATCGCTACGCATGAGCACATCCAGCCTTCGCCCTCGCACCGCGGCCACCTTGCTGCTGGCTGCCGTGGTCACGTCCGCCACGGTCCCAATCGAGGCCGCCCACGCTCACCGGGGTAGCAATTTGACGCAACGGATTGCACCCTCGATTGCTAGTGGTGGCAAAGCGCGCGCAGGCGACCTGCCTTCCAATAGCCGAACCAAACTGCGCGCGGGCGCGACCGCTGTGGGTACCGCCAAGCCAGCTGCCCTTGCCGCGCAGGTCAAACGCCGCACGGCGAAGGTGTCGCTCGTCCGCTTAGCTAAACCCGCGCTGGGCGCCGTCATTACCGCCTTGTCGGGCGCGTTGACCGCCGCCTCGGCGTACGTCGCTGGCTGGGCCATTACGGAGGCCTTTACGTCAAACGAGCCTGTCATCTTCGCCGCAGCCTTCGTGGTGACCGCAGCATATGCATTTTTCTCGGCTCTTATGACGGGCGCGATGGGTAAGGCAACGATCGATCTGACACGCGATGCGCTTCGCTAAAGCGACGAAGCGATGAAGTGGCGACGAAGGGCCGACGGCAACGAGCCGACCGCATTCTAGGTCGCCGTATCTCGCGCGCTGCTAGCGGGTCTCGGCTTCCTAGCTATGGCACCTGCTGACCCCTTAGCCGCTTGCGAAAACGGCAAATCTGTTGTCAAGCGCCTGCCGCCGCTGTGTATCCGCGCGATTTCACTTCGGCCAAGTCTGGCATGTACGTTGCTTATCTACCTGCGCATGAACAAGCCAACTCTGCTTCCCCGCCCCGCCGCTGCCGTCCTCCTGGTCGCCTTGAGCGCAACCTCCGCCGTACCCATCCAGACCGCTCACGCCAATCCGCGCACGGCGCTAGCGCAACGAGTTACGCCGGTAACAACCGGCGCCGCAAAGGCTCGCTCACAACAATGGCAACGCAATCGTCGTACGAAATTGCGCGCCGGCGCAGCCACGGCGTTCGCTAAGCCGAGCGTGTCGAAAGCTGTGGCGCCCCGAAAAAAGTGGTCAAACAAGTCGCAATACAGCATTGGAGCCGTCGCGGTGGGCGGCGCCATCACCGCCCTATTTGGCGGCTTGTCCCTAAAGATGGCTAGCATAACCCTCGCAGTCGTCGGCGAAGCGTTTGCGTCCTCCGAGCCCGCGCTCGCACTGTTCGCCGTAGGCACCGGTGTGGTGACCTTCCTCGGGGGTTGGCTCACCGGCATTCTCGGCAAGGGTGTCGTACAGGCAGCGCGCGAAATACGTGGCTAACGGCGCCGAGCCGCGCTGCCATGAACCTACGTAGCGCTTAGGCCTACCGCCACAAGTGGCAATTCAAACGTGCGGCCGCCGACGCCAACGTAAACAATGCCCGCGTTGACCGCCACCTCCCAATCGTTGTTGCGATCGAGCGTGGTCGCGAGCGCGTCAAGCGTTTCGGCCTGCAGCGCGATTAGCGTTAGGTGCTCAAGCCGATGCACCTTGGCCTCGCGATAGGCCTCAGCCAGCGGCGCCGCACGCCAAGCGTAGATAACCACGCGCCCGCACGCCTTGCTGGCGCGATGAATTCGCTCGGCCGAGGGCGAGCCAACTTCGATCCACGCCTGCAACTCGCCACGCAGGTTGCGTTGTGCCAGCGCCGGTTCGTCTTCAGACGATAGGCCCTTACCAAACTCGACGCCCTCGCCGTGCTCCAGCGCGCGCGCTAGCACCCTCGTCACCAAAAATCGCTCGCTCTCTGATGGATGCTGCGCCACGCGCAAATCAAGCGCCTCATACACGCCGCGATCGCTATCGGCGAGGTTTATCGCAAAGCGTCTAATCGTTGCCGGCAGCGCCATGGCAGTACGATAACAGAAGGCGTCTACGACGCGGCGTCTTGAAGGGCCTGCTTGGCGGCTTCTAGGCGCACGGAAGCCTCTTCCCATGCCGCCGTGTCCGCGTCGAGCAGCGCCTTGACCTGCGCATATTGCGCGACGGCGGCTTGATTAGCCGCGGCGTCCCCATAAACAGCGGGGTCTTCGAGGCGTTTGGTAAGGACGGCCAGCTGCATCTCATGCGCGGCAATTGTCTCTTCAAGGGCTTCCACCTGTTTTTGAAGCGGTCCTACGTGCTTGCTGCGGCGATTGCGCTCCTCGGCCTCGCGGCGTTTGCGCTCTTTGTCGGCGGCGCGGTCAACTGGCCGATCAGGCGCCCGCTCAGGCGAGGCGACGTCGGCTGTTCGCGCAACTTGGCTCACCACCGCCTCGCCATCAGTTCCCTTTGTCACTCGCCGAATCTTGCCGCGCTCCTGCCCGGTCGGTCCGAGCTTGATTTCTGCCTTGGCTTGCAACGCCGCGCCCTGTGCCTGCGTCTCGCCCATGCGCCGACGCTCGGCCAACGAAAACAGATACTCATCGAGCGTGCCTGGATAGTTCTCGACGGTCTGGTTCTCAACGTTCCAGATCTTGGTGGCGAGCGAGCGAATCAGGCTGCGGTTGTGGCTAACAAATAGCAGCGTCCCGTCAAAGGTTTGCAGCGACTGCGCCAGGCTTTCAGCCGAATCGAGGTCCAAGTGATTCGTCGGTTCGTCCATGAGCAAGAGCGAGCCCGGGTTTATCAGCAGGCGGGCGAGCGCCAAGCGCGCGCGTTCACCACCCGAGAGCACGCGCACCTGCTTATCTACGGTGTCGCCCGAAAACATAAATGCGCCCAGCACCGCGCGCACCCGGCTCTGCGGCGCCTCGGGATTTGCCCGCTGCGCTACCTCGACCACCGTCGCGGTCAGGTCGAGCGTATCGGCGTGATGCTGTGCGTAGTAGCCAACGGTGACGCCCTGGCCGATGGTAATCGTGCCGCTGTCCTTGGGGATTTCACCCGCCAGCATGCGCAGCAGCGTGGTCTTGCCGGCGCCGTTGACGCCGATCATGCCGATTTTTTCGCCGCGCCGCACGGTGAGATTAAGCGACGGAAACACCACGTGGTCGCCGTAGGCCTTGCGGACGTCAGTGATGCGAATGACGTCGTTGACCGTGCGCGCGGTGGGGGCAAACGAAAATTTCATTACGGCATGCGACTGCGGCGCGTCGATGGTTTCTAGTTTCTCGAGCAGCTTCATCTTGCTCTGCGCGGCCGCGGCCTTGCTCGCCTTGGCGCGAAAGCGGTCGACAAAGCGTTCAAGTCGCTCGCGTTCACGCGCGATGTTCTTGGCGCGGTTGCCGAGGACGATCATCTCTTCTTGCCGCTGCTTGCGATAGGCGTCGTGATTGCCGGGGTAGATGCGCACGCCCTCGGGCTCGAAGCTCACCACCTTGTTGATCTGCTCGTTTAAGAACTCCCGATCGTGGCTGATCAAGATAAACGCGCCGCGATAGCGCTGCAAAAATTCTGCAAACCACGCCACCGATGGCATGTCGAGATGGTTGGTCGGTTCGTCGAGCAGCAGCACCTCGGGGCGCTGAAAGAGCAGGCCCGCGAGCACGGCGCGCATCTTCCAGCCGCCGGAAAATTCTTTTAGATCGCGATGCTCATCGCCGGGGCGAAAGCCAAGGCCGGTAATAATGGCGTAGGCCTGATGCTCGCCATAGTCGCGTTCGAAGTGATCGAGCTGTTCATGCAAATCCGAAATTCGTATCGACGCATCCGTGATCGCCTCGACATCGTCTCCGTTGACGATAGCCTCGAGTTGCGTCTCGACCGCTGCCAAGGCGTCGTGCAGCTCGCTGCGCCCGGGGACGCCCTCCACGACAAACTGCAGCAGCGTCTTGCCACCTTCGACCGCGATGTCTTGCGGCAGCCAACCGACGCGGACACCCTTGAGGCGCGTCACCTTGCCCTCGTCGAGCTCCTGCGTCCCGGCGATCACCTTGAGCATGGTGGTCTTGCCCGAGCCGTTGGGCCCAATGAGTCCGATGCGGTCGCCGGCGATGAGGCGCAGCGTCACCTCATCAAAAATAATCCGGTCGCCAAACAGCAGCGACGCGTTCTCAAGGACTAGCAAGCTCACGGCCGCGCCACCCTAGTGGAAGCGGCGGCAAAATGCTACCCGGCGCTTACCCGTTAGCCCCGGCGGACGCAGGGGCGTGAGCCGCTAATATTATGACCACCTAAGGAAATAGGATGGGACCGCAGGCACAAGCGCCGTTGTGAAAGTCCTGACACAGGGTCACCAACGGGGCCTCGGTGGCGTAACAAATCCCACCGCTGCAATCGGCATCGGTTAGGCATGGCTCACCAGCGCCGTCGCTATCGCCGTCGTCGTCACCACCGCCGTCGCAATCGCCTTCGTCGTCGCCAGCTTCACTAGCGTCGTCGTCACCACCGCCGCCGCTGCCCTCTTCGTCGCCACTGCCTTGCGCGACGCAACGCTCCTCCATGACTTCGGCGCAAACCTCATTGGGAGGACAAGCCAACGGCAACAATTCGCATTGTTCGCCCTCGGCGCAAACCACGTCACCGCAAGGCTCACCGCCCTCTGGCCTTCCTAAGGCGGGTTGATTGGATTCCGTCTGGCCATGGATGCAGGCGGCAAAAAAAAGCGCGAATAGCGATGAAAGCAGCGTTTGTTTGTTCAGCATAGCCGGCATCTTTTGCAAGACACGCGCCACGACCGCGCGCCAATCATTCTCGGTGATTACCAAAAAATGTCTTACATTTTAGTATATGTCGTCAGTTTTCTGAGAGTGCTGAACCTCAGGTTTTTGGCAGCCGGGTGGCTAGCGCGTGCGGACAACCAGGCTTTGCGGCAGCGCGCCGGTGGCCTCGAGCTCGCCGATGCGCAGCCCCACCCGGCGCAGCAGCGCCATTTGCGCCGGCTCACCGCGATGGGCCGCCAGCAGCTCTTGATAGCGCTCGCGCACCCACTCGGGACGCTCGATCGGCAAGTTGTACGTGTAGGCGCGCAGCTCGGCGCAAGCCCATGCAAAGTGCAACTCGCTGCCAGCCTCAAGCTGTGCCTCGGCGGCGAGGTCGGTGTACTCAAGCGCCAATCTCGGCTCGACTTCACACGCATCAAGCAGGGCGCGCAGCGCACCGGGTAAATCGCCGGCTTGCCGCGCTGCGCTGATCGCCTGCTCGACCGTGGCATCCGACTGGGCGTTGGCTACCATGGGGCTACTGTATTTCAGCGCAAATAGCCTTGCCTAGTCAATCGGCAAGATTTTGAGACGTCGCGGCACCTCAATGCCGGGCGCACTCACCTCATCACTGCGGCCGGCTGGCTGTTCGGTGCAGCTGCCGCTGGCATCTCGCGTCACCAAATGCCTCATGGCTTCCGAGTGCCCAAGCCACGCGGCCTGCACCGTGGCGGGCACGGCGTACGCCTGCAATACCTCGCGCAGCAGCTGCATGCGCCGGTCAAAATGCCCGCCCATGATAGGGCTTGCGCGGTGCGCTTCAGGAATCGAGCGCCCGCTGTACGCTAGGTCAGCGCCAAGCAGACGCGCCGTAAATTCCCACTCGCGCTGCACCAGCGTCGCGCGATCTTTGCCGACGAACAAAAAGCCAATCATGTCGTCGACGAACACGCGGTCATAAAAGGCCTCTAGCACCTCGCGCAGCCGCGCATGGCCAATTTGCGCAAACAGCGTCGGATCGGTCACAGCGGGCGCTATAGCACAGGCTGGCCGCGTAAGCCGTTTTTTCGATCTGCCGCAGCGCCGCGCTCCATTTCGCGCTAGGGTCGTCGCATGTCTACCGTACGTCTCTCGATGCCATTTTTAGTTGCCGCAGGCTTCGCTGCCACGGGCTGCAACAACGACGACGCCAACCTCGGCGCAGCTCAGTGCAACCCTCTGGGTGCGGCGCCCGGGGCGTGCATCGCACCGTGGCCCTCCGCGATCTACGAGGTCGACGACGACGCCTCCCCTACCGGCGTGCGGCTCGACATCCCGGCCGACGCCTTTCCGGCGACCGTCGAGGGCAGCGCCTTCGTGCCGGGTCGGCTCAACGAGCGTACCGGCTTTTCACCCGCCTCGCAGATCTTCACGGTATTTCCGGAATTGGTCGACGGCGCCAATTTGCCGGCGCACGACGACATTGAAGCCAGCCTCACCGACGACAGCCCAACCGTGCTCATCGACCTCGCAAACGGCGCGCGCGTCGCGCACTGGGCCGAGCTCGATGTCAACGCCACGGTCGCGGGCGAGCAGGCGCTTTACATCCGCCCCGCGCAGCGCTTGCGAGGAGGCCGCACCTACGCGGTCGCCATCCGCAGATCGCTCAAGGCCAAGGACGGCGCGCCGCTCACCATCCCCGCCGGATTTGCCGCCATGCGCGATGGCGCCGCTATTTCGCATGAACGTCTCGCGCGCGTTGCGGCTGACGCGGAACCAATGTTTACCGCGCTCGCCGCCGAAGGCATCGAAAAAGACGACCTGGTCGTCGCCTGGCATTTCACCACCGCCGACGACGCCTCGATTCACCGCGACATGCTCACCGCGCGCGATGCGACGCTGGCCGCGATCGGCAATGGCGATGACCTCGCCATCACCGTGGTCGACACCGAGGTCGATCCATATCCCGGCACCGCGGCGATCGTCAAATTCGACTTCGAGGTGCCTAACTTCTTAGACCCCGCCGGCGGCATCCACCGCGACGGCGACGGCGCCCCTGTGATCTCCGGCAGCTACACGGCGCGCGGCTTTGCGGTCGTGCCTGCGTGCAGCGCCAAGGGCCCAGTACCTATCATTCTATACGGCCACGGCTTCTTTGGCCTGCCGAGCGAAATCACCACGTGGGATGCCATCCGCCACTACGCCACCACCTATTGCACCATCATCGTCGCGCCGCCGTGGACCTGCATGACGCAAAATGACCTTCCGGTCGCCGTTGGTGGCCTCAGCGACCTCACCCGCGCGCCGGCGTTTGCCGAACGCATCATTCAAGGCATGATGAACTTTGTTGCGCTGGAAACCTTGCTCCGCGGCAAATTAACCGACGATGTCCTGTCGCCGCTGCTCGTCGCCAACCCCGACGACGTTTCGTTCTTGGGAATCTCGCAGGGACACATTCTCGGCGCGACGTTCTTCTCCTTTTCTCCAACGATCGAGCGCGGCGTGCTGCACGTCGGCGGCGGCGGCTGGGGCCTCATCTTTGAGCGCGCCTTTTATTGGCCGCAATACAGCGGCATCATCGGCAGCTATTACAGCGGGCCCTTGGCGCTCGTGGTTGCCGAGCAGGTGTTGCAGCTCGCCTTTGACCCCATCGATTCCATCCACGCCCTGCCCGGCGGCGTCAACGCTGCCATCCCCGGCACCGTCGAGAAGCAAATCTTGCAACAGATGTCGATCGGCGATTCGGCCGTGACCAACCAGGCCAGCTTGTATCAAGCGCGCACGGCAGCCCTACCCCTTTTGTCGCCTGCCGTTGCCGTCACGACCTTTGGCCTGGACGGCGCCCTCTCGAGCGACGATCCTACCAGCGCCATCGTCGTCTACGACGAAGACAAATCGCCAGCGCCGCCCGAGACCAACGCGCAACACGACGTCGACAACGGCGCGCACACGGCGATCATCCGCCGCACCGCGACGCAGGCGCAAATCTTCCAGTTCTTGTCGCAAGGCACGGTGCTGAACTTTTGCACCGACGGCAAAACCGAAGGCCCGTGCTACTGCGCGCTGGGCGCCTGCGGCGACAGCCTGCCGGAAGACTGACGCTTCAAATCAATTTTCCCGACGCCCACAGCGCCGAAATGGGCAGCGCCCATAAGTTGTTGCCAAAGCTCAAGGCCTCATCGCCTAAGTAAAAAATGGCGCCGCGCACAAATTGTTTGCCAGCTGCTTCGGCTAAATCGCGCAGCCCGGCAAAGTCGCTATGGCTAACGCTGCTCGTCGCCTTGACCTCAAGGCCGAGAACGCGTTGACCTGGCGCCTCTAGCACCAGATCGACCTCGCGCCCGGCAGCCGTGCGGTAGTGATACATCGTCGCTGCGGTGCGCCCCCAACTTAGCAGCACGCGAATTTCTTGCACGACAAACGTCTCAAGCAAGGCGCCCAGCGACGGCGAGGCCACAAGCTCGCGGGCGTCGCTTTCGCCGCGCAGCGAGGCAGTCAAGCCTGGATCGACGAGATGCAGCTTGGGCGCCTTGACGAACCGCTTGCCAATATTCGTCGACCATGCCGGCAGCGGCTGAAATAGAAACGTCGCTTCGAGCAGCGCCAAATAGCGGTGCAAGGTCGTGACGGGGATGCCGATCGAGCGCGACAACTCGGCGACATTAAGCAGGCTGCTGCTGCGCGCCGCCATGAGGCCAAAAAGGCGAGGCAGCGCGGTGAGGCCGTCGATGTTGCCCATGTCGCGCACATCGCGCTGCAGAATGCTCGCCACATAGCTGCGAAACCAAGCGTCGCGGCGCTCGCCCGGCTCGCGGCCTTCGGCCTCAGGATAGCCGCCTGCCACAATATTTTGGCAGATGTCTAAGCGCGAGAATTTGGGCGTCGTCGTCAGCGCCGCCTCGACCGCCTTGTCATGCGGCGCAAACAGCGCATCGACGACATGAAGCGGTTCAGGCACCTCACGGAGCTCCGCTTGTGACATGGGGTGGAGCGGAATGATTTCCATCCGCCCTGCCAGCGACTCAGACAGCCGCGGCAACAAAAATACGTTGGCCGAGCCCGTGAGCAAGAACTGCCCGGGGCGGTTACGCTTGTCGACGGCGCGCTTGATTGCGGGGAACAACTCGGGCGCGAGCTGAACCTCATCAATAATTGTGAGCTTGTCGGAGCCGGTGCACAACGCACCTGGATCTGTGCGCGCGAGGTCTAGCGTCGACGGATCATCGAGCGTGACGTATCGCCCGCCGCCAGTCCGAGCGAGTTGCTGCGCCAACGTGCTCTTCCCGGTCTGGCGCGCGCCATTGAGTAGAACCACCCGGGTATCGGATAAGGCGCGTTCGATGCGCGGTTGGATAAACCTCCGACTCATGGTTGTAAATATACCATCATTTAGTATATTTGCAGAAACACACAATTAGCAATATAATATCATGTAGTTACAAGATGCAATGCATCGCTTCGCTAGTACGGCCAAGCCGTTGGCCGGCTGTGCTAGCGTCCGCGGCATGAAACAACACCTGCATTCGCTGGCGGCTAGCGCCGCCCATTTGGGGCACGTCGCGTGGGCGACGACGCTCACTACCCTGCTTTGTGCATCGCTCGTGCTCGGCGGCTGCAAGAAAGCGGCGCCAGGCGGCGACACCGCCACGCTGCTGTCGGCGTCGGTTGCCAAGCAGCTCGCGCCGGACACGCTCGCGATTGTCGATGCGCTCACCGACAAAACCGAAGTGTTTGGCTTTTTCGATCTCGGGCAACCGTTGCCGGCGCTCGCGACCTCAATGGGTTTCGATAAGGCGCTGGTCGATGATGTGCTGGCCTTGCTCGAATCCCGCGCGGGATTGCAACTGCGCACCGTGCAAGTTGTCGGCATGGCCAAGCTCTCCGCTAAGTCGCCGGTGTTCTTTTTTCCAGGCGCCGCCGGCAAGACGGGAAAATCGGAGCTCGGCTTTACGCAAAAGCACAACAACGCCGACGTCCAAGTCATCGGCGAGGCGTTCACTACGAACATCGGCACGATGCTCGTGGTTGGAGAGGAAGCCGCCATCAAGGGCTATCTCGACGAACGCGCGGCGGGCGGCCACTCGCTCAGCAAGCACAAGCCCGCATGGGTGAAGCAGGCGCTTACGTTGGCCAGCGAAAGTAGCGCCATGATCACGGTCGATGGCGACATGATGCGCCGCGAAGCCAAGGCCGACGGCGAGCAAGATGCCGCTGGGGAGGCGGCACGCCGCATCATCGAACAAACGGCAAGCCTCACGTTGGCCGTCGCTGCGACCGGGTTTCGCTGGGAGCTGGCTGCCAAACCAGGCGCAGCCGCGGCCATCGCGGGCGATATCACGAGCATGCTCGCGCTGGGACAAACCGGCATGCAAGCCGAAATCGCCAAGCTCGCCGAGCAAGGTGGCGAGGCCGCCTTTGGCGCCTCACTGCTGCGCACCTATGGCACGCACTTCTTTGAAAGCATCGAACAATCGGTCGCCGGCGACAACGTCTCGCTGCGTTTGCCGTTTCGCGCGCCACCTGAGTTTACGCTCGGCGCCGCGCCTGCGCTCGCGCAACACGTCGCCGCGCCTGGCGAGTGGATGGTGACGCAACTCAATCTCGGCGCACCCGCGCTCGCGACCATGCTGAAGTACACCGACGTCATCGGCAAGCCGATGGACCTCGCGGGCGTCGCGAAAGACATCCAGGCCTTTATGGTCGCGCAGCTCGGCGTTGACTTCACGCAGGCACAAGCCGCTACGATTGCGGTGGCTGGCGAGGTGCCGACGTTTTCAATCATAAATGCGGCAGGGACCACGGTCGATCCCGGTTCGCTCGCGGTCGGCCAGCGCAAATCGTTTGGCGACATGATCGTCGCGGCGGTGCCATGGGGTGCGGTGATCCACGGCGCCAAACATGCCGACGTCATGGCGCCCGCCCTCGCGGCCGGCGTGCCCGCAACTTCGCTGACCTCGCATGCCCTGCTCGCGCCAAAGGCCGACGACCCGACCATTATGCTAGCCGCGGCCGACCTCACGCTTGCCCCCGCCGAGCTGCGCGCGCAGATGGGCGACAAAGTGCCAGTGAAGGCCGTCTACGCCCGCATGTCGATGAAGGGCATTGACGTCGAAGTCCACGCGACGCCCGGTAAGGCACCCGCAATCAAGGCGCTCATTGGCCTTGGCCTCGGCGCCGCGCAAGACCAGGCGCGCAAGCTTTACGAGGGCCGCAATTCACTGCCTCTCGATCAAGCCCTTGGCGGCGTCGTGGCCCATCACCAAGTGCAGCTGTTGGTAAAGTACTTGACGCCAAAAGACCTCGGCGATGACCGCCTCGGCTTTTCGATTCCGATGCCAAGCAACACCGGCGCCATGCGGACGCAAATCGGTGTCGCCGTGGTTGGCATCCTCGCCGCGGTCGCCATCCCGGCCTTCATGCAGTATATGCAGCGCGCGAAAGACACGAAGGCATTGCAGCCACAAATCGCCGCCCCGTAGCGCGTCACGCCTAAACTTGAATGTAAGCCGCCAGACAGTTGGTCAATTTTGGCCGCAGGCGCCGCCCTTTCAAATTGCGATCAATTCATCGCAAGTGTTACGCGCTAGCTGATGAAGAAAAAACTCGTTTTCAAAAAGCAAACGCTGCACGCCCTTGCCGGCGAAGCCCTGCAAAACATCTATGGTGGCCATTGGGGCACCTCTGGCGCCTCGCAAAGCGCGCCCTCGGGCTGTAACTGCACGATGACGGTGGGCTGCCCGGAAACGGCGCATACGTTCTGTCCTAGCGTCTGCAACCCTTCCAGGGACTGCGACCGCGCTTAGAGCGCAACGGCGGCTTTGCTGGCGCAGCTTTGATGGTAAGCCGCACCAGCATGCCGCGCGACTTTGCGATTGCGTCCACGACTGACGTAAAGCCAATCATTGAGCTGATAGGTGTGCACGTCGCTGAGTTGGCGGCGCATGCACCCGAGCTGCCCACCCTTTTTCTCCCCGAGTTCGCCATAGTCTTGCGCGAGGCTGGGGACATCTCATCAGCACCGAGCATTTTGCGCGGCCATGCGCGCGCGGCGCAACTTGTTGCCGACGACGAAATCAGCGGCGATTTGTTTGGCGGCACCGTCGGCGCTGGTTGGCTGCTCGCCCATCTCGAGCAGCATGCGCCATCGCCATCGGCGTCGGTGGCAACGAGCCTCGAACGACTAGATCAACTCTTGCTCGAAAGCGTCGCTGAGGTTGATTTGGCCGATCCGCCCCTGCTCGGCCATTGGGATGGCGTCGCGGGCTGGCTGGCTTATGCGATCAAGCGGCCGCAGCCGCGACTCATCGACGCTATTTGCGCGCTCCTGCGCCGCCTTGCCACCCCAGGCGAGGCGCCGCTTGCGATTTACTGGGCGGAGCGAAACCCGGTGTTTGGCACGGCAGTGGAGACCGGGCTTGGCCACGGCGTCGCGGCCTTGCTAAGTGGCCTAGCCCAGTTGCCGCGGCACGACCAAGCGCAGGCCCTGCTGGCCGAAGCGACGCGCTGGCTCATAGGTCGCATTCGCGATGACGGCACCGCGGCCCTTTCGTGGGTGGAGGTGCCGCACGATGCCAGCGCGCGGATTAAGACCGACGCCGGCTGGGCGCACGGCGACGCCGGGGTGGCGCTCGCTTTGTATGCCGCGGCCACCGCCTTGGGTGAGCCCGCGTGGCAGGCGCGCGCCATCGACGTCGCGGTGCGTAGCACGCGCAGACCGATGGAGGACTATATTCAGCCGCCCTCCGTTACAATTTCGCATGGTGCCGCCGGCCTCATGCACATCTATCAGCAGTTGTACCGCGCCACCGACCTCGAGGTGTTCCGCGCCGCCGCCGTTCGCTGGTGCGAGTGGTGCTGCCGAGCGTATGCCGACGCCGCCCCCGCGCTGCCGCCACCACACAACATCGAGTGGGGCCGCACGCTCGTCGGCGGCCACCTAGGGGTTGCCGCGGTGCTTGCGTCCGCATGTCGCAGCGATGCACCCTCGTGGACGGGCTACCTCGCGACGACGCTGCCGCCCACGGACCCACTACTATGACCTAATAGTAACAAGCGCCCCTTCTAAAGCGCGGCGCCTTGGCGCTACGGTGGCGCCATGAAACTCGCAACGCTCCGCGATGGTACGCGCGATGGTCGGCTGCACGTCGTGCGCGCTGACGGCAAAAAAATGACCCCTGCGCCGGCACCGTGGCTGACCTTGCAGGCCGCGCTCGATGCCTGGGACAAAGCCGAGCCCGCGCTGCGCAACGTCGCCGCCAACTTTGACGCGCACGGCGCCGCGACTGCGATCGACGTCGATCCGGCCAGGCTTGCCGCGCCGCTGCCGCGCGCCTACGAGTGGATTGACGGGTCGGCCTATCTCAACCACGTTCGCCTTGTCCGCAAGGCGCGCAAGGCCGAGCCACCGCCGACGCTCGAAACCGATCCGCTGGTCTACCAAGGCGGCTCGAGCGAAATGCTCGGCTGTCGCGACGACATTCGTCTCGGCGATCCAGCATGGGGCCTCGATTTTGAAGCCGAAGTCTGCGCCGTGCTCGGCGACGTGCCGTTTGGCACCACCGCGGCGCAGGCGGCGCCGTACGTTCGCCTGCTCATGATCTGCAACGACGTCTCGCTGCGCAACCTCATCCCCGACGAGCTCGCCAAGGGTTTTGGCTTTTTTCAGAGCAAGCCCGCCACCGCGTTTGCCCCGTTTGCCATCACGCCCGACGAGCTCGGCGCCGCGTGGAAAGATGGCCGCGCCCATATCGCCATGCGCTGCGTCTACAACGGCAAAGAAGTCGGCAACTGCAATGCCGGACCCGAAATGCATTTTTCGTTCTTTGATCTCATCGCGCATCTGGCCAAGACGCGTAACTACACAGCCGGCACCATCCTCGGCAGCGGTACCATCTCCAACGCCGATCTCAAGCACGGCATCTCGTGCCTCGCGGAGCAACGCATGATCGAAACGATCAACGACGGCAAACCCACGACGCCGTTTATGCAGGCCGGCGAGACCATCGCCATCCGCGCCGAGCTGGCCTCCGGCGATGCGCCATGGGGCAGCATTGAACAGACCGTCAAACCACTCGAACAAACCTCACGAACCCCGGTGCGCTAACATGAAACTAATTCTCCACAATTATTGGCGTAGCTCGGCAAGCCAGCGCGTCCGTATCGCGCTGGGCCTTAAGCGATTGCCGTACGACTACGTCTCGGTGCACTTGCTCAACGACGGCGGCCAACACAAGTCAGCGGCGTACAAGCAACTCAATCCAATGGCCCAGGTGCCGGCGCTTGAGGTCATAGAAGATGGCGGCGCGCGCCACGTGCTGACCCAGTCGCTGCCCATCATCGAATTTCTCGACGAGCGTTTCCCTGAGACGCCGCGCCTGTTGCCAAGCGACCCCTTCGCGCGCGCGCAGACGCGAGCCCTCGCCGAAATCGTCAACGCCGGTATCCAACCGTTTCAAAACCTCTCGACGACGGCCGCGGTCAAGGCGCTCGGCGGCGACGACGTGGAATGGATTTGCGACTTCATGACCAAAGGCCTCGCCGCGTTTGAGGCCTCGGTGGCTTCGTGGCGCCAGGCGCACCAGGCCGATGGCGGGCCGTATTGCGTCGGCAGCACGCCAACCCTGGCCGACTGCTGCCTCATTCCGCAAATGCATGCGGCTAGGCGATTCGCCATCGACCTCACGCCGTTTCCACAGTTAAGAACGATCGATGCCGCATGCGCCAAGCTGCCTGCCTTCATCGACGCCGCGCCAGAGCGCCAACCCGACGCGCCCTCAGCATAGTTAAGGTAGGCAAGATCGCGGCGGCATGCCGCGAGATTAGTGCATCAGCCGAGTCGTGGCACCAGGTTTGCACATTCGTGGCGCACCATGAACCTACTCCGCAACTTGCCTATGGCGCTAACGGCGTTGTTAGCCGCCAATTCGATCGGATGCCTAACCGCGGACAATCTGCCACCTGACGAATCAGGCCTAGGGGCGGAGGACGCCGAGGACAATGACAAAAGCTCGTTTAGCTATGGCCTCGAGGACGATGCGCCAGATGTGCTCGCCGTCTTGCACCTGGCCAACACCTATAGCGTTGACGACCTTGTCGCCGCAGGGGTGACCAACCGAGTTGCCAAAAACATCGATGCGGCTCGCCGTGCTGCCGGCGCATTCGCCTCGATTTCCGCGCTAGATAAGGTCCCGCGCGTCGGCGCTAAGGTGTTTTCTGCCCTCCGCTGGCACGCCACGGTCGAGCGCCTCTACCCGACGTCGTTGCGGTTACCAGTCGTATCCGATGAATACCTCGCGCTGTCGCTCTTTAACGATGAGGTGGTCGCCGCGGGCCTTCCCGCCGTGCGCAACCATGTTTGGATCAACGCCGATACCAGCTACGAAGAATTCCAGGCCGCGCTTACGCAGAAATTCGCCGCCGCGGGCATGAGCGCCGATAAAATATCGGCCCTTACGGAATCCACCTTTAATGGCATCGCGCATCTTCAGCATGCGGCGGCGTCCGCGCGTATACGGCAGCCGTGCTGGATCGGCGACCCGACCGAGGTTGCGGCCCACGTCGAAGGTCAGGCAGGCTCGCTCTTTCCCGACGCGTTTGAAGTCTTCGCCTGGCGCTATGAAAACATGGGCGAGGTGCTCTACGTGCCACCGGACAACAATTTTCTCGAGTCACGAGAGTGGACCAATCACCACATCTACACCCACACGGTGCGCATCGCCGCGGGTGTCGACGGCGACTATACCGATATCGGTGCGCTCGCCAATTGCCGCTTTAATCGCTAATTCGCATCGTCACGCACCACAACCCCGGAGAACCCCATGAAGCAAAAGCCTTACCACCTACCCTTGCTGCTCTCGCTAGCGCTCAGCGCCCCTGCGTGCTTGCAAGCGCCTCCTGAATCGGAGGAGGCAAGTGACCACGCCGAAGATGCCGCCGACGACAAGGCGGCCCTTGGCTTTGGCGTCGAAGCTGACGCGCCAGACGCGCTCGCGGTGCTCAAGATCGCCAACACGTTCTCCGTAACCAAGCTCGTTGCCGCCGGCCTTACCAAAAACGTCGCCAAGCGCATCGTCAAGGCGCGCACCGAGCAGGGCGACTTCGCCACGCTTGTGGCCCTCGACAAGGTCCCCTACGTCGGCATCAAGGTCTTCTCCGCGCTGCGCTGGCACGCGACGATTAAGAAATTGTATCCAACCTCGCTGCGTGTCCCACTGGTGACCGCGTACGGCGAGTCGCTACCGGCCATGCTCAACGAAGCGCTCGTCGAGGCGGGGCAAGCGCCCTTGCCTGACCATGTTTGGATCAACGATGACTATGCCTATGGCGAGCTGCGCACCGACCTGCGACAACGCTTCGCCGAGGCTGGCCTGCCCGAAGACTTTGAACCCTTGGCCTACGCAACCGTGGGTGAGTTCGATGCCAACGCGGAGACCGCTCAGCTGGCCACTACGTGCTGGATTGGCAATCCATGGCACGTCGCGGATGTCTTGAGCTATCAGATCGATGACATGCTTTCCGACCAATACACGATCTGGGGTTGGCGCGTCGGCGACAAGACCGTGCTCAATGAGGATCTGCCTCCCGATACGCTGGAGGGAGAGGACACGTGGAATAACTACGATACCAATTCCAACGAAGTGCTGCTGCTTCAGACCACCTACCACGATGGCCCCGACTACGACGTCGTGCCGGCCTGCCGCAACCCACGCTAGCCGTTTGCAATTGTCGCCCTACCGACGTTTTTTTGGCATGTCACCTGCACTTAGCGGCGGCATGCAGCAAAATCGAAGGTCCCAAATCGCAATCGCATCCCTTTTCACCCTATCCACGATCGCGTGCGTTGCCGCTCCCGATGCGGCCTATGAGGCCGCGTCATCGCTGGGCGCCGAGGACGTCTCAGATGACGACAAGGCGCTTGGCTTTGATATTGAGGCCGATGCGCCCGACGCCGTGGCGGTGCTCAAGATCGCTAGCACTTACTCAGTGGCCAAGTTGGTAGCCGCCGGCCTGACCACCCGAGTTGCCAGAAACATTTACGATACGCGGCAGGAAAACGGCCCGTACACCTCAACGGTTGCCCTCGATAAGGTCCCCTACGTCGGCATCAAGGTCTTCTCCGCGCTGCGCTGGCATGCCACCCTCAATGGCCACTACCCGACCTCTATACGCATCCCCGCGGTGACCGCGGAGGGCGAGGCGCTGGCCTCCATCACCGCTACCACCAGTGAGCACGATGACCTCACACCCATAGGGCCGCACGTGTGGATCAATGATGATCAGCCGTACGAGTCGTTTATCGCTGACTGGGCCCAACTTTTCGATGAGCTTGAGCTAGCCGAGGAGGTAGAAACGTTTATGTACGGCACCATCAGCGACTTAGGAACGCTCGCCGCCGATGCAGATCTGGCCAAGCCTTGCTGGGTGGGCAATCCATGGCACGTCGCTGACCTGCTCGCCAACGAAACGGATTCGCTAATGTCGGACCAATACTGGATTCACGCGTGGCGCGTCGGCTCGAAGACCTACTATGGCGAGAGCGACAACGACCTGCACGCGCAGTTGGCCGACGAGCCGACGTGGGCCAACTACGCAACCACCTCCAACGCCGTGCTCATCGCCTTCACCGACTATGCCGATGATTACGCGTTCGATGTCGTGCCCTCATGCCGCAATCCCAAGTAGCCACCGCAACATTGAGCAGTTGACCTACTCGACCGGCAACCAAACTACTTTTCGATCTTGATCAGCTCGACATCAAACACGAGCATGCCCGCGGGGGCGCCGGGTTGACCTTTGTACGCCAACTCTTCGGGAATCCAAAAGCGCGTGGTCTCGCCTTCGACCATGACCTGAAGGCCATCGGTCCAGCCGGCAATTACGCCGCTGAGCCGAAATTGCGCGGGTTCGCCGCGCGACACCGAGCTATCAAACATTTTGCCATCGGTGGTCCAGCCGGTGTAGTGCACGGTCACGGTCGAGGTCGCGGTTGGATGCACCTTGCCACTGCCCACCTTTTGCACTTTGTAAAACACGCCGGCCTTGCTCTTCTTGGCGCCCTTTGGTGGCGCCGCGACGTCGCTCGGTGCCGGCTGATCGGGCCCCTTCATCTTGGCGCGCACGTTTTCAAAGATCGCCTGCAGCCGCTCTTGGCCAATGCTCGCTTCGCAGCGCTCGACCTCGCCGCCGACGCTGGCAAGGCAGCCACGCTCGGCCGCGGTCCACGGCATTTCCGAGCACGCCGCCAGCACGATGGCCTCGATCTTCGCGCCACTGCCATCAGCCTTGGCCTGCGGGGGCACCATGGCGACCGCGGCCTCTTCGCAGGTCGCGTCAGCCTTGATCGCGGCGGCGGTGGGACCGCCGGCATTTAGCGCCGGCGCATTTGCGTTGGCGGTGTTGGCATTGGCGGTGGTGGCGGCTTCCTGGGCCTCACCGGATTTTTTCTTCTCGCAGGCGGCAAGGCCCACAACGAATATAATTGCTGCTAGCTTCGTGGTTGTCATCGCCGTTGTCTTAGCACGCCGATCTCACGTCACACCATGACCCGCGCGCCACAAACCCCGCCTTCAAGCGCAGCCGGCGACGCCCCCCGCGAGTCCCTCGCCGCCTGGCTTGCGCGGGCACCCTTTGGCCTCGCCATGTCATCGGGTTTTTTTGGCTTTTTTGCGCACGCTGGCATGCTCACCGCGCTGGAGCACTCCGGGTTGGTGCCATCGCGCATCGCCGGCTCGAGCGCGGGCGCCCTAGTTGGCGGTTTGTGGGCGTCGGGGCTTGCGAGCGACGACCTGCGTCGCCTCCTGGTTGCCCTTCGTCGCGAAGACTTTTGGGATCCGGCGCCAGGCTTGGGCGTCTTGCGCGGCGCGCGGTTTGCCGCCAAATTGCGCGACGCTCTTGCCACGCAAGAGTTCGCGACGTGCCGCGTGCCGAGCGCATTCTCGCTGTTTGATCTCGGCAAGCGGACCACGATCATCGCCGACCGCGGCGATTTGACCGCCGCGATTGCCGGCTCATGCGCCTTCCCCGGCCTGTTTCAGCCGGTGCGCTGGCAAGACCGCTGGGTGCTCGACGGCGGCATCGCCGACCGCCCCGGTCTCGCCTCGGTGCCGTCAGGCGCGCGCACGCTGTTTCATCATCTCTCCAGTCGCTCGCCGTGGCGAAGCGCGGCAAGCGCGGCCCTGCAAGTGCCTCACCGCGCCAACATGGTGAGCCTCGTGATCGACGACCTGCCGCGGCTCAATCCTTTTCGCCTGGAGCGCGGACCAGAGGCCTTCCAGCGCGCCTACGACGCGACCTGCCGCGCGCTGTCGCAGCCGGTCGCGGACGACCTTGTCCGGCTTTCGGCGACCTAATTGTTAAGGCCATGGCGATGCATTTCGCCCGATTTTTGTGCACAACTAGCCACGTGAAGCCCGCCCACTTCGTTGCCGTGTGTTTCATCGCGCTCATCGGAAGTTGCGCGACGGCGAGTTTTCCTAGCGTGCCCGGCGATGCGCCACAGTTTGGCGACGCGGGTAGCGATGGACTTGCGGATAGCACGCCGGACGGCAGCGACGACGCCGGCCAAGACGGCAGCAACAATGACGGTGGTGGTGACGCGGTAAGCGACGGCGCCAGCGATGGCGCGGGCGACGCACCCAGCGATGCCGGGGTCGGCCAGGCCTGCACGACCTACAGCGATTGTGATCTCCCAACCGCCCCGGTTTGTTCGCTGCAAACGTTGACGTGCATCGCCGGCTATAGCGCCTGCACCAGCGATGACAACGAAGAAAACGCCGACGACGGCATCGCGGGGGCAACGGCCATCGCGCTCTCCGCAAGCGAGACCAGCCACAGCGGCGTTCTCTGCAGCGAGCCCATTGGCGGCGAGCTCGACTTCTACAAGGTGATCGTCACCGGCTCAGCGTTTAGCGTGCGCCTCGCCTGGTCGCTGGGCGGCGAACAGTTCAAGGCCAACATCTATCGCGACAACGGCACGAGCACGACCTTTATCGACGCCACGGCCTCGCAACCTTCGCCGCAAACCGTGCATCTCACCGGCCTCTCCGCCGGCACCTATCTCATTTCGGTGTGGCGCGTGACGCCCTCGGGCAACACGAGCAGCAGCCCATATTCTGTCACCGTGTGGACGCCGTAGGACGGCTCGTGGCGGCCGGCGCTGGCATCTAACGCGCTTTTTCCCTATAACCAGCGGCATCATGAGCAAGCTGGAGTCGCTAGGCATTACGCGCATCGAGGGCATTCACTATTACGTTCAAGACCTCGATCGCAGCCGTGCGTTTTATAGCGGCTCGCTCGATTTTGCCGAAACCTGGCGCTCTTCGCCAGAACTTGAGGCCGCGGGCAAACAGCGTTCAGTGGCCTTTAGCGCCGGCAACATCACCGTGGTCTGCAGCACGCCGCTCGGCGAAGGCGGCCGCGCCTGGCGCTTTATGAAAAAGCACCCCGCCGGCGTCGGCACGCTCATCTTTGAGGTTGCCGACATCGACAAGACATTTGCCCTGCTTGAGGCGCGTGGCGGCACGCCGATCGACGATATCGCGACGTACACCGACGCCGGCGGCACGCTGCGGCAGTTTTCGATCACCACGCCGTTTGGCGATACCACGTTTCGCTTTCGCCAGCGCAATGGCTTTGCCGCGCTCTATCCCGGCGCCGTCGCCGTCGCCCCAGGCGCGAGCCCCACGGCGACCAATCGCTTTGGCTTTGCCGACATCGATCACGTCACCAGCAATTTTCAAACGATGAAGCCGATGCTGCTTTGGCTCGAGCAGGTCATGGGCTTTGAGCAGCTATGGAAGGTCGATTTTCACACCAGCGATGTCGACCCAAACCGCGCGACGGGCTCAGGGCTGAAGTCCATCGTCATGTACGATCCGCACAGCAACGTCAAATTCGCCAACAACGAGCCGACGCGGCCGTTTTTCAAGAATTCGCAGATCAACATCTTTAACGAGGAGCTGCGCGGCGATGGCGTGCAGCACGTCGCGCTCACCGTGGCCGACATTGTCAGCAGCGTGCGCGGGCTGCGCGAACGCAAGATCAACTTCATGCCGACGCCGGGCAGTTACTACGACATGTTGCCGGCGCGCATTGAGCAATCGGGCATCAAGCAAATCGACGAAGATATCGCGATCTTGCGCGATCTTGGCATTCTCGTCGACGGCGACGCCAAGAGCACCTACATGCTGCAGATCTTTCTACGCGAGGCCTCAGGGCTCTACCAAGACGCCAAAGCCGGGCCTTTTTTCTACGAAATCATCCAACGCAAGGGCGACCGCGGCTTTGGCGCCGGCAACTTTCGCGCGCTCTTTGAAAGCATCGAACGCGAGCAAACCTCCGCGGGGAAGCGCTAATGATCGATCGCATAACGGTCGGCGAAATCCCGCGCAAACACCACATCGCGCTACGCGGCCCGCAAGGCGATTTGCGCTATGAAGAGTGCTTCACGCGCGACGGCTTTGATGGCCCTTATACCATCATGTATCATCTCGCGCGCCCTCATACGCAGGCGCTCGCCAACGCGCAGCATGGCTGGGCCGAGGCCGTCGCGGCCGACACCGAGGCCACGCGCCCCTTGGCCAAGCGCCACTATAAGACCTTCGAACAGCACGCGCGTGGAGGCCCGCCGGTCGACGCGTTAACCGCGCTGCTCTTCAACGACGATCTCACGTCCGGCGTTGCCTTTCCCGACGCCGATGACCCGGTGCTGGTCAGCAATGCAGACGGCGACATGCTCATTTACGTGCACCAAGGCGGTGGCGTGCTGCGCAGCGCGCTTGGCGACCTTGCATTTAGCCAGGGCGACTACGTCTACATCCCGGCCGCGCTGCCGCATCGGTTTATCCTGTGCGGCCACGAGGGCAAGACCGCCAATGCGGCCGTGCCGCAATATTGGTGTTGGTTCGAGTTCAAAGGCGGCATGCACCTGCTCAAGCAATTTCGCAATGAAGCGGGCCAGCTGCGCATGGACGCGCCATACAGCCACCGCGATTTCAAACGCCCGACGTTTATTGGCCCTACCGACGACGGCGTGCGCGACCTCGTGGTCAAGCGCGGCGGCCGCTGGCACGGTTTTACCTATCAAGACGCCCCGCTCGACGTAGTTGGATGGGATGGCAGCGTGTATCCGTTTGCGTTTCCCATCCTAAATTTCCAACCGCGCGTCAGCTCGGTGCACTTGCCGCCGACCTGGCACGGCACGTTTGCCGCGCGCGGCGCCCTGGTATGCAGCTTCGTGCCGCGGCTGGTAGACTTTCACCCCGAGGCAATTCCCTGCCCCTACCCGCATTCGTCACCTGCCTGCGATGAGATCATCTTTTATTGCGATGGCAACTTCACCTCGCGCCGCGGCGTCGCGCCCGGCAGCATCTCGCATCATCCAACCGGCGTGCCACATGGGCCGCACCCTGGTGCCTACGAACGATCGATTGGCACCACCCGCACCGACGAGCTTGCCGTCATGCTCGACTGCTTTAAGCCACTGCAGGCCACAGCGGCCGCGTTGGCCGTTGAAGATGCCAGCTACCAGCAGTCGTTTATCTAGCCACTCGCTGAGCCTTGCGGTCACGCTGCGAACGCTTGTGGCAACTTCAATAGCCAGTTCGCGAGCGATCTCGCCAATTGTAGAGCCCCAATTACGATTGATTCGTTGACTCCAACGCCGGGATTTAGCAGTGTGGGGCTCCCAAGGAGATATTCTAATACATGCGTAAACTTGCTTTTGCTTCGATTGCTATTGCTTCCCTCGCCTTTGCTGGCTGTAAAAAAGAGGACACTGCGGCTGCCGCTGGCAACAAATGTGCCGCCATTGGCGCCAAGGTTGGCGAAATGATGAAAAAGAGCTCGCCTGCGGGCACGCTCCCAGCTGAGGCGCAAGCCAAGCTCGACGGCGTATTCGCCAAGGCCAAAGACAAGATGGTCGCGCGCTGCGATGCCGACAAGTGGCCAGCCGAATTCACCACCTGCGTCGAAAAGGCTTCGGATCCAAAGGCGCTCGACGGCTGCAAGCTGCCAGCTGACCTCGAAAAGAAAATGATGGAAGACATGCAGTCGCTGGTTCCAGAAATCATGGCCGCCATGCAAGGCGCCATGCCTGTTGACCCAGCCGCCGCCGCTGCGGGCGCTGCTGCCGCTGGCGCCGAAGCCGCCGCTGCTGGCGCTGCTGCTGGCGCTGCCGCCGCTGGCGCTCCAGGCACCGAAGCTGCCGCCGCTGGCGCTGCTGCTGGCGCTGAAGCCGCTGCTGCTGGCGCTGCTGCCGGCGCGGAAGCTGCCAAGGCTGGCGCTGAAGCCGCCAAGACCGAAGCTCCAAAAGGCAACTAAGCCATTTCGACAATACGCTGACCGCGGCAACGCGGCCAGTAACAGTTGTCACGTGAGAGGTCGCTGCTTGCAGCGGCCTTTCTTGTTTTCGGCGTTGGGGGTCACTTACGACTTCGCGCAGTTGCCGGCCTATGCTGCCGCGCCGCCGCAATGGGTGCAAGCGCGGCGCGCCTGGTCGATAAAATACTCCCAGCCACAGTGGCGACACGCGGCGACTTGGTAGCGTAGCGCATCCACGTCGGGGTAGTCGCGCGGCAACGCGTCGGCAATCGCCGCCAACGTTTGGCTGCATTCGATAATCGCCTCAGCACCGCGACGATGCGCGACGCCTCCCATGCCTTGCGCGAGAAAGCCGGCCTCGAGCGACGCATTGGATTCATAGGCCTCGCACATCTCTGTGAGCATGCGCAGCGCAGGCGCCGGCAACGACGCCAGCCGCGCGGCCTCCTTGGCCGTGTGGTCGCTGCGCACGCGACAGTGCTTAGAGAAAAAGATCTTCCGCTCGGTCTCGCGCCATGCCTCGCCGGCGTTGATGGTGCCGGTGACGTCTTGATGGCTCCAAGCCAAGAAAAAGTCGCCACGCGCGCCCGCAACCGCGGTGCGCACGCCGACATACGCATCTTTGAATTTTGCACGGAAGCTGCGCCCATCCAGGGTGTACGTGACGAACAAGCGGCCGCGCGCGGCCTCATCGGTCATTTCCGCGCCGGACGCGAGTTGGCAGAGAGCGTACGCCAGCACGCGGTTAGCTGCCATCGCGGGCCCCGCAAGCGCCGCCTCGTCTGGGGCCAGCAGCGGATCATCGGGAATTTCGATGTGCTGCGGGGGTGGCATCGGCCGCGCATTATTTGCCGTGCCTCCACAACGCGTGCAGCGCGGGCCACTCGGCGCAAACACGAACGCCGCGCCGCAAAAAACGCACACGCGGGCTTCAATAACTTGCGCCTCGTCATGGCTTATCGCCAACCAACTCGCCGCGATGGCGGCCAGCTCGTTGCCAACACCTAGCACCTGGCGTTGCGTCTGCGTGGGCGATCGCAGGACCTCTGCGAGCTTGTCGAGGTCACCAAGGTGCGCGACGATCACCTCATCTGCCAACGCCACGCGCTCGACCCTGCCTGCGAGCGCAAACAACCGCGCTTGCATTTCCTCGGGCAACATTCGTAGCCGCGCGATTTCGTTTACGATCCGAGGCCCCGTGGCATACGTCGTCGGCGCGAGGAACACCCTGGGCGTATCGTCGTCAAAGGTTTCGCCAGCAGCGGCGCGAAACAAAGTGAGGGTGCCAAAGACGCCCTTGCAGCGGGTCTCAACAAACACCGAGCTATGCAGGCCGTCGTCTTCGGCATAGAGGACCAGTCGCGATACGACGCCCTGGTGGTGGTAGGTCACGCGCGCCAGCAAATGGTCATCGCGCTCGGCCGCGCCGAACCGTTCTAGCGTCGCGCCGGGCATCCCGCGGCAGAACGTCCCGGCAAGCTGTTCCGCGAAATTGCGGCGCGCTCGTGCCGCATACAAATCATCGCTTGCTTCCCTCGGCGCGGAGGCCGACGTCGCCGGTGCAGGCGCTGGCGCCGCATGCCGCCCAAATATCCGCGTAAGCCAGTTCATCTCGGCCTCATGGTACGTCAGCGGCCTCCAGGGCGTCAGCGCCGCCGTGGCGGCAAAACCATTGGTCCACCCTATGTGCTCGAACGGATCATTTCACAAGCCGACTAGATTGCCTTTGGCGGGCGGTAACGTCACCATGCCCGCGAAAGGATCTCGCCCTTACCTATGAAATCAAGCTCCCTCGGCCTTCGCGCCACCCGTTTGTCCCTGTTGTGCGCCCTCGCGCTGCTCGCATCCTCGACCGTGGGCTGCAAGAAAAAATCTGGCGGCGAGGCCGCCGAGCCGGTGGCGACTGTTGCCGCCGACAAATGCACCGACGTTGCCGTCAAGGTTGGCAGCGCGCTGGAAACCGAGGTGCGCGCCGGCGCGCCCGAGACGGCCAAGGAAAAGCTGACGCCTATCTTCGCCGAGATTCAGACCATCATGAAGACGCGCTGCGCCGAAGACAAATGGCCCGACGAGTTCACAGATTGCGTTCTAGCTGCGGCCGATGCCGAGGCCATTGGCGCGTGCAACCTGCCGCCGGAGAACGAAAAGGCGCTCAGCGACGCGATGGAAGCCTTGACGCCAAAAATCATGGAGGCCATGTCGGCCCCGGCCGAAGCGCCCGCCGCTGACGCCAAGCCGTAGCGTTTTTTGCGCGCGCCGCTAGCTGCGACCGCAATCAGCTCAGTATGGCAGGTACACCGAGATTGCCTCGGTGTTGTTCGTAGCAAATTTTGCTTCGCGAAACTTGGACGTCAGAAAGGTCGCAACCTCTGCGCTTAACGAGGCCTTCGACGTCACCACGGCGTTCGTTACTTTTCCGCCTGGGGCAACGTCGAGTCGTATGCTGCCTATCCCCGTGCCGACCAGATTCGCGGTAGACGCCAAAGTCGAAGGTGAGACCTGCCTCGATACGGTGTTCACTCCGAAATTTGAAGTAGATGTGCGTGTGGCGACTGTTTGCCCCTCCGCCAGTTCCCCGAGAATGTCCAAAATCCCAATCTCAACGACAAGCTGATCCGATTTCGGCTGGCCAAGGCGCAGCGATTCAGCCCGCGTCGCGTTCACCGCCACCGGCTGGTGGCGCTTGACGTTGGCCGCGCTCGGGCCAGCCTGGGCCGTAGACACGGCTGCAAGGCCAAAAGAGAGGGAGATTGTCAACAAGGCGCAAATGCGTGTTTGTTTCATATGTGCCCCGAGTATAGGCAGAGCCCGGGATCGCACTCAAACCGACGTAACCGAATAAAGCAGGCTATGTATGGTCGATGCCTTCCATACCCGACGCTAAAGGCGGGGGGCGCTACCTCGACGGCAGCGGCATGCTAACGGTCACCACGTCGGTGTTACCCAGCGAAAACGTATGCGCTGTGAGCACGCCGGTAATGCAGCCAGCGTCGGGCTCGGGCATGGCATTCATAAACGTAACCTTTGAGACGATGCCTCCAGGCGCAAACGCCACCTGCACGCGTTCCTTACGGCCGCCGGCAACGGACTGCCCCGCGGTGGTTGAATAGCACGCCAAGATCGCCGGGCGGGTGGCGGCCAGGCCGTCGGTTATTGCTTGCTGGTCCGCAGCAGAGAAATCGGTCGGCACCCCCGAGACCATGGGTTGCGCTGCCTTATCTTCCGACGTCGGCTCGGCGGCCGCAGGGGAGGCGGTGGCAACCGCGGGCGGTGACGCTGGTTTCGAGCAGCCAGTAAGAATCCAAGAAAACACGAATAGTAGACTTAGGCTTTTTTTCATACCCCCGTCAGACGCTGGCAGCGCCGAACTCCTTGGGTTGAAAACGCCTAAGTAAGTTTCTGAGTTTAATCCAGGACTTACCGGTCCTGTCGCGCGGCTCTTACGCCTGGCCAGCAGCGGCGGCGACTTCGGCGGCGAAGTTGGATTCGGTCTTGGTGAGGCCTTCGCCGAGCTCAAAGCGCACGAAGCGGCGAATCTGGATGTTTTCGCCAATCTTGCCGACCAGCTCCTGCGTCAGTTGCTCGACGGTTTGCGCCGGGTTTTTGACGAAGGTTTGGTTGAGCAGGCACACCTCTTTGGTCCACGTGGTCACCGCGCTGTCGACCATCTTGGCGATGATGGCGTCGGGCTTGCCGGTTTCCTTGGCCTTGGCGGTGGCGACGTCGCGCTCGCGCGCAATGGCGTCGGCGGGGATTTCTTCCGCACGCACAAAAAGTGGGTTCATCGCGGCGATGTGCATGGCGACGTCGCGCGCAAAGGTGACGAACATCTCGTTGCGGCCGGCAAAGTCGGTTTCGCAATTGACCTCGACCAGCACGCCGACACGGCCGCCGGCATGGATGTACGAGGACACCACGCCCTCGGTGGCCTCGCGACCGGCCTTCTTCGCGGCCTTGGACAAGCCCTTGGCGCGCAAATAGTCGATCGCCTTCTCAACGTTCTGACCGCTCTCTTCGAGGGCCTTCTTGCAGTCCATCATGCCAGCGCCGGTGCGCTCGCGCAGATCACGAATCATTTCTGTCATCGACATAGCAATTCTTCTTTCTCAATTCGGTTCTTAAGAAACTAAAATGGAATCTGCGTCGGTGCATTTGCTGTCAGCGGGCCGCAACGCCGCAGGGGTGTGAGGAGTGGACATAAAGTCCATGACGAAACACCCCGAGGAGGTACGGCACGATCACAGCAAATGAACCACGCAGATCAATCGGGACGGGCTGAGGCGTCTGGGTTGAACATGGACCCCCCGGTGGAGATCTCAACCCGCGGGCCATCGCCACCCGAACTAACGCGGATGACTTGGTCTTGCGGCTCAACCTCTTCCTTCTTGTGCAGGTGGGCGCGCTCTTTGTGCACCTTGGTGCCAATGATGCACGCATCCGCGATGCGGCCAGCGAACAACTTGACGGCGCGGATCGCGTCGTCGTTGCCCGGAATGACATAGTCGATGAAGTCAGGGTTGCAGTTGGTGTCGGTCACCGCGACAATTGGAATTTCCAGCTTGCGCGCCTCTTCGATCGCGATGTGTTCCTTCGCAGGATCGATGACAAACAGCATGCCTGGCGGCTTTTTCATGGTCTTGATGCCACCGAGCGTTTGCATGAGCTTGGTGCGCTCTTTGGCGATGCGCACTTGCTCGCTCTTGGTGTACGCATTGATGGTGCCGTCTTCCTCGAGCTTTTCGAGGTTGGCGAGGCGATCGAGCGAGCCCTTGACCGTCTTGAAGTTGGTGAGCGTGCCGCCCAGCCAGCGATGCGTTACGAAGTATTGGCCGGCGCGCAACGCCTCTTCGGCGATGACGTCTTGCGCTTGCATCTTGGTGCCGACGAACAGCACTTGCTCGCCGCGCGAGGTCACGTCGACGACGGCTTGAAAGGCTTTTTTGAACAGCTTGACCGTGTGTTGCAGGTCAATGATGTGAATGCCGTCGCGGGCGCCCCAAATGAATTGCTTCATCTTTGGGTTCCAGCGGCCGGTGTTGTGCCCAAAGTGGACACCCGCGGCCAAGAGTTGGCGCAGCGTGATTGGGGTTTCTGACGTAGCTTCTTCCATCGTTTCCATAGTCTGTCTCCGTTGTGCGTCCGGCCCCGTCATCGCAGTGGCAACAGCGCTGACCTGCCTCACCATGAGACCTGCCAACACCACGGCGCCACTACTCAAAGGCCGTGTTGGTTAGGGGGCAGTAGGTAGCACGGCGGTGGGAGTGGTGCAATTGCATTACCGAATGATCGCAATCAATAAAACATATTTAATATCAATGGCTTACATCAATGCCGGTTGCCAGCTACGTCGCCCTCCAGCGAGCATCGGTGTGATACAGAGTCGCATGACGAAATCTAGCGAATGGACCTTGGGCCGGCCCCGTCTCGCGACCTGGCTGCCTCTGCTGGCGGTTCTGACTACCCTCACGTGCAAATCGCCACAGCGCACGACCCCCACCGCAACAATAGCAACCGCTGACGAACGCACTACCGAGGGCTCCGATGCCGCCGTGGTCGTCGCCGACCCGGCGTGGTTGACGACCAAGACACCCCTCGATCCAAAAATCCGCCGCGGCGTCCTGCCCAACGGCCTGACCTACTACTTGGTGCAAAACCCAAAGCCTGCCAAACGCGCATCGCTGTGGCTGGCGATCAATGCCGGCTCCGTGCTCGAAGATGACGACCAACGCGGCCTGGCTCATTTTGTCGAGCACATGGCGTTTAATGGCACGGCCAATTTTCCCAAACACAAGATTATCGAGACAATCGAACAATTCGGCATGAAGTTCGGTGCCGATCTCAATGCCTATACGTCGTTTGACCAAACGGTCTACCAACTCAAGGTGCCAACCGATGACGCCGCCCACGTAGGCAAGGCGCTCGATATTTTGCGCGATTGGGCTGGTGGCATTGCCTTTGACGCGAAGGAAATCGAAGCCGAACGCGGCGTCGTGTTAGAGGAATGGCGCCTAAGCCAAGGCGCGCAAATGCGGCTGGCAGAAAAGCAATTGCCCCTGTTACTGAGGGGCTCCAAGTTTGCGGAGCGCTTGCCTATCGGCTTGCCCGACACAATTAAGACCGCGCCGCGCGAGGCGTTTTTGCGGTTTTATAAAGATTGGTATCGCCCAGATTTAATGGCGGTCATTGTCGTCGGCGACCTCGATCTAGACAAGGCGGAGGCCGAGATCAAAGCGCGCTTTGCGTCGCTGGCAGGCCCTACCAAGTCGCGTCCGCGCCCCCTCGAGCGGGTACCACTCGACCATGCAACGCTGGTGTCGCGGCTTTCCGATAAGGAAATGCCGATGTCGATGATCTCAGTTTCAGACAAGACACCTGCGCCTGGTGAAGAAACCGTCGGTGATTATCGCGATTATGTCATCGATGCCTTGGCAACCATGATCATCAGCGAGCGCTTTACCGAGTTGGCCAAGGCCGCAGATAGTCCGTTTCTCATGCCGCCAGCCATCGGCACCAACGAAATCGTACGCGATGCAACGTCGACGACGCGCATGGCAGTGGTGAAGAACGGACGGACGCTCGATGGGCTAAAAATCTTGATGACCGAGAATGCGCGTGTGGCCCAACATGGGTTTCTCGCGACCGAGCTCGCGCGCGCCAAGAAGGAATTTCTAAGCACGTATGTGCAAATGACCAAGGAAACGGATTCGCGCGACTCAGCCGACGTGGCCGCCGAGCTCACGCGCAATTATTTCGAGGGCGAACAAATGCCTGGCCGGGCCGCCGAGCTCGCGCTGGTGGAAGCCTTGCTGCCAACGATTGGCCTGACCGATTTGAATCAGAGGGCACGTCAGCTCGCCGTGGCACGCGGGCGGATTATTTCGATCGTCACCCCCAAGGAGGGCGATTTGCCCCCCGAGGCCGAGATCGTAAAGACCGTTGCGGCGGCCGAGCAAAGCGTTGAAAAGCGCGAGGAGGTTGCCATCACGGGCAAGATTCTTGAAACGCCACCAACGCCAGGGACCATTATAGCCGAGCGTGTCGACGAGGCACTAGGCATCACCGAGTGGAAGCTCTCCAATGGCGCGACGGTGGTGCTAAGGCCAACGGATTTTGACGCCGATACCATTTTGCTGTCGGGCTTTGCCAAGGGCGGCTATTCGCTCGCTTCCGATGCCACGTACTGGAGCGCTCAAGCTTCAGCCGCGATGGTCAATGTTAGCGGCGTCGGCACGCTTTCCAAGGCTGACCTCGATAAATTAAGCGCAGGGCGCAGAGCCGTGGCCATCACCGAAATGGATGAATTTTCGCAACGCGTTTTCGGCAACGCGTCGGTCGCGGATTTTGAGTTGATGCTGCAAATCCTACATGCCAAGATTGCGGCGCCACGGCGTGACCCCGTGGCGATTGCGACCTGGCAGCAGATGCAGATCGGTCTCGCGAAAGAAAACAATGCCTCGCCGGAGCAAAAATTTGAAGACCAAGTGCGCGAGGCGCACTACGGCAACAACCTGCGCAAGCGCGACGCCGAGCCGGCAGATTTAGAGGCGATCAGCATCGACGACGCCTTCGCGTTCTATCGCGAGCGCTTCGCCGACCTCTCCGATTTTACCTTTGTGCTTACCGGCAAGCTCGACCTGCCAACGACGCGGCTGCTGGTGATGAAGTATCTCGCCAGCCTGCCGGGCTCGGCGACGAGTCCCCGAGTTGGCACGTGGAAAGATCCAAATCTGCCACGCCGCCCCGGCAAGCACAGCAAAACCGTGCACGCCGGCAGCGAACCCAAAAGCCAGGTTGTCTTGTCGACCTGGTTGCCGGCGACTTGGACGTTGGCAACCGCCACCGATGCCAAAATCCTTCGCATGGCGCTCGGGATGCGCCTGATCGACGTGTTGCGCGAAGAGATGAGCGGCGTATACGGGGCACGGGCAAATGTGACGCTTTCACGCATCCCGCGGCAAGAATTGCGCTTGGACATTAATTTTGGCTGCGCCCCAGAAAATGTCGCGGCGCTGCAAAAAGCCGCGCGCGCCGAATTGGCAGCCATTGCCAAAAACGGCGTCGAGCCCGCGTATCTCGAGCGTATTGTTGCGCAGCTGCGACGAGAACGCGAAGAAAATTTGAGCGTCAATCGCTGGTGGCTGAGCTCCATTGCCCAGGCTTATGAGTATGGCGATGCCTTGCCGGCGCTCCTCGATATCGAGGCAACCGTGGCGCGCGTAACCAACGGAAATATTAAGGCCATGGCCAAGCGGCTGGTGGCCTCGAAGAACCAATTTACCGGCGTGCTGATGCCGGCGAAGTAGAGCCGCGCGAATTGTGTTGGCGCCCCGCGCGGCGCCTGATATGCGTCGGGCATGCAAGCCTGCGCCGTCCATCCCACCTTTGAGGCCTTTGGCGCCTGCCGAACCTGTAAGCAGCCGCTGTGCGATAGCTGCCTCGCCTTTAACATGGGCCGCTCGTGCGGGCCGTGTGAGGCGGCCGCCAAGCGAAAATCGCGCGTGGCCTTAGCGGTCGGGGGCACCGTCGTCGCGGCGGGCATCGTTTGGCTCGCGATCAACGGCAAGAAAATTAACGACAAGCGGGCGGCGGAAACCTCGGCGAAGGTGGCGGAGGCGACCAAGCTTGCCGCCGAGCCCATTGACCTGCGACTCGCCAAGCAAAAGTGGGCCAAGGTGCCTTGCGATTATGAGGCCGCGCTCACCGTGGTTGAGGAATCGATGGAGCTCGGGCGCAACCAAGAGGCCATTGACGCGGTCGACGCTTGGCAGCCGGCCTGCGGCGAGCCGCGCAAGTTGCTGTGGCGCAAGTACCGCGCGCACTTGGAGCTTGGGCAACCGCAGGAGGCAACGACCGCGGCCACGGCCTTGATCGCCAGCCGGCCTGCCGACAGCGATTTTTGGTGGTGGCGCGGCGACGCGCAATGGCGCTACAACCTGCCGGGCGCGTTCGCTGATTTCCGCCAATCTATGGCGAATTCGGGCGAAGACAGCCTTTCGCAATACGCCGCCGGCATCGTCGCGCGCGTCGCCGAGCAGACCGCCGACGCCTGCGAGCTGGTGTTTGCGCTCAACTATTTTACCCGCGTCCAAGGCGGCACGCTGTCGGACGATGCCGACCGCGCCTATCAGGCGACCATGTTTGGCAAGAAATGCGACGAGCTCGCCGTTGGTACCAGCGGCAAGCTTACGCGGCCAAAGGGCGAAGCTGGTGTGTTTGGCGATTTCACGGTGGGCGAGCGCACCATCTCCGCGCGCGTCGACGAAAAGGCGGGCACGACCGCAATTACCACGGCGCTCGCGAGCGAGCTGGGCCTTGCGATCGGGGAAGCCAAGATCGAGGGCTTGGTCCTGGGCACCATGATGAGCGGCCGCCTCGCCAAGGTGCCGGCGATGCAGCTCGGCGGCCTCGAGCTGAGCCAGGTCGACGTGATGGTGGTTGACGCCATCGCGAGTGACGATGAGATGGTCGCGGGCTTTAACATCTTGTGGCGCCTGCAACCGACGGTAAACGCATCGTCGATTACGCTCGTGCCGTGGAAATTATAGCGACCGCGCCCAGGCGCGACGCACGCACTCAAAACGCAGCAAACCACCCGAGTTGGTTGGCAATTGCGCACAAGATGCTTTAACAAACAACGGCTTACCCACTACCGCCACACAGGCTGTCCTCGCCACATTCACAGCGCTTCCACAGCCTACCCACAGCTTGGACGCGCGGGAGCACACCGGCGATTGACGCGAAACGGCGCTTGACCATCGCCGCGCAAACCCACAAACTGCGGGCGTGTGGTCCAACTACACTGCACGTCACGCAGCGCAACTCATTGGCCTCAGCGAGTCAACGGTGCGCATGTGCATCCGCGAAGGCTGGCTAGGCCATGTGGGCGAGCTGCCGGTGCGCTTGTCATTTCGTGATCTAGCGGCGCTGCGCAGTGTCAAGTCGCTGCTAGGCGCAGGCCTTTCGCAGCAGCGACTGCGGCGAGATCTCGCGGCCATCTTGGCGGAACGCTCGCCAGGCGCCTTGGCCGAGCTTGCGCTCGAGGCACGCCATGGCCACGTGCTGGTGCGCGGCGGCGAAAATCGCCACGTGTCGCAGCTAGAATTGGCGCTCGATAACGCGCCCTCGTCCCACGCCGAGCTGCACACCTTTGTCACCGCGCGCGCGCCTGGTGGAGGCACGGTCCGCCTCGCGGTGGCGTCGCGCCCAAGCACCGCGCCACAGACCGCGGAGGATTGGATCGTCGCCGCGGTCGCGCTAGAGGAATCCGACCTGGCAGGCGCGATGGCGGCGTATCGCAAGGCGATCGACCTGCGGCCGGACGCCACCGAGGCGTGGATTAATCTCGGGCGGCTGATGGCGGAAAACGGCGACCCAGGCGGCGCGCGCGCGTGTTTTGACACCGCGCTTAGGCTGGAGCCCGACGATGCGACGGCGCTGTACAATATGGGCGTCGTTGCGCAAGACTTGCAAGACGAGCAGTTGGCGATCGCGAACTACGTGCGCGCGCTTGAGCTCGACGCCTCGTTGGCCGAGGCCCACTACAATTTGGCGACGCTCTACGACTCACGCGGCGACGCGCGCGCGGCGATTCGGCACATCAACGAGTATCGCAAGCTGACCAAGTGACGCGCTAGTGCCGAGCATAGGGATAACCCCACGCGGTGAGGCGGCCGGGCGCGAAGGTAAGGGTGAGGCCCTGGCGAGGTGGACTGACAAAGACCGTTTCGCTGGTGGGCGCCACGAAATAAACGCCGTGGTATTTTCGGTGCACGCGCAACAATTTTCCCGCGGGGCCTACCTCGAGCGTCGCGATGGAATCGAGAAACGCCGACGAGGTGCCCGCGGCGATGGCACGGCGACGCGCGGCGATGTCGAGCTCGTAGGTGCCGTGGTAGGCCGCCAGCTGCGCAGGCGGGACGGCGACTGGCACGGTTTCCCTCGCCAGCGCGATCGCTTGCCCCCGAAAACCTGCGTACGCCGCTTCCGCGATGGTTTCGGCGTCGATGGCATCGTTATTGGACCACACAAATATGACGAGCTGCGCGTCGGGCATCGCCCAAAACGCCAGCGCCACGCCATCGAGGATGCCACCGTGAGAGATGAGCGGCCTGCCCTCGTGCCGCGTCACCCGCCAACCATAGGCAAACTGATGGGTTTGACTGGCCGTCGTGATCATCCGCAACCAGGCGTCGCGCGACAGCAGCTTGCCACCGCTTAGATGGCGATACCACGTCAACATGTCGCGCGCGGTGGAGCGCACGTCGGCCGCGCCAAACAGCACCGAGTAGTGTGGCCGCGGCGCGGCAACTCGCTCGCCAGCAGGGCCCACCGTGAAGCCATCGGCGCGGTTGGCTAGATCGCTCGCCTCGCCAACGCGTGTGCGCGCGAGGCCCGCGGGCGCAAATAGCCGCTGCGCGAGAAACTCGGCATACGGTTGCTGGCTGGCCGCGGCTACGATGGCCGCCAACACGGCGTAGCCCGCATTCGAGTAGGCCTCCTTGGTGCCTGGCGCAAACTCCAAGGGCTTGTGGTCAAACGTTGCGAGCAACGCGTCAACTTCAATCGCTTCGCCGCGATGATCAAATATCTGCGGCAACGCGGCGTGGTTGATCAAGCCGGAACTGTGAGTGAGTAGCTGCGCGATCGTAAGGCCGCGGCCAACCTTTGGGTACTGCGGCAGATGCTTGCCAAGGACGTCCGTGACCGCCAATCGGCCGTCTTGCTCTAGCAACAAGATCGCGGTGGCGGCAAACTGTTTGCTAAGCGATGCAAGCGCCATGTTGGTGTCGCGGTCAGGCACCGCGCGCGACGCTTCATCGGTAATGCCCAGGCCACGTTCATAAATGACCTTGCCCATGTGTTCGACGACGACGTAACCAGAAAATGTAAAGCCCTCGCCGTGGTGGCGCCCGTGACTGGCGAGATGCGCGTCCATGGCCGCGGCGGGAAACCTCGCGGCAGGTAAGCTCGCGCCGGCAACCTCGGCCGCTCGCGGCGACGTCGATGGCACGCTCGGCTTGTCGTTGCCACACGCCCAGGCCGCCGCAAATGCGGCGATGGCCATGCAACTATTGACATGAGCAGCTCGCCGCATCTCGACCGAGCCGCGCTACGGCTTGCGCTCGTAAACCATCGAGAGCCCACCCTGTTCCAAGGTGAACGACCCACCGTCAGCGCTAAATTTGGCGGTGATGTTCGCGCGCTCAAACACAAATTCCGTTGGGCTTGTCGGCGTCAAAAAGAATGAGCCTTGCTCCTTGGGCTCGCAACGCACAAATTTGCCGACCACTTTCATTTGCATGGTGGCAACGGAGTCCATGACCGAGGCGGGCACGCCGAGCTTAATCGCCGCCTCGCGCGACGCCGCGGTGAGTTCATACGTGCCTTGATAGCGCGCCAACGTCGCCGGCGGCACGTCGGCAGGCTTGGTCTCCTTGGCGAGCTCGACTTTTTTGCCGCTGTACGCTTTGTACGCCATCTTCGCGATCGGTTCGGTGGCGAACGTATCGTTGTTGGACCACGCAAAGATCATCAGCTGCTCCTCAGGTATCGCCCAAAACGCGGTCGAGAAGCCGTCGATGCCGCCGCCGTGCGTGATGAGGACCTTTCCGTCGAGGGGCGCAACGATCCAACCATAGGCATATTGATCTTTTTCGACGGTGGTCATGCGTTTCCAGGTGTCCGCGGTAATTAGCTTGCCCGAGGTAACGTACTCAAACCACGTCATCAATTCATGTGCGGTCGAGCGCACGTCGCCAGCGCCAAGCGGCACCGACATGTCGATCGCCTTGGCGGGGACCAACGCGCCGTCGTCGTTGACCGTAAAGCCATCGGCGCGGTTGGGCAGGCCAGCCGCATCGCCGACAACGGTGCGCACAAGCCCTGCGGGCCTAAACATCCGCTCAAGGGCAAATTCAGCGTAGGGCTGTTTGCTAACTGCCTCGACGATGGCCGCGAGCACCGCATAGCCCGAGTTGGAGTAGGAAAATTTGCTCCCGGGGGCAAATTCGAGCGGCTTGTCCCAAAACGTCTTAAGCAGCGCGGCCGGCGTCAAGGGTTTGGCGCGGAGGTCGAACACCTCGGGCATCGCGGTGTAGCTCGGAATACCGAGGTGTGGGTCAGCAATTGGTGAATGGTGAGGTCGCGCCCGACCTTGGGATATTTTGGCAAGTGCTTGCCGATGGTATCGGTCACCGCAAGCTTGCCGTCTTGCACCAGCAACATGATCGCCGTCGCGGCGAACTGCTTGCTGATGGAGCCGAGGCGAACGTTGGTGTGGTGATCGGGCTTGGCCGTCTTGCCATGATCGAGGCAACACGTCGCCTTCTCATAAATCGGCTTGCCGTTTTTGGTCACCAGCACGTAGCCCGAGAACCTCGCCGCCTCGCCATTGTAGCGGCCATAACTTTCGAGAAACGCGTCCATCGCCGCGCTCTGAAACACGCCGGCGACAGGCGTGGGCGACGACGCGGCGGCGTCCCCCGTGGCTGCGGCACCGGCTGGCACAGCCGCGGAATCTACCGGGGAGGACACCTTTGCGTCTTTGGGCGAACAACCGAGCAGCAATGTGGCGAACACGCTAATTAGGCAAACCCGACGGGCGAAAATGGTTCGTTCCATCTCTCGTAAATACCACGATGGACATGGCCGCGCGACGCCGCAAGTGACCGCAATCGCCCGGCAACCCGGCACTTTAGCGCGGCGGACCTTGTCGCCTTCTACGCTACATGCCAAACAACTCTTGTGGTCCACCAACGTTGCTCGCCGCGCCGGTCGTGCCGAAGGGTAGTTACGCTCGTAGCGCTGCTCGCCGCAACTTCTGCACTCGCGCAACCGATTGAGCCGCCGCCAACACCAGCGCAAGCGCCCCCGATCGAGACGACAGCGGAAGCCCCAACACCTAGCGACGAGGACCTCGAGGCCGAGCTGGCGGCGGCGCTTGCCACCGACGCGGCGGCGGGGCCTGCGTCAGCCAGCAGCGCGCGCGGAAGCGGCGGTGCGGCGGCGGGCGCAGGCGTGTCGATGAACCCCGACATGGCGTTTATTCTCGATGTCGCGGCGGCGTGGTTTAGCGAAAAGGATAACTTACAGACCGGCGGCCACGATCCGACCGAGGCGGGGTTCGTGCTGCAACAACTTGAGCTTTCAATCGGCAAGGCGGTCGATCCGTATTTTCGCTTCGACGGCAATCTGGTGTTTAGCCAGTTTGGCGTCGAGATCGAAGAGGCCTACGCCACGACGCTGGTGCTGCCACATCGCTTGCAGGTGCGCGCCGGGCAATTTCTCACTCGCTTTGGCCGCGGCAATGCCACCCATCCTCATAGCTGGGACTTTGTCGACCAACCCTTTGCCATCGGCCGCGTGTTTGGTGGCGAGGGTAATCGCGGGCTTGGCGTCGAGGCGTCGTGGCTGTTGCCGACGTCGTGGTACGCCGAGCTCGTAGCCTCGGCGACCGACGCCAGCGGAGAGTCCACGGCGCGCAGCTTTTTTGGAGCGAATGATTTGCCGGTTGAGTCGCCGCTCGATGTGCAGGCGACTATCGCGCTCAAGCAGTTTGCCGATATTTCAGCAAACTGGTCGCTGCTCGGCGGCGTCTCGTTCGCGACGGGCCCAAATGGCACCGGCCACGACAATCGCACCGATGTGTGGGGCGTCGACGCCTTCCTCAAGTACCGTCCCATTACCGAGGCGAGCACCACCCAGGTGACCTTGCAGACCGAATGGCTGCTGCGTCGCCGCCAGGTGCCGCATGCCTTGCTGTCCGACATTTCAGGCTATGCGCAAGCGACGTGGCGGTTTGCCAAGCGATGGGGCGCCGGGGCGCGCTATGAGTATGGCTCGACGAGCACCGCCATCGACGGCGTTGGCAGCGACGACCTTGACCCAGCGTGGACCAAGGGCCGCGCGCGCTATAGCGGCGCGCTGACGTTTTGGGCCACCGAGTTTTCGCGTATGCGCTGGCAAGTGTCGGTCGACCGGCCGGCGTGGCTTGCGCAGCCAATCTTCGCCAGCTTTGTCGCGCTTGAGGTGGTTGTGGGGGCGCATGGTGCACACAAGTTTTAGCCACCCCGGCGCAAGGCCCCCCATGAATTTGACCCCTCCTCGCTTCGTCATAACTCACAGAGGTTCCATGCTTAAACGACTCGCTCCGACATGTGTCTTGCTCGCGTTGACCTTTGCGGGGACGGCGCAAGCGGGCGTAAACGTGGTCGCCACGGTGCCGGATTTGGCGGCGCTCGCCAAGGCAGTCGGCGGCAAGCACGTCGACGTTATTTCCTTGTCGCTGCCAACCCAAGATCCGCACTTTGTAGACGCCAAGCCCAGCCTGTTGGTGAAGCTCAACCGCGCCGACGTGCTGATAGCGGTCGGGCTAGAGCTGGAAATTGGCTGGCTGCCAACCCTGCAGACCTCGGCGCGCAATCCCAAGATCTTGAGCTCGGGCAGCGGCTTTCTCGACTGCTCGACCGTGGTGAAAATTCAAGACCGCCCCGCCGGCGCCATCGATCGCTCGATGGGCGACGTGCATCCCGGTGGCAACCCGCACTATCTGGTCGATCCGCGGCAGGGCCTGGCGTGCGCCACCGCCATCGCCGATAAGCTCGCGGCCGCCGATCCAAAGAATGCGGCGACGTATCGCGCCAATCTCGCCGCGTTTCGCCTTGAGCTCGGCCGCGCCGTGATCGGCTGGAACGCGCGCATGAAGCCGTTTGCCGGCAAGCCGGTTGTTACCTATCACCGCTCGTGGACGTATCTCACCTCATGGCTGGGCCTGGTCGAGATCGCCGAGCTCGAGCCCAAGCCGGGCATCCCGCCAACGCCAAGCCACGTCGCCTCGGTGATTCGCTTGGCGCGAAGCAAGGGCGCCAAGGTGCTCATTCAAGAAGCCTTTTACCCCGACAAGACCGGCCGCATGGTCGCCGAAAAGATGGGCGGCACGGTGGTCGCCATTCCCGGCACCGACTTGGCAGCCGGCGAAACCTATCTTCAGCACGTCGAGGAGACCATCACGTCGCTGGAAAAGGCGCTGCGATGAGGACCTCCTATCTAGCCACGTGGAGCGCAATCGCGGCCATTTTCACCATGGCTGCAGGGTGCACCAATGGCCCAGGAGAGCCATTTGGCGCCATTGAGGGGCAATTCCACGCGCAGTGGCAAATGCTGCCCGAGCGAGATGAAGGCGACGGCTGGCAACGGCTCGCCAGCGATTTCGAGGTCAAGCTCGACGACGTGGGGCTCACCCTGCAAGCGCTCGCGCTGTTGCCCGGCGCCGAGGCCGCGCTCGCGTTTGATCCTGCGGCACCACCTCCGGGTTATTCGCTTTGCCACAACGGCCACTGCCATGCCGCCGATGGCCGGCTGGTCTCCTACGAAGACATTTCGGCCGAGCTCACCGGCGGCGCGCCGGCAAAGCCCTTGGTGACGTGGCCGCTCGCGCCAGTCGATGCGCTCGCCGGCGAATCGTTTGTCTTGGCCTGCGACGGTGCACCATGCGATCTGCCGCTGGGCAGCCTTGGCAAAGTGACGCTGACGACGAACGGCCTTGCGCTTGCCGGCCGCGTGCGCGATGGCCGCGAACCGGCGCGCCTCGCCGAGCAAGCGTTTGTGGTTACGCTCGAACTCCCCGACGGTGGCAGCAAGACGACGGTCGACGGCGGCTTGCCCATCGACCGCGCCAATGCGCCGCAGATCGCGTTTCTCGCCAGCCTCGCCCCGACCGCCGCGCTGCTCGACGACATCAACTGGCTGGCGCTTACCGGCGAGCCGCTCGATCTAGCGAGCGATCCAAACGGCGCCGCCGCGCTTGCCGAGGGCCTCAGCGCCACACCTCTCGTCTTCACTTCGATCCGTACCAACTAGTGCTATTGCCCTCCGGAGTTCATATGAAAAAACAAACCTTTGCAACTTTCGCCATCGCGCTTTCATTTATTGCCTGCGGTGGTGACGATCACGATAATACCAATGCCGCCGACGTCGAGGCCTGCGAGCACCTCGCGGAAGGTCCGTTTGAAGATGTGTTCGCCACCGCCGACGCCGATGCGCCCCCGGCCGTCAGCAATGACCACACGGCCTATGCGATCTTGCTCCCCGACGGCGCCCCTGGCTACGTAAGCTTCGCCGCGGCCGAGGCCACCGACTACATCTTCTTCTTTAACCAAGACGTCGACCTGGCGCTGACAACCGCCGATGGCGACCCGCTCCCCATCGAGGCGTCCACGACCAGCTCGGAGGCGTGCACGACGATCAAGGGCCGCCACGTCGTCGAGCTGCCGGTCGGCACGGCCGTGCTTGAGCTAGGGCCGGTCACTGGCGAGCTAAACCTGGTGATCGAAGAGGCCGCCGGCCACGTGCACGAGTAGCGCAAGTGCGCCCATTCCATTGACCGCGTTGGTCGGCCATGGCATCACCGTCCCATGTCGAACACGTTCAAGCTCATCGCAGTTTCCGCCGCCCTTGCCACCGTCGTGAGTTGCTCGCGCCCCAAGGCCGGTGAAACCGCGACCACCACTGCCGACAAGGCGACCGCCCAAAGTACTGAGCACGCGCCAGGCGAAGGCCATGCGTGTGGCAAGCACGGCGCAGGCCATGCACACGGCGACGGCGAAAAGCACCACGGTGCGATGCCGGACCACGTCAAGAATTACCACGCCGTGTTGTCGCCGATCTGGCACGGCACGACCGCGCGCCGCACCACCGCCTGCAGCAAGGTTGGAGAGCTCGTAGCCGCCGCCAAGTTGTTCCCGGCTGGCACCGCCAACCAAAACGAAATGGCCGGCGCGGCGCTGCAAGCCAAGACCGACGCGCTGCAAACAACGTGCGCCTCGGCAACCGTCACCGATGCCGACTTTGAAGTAACGTTTACCGCGGTCCACGATGCGTTTCACGCCGCGATGGAAGCCGCCAAGCCGTAACAAGTATTGTGAAAAACACACCTGCCTCTATCGCGCGTCCTCCGACCTCCACCGAGACCGCGCTTGTCCAGTGCAGGCGACTTGTCGTTGGGTATGTCGGCACCGCGCTCGCGCCGCCGGTTGATCTAACCATCGAACCTGGGCAAGTGGTGTTGGTCGTCGGACGCAACGGCTCAGGCAAGACGACGTTTGCCCGCACCTTGCTTGGGCTCTTGCCGCCGGTCAGCGGCGAAGCCGCGTGGCGCAGCGGCGTGCGCGCAACCTACGTGCCGCAAGTGGTGACTCTCGACGTCGCGCCGCTACGCGTGCGCGATGTCGCGCGGTGGGGTACGCAGTGGGGGTGGGATTTTTTGCGGCCATGGACGACCAAGGCGCAACGCGGTCGCGTCGAGGAGGGCCTGGCCGAGGTAGGCGCTGCCGAGCTGGGTGGCCGCCGCTTCGGTGAATTGTCGGGCGGGCAGCAACAGCGGGTGTTGCTCGCGCGCATGCTCGCCAGCGGCGCCGAGCTTGCGGTGCTCGATGAACCCACCGCGTCGATGGACGCGGTGGCCGAACGCGCGGCGTTTGCGCGTATTCGCGAATTGGCGCGCGAACGCAGCCTCGGTACCGTCGTAATTAGTCATGCCGTCGCGGTCGCGGCGCATTTCGCCGATTTGATCGTGTTCTTTGATCCGGACGCGCCTGGCGGCGAGAAAATTGCGGTTGGTCGGGTTGCCGACATTGCGGCGAGGCCGCGGTTTATGGCGCAATTTGGCCGCATTGTTAGCGAAGAGGCACCCCATGAATGACGCTGCCCCACGCCCGCCGGGCGACGATATCGACCTGGCGGCGATCGAGGCGGCGCTCGCCGGGGACGCGCCTGCCACCGCCGCGGATGGCACCGGCCATGCAACGACCGAGCCACACGCCCATGTCGAACAGCCTGGCCCAAGCTGGCAAGATTTTGTCGGCAGCTGGGATCTATTCCAAGATGCCGTGGTCGCGGGCGCCATCGCGGGCATCGTGCTGGGGTTTTTGTCGGTCTACATCGTGCTTCGCCGCATGGTATTTTTCAGCGCCGCGGTGACGCAGAGCGCGGGCCTCGGCGTCGCGCTGTCGTTTTTTGTTTCGATCTATTTGGGGTGGAGCATCTCGCCGTCGCTGGGCGCGATCGTGCTCTCGCTGGGCGCCGCGGCCGTGCTGACGCGCGATTGGCAAAAACTCGGGATTAGCCGTGAGATGATGCTGGGCCTGCTGTTTGCGTTGGCCTCAGGCGCGGCGGTCTTGGTCGGCGCCAAGATCACGCAAGAGGCACATGACATCACGGCGATCTTGTTTGGCACCGCGGTGGTGGTGGCCCACGAGGATTTGCACGGCCTTGAGATCGCTGGTGCCGCGGTGATGCTGCTGCAGCTGTGGTGGTTTCGCGGCTTTGTCTTTGCGAGCTTTGACCCTGTGGCGGCGCGCGTGCAGCGTGTGCCGGTGGCCTTGCTCGATTTGATCATGGCAATATCGATCGCAGTGGTGATCGCGCAGTCGGCGCGCGCCATAGGCGCCATGCCAACCTTTGCGCTCTCGACCCTGCCCGGCATGGCAGCGGTGGTGCTGGCGCGCGGGCCGTTTTTCGTCACCTTTGTCGTCGCCTCCCTGCTCGGCGCCGTCGCCGGCGTGGGCGGCTATCTCATCGCGTTCCTCTACGAATTCCCAGTCGGCGCGACGCAGGCGGTGCTCGCCGGCGCCCTCGTCGTCGTTGCCGTGCTGCTGCGCACGGTGCTCGCTGCATTCACGACGCGATGGCATCGCACACGCGTCGCCGCCTAGCCCCGCGTCAAAGCCTGCGACCTGTGAGCGACCTGCGAAATTTTTGCGCAGGGCGGCGAGAGCGTGGCGCTAGGCGGGCTTGCCAGCGTGTGCCATACATCCGCCCGATGAAGCACTTCGCCGCGTCTGCCCTGTACCTCGGCCTCGCCTTGACCGCGTCGGCCTGCGACGATGCCGACCCAGCGCGTTGTGCCGAGGCCTCGTGCACTCCAGAGCCTGACGCCCCAGATGCGCCGGATGGCGGCACCGATGCACCACTGGCCGAGGTGGCCGTGGTCGATTGCAACGCCGGCGTGGTGGCGGCGACGATTGAGGGCCTGGGCGGCGAATACGTTCCCGCAGCCACCACCATCGCGCTGGGGGCGACGGTGCGTTTTGCCATGGCCGATGGCCTTGAGGTCCAAGCCGGCACGCCCGCCGCCCCGACCGAGCTATTTTACGTCGCGCCTGATGCAACCGCCTGCTTCACCTTTAACGAGGTTGGCAGCTATGCCTTTCACTCGACGACCCACAACGTCGGCTTGCGGCACAACATCACGGGCAGCCTGACCGTCGAGTAAGCGCCGCGGCGATCGCGGGCGCGCCAGCTACCATGACGTGCGCACGCCGAGCGTCACCATCGGCTCGATCGATTGCGCGACGGACGTGACCCCGACGCCGAGGCTGGCGAGCAAGCGCGGCGACACTTGTTTGGCGAGATCGATGACGACTTGGTGGACGCGGGTCGACTCACCCAGCTGACTTACCAGGCTGGCCTCAAGTGCGAGTGACCGCGAGACCACTCGCCCGGCGCGCACCGAGAAGCCAAGCCCATCGCCAGCCATAGGCCTCACCACGTTTAGCGTGCCCGTGTGCGCGTGCATATGCACGTGGTCGCTGCCGCCGAGGCCGACGTGGTACATCGCGCTCACCTCGCCAAACCAGTGCGCCCCGGCGGCGTCGAGGGCGAGCGCAGGTACCAGCATGGTGTGGCTTTCGCCGAGCAACGCGCTGTCGCCAAGGCCCACCACCGCGGTCGCGCTGGCCCACAGCTGGTACGCTTGGGCGCCACGCGCCGCGCGCAGCACGCGCAACGCCAGCGTGCCCGTCGGATCAGCGAGCCCGGTTGCGACGGCGTCACCATGCGGCCAGGCGGTGGCATAGCTCGCCGACACCGCGACGCGCCACCACGGCTGCTCAGCGCCCAGCGTGAGATGATGCGCGAGCGCGTCGCCGGCGCTGCCATCGCGATGAAACGACGTGTATTGCGTCTGCCAGGCGAGCCCCACGCGCAGTGGGTATTGGTGTTTTCCCGGCGCCGCGTCCAGCTGTCGCTGCGCCATGGTTGCCGCGCTGGTGCCGTGGCAGGCCTGCGCCTCGACCGGCGTCGATTTGCTGGATGCAAGCGCCATGGCAGCCGCGATGGCCGCACGATAAACGAGCCGACGATTCATGATGGTTTAGTCCCAGGGATTGGCGAGCGCCGGATCGTCAAGCATCGCCTCGTCGGTGAGCGCGTGGAGAAATTCGAGGAGGTCGGCGCGCTCTTGCGGCGTGGCGTCGATGGGCTTGATAAAGCCGCTGCGCAGCGGGCTTAGCGCGCCATCGCCGGCGTTGGGCCCACCTTCGATCAGGCGGCCACCGCGGATGTAATGATCGAGCACGTCGTCGAGCGTCGCCGCGCTGCCGTCGTGAAAATAGGGCGCCGTCAGCGCAACGTTGCGCAGCGTCGGCGCGCGAAACCGCCCCATGTCGCCAGGCTTGGCGGTCACGCGCATGAGGCCTTGATCGCTGGCGGGATAGGCGCCGAGGCCATCGAGGTTATAAAGGCCGGTGTTGTGAAACAAGACCTCGTCGAAGGTGGAATTGGCCGTCTTGGTGGCATCGGAAAAATTGACGGTGCCGTGGCAGTGAAAGCATTCGTATTTCTCGCCAAAGAAGAGGTCCATGCCGCGGCGCGCGCCTTCGCTAAGCGCGGCCTCGTCGCCAAGGTAGGCCAGGCGATCGTAGGGCGAGCGATACGACAAAATCGTGCGCTGAAACGCGCCGAGCGCCAGCACGACGGCGCGCACCGAAATGGCCTCATCGGGAAACGCCGCCGCGAACAGCGCCTGATAAGTGGCGTCGTCGCCGAGGCGCTGCAGTAGCTCGGCCTCTTGCCCTGCCATGCCGAGCTCAACCGGCGCCTCGCCAAACATCGGCAGCAGGGCCTGCTCAGGCAATTCGCTGAGAAAGGGGCTGGCCCACGTCAGCGTGGCATTGTAGGCCACGTTGGTCAGCGCCATCGAGCTGCGAAAATGCGACTCGCCCGTGCTGCCGATCGCCAGCGCGAGCCCATCGGTAAACGCGAGCTGCTGCTGATGGCAACTCTCACACGACTGCGTGCCGTTGCCGCTGAGGCGCGTGTCGTAAAAAAGGTGCTTGCCAAGCGCGATACGCTCGTCGGTCATCGGCTCGCTCTCGGGCACATAGGGCCGCGGAAAATTTGGCGGCAGCACGCGATCGAAATAGGCGTCGGCGGTCGGGTTCACCGGCTCGGTGGGCGCGGGGCCGTCGCACGCTAGCAGCCACGCCGCGGTCGCGAACAGGCAAACCGGCTTGGTTGGCAAAAGGCTTGCAAGGCGCGACATAAGCCATCCTACGCCAACTTATGGCGAAACTGGGGCGGCGACAAAGGCCGTCATCGCGGGCGAATTGTCGCCCATAGCGAGGCCGAGGTTGGCAAACGGCGCGGGGCATTCCGGATCTGTGGTGCCTGACATGCAGCCAGGTGGGCCGCCGCCATTGACGGCGAGGTCGATGGCCCCAACCAGCTCGCGATAATCGATAACGACTTGATCTGCCTCGACATCGAAATTGGTCAACTCGATGACCGCGAGATTGTCCGCCGTACAGGCGGTGACGCCGCCAGCCGGCGAGCCATCACAGCCGGTGCTGCCGAGGTGGAAGTTAAACACCGGCCGTGGATCGCCTGGGTTGACCGGCTCGACCGAGGTGTCGATGCGGGCGAACTTGTAGCCGCCCTGCCAGTTCCAAAATAGGCTGGTTAGGTTAAGCGGCGCCGCGGCGAGCGACGCGTCTTGATGATTCTGCTCAAATGGCACGCCCAAGGTGAAGCGTAGCCCGGTGTACGTGCCCGCGGCGCGCGTGCCGGTGACAATGCTGCGCAGGTCGGTGGTGCCGTTGGCGCAAAGCCCGCTTTGATCTTCAAAATCGAGCAAGGCGACACCCTCGTTTTGCCACGGCGAAACCGTATCCATCGCCAGCGGCTCGCTGCCGCCCTGCGCATCTATAAATTCGATGTCATGCACGTAAAAACGCAGGTCCTGAAACTGCAGCGAGATGTCGGCGTTTGGGCCAAAGCCGGTAAAGACCTGATCGCAGGTCGCAGGCTCGTCGCCGACCGCCGCGGCAAACCGAAGCGACACCGCTTGCGGCCCCGCTGGCGGTGCGTCAGGCGTTGGCTCGTCGTGATCATGATGATGCGCGTTGTCGCCGCAGGCCGCGACCGACAAGGCAAGGACAGATGTGGTAGCGAGCGCAGCGTGTCGCCAGGTTCGAGGTAATTGCGTCATGCCCACAACCTTAGACCTCCGCCGCGCGGACACAACGCGAAATATTTTCGCAGACGCGCCGAGTTGGCGCGGCGCCTATTCGACCGTAATGGTGACGAGCTTTGTCTCAAGCGCGCCGTCGTGATCGACGGTCACGATCACCTCGATGTCGACCTCGGTGCCGCTGGCGACGTCAGCGGTCCACACCTCGGCGATATCGTACGCCGCTGTATGATCATGCGCATCGAACGTGGCGAGCACGGTGTCATCGGCGTGGTTGCGGACCTCGACCATCCAGCCGTGCATGGACTCCTCAGCGGTCACGGTGGCCTCGATCATCACCTCGGCCCCGACCGCAACGACGGCGCCATCGAGCGGCGCGGCAAAGGCGATTTCGGCGCCGCCGTGGGCGTGCTCATCGCCGCAAGCCATCAGGCTGGCGCTCGCGACGAGCAAAAGGGCAGTTGAAATTTGGACCAAGCGAGGTGAGGTATTCATGGCCATTAGGCTAGCGCACACGCGCGCTTGCCCGCCGAAACTACGCGCACTCGGAGGTGCGCAATATTTTCGCATCGAGGCGGCGATTCCCCCCCCCCGAAATGCCGCAATTATGGGGTCAAGATCCTCCTTAAGCGGAGGTATGCGACGACCCGGACACGACGCAACACCATGAAACTACATTACGCTCTCGCCGAGGCATGGCCTGCGGTTCATGGCATACGAATTGCTTAGGATAGGCGGCATGATGCCAAACCGACTAACGTTTATATCTCTTGGAACTGCCTGTTTGCTGCTCTGTGGCACGGCCCTTGACGCTTCGCTAGCCGACGCCGGCAATCCGTCAAAGGCCCGGATTGTGACCAAGTCCTCAGCCCAGAGCCGCGCCCGCGACGTATCGTCGGCGCCGCGGCCGAAATCGCTTGCAACCGCCCAAGCGGCACGAAGTGCGCCCTATGCCGGCAAAGTTACCGGTGACGCGATGACAATTCGAACCAAAGACGGCGCTAGCGTCGCCTTCGCGCAAGCGCGTATGCTTGGCGACACGCCCGTCATTCATCTCGATTTAAAGGGGAAGGGTCGCCGTGCCCCAGCCGCCGGCTCGGCAGCAGCCTTGGCGACAATTGTTGCCTCCAAGATGACGCTGCGCTCGGGCAAAAAACTCCCGTTGCTAATTTCAACCGTGCTTGTAAGCGACGATCTCAAGCAAGCCTACGACGACGCGCGGCGAGCTTCGGGTTGGAACTACGACACCGGCGTCGTCGACCCGACCAAGATGGAAGCCGCGACCGAGGCTTTATCGACCGCGCTCGCGCGCGAATTTCCCGACTTAGGTTCCGCCGGCTACGATTTCAAAAAGTCCGCAAGCCGGTCGCTCAACCATCACTACCGCCGTCCGCGATACGTCGCGACCGATCGCTACGTCGCGAGCTACGACCTGAACCAGCTGCTGCTGCTTGAGCCCGTCAAGACGTTCGTTAGGCCGAATGTCACCACACCTATGACCGCAGAACGCGTCGCCAATCCACCGCCTCGCGGCATTCTCGCGCACGTTGAAGACTAAAAACCATCGCCAGCCTTCGTCCCGGCCACCGCCCTCACGAACTTTGCAACCGCACCTGGCCCTACGCCAAGCGACCTAGCATAGACTGGTCCTAGCTGCCCCGGGACCTCAATGTACGGCAAGGATTCAACCTCAGTTCAGGCAACGCCTGCGATGGCCGTAGCATGCCTACCATCGATGCAAGTCGCCGCCTGTCTGCCCCGCCACGCTCGGTTGGCAGACTTGGTCAAACAGATCTGGATGGTGCGAGGCGATCGCGGCGCGCAGACCCATCAACGCATCATGCCGACGGGCGTCGTCGAGTTGATCTTTAGCCTGGCCGACCCACAAAAATTTAGGTGCCCTGAGCGGCGCACGCTGCGGCTCACGCCGACCTGTGTGGTCAATGGCTTCAAGTCGACCGCGGTCGACCTCCACCTCGCGGGTCAGCAAGATTTTTTTGGCGTGCAGCTGGCCTCCTACGCGCCGCGACTGCTCTTCGGCATTGCGGCCAGCGAATTGACCGACAAAATCGTAGGCGGGCACGATCTCCATCCGGGGTTGGCGGAGGTTCATGCGGCCTTGATGCAGGCCGCGACGTTTGCCGCGCGGGTGGTGGTCATCGAGCGCTATCTGCTTACGCAACTCGACCATGCCCACGCCTCGCCATGGCGAATGGCTGACGCAACCCTGCTTGGCGCGCGTGGCGGCGTCGCCGGCGCGGCCGCGGGCGTAGGCCTGTCGGAACGACAGTTTCGCCGGCTATGGCAGCAGTGGCATGGCATCTCGCCCGAGGCCTTTACGCAGATCGAGCGCTGCGTGGCGGCGCTTGGGGCCGTGCATGGCAGCCGGCGCAAGCTAACCGACATCGCCGCCGATTTTGGCTATTGGGATCAGGCCCATTTTATTCGTCACTTTCGCAAGGTCTTTGGCATCTCGCCCTCGGACTACAGGCGTCACGCTCGGCCCACAGACCCGCCGGGCCAGCTGGTTCTATAGGGCGGCAATGGCCGAAACGTACAAGTTTGCGGCGGCCAGCCATGGCAGCGTCTCCCCATGCTGCACCAATTTTCGCTCATCGAACGCGCGCTGCTGAAATTTGATGTCATCCCCCACCCCTTCGTCGATGCGGCTAGCTCGGTTGGCCTGGGCTATGCGCTCGCCGCCGCCGTCAAGCTTGGCATAGTTGATCATGTCGGCTCGGCGCCGCGCGCGGCCGAAGACATTGCGCTGGCGGCAGGGACCAGCGCGGTTGGCACACGGCTGGCGTTAGATTGCCTTGATGCGCTTGGCTACGTGACCCAGTCGGCGGCGGGCTATGCCTTTAGCAAGCGCGGCCTCAAGCACTTGGCCAAGGATGCGCCCGAGAGCTTTCGCTATTTCATCTTGTTTTGCGACTACTTGTACAAAGGCTACGGCCAACTCGACGAAACCATCAGGCTCGGCAAGCGCCGCCAAGGCAGCATGTTAGATGAAATGGATGAAGCCGGGTGGGAGCTCTTCTCGCGGGCAATGATCGAAATTTCGCGCACCAATCTCAAAGAGGTCGCGGGCCTGGTTGCCGTCCCAAGCGGCGCAAAATCGATCTTAGATGTTGGTGGCTCACATGGGCAATACAGCATGGAGCTTTGCAGGCGGCACCCTAATGCGTCCGCGACGGTCTTAGACTTGCCACCAGTTCGGCGGTATGCCGATGAGTGCATCAAGCGCGATGGCATGACCGCGCGCGTCGCCTTTGTCGAAGGGAATTTTGAGTTAGACGATTTGCCGGGCACGCACGACGTCATTCTCGCCTTCAACATCGTGCACGGCCTCGATGAGGCGGGTTGTCAATCGCTGTTTGCCAAGGCGTTCCGCGCCTTGCGCCCAGGGGGGACGTTGGCGGTGCTAGACCAGATCAAGGGCACCGGCGGCAGCACCCAACTCGCCAAGGCAACCACGTCATACATGGCGCTAAACCTCCTGCACCAAGCCGGCGGCCGTACCTATACCGCAGCCGAATTGGGCGAGTTTGCGCGGGTGGCGGGCTTTACGGCCTCGCGCCTGCGCAAGCTGAACTCGCCAGGCTTCGGCGTGGTGAACTGCAGCAAGTAACGGGCCCTCGCCGGTGTGTTTCGCCGACTGTTCCTTAAGAATTCAAAGGCTTGCTTCGACATGCCAGGCACTCAGTTGACATGAAGGGGCAATGACCTCACTTGGTGGCTCAGGAGACGTGGAGATCGACTGGGCAAGGACAATTCCACCGCCACTGCCTCCGCGAAATCGCTGTGTCAGCGGCTGTTAGCTTGATTGTCTTTGGAAGGCCTGACCGCCAGGTGACATTTGGCACCACACGGAGGCCTATTGCATACACATACGTTGCTCGTTCTGCCCCTCTTGATCTGCACCGGCGCATGTATCAACCGCGACATCGCCAAGGTGCCGCCCAAGCAGGACAAAGTGGAGGTCAAGCGCATCCCGGTAAAGATAAATCGCAACATCGACATCTTGTGGGTAGTCGATAGTTCAAAGTCCATGGACGGTGAACAGGCGGCGCTCATCGCCAACTTCCCCGCGTTCATTGGCGTGCTCGAATCCATCAAAGGTGGCCTGCCGAACGTGCAGATGGGCGTAATCTCGACCGATGGTCGCGACATTGGCGGCGGTGGCGGCAACTGTGGTGGGGGCGGTGGCACGCTCAAAGCGCCCGCAGGCAAGTCGCCCTTCATTACCGACATTTTGCCCGAAGGCGCGCCCGCGCGGAGCAATAGCTGGGAGGCCGATGGCTACGCCAGCCTCGCCGCGGCGTTCTCCGCTTATGCTACCAACATAGGCACGAGCGGCTGCGGCTTCGAACAACATTTCCAATCGGTCATCGACGCGGTGGCCCCAGCGGCAAATCCTGGCTTCATCCGCGAGGATGCGTTTTTGGCGGTGATCTTCTTAACCGACGAAGATGATTGTTCGGCCGCGCTTGGCAACAACGACCTGTATGGCGGCACACCGCAAGCCCCAGGGCCCTTGGGGCCGCGCTCGTCGTATCGCTGCTGGCAGTATGGGGTGCATTGTGAAGGGGATGCGGCGGACAACGAACGGCTGCCCGGCGTTAGGCGCAATTGCGAGCTCGACGCCGACAGCCCTTACACCATGGGCCTCGACACCGTCATCGACGCGCTCGAAACCGCCAAGCGCAAGCGCCAGCTCATTATCGCGTCGATCCAAGGCGACACCGATGTCGATAACGTCAGTATTATTCAAACCCCCGCGGCGTGGGGCCCGCCCGGTACGCCAGAAAACCCACCCGAGTCCTCGCCAGTTACGATGGCGCCTTCCTGCGTGCAGCCTGGCGCACCGGATGTCTATGCCGACGCCGGCGGCCAAGATTTTATTGCGCGGCCTGCCGTTCGGCTGAAGGCCTTGCTCGATACCTATCCAAACCGCAGCTCATCGCAGAGCATTTGCGCGGGCGACCTAACGCCAGCGCTGACGCAAATCGCCAACCTGCTCAAGGAGGTGGTCGGCAATCCGTGTATTCTCGGCGATCTCAAAGACGCCGACCCAAACACCGCCGGCCTTCAACCCGACTGCCAGGTTTCCATCATAACCAACGACGGCGAACCCGATCAGTCCGAAGAGATCTTGCCCGAGTGCTCGCCGAGCATCACCACCAATTGCTGGAAGCTCGAAACCGACGCCGTGCAATGCGATGAAACCGATCACCATCTCATCTTGGTCATCGAGCGCGAAGAAACCGAGACCGACAACCTCAAGACCTTTGTCGCCGGCTGCGTGCTTAACTAAGAGGGTCACTCACGGCCTCAAAATCCAAAACAATACCAATTAGTTGCGAAGCAAACTGCGTGATTTCGGAAGTCTTGGAAGTTACGCAGTTTGGTTGGTATTCTCCGAAACTATTGATAAATTTTGCCAGGTGACTGACCCGCTATGGATGTGCATGCTGGCGCTCGCAATGAGTTGCCAAGGGCGGACGGCGGCGCCGGTGCCCGAGCAGCCAACGGTGCCGCCCCCACCCGCGGCTGCGCCAGCACTTGCATGCAACCGCGACGCCGACTGCCAGCCAGATCCAACGGTTGGCGAGCCGCACCGCTGCGTGGCAAAAACCGCCGCCGCGCGCGATGCCACGACGCCGTTTGATCGCGGCGCCACATGCGCCTGCCTTGCGGGCGCGTGCGGCGTTGTGTTTCCCGATGCCGGTGCCGGCGCAACTCAAACGGCTTCAACCTGCCGCGATTGCGTGGTGAGCTATGAAGACAAATGTTGCGCGCCTTCAAATTGCAAAGAGGACCGCATCGAAGAAACGATCGCGCAGCAGCGAGCGCGCCATGCGGCGTGTGCGCGCAAAGATTGCTACCAACCCAAGCGCGCGATTTGTACGCCGGTTTCCGTTTCGCCGTAACCCATCGTCGCAAACCTCGGCTTAAATTTACAACCTTACGTGATTGCCACGCAGGCAGCGGCTAAGCACTGGGTTTGCCACGCTGACAAAACCGCTGGCTTCACCGACGCGCAGATCGCGCGCAGCGGGCGAAAAATCCAAGCATTCGCCCATCCCAGCGAGCGGCGCGAGCTGGCCCGTTGCTTGCAAAAGCGACGGCCATGTCAAAATCAATCTCAATGTTCTTGTTCATTGCCGTCGCGGCTGTTTCCCGAACCGCAGTCGCCGATCCAGCGCCACCAGCGGCGCCAACGCTCGGTATAGGAATTGGCTATGATTTCACGTCAGACACGGCTATCTCGCCACCAAATGCGGCGAGCGTGCGCCTCGTGGTGTCGCCACGGCTCGCGTTCGAGGGCGGGTTGCGCCTAGAAACGCGCACTGAGAAATTCGGTAATCCGGCTGGCGAGTCCATCGAACGCTTCGGGCATTTCGGACTCAACGCCCGGGCCTTGTTTCGAGTGGCTCGCCGCGGCGAGACGGATTTGCATCTTGTAGGCGTTGCAGGCTTCGCGCACGATCGCGCGCATGCCGACTATCCGGGAACGGACCCGTCGAGCAAATCGACGGCGTATAGCTTGGGCTACGGCGTTGAAGTGCAACGATGGATCGGCAGACGCATCGCCATCAGCCTAAGCGCCGAAACCACGGTGCTGACGAGCTGGCGGGCAACCCAAGACGGTCAAGGAGGAATATTTTCCGGCGAGACGTCACAGCTCAGCTTGGCCTGGAATCCACAGGTGCGGCTGCAACTGCACTTGTATTTCTAGGTGCTGGGATACTCACTGCCAAAAAAACCAAAATGATTCATCGCCACGCGAGCTACCCAAGCAATGGATTCTTGGTTTTGACGCCCGCAAAGCGGCTGAAATCGCGGTCGGCGGTAAGTAGGCAATCGATGCCGTGATCGTGGCAGAGCGCGGCGACGCGTGCATCGTGCACCATGCTGCCGACGGTCTTGGTCTTGACGCAGAGCTCGAGAATCGACACCACGCTCTCGCCGCTCTCAAGTAAAATTTGCAGCGATGGTGATGCCAACCATGCGCGGACTTGATCGGCGGCTTTGTCCGGAGTGGAAGGCGTTCTATAGATTTTCGGGTGGGTCACAACCCCGTAGAACTCGATTAAGCAATGCAGCGCAATGCCCCACGGCGACGCGCCGCTGGCGAGGTCGCGTACGACGGTGCTGGCTTGCGGGTGCCACGGCGAGTCGCGCCTGTGGGCGTAGACCAAGATGTTGGTATCAACCGCGATCATTTGGTGCCCCCGCGCCCGGCGTACAACAAGTCGCGCACGTCGCTCCAGCTTTGGGCCTCGGCGGTCAGGCCATCGCCGCCCACCGAGCAATCACGCAGGACAAAGGCCGTAGGCTTGCTCGCCCGCGCCGCCAATTCCTTGGCCAGGCCGGCCTCGATGAGCTCGCGCAGGGTGGTATTGCGCTTGGCGGCCTCGGCCTTGGCGCGCCTCAGCAGGGCCGGGGAAAGCTCGACCGTGGTCTTCATACGTCTAACTATATCTTTTAATATGGGTGTATGGCAAGCGAACATTTTTGGCCCTGACCTGGCAGCCCGAGCACGGCCCGTGAGAGAGTGCGCCGCATGAGCGAAATCAAGATCTCCATCGCGGCCATAGGGGCCTTGCTCCTAGCGGCCATCATCTACGGCAGCTTTTATGTCGTCCAGCCTGGCCATCGCGGCATTCTCGTCACGCTGGGTACGGTGGCGCCGGCCGCCGCGGGCGAGGGGGTTGGCTTTAAGCTGCCGTTCATCACCACGGTCAAGCAGGTCTCGGTGCGCCAGCAGACCAAAGAAATGAAGGCCGACTGCTACAGCAGCGACCTGCAGCAAATCAATGTCGAGTTGCGCGTGCTGTATCGCCTGCCCGAGGGCAGCGTGATCCGTGTGTTTAAGGATTTTGCCGGCGATCCGTTTGAATCGCTGATCTATCCGCGAATCAGCGAAGCGCTCAAGGAAGTGACGGCCGAACAGTCCGCCGAAACCATCGTCAAGAAGCGCGAGGAAATCAAGAGCCGTGTGCTCGCCTCGGCCAAGAGCAAGATCGGCGACATCCTCTTTATCGAAGATATTGTCATCCAGGACGTGGCGTTGTCGAACGAGCTCGAGAGCGCCATCGAGTCAAAAATGGTGCAAGAGCAAGAGGCCGCCAAGGCCAAGTTTACGCAACAGAAGGCGCAAATTGAAGCCGATACCGCGGTAGTTAGAGCCAAGGGCGAGGCGGAAGCGATTCGCGTCCGCGGCGAGGCGCTCGAGCGCAGTCCAGGCCTGGTGCAGCTGCAAATCGTCGAGAAATGGAACGGCGTCTCGCCGCTCGTGGTGGGCGGCGGCGGCCAAGGCGCGAATATTTTGCTGCCGATCGACGGCGGCGCGCGCGGCGCAAAGTAACCCCAAAAGCTACCTACCGCAGCGCGGCCTTGATGTTGGCCACGGTGACGCCTTGCCATTTCACCAGCGGCACGCCCATGCCGATGACGGCCGCCGCAAACGTCGCTCCAAGGCGCAGCGGCAAGGCCGCGTCGGCAAGCAAATAGTGCGCGCCAAGCCCAGCCGCGACGCCAACGCCACAAGACAGCAAGATGCCGGCGTTGCGCCAGAACACCACGCGCCACGAGATGTTGGCCACCCTCGACAAGATGACGCCCAGGAGCAAAAACGCCAGCGGATAGCACGCGACCCACGCCCACGCGACCACGAGGAAGTCATCAGGCCCAGCGTGGCTAAGCAACTGTGCAAACCCGACAAAGCCGCTCGTCAGCAGCACCGCAGCCGTTACCATATACGTCAACGTCAGGCCGGGGCGCCCCAGCCCATCGAGCACCGGCGGCCCCAAGAACGCTACCGCACGCATGAGCCCCACGATGCATAGAATTTTCACCGCCTCAGCCACGATGTGCAGCTGCGCGGCCGTCCACTTGTCGTTGGTGAGCAGCAAGAAATCCTCGGCGATGCAAAATAGCACCACGAGAAATGGCAGCACGGTGATGAGATTGAGCCTGACAAAATGCCCGAGCTGCGCCGAGACCGACTCGGGGTGGCGTCGCAAGCGCGCGAACGTCGGCAGCGCCACATCTGACACCACGTTTGCCAGGCTGCGCACCGGCTCGAGCACCATCGTGTACGCGAGCTGATACATGCCGAGCGCCGCATTGCCAAAATACGCCTTGACCACGAGATAATCGAGATTGGTGTAGGTGTAGTACAGCACCTGGCTGCCGGTGTTGCGCAGGCCAAAGCGAATGTAGTCGGCGACCAGCCGCGGGCGAAACACGCGCAAGGGGCGAAATGGATGCATCACCTGTGCATGCACCGATATGACGACGACGCGCACGAGCGCCGCCAGCGTTGCACACCAAATGGTCGCGCCGAACGCGGCGAAGATGGGCCGCGAAATTGACTCCGCCAGATGCGCCACAATGCGCATCCGCGCGACGTCGTTAAACCGCATCTCTTTGCGCAGCAGCGCGATCGGCATTTGATAGGCATTTTGCAGCACGAGCTTGCCCCCATAGGCGATGATGAGCCCCGCGAGCACCGGCTCACCAAAGGCGCGGGCATACAGCGGACCGCCAACCAGCGTGACGCCAAAGAGCCCGAGCGAAACCATGACGTTAAACCAAAATACGGTCGAGAGTTTTTCCGGCGTGTGGTCGTCGCGTTGGATCACGGCGCTGGCGACGCCACTGTCAGCGAGCGCATCGAGCACGGGGTAAAACAGCATCGCGCTCATCGCGATGCCCCAATGCTCGGCCGACACAAACAGCGCCAACGTCACCAAGATCGAGATAAAATCGGCGATGCCGATGATCGCCTGCGCCGCCCCGGTCCACGCGACGCCGCGATTGATCTTCTTGCGCAGGGTGCCGTCGAGCATGCGGAAATATGGTGGATAGCGCCTGCGCCAAGGCGGCGCTATCGCCACGGGCGGCAAAATGTGACTTGCGCCTTTACCACAGTGCTTTACAGTGGCCTACATGAACCCCAACTACGGCATTATCATGTGGATCATCGTCGGCGGCCTCGGCGGATGGCTGGCAGGGCGTTTCATGGGCACCGCCAAAGAGCACTCCACCCTGGGCAACATCGCGCTCGGCATTGTCGGCGCCATCCTCGGTGGGTTCATCGCCCGCTCGCTGTTAGGCGACTCACCGTCCAACAACGGCTTCATCGCCAGCACCGCCGTCGCGACGCTGGGCGCCTGTCTGGTGATCTGGCTGCGTCGGCTCTTTGAAGGCAAACGGGCAAAAAACTAAATACAAGTAGAGGTTTACGTCGCCGCGGCACGGGGCGTATCCTTAGTTTGCGTGGAATGGATCGTGCCGCTCTCCATGTTCGGCGTCGCCATCGCGGTGATGGCGTTTTTTGGCAAACGCCACGCCACGGCTAGCGCCTCCAAGGCGCGTGCGGCAGGTCGCGCCGCGGCACCCGGCCAAAAGCCTGCGCCGGCCATCCTCGTTCACGACATCAACGATGACCGCTGCACCGGCTGCGACGCCTGCGTCGCGGTATGCCCGACCAACGTGCTCGACCTCATCAACAACAAGAGCCGCGTCTTGCGCTTTGCCGATTGCATCCAATGCGAGGCTTGCATGTGGGCCTGCCCCACCGACGCCTTGGTCATGCACCCCGAAGGCAGCCAGCCGCCACCGCTTAAGGTGCCTGATATCGATCAAAATTTTCAGACCCGCGTACCCGGGCAGTATCTCATCGGCGAAGTTGCCGGCAAGCCGCTGGTAAAGAGCGCGGCCAATCTGGGGCGCGGCGTGATCGAACACGCCCTCGGCAATGGGCTGGTGCCGCTGCGCAACCCAAGCGCCACACACGTCGACGTCGCCATTGTTGGCGCAGGCCCAGGCGGCCTCTCCGCGGCGCTCACCTGCCTGCAGCGCGGCCTATCGTACGTGCTGCTCGACAAGGAGCATGGCCTCGCGAGCACGATCGCGCGCTACCCCAAGGGGAAATTCGTGATGGCGGAGCCGTATGACCTGGTCAACCTCTCGCTATTGCCGGTGTTTGATTCTAGCAAGGAGCAGCTCATTGCCACATGGCGAGAGCTCATTCGCACGGTCGGCCTGCGCGTAAACCTCAGCGAATCGGTCGAAACGATCGCACGGCGCAGCGACGGCCATTTCGACGTTAAGAGCGGTGCCGCGGCGTATCGCGCGCAACGCGTCGTGATCGCCTCGGGCACGCGCGGCAAGCCGCGAACGTTGGGCGTACCGGGCGAGAGCCTGCCCAAGATTCATACCCTGCTCGATGACCCAGACGCCTTCCGCGGCCGCGCGGTCCTAGTCGTGGGCGGCGGCGATAGCGCGGTCGAGGCGGCCATGGCGCTGGCCGACGCCGGTGCCGTGGTCAACATCTCCTACCGCGGCAAGTCGTTTAATCGCGCCCAGGCCAAGAACCGCCAGAGCATCGAAAGCTATGCGGCGCAGGCCAAGCTCAAGGTGCGCTTTGGCAGCAACGTCGTCGAATTCGCCGACGACAGCGTTACGCTGCAGCTCGCCGATGGCGCGCAAAAACGCTATCGCAACGACGCCGCGTTCGTGTTGATCGGCAGCGATCCGCCCATAGCCTGGCTCGAAAAATTTGGCGTGCGGTTTGTCGAGAAGCCTCACCAATTTACGCTCGGCAAGACTGATGAGTTTGTCCTGCGCGTCCTGCCAACCGCCTCGGCATGCGCCGAAGCGGCCAGCGAGGCGGCCGCCGCCATCGTCAGCCAGAGGTCGCGCACCGAGGTAAGTTTTGTCGCGCCCTTGCCGCCGCAAACCGGCGCCAAGCATGCGTGGCGCCGCGCGACGTCCATGTTCAGCGCGCCGCTGCCCGCCGTGCCAGCGTCACGGCGCGCCATGACGCTGTCTGAATTTGCCGCGCAGCAAAAACGCGGGCCGCATTCGGGTCGAGGCCGGCGCGACGAGCTGCCGGCCAAGGAGCGCGCGCGCCAGCTGCGCTCGCTGCGCGACGAGGGCGCCAGGCTGGCCGACGAGGACTCGAAGCTTATCGAGTTGCCGGCATGGGAGCGCAACACGACCGAAGATGAACGCCACGACGACGGGGCGATCGTGGTTGGCCTTGGTCGCGCCAACTTGCGGCGCGGCCCGGATCCAAACGACGACCCAAGCGTGGTCGCACCGCCCCCCGCCCCGCCGGCGGCCAAAGGCCCGCCGCCGCCGCCTCGGCGCACGCAACCGCCACAATCGCCGACTGCGAAATCGCGCGAGCAGGCAATTGCCATGCTCGGTGAGGGGCTGCCAACCGAAGCCAGCCGCAGCGGTGGCCTGCGCCCAGCGCCACGCCCATCGGCCGCTATGCCAGCGGCGCCACCCGATCGCGCCAACTCGCAAAATCCGCCGGGCAAGAGCATCGACGACGTCGATTTCGACCTCGACTAGACAAGATGGTTGGAAGGCCGACCATCTTGTCTAGCCTGCGCCCTGGATAGCGTTTTTGCACCGAACCCGACACTACGGGTTGCGTTCGCTGTCAGAGGGGTCTGATAGCCAGGAAGGGAGATCGACACCTTCCGACTAAGGAAATATCCATGGCAAAGAAACAAACCCGTCGCAGCATTAGTGTTAGCCGTTCCACCTACGAGCGCCTAAAAAGCTTCTGTGAAACCAGCGGCATCTCCATGAGCCAATTCGTGGAAACACGCGTCGGCGACTACCTCGGCGCCAGCGATGGCAGCGAAATGCCGGTCGTGGCGGTCAAGCCCGTGGTCGAAAAAATGCAAGAGGCGCCAGCACCGCGCCAGGCCGCACCAATGACCTCGGCGGCTGCGCGCTATGCGGTCGATCCGCCGCTGCCCATCATCAAACCAAAGTACGAAGCCGAGCCGCCCAAGGCACCTAAAGAGCCGACGGCGCGCGAAATCTTTACGTTCTAGTTAAGTTGCCTGGCTTTACGCCTAGGTGCGAGTCCTTACCGTTACCTTACAACCGCGGCGAGGCTGAGTGTGGCAAACTTAAGCCGTGCATCTGCTGGTTGTCGAAGACGAGAAAAACTTACGCGAGGGCATCGTCGACTTGTTGGCCGGCGATGGTCATTCGGTAGTCGCCGAGGCCAACGGCACCGCAGGCTTGCAGACCGCGCTTAGCGGCGCGTTTGATGTCGTGGTGCTCGATGTCATGTTGCCGGGGATGGACGGCTTTGCCATCTGCCGGGCGCTGCGCGCCGCCAAGCCCGGGCTACCCATCTTGATGCTGACGGCCCGCGGCGCCGACGACGACAAGGCGAGGGGGTTTGGCGATGGCGCCGACGACTATGTGACCAAGCCCTTTTCGGCCCGCGAGCTGGTGTTTCGCGTGCGTGCGCTCGGCCGCCGCGTCACTCACGATGATGCCCGCATAATGTGTGGCACCTGGGAATTTGATTTAGGTGCGCTCGTGGCCAGGCAAGGCGCGCGCACGGTACAGCTCACGCCAAAAGAGGTGGGCGTGATTCGCCTCCTTCATCGGCATCGCGAGCGCGTGGTCTCGCGCGCGGAGCTGCTTGAGCAGGTGTGGGCGCTACCAGGCGATTTAGACACGCGGGCCATCGACATGGCAATTTCGCAGCTCCGCAAAAAGCTCGAAGCCGATCCCAAGCAGCCTGCCATTATCGTATCCGTCAAGGGCGCTGGGTATCGCTGGGGTGCGGGGTGAACCGGCGCGCCGGCCACAAGACTCTGCTCACCGTGCTCGCGGTCGGCGGCTTGCTCGCGTGCATGGTCACGTGGTGGGCGAGGTCAGAATACGCCTCGCTGCGCGCGCAACGGCAACGCAACTTGGACGCCTTGGTCGCTGAGGCCAATGCCTCGCTCCGCGAGTCCGCGACCTCGCTGCGGCGCTTGCTCGATGAACTGGTGCTGGAGCAAGGCGCCGTTCCATTTTACCAATACAACAATTTGTATGCCGACCCGCAGAGCAGCGTCGCCTCCAGCGTAACGCCATCGCCGCTGGCGCAAGGTCCCACCTCGGCATTTGTCGTCGCCCACTTTCAAATCGACGAGGCCGGTGACATCTCGATGCCGACGCTAAATAGCAAGGAGGCATCGCTGAGCAACCCGCTTTTGGCTAGCGCACATATCGCCTTGCGCGAGCAATTGAGACCGCACGTAAAGACCTTAGGGGTGCCGCCGCCGTCGACGAAAATCGCCGTGCGCGCGCGACCGAATCGGCGACGTATCGTCCCGCCTGCGCCGGTCGAGGCCCCAGCCGCAGCCCCCCCCGCAATCCAACCGGCTATCGCGAATGCGCCGACCACAAATTCATACATGGCGTCGGCGCTGGTCGCTCAGAATGCGCTCCCGACCAAGGTCAACAACTCGCCGAGCGATGAAGAATTTTTGGCGAGGCTATTTGAGCCGCAGCAACGACAACAACAATATCAACTGCCGGTCGAAACCGTAGACAACACCGCGAACGCCACCGATGTCTATCTGGAGCAACGAAAGTCACCTCCACCCCGTGACCAGCCTTCAACCGTAACGGTTATCGTCGACCCTTTCGAATGGACCGCGGTATCGCTTGACGGGAAAGCGTTGCCATCCTTGGTCGCGGTGCGATCGGTAACCATCCCAAGCGGCAACCTGCGTCAAGGGTTTGTGGTGAACCAGGCAACCATCGCGGCGTTTCTCGCCAGCGAGCCATTCTCGCCAACCCTGGACGTGGATGCCGCGTCCTCGCAGGCGGCGGTGTCGCAGCAACTCGACCTCGGCAATGCGCGCCCCGAGCTCGCGGGGTGGGGCCTAGGACTACCGCTAGTGCCTGGCGTGGCAGGCGTTGCGGCTGGCCACGCGGGTCGGCTGCGCGCGATGGGCTGGCAAGTGCTTGCCGTCGCCTTGCTCGCGGCGGCTGCAGCCTTGCTTGCTGGCTTTTTTGTTTGGCAGTCCGAGCGACTGGCGCAGCAACGGTCTCAGTTCGCGGCCACCGCGGCGCATGAATTGCGGACGCCCTTGGCGAGCTTGCAGCTCCATGGCGATTTGCTGGCGCAGGGCCTAGGCAATCCGCAGAAGGCCGCGCTTTATGCGCAGCGGGTCTCGGAGGAAGCCAGCCGCTTAGGGCGCGTGGTAGCCAATGTGCTCGGCTACGCGCAACTCGAAAAAAATTCGCTGGCGACAAAGCCGCGACTGGATGACATTGCGCTGGCGGTATCACTGGTGGCCGACCGCCAACGCGAAATGCTCGCGCACAGCGGCATGGCCTTGCATCTAACGGCTCCACCAAACCTAACGGCGTGGTTTGACCGCGATGCGCTCGATCGCGTGCTGACTAATCTCATCGACAATGCCGAGAAATACACCCGCAATACCGCCGATCGCGCGGTCTGGATCGATGTCACCGGCGACACAAGCAACGCACAAATTGCCGTTCGCGACAACGGTCCGGGCATGCCGCAGAGCTATCTTGCGCGGCTGTTTAAGCCATTCTTGCGCGGCACCAACGATGGGCCCGCTGGCCTTGGGCTGGGCCTGGCGCTTTCACGCGCGCTATGCCGCGACATGAATGGCGAGCTTGCGTACAGCAAGGCCGTACCGACCGGTGCACAGTTTACGGTTTCGCTGGCGTCACTATCGCCAATTCGTACGCGACGTTAATTAGTAGGCGACGCGCCGACCGAAACCGGATCGCAGGCGACAACCACGCGGCTGCACGGATCGCTGCGCGACGTCGTACCAGCCGGGCACTTCACATCGTTTAGATCATTGCGGCTGGCGCCAATGGGCGTCTCTGGCTGCTTGCACGCCAATGAGCCAACAAAACCGCCATCCCAACACCATCCCGCTGGACACTCGCTGACGGAGGCGTCGGCCGGTGTCCATGGGCATCGCTCGCGCGTCGTGGCAGCCGGAGGGCAGGCCCGCAGCCCATTGCCGCTACTGCCCACCGTGGTCGCCGGCGACACCGTAGCGGTATGTGGCACGCCTATCGTTACCGGCAGCGTGCCCGACGCGGGCAGCGGCGCGTTGCCCATTTGTTGCAGACATCCAGCGACATGCTTGCCGTCGAGCAGGTGCTCGCCCTGAACGTAGCCAGCCCACGGGTCGCTTGGCAGCTTGGTTATTACGCGCTCAACAAGATTTCCCATTTCGGTCACCGAAGCACCAAGAAAAATCTGCCCCACGGCGCCGATCCAGTAGTAGTAATGCGAGCCACCGTTATGCAGCGCCGTGCTCGCAGCGGGCAGCTGTGCGAAGGCACTCGATCCGGGCGCAAACGCGGCGAGGAGCACCGCCTGATCGACAAGCCCGGCGCGCCCACCTCGCAGCTGATAAAACGATACGCCCGCATCGACCGATGATGCGCCGATTAGATCGCGAAACACCGGCATCATGACATCCGTCGGCGGATGTCCGTAATGTCCAGCCGTCGCCGCATCGTAGCCACAATTTGGATTTACGTCTGGACATGGCTGCCCGCGCACATCCACCAAATCGCCGACCCACTTGTCTGGCCGTGCCATTGCGCGGACCACGTTATGCGCCGTCACAATGGCCGTCGCAATATTTGCGCGTCCATTAGGTTCGCGCACGGAGGCCAGCGAATAATGGAGAATTTGCGCGGGGGTCAGCGGCGCGCCGCCGCGAACAATATGTTCTTTAATCAGGCGATAGAGGCCGACTTCAAAGCCGGTTCGAATAGGCTTAACCGGTTGATCGGCACCGGTTGCGAGGCTGCTAGTCGCCCCACCATCTTCGGCATAGAGATAGCTGCCAAGGTACGCGCTCGTCTGCTCGTTGGGTGGCACGCCTGCCGCTGCCCAAAAGGCCGGGACGTCGAGATAGGTCGTGTACGTGCCGCGAACCACCTCAAAGAGGACTCCGGCGAGCTGGTCGCGACAACCTCGCATCTCGTCGTGTTGAGTCGGTGCCAACAACTGTGCGGGTGGCGGCTCATACGGCATGATCATTACTTGTGGACCTGCAGGCGTCGTGGTTGCATCTTTAGTTGCCGCGTGCTCGGTCGCCGGTGGGCCTGCGGCTACCCGTGAATTTTGCGGCGAGCCACTGTCGCCGGTTGGGCCTCCGATCCAACCCTGATGTAGCGCCACGGCCAGGGCGCCGCTGACGATGGCGGCGCAACTCGCCACAACTGCTAGCGCGCGCCACTGAGACAAAGTCATACTCATGGCCCGATGATGGGGCAGGCGTTGGCTAGCGCGCAAGCCTTACAGAGGCCTTACACGCGCGCGCCCCGCAAGGCCGTAGCATGAAGACATGCGATACACTCCACTTGCCTTTATTCTACTAGCTACGATGGCCATAGCCTCAACGCCGCCGATCGCCATGACACCGACAAAGACGCCAGCGCAGGCCCGAACGCCGCAATTGCACGCCACGCTGGTGGCGGCGTATGAGACAGAAACAAACTCGCTCGCGCGCTCGCTGCTCGAAGCCAGCATCGATGCGGCCGGCGGCCAGCGCTATGGATATATCTCGGCGCTCTATTGGTACACCGACCTTGCCGAGGCGCAGGCGGCCGCCACGGCCCAGCGCAAACCCATTCTCAGCGTGCGGCTGCTCGGCAACCTCACCGAGGAGCTAACCTGCGCCAACAGCCGCTTTTTCCGCGTGATGTATTATGCCAACGCAGAAATTAGCGCTTACCTGCGCGACAACTACGTCCTGCATTGGTCTAGCGAGCGCCCCGTGCCCAAGGTGACCATCGATTTTGGCGATGGCCGCGTGATCAAAACCACCGTCACCGGCAACAGCATTCACTATGTGCTCGACGAGCAGGGGCGCGTCGTCGATTACCTGCCCAGCCTGCAGGCGCCGATGCGATTTTTGGCGCAAGTGCGCGCGGCCAAGGCGGCGTGGCAAGGCGTGGCCGGCAAGCCCGAGGCAGCGCGTACGGCCGCGCTGCTGGCATTTCACGACGGCCTGCGCGCTGCGCGCGCCGACGCGCAGCGGTTCAGTGAGTTACAGCTGCTTAAAGAACAAATCGATGCGCAGGGGCTCGCAATTTCTAAGGTGGCTAGCGAGTTCAGCGTGACCCGTCAGATCTTGCCGCGCTTTACGTTTGCCGATCCCACGCGTCGTTGGCGACATGGCGGCCCTCAATCGCGAAATCTATGACAACGTCTTTCTCACCCGCGGCGACGACCCGTGGCTCAACATGGGTGCCTTGGGCGCATTTGACGCCTTGCCCCACCCGAACTAGGAGGCTCGCCGCTCAGGCGCAGTATCCGACGCCAGGCTGCAAGGCGGCGACCATCGCGGCCTCGCGCGAGCCAGGGGCGGGCGCGGCGTTGTAGTCCCATCGCGCCAGCGGCGGCATCGACATCAAAATCGATTCGGTGCGGCCGTTGGTCTTGAGGCCAAACACGGTGCCGCGGTCGTAGACAAGGTTAAACTCGGCATAGCGGCCGCGGCGCAGCAGTTGCCAATGGCGCTCCGGCTCGCCCCACGGCTCGTCGCGACGACGCAGGGCGATGGGCGCGTAGGCCGGCACGAAGGCGCGGCCGGCTGTCTGCACGAAGGCAAAGACTTGCGCCAGGTCGGGCTCCTCCAGGTAGTCAAAGAATATGCCACCGACGCCGCGCATTTCGCCGCGATGAGGAATGTAGAAATACTCGTCGCACCAGGTCTTAAAGCGCTCATAGTCGCCAATGCCCGGGTGCCCATCGCAGGCGTCCTTAAGGGTTTGGTGAAAATGCCGAACGTCCTCGTCAAACAAGTACGACGGCGTAAGGTCGGCACCACCGCCAAACCACATGCGCGCCCCCTTTTGCAACAGGCGAAAATTGGCATGGGTCGTTGGCACCATCGGCGAATGCGGGTGCAAAACCAACGACACCCCCGTCGCCCGAAACGACGTGCCGTCGCCCGGCAGCTTGGCGGCGTAGTCCGCGGGCAGCTCGCCCGCAACGCTCGACCAGCCCACACCCGCCTTCTCGAACATGGCGCCGCCCGAGAGGATGCGCGAATAGCCTCCACCACCGCCCGGGCGTTGCCACGCGTCCTCGATAAATTTTGCCCCGCCGTCTAGCGCCTCGAGCGCGCTGCAAATCTCGCCCTGCAGGGCGCGAAACCACGCGGCGGCGCGATCAAACATGTCGCCACCAGACGCCGCCTCGACATGTGTGGGCAAGGGCGATGTGGGCGTTTCCGACATGGCCGCCATGCTACCACCGCTGCCACATAAGCCTCTCGCAATCATCACAAACAAGCGCGACGCGCGCGGGCCAGCTCCACCGTTTCCGTGTAACATTATCAAGCGTTTAGATCTTATGTGGGCAGCGGTTCGACTCATTCGCGCGATGCGCGTGTTCTCGGTGATTTTCCTCAGTTATCTGTGGCAAGCATCGTGGGCGAGACTGCATCCAACGCGTTTTGCGACCGAGGCGCGCTGGAACGGCGTGCATCGCCGCAACGCCAAGCGCATGTACCATGGCTTTGTCAGCCTGCGCGGCGTCTACATCAAGCTCGGACAGATCTTGTCGATCATGGGCACGTTCTTGCCCAAGGCGTACACCGAGGAGCTCGAGGGCTTGCAAGACGAGGTGCCGCACCGCCCGTATCACGAGATCGAGGGCGCCTTCGTCCGAGCCTTTGGCAAGAAACCGCTTGAGGTATTCGCGACGTTTAAGGAAACGCCGATCGCCGCAGCCTCGCTGGGACAGGTCCACGAGGCCACCGATCATGAAGGCCGGCGGCTCGCGGTCAAGGTGCTCTATCCTAACGTCGCCACCATCATCAAAATCGACCTTAAGGTCCTTGGGTGGGCGCTCGAAGTCTACGGCTCGTTCGTGCAGCTGCAGCAAATCGAGCGCGTTCACGAACAGCTAACCGACATGCTCGGCCGCGAAACCAACTTGGCGCATGAGGCCAAGTGTATCGCGCGGATGGCCGCAAATTTTGCCGACGACCCCGACGTCCTCTTTCCCGAGGTGGTGCAGGAGTGGACCTGCCCCACCATCCTCACCATGAGCTTCATGGATGGCGTCAAGATCAGCAAGAAAGAGGCCTTGCTGGGCCTGCAGCTCGACAACAGCGCGGTCGCCACCAAGCTGACCCAGCTGTTCTACAAGCAGGTCTTCGCCGATCGCTTTTTTCATGCCGACCCCCATCCGGGGAATTTTTTCGTGCAGCGCGGCCCGGACGGCCAGGTCCGCATCGTCATCCTCGACCTCGGCTCGGCGAGCGACGTCCACGAAGAGCTCGCCGAAGGCATGCTCGACATCTTGCAAGGCATCATGACGCGCACCGATGCGCTCATTGTCCGTGGCATCGACAAGATGGGCTTTGTCGCCGAAAACGGCGATCGCGAGCTGCTGGAGCGCACGGTCAAGAAGTATTTCGAAAAGCTGCTCAATCTCAACATCACGGACTTTGGCAACATTCGGCCACAGATGAGCGGCAAGCTGCAGGGCTTTGAGATGAAGCGCGACGAGCTGCGCGAGCTCATGCAGTCGATCCAATACCCTGTGGGGTGGTTCTACATCGAGCGCGCCGTGGTCATCATGTTCGGCCTTTGCTCGCAGCTTGCGCCCAAGCTCAACATGGTGCAGGCCGGGCTGCCTTACATCATGAAATTTATCGCCGAGCAGCGGGTCAAGCGCGCCGCTGAGGCCGCCGAGGCCGCCGCCGCCCTCATCGCCACAAACGAAGCCCCGCCGGCCGCAAAATAAAAGCTCCCAAAATTCATAAAACAGAACGCAGTGGGTGGAGGCGGACACGCTAGGGGGTGTCCCTAGTTTTTGAGCGTGGCCCATGCGTGATTTGCCATGGCGCGAAGTGCTTGTCCGATATGTGGGCCGCGCAAGCGGACCGGCAGGTGAGCGCACATGTCTTCCTGCTCGCAGATAGCACCCCTCCCGGGCGCTGCGAGACCGCTGTGGTATCCACATCCCTCGGTGCTAGTCCACCGCCCTGCAATCTATGCTCGCGGAAGAAACGTGCGCCACCTGCCGGTAGGTGGCCCACGCAGGCGATGCGCGGCCTAGGTTAGCCACCTCCAGGCACAGGCGAGTTCGACCAGCGCGAGGTAGTTACGGGCGGATTTCTCGTAGCGGCTGGCGACGGCACGAAACCGCTTAAGGCCGTGAAAACGGCATTCGACGAGGTACCGACTGGCGTAGGCGTGGCGATCAAGTCGACGCCGCCGCGTGCGTACCGGGGCGCGGCAATCACGGGCCGCATGTCCTGCGCTCTGACTTCAGCGACGAACGCGTCGGAGTCGTAGCCCGTGTCGCCGAGGAGCGCTGCGCCCTGAGCATAGTCGAGCAGCTCCATGGCGGCGGTCATTTCGTGGCGCTGGCCGGGCGGAGCGTGACGTGGAGCGGCCGGCCCCCGCCGTCGGTGATCGCGTGGATCTTGGTGGAGAAGCCGCCTCGACTACGACCCAAACAGTTGAATTCCGGCCCCCTTTTCCACCCGGCATCTTGGTGGGCGCGGACGTTACCGCCAACAATCAGATCCGGGATTTATCGACACGAACCTGCAGCGCCTTAAAGATGAGTTTCCAATAACCGCGCTTAGACCAGTTGTTGAAGCGATTGTAGACGCTTTTCCACGGCCCGAAGCGCTCGGGCAGATCACGCCACGGCAGGCCTGTCTTGGCGCGAAAGAGCACCGCATCTACGAACTGTCGGTCGCCGATTTTGGCGCTTGGCCCACGCTGCTGCTTGGGTATGACCGCGACCAAGCGCGCCCACTGCTCGTCTGTTAAAGCATGCCGTCGCATGCCTTGGTTGGATCACATGCTCGGTAGCGCGGACAAGCCGCGCCACATGCTTTCACGTAACCGATCGAAATGATCGAGGTTTCCGCATGCAAAAACTAGGGACGCCCCCTAGTGTCCGAATGCTGGAAGCGTACGATTGTGTTTCGTCAGCGCAAGGTCGCGCTATCCCATGGACGAGGCTCGCGAAGCCGTACACCGAAAGGTCCCCACTCAATGCGGTCTGTTTAGCGGCTACGGCAGCCCGCGCACCATGCGCAGGGCGCGCTCGCCGCTGCTGTATTGGTCGGCGTCCACCCGGGCAAAATCAAAACGGTGCCGCAAATATAGGCGATGCCCCGCCGTGTTGGATTCAGCGACGGTAAGGCGCAGCTCCGAAATCCCGCGTTTGGGCCCCACCACCCCGGCCATGCGCACCACATAGTTCAATAAATCCGTCCCGATGCCCTTTTTCTGAAACTCCGGCAGCACCACCAGCGCGAGCAAATCCGCCACAGGCGTCTCGGCCTCGAGGTAAAAACCCAGCATCGCGAAACCTCGCCGTTCCTCGTCGGCCTCGTCAAAATCGACCCATGCCAGGATGCCAGGCGCATCGAGCCAGGACGCCAAGACCGCGTGATAGTCGCCCAAATCGCGGAAGACCAGCTCGCCAGCGGCGATCATCCACGCACGGTCAGTGGGCTCGGCCCGGCGAATCACATCGGCAGCTTACCGCAACCACGCTTGCATTTTTACTGATTGCTTCGCTACTTGCGGCGATGGTTGCCCTACGCCGAGCCGAGCATGACACTTTGACCTACCGCAGGCACCGATGTAGATGTCGCGCGCGCCGTCGGTTTAGGCGCGCCATTGCCGAGATAATCGCGGAGCTCGAGCAGCGAAGCGTCCACCGGCGCGTGCTGCAATTCGCGCAACGTGAACAAGCCTGGCGCCGTCCGCACAAATAGCGAGGCGTCGCCGAGGCGCTTAATGTGCACCGACAAATCCCGTGCGACCACGGTATCCGGTGTCTTAGATCGCGACGGCAAGCGCGAGCCTGCAAGCGCCACGATATCGCGCGCGGTCAGCGGGACGCCTGCCTCGCGCAACACAACTTCGACAATCGCCAAGGTGCTCATGCTTGAAGTTGTACATATGCAATGTCGAGCCGCGGTTTGCAACCGATTTCACCGCTTGAGCGCGCAAATTTGCGCGATGCGACGGCGCGGCGATTATTGCAATGAAACTATAATGGTCGGTTCAAACGGATGCCGGCTTTCTCCGCCATCCTTAGCCGTCACGCCGTGGAAGTGGCTAGCGCGCTGGTCATCTCCAGCGCTGGCGCCCGGCATCGCCGTCTCGCTGCCGGCGGCCAGCACGCGGTGAATCCGCGTATGTTCCTCAAAATCCATATCGCCGGCATCGCCCTCTAGGTCCGTAATCACCTCGATGACCAGCTCGTCGTCGATGAGTTCGTAGCTCTCGGCGCGCACGTCGCGCCGCTCGCCAACTCGCCGCTCAAAGCGGAAAACCCGCGTGTCGGGGCGTTCGGCGCGGCGGTCCTTAGCCCGACGCTCGCGGCCAAGCGCCTCGCGCAGCGCCTCGATGTTCGCCGGCATCTCCAGCAGCGCGTACATCTGGCCGGCGCAGTTAAAGCACATCGGCCGCCAGGCGGTGTGGAATTCGACCATGCGCAGGACCTGACGCCGGCGCTCGTTGCAGCAGACGCAGCGCGCGCCATAGCCCACGGGCCGCGAATCCGCCCATTTTTCGTAGCAAGAAAAGCACCGCCCCCGCCGCAGCTCATTGACCTTGCCCCCACAAACCTCGCACGGCTGCGGGCCGGCCGCCGCCGCGGGCTTGTAGTATGGCTGTGGGTTCGAGGAATGAATGAAATCGTCCGCCATGGTACAAAACTGGCCTTAGGTGGCGCCGGGCGCAACTTTTTGGCATTTGGTGCAGTAGAATTTTTCTGATGCCGTCAATGCGCGCCCTGTCGCGTGCCCCATGGTCCGCCTCCAAGGTGGCCATGGCCCTGCGCTGCCCGCGGCTGTTTCACTTTAAGTACGTCGAAAAAGTCAAAGAGCTCGAGGTAATGCCCGAGGCCCGCATCGGCAAGGCGGTACATGCGGCGCTTGAAAACGCCTTGCAAGGCGTGCCGACGGCAGCGGCCATCAGCGAGGCCGGGGCCGTGCTGGAGGCCGAGGCCGAGCGCCGCCGTTTCGACGAACTCTGTGCCGGGGTGCAGCCGTTTGTCGAGCGCATCGCGACCTTTCGCCAGCAGCGCCGCGTGCAGCGCCAACTCGTGGAATATGCGCTGGCGATTCGCGAGGACGGCAGCGCGACCAAGTTCTACAGCGGCGACGCCTTTTATCGCGGCATCCTCGACGCGGGCTTTATCTTTGCCACCAGCGGCAGCGAAACCACCGTCGCGCTGGTCGATCACAAGACCGGCGTGCGTCCGATTGGCTCGACGCTAAACGATCAAATGGAAGGCTACGCCGTGCTCAGCGCGGCCACGTTCACCCAGGCCAGCACGTTTTGGCTTGGCGTGCATTGGCTGACCTCGCGCGCCGTCGAGTGGTCCCAGCCGGTTACCGCCGCCGAGGTGCAGCAACGCCTGGTGCCGCTGCTGCTCGACAACATCGAGGCCGCCGCGCTCGCCGTCGACGACGGTCCGCGCACCAATCCGAGTAGCTGGTGCGACCGGTGTAGCTACCGCGCCATCTGCCCCGCCGGCCAGGAAACCGCGTTCCACGAGGAATACGACGCCGACGAGGATTAAGGGCGTGTGCCCTCGGGTGTGCGCGCAACGATGAGATACGCATGTTCGGCGCGGCAACCGACGCCTGCCTGGCGTAGCGTGGCGCGCAACACGTCGCTGGGAGAGGTGTTTACGAAATTACCGGTGAAACGAAGGCCCGCGAGCTCCGTGGGCTGTGCGGTCATAACCAGCGCCCCATTGGTGAGCAACTTAATCAGCGAATCAAACGCGGCATCTGCGAAAGCTATAGTCCTTGGCGGCCCTGCAAGCAAACATTCGAAGACCGCCGCATCCTCAACCAACGCATACTGCAGGGTATCCGAGCGGGTTGCGCCTATGGCGTCCAGCACGTAGTCGAGCGCGTCGAGCGCGATGACGTTTCGAAAGTTCACGGAAATGGTGCCCGACATGTCCGCATTGACCAAGGTTGGGCCTATGACGTCGGCGAGAAGCTGGATGATGTCTTCAACCGGCGCATCCTGGAAGTTAAGGTCGACGGTGGCCGCGGCGCGTGGCTGAGGCGACGCTCCACGCTCGCCATGCGCCACTTCGGCCGCGGCGGTGGGTTCGTCGGCGGCAACGTCGTCAAATGCGCGCCCTGCGCCCAAAAACGGCGCTCCCGTGCGTTTCTGGCCACCCGCCGCTTCCGGGCTTGCCGGCGAAGTACCCCGGACTTCGCTCTGGTCCGACGCCGCCACCATGTCATCGCAAGCATTGCCGTCAGCCGAGGTAACCACATAGGCAGTGATTGGCACCGCGATGAGCGCCGCCGCGAGCGCGAGCTTCCACACCAGCGAGGCCATCGGCGCGGCGACGTTGGTGACGGCCTTGCGTTGTAACGTTGCCATCGCGGGCAAAGCTACGCCCGCGAACGCAACGTCGCCGGATGCTCGGACCGCCGATGCGCGCACCCGTTGCAGCCGCTTGCGCACGGCAACGTCAGAAATGCCTAGGACGTCGCCCAGCTCGCTGGCGCTGCACCCCGCAACGGCATGCAGCCACAGCAATTCTCGTTCTTCCTCGGGCAGCGCTTGCCATAAGCGACGCGCGGTTAGCTCCACGACCGGATCGTTTGTCGACGCCGCGGTCAACGCCAGGTCGCGGTCATCGCTGCCTTCGGCTCGCAGAATGTTGCTACGAACTCCTTGGCGGCGTTGGCGCCGCCGTTGGTTTTGCGCCATCAGCCAACAGGTTTTCAGCAACCACCTCTCTGGCGCAGGCAGCGCAAACACGGCCGCGCGCTGCTGCCACAACAGCGCGCATGCATCTTGCGCAAGGTCTTGCGCCGCGGCGGCATCGCGCACCACAGCGTACGCGATCTTCAGCAGCCGACGATACTCTGCGGTTACCAGCGCCTCGAAAACACGAGCCTCCGACGCACCGGAAACCATTTGTTCACTGGAATCACTCATTTCGACCGCCGCTTGTTGGTTCATATACGGCAATGTCGCCAGCCCCCCAAAACGTGACCAACAATAATTCCCCCTGCGGCCCGACTTGCAGATTCTGCAACAATTCAAAGAGTTACCATGTCGCGCCGGGCCGCAGGCCTTTTCATGGAGTCTCGGCCGGCGCAAAGACAAGCGACCAAAACGGTCAGCAGAAACTCAACCAGGGGCCGGAAATTGGCAACCAGGGTCCGGAAAATGGAAGAAGGTGGCACGACACGTTGCGTCTTTCACACTGGCCAAACCCATGTCGTGTTGCCGCCTGCGGTCTTTTTGCGCCGACTCGCCGCCAGGCTGCGCGCTGCCCTCGTGCGCCCCAAGCGGCGCAAGGCCACCAAGCCGACGCGCGGTTCCAACGAGCGCCGGCTGACTGCCAAAAAATCGCGCGTCGGCGTCAAGAGCGGCCGCCAGGAGCGTAGTCAAGACGACTGACCACGATGGCAATTCCTCGATCAGATTCCAATGATTGCGTTGCCAATTGTCGCCGATCCAGTACTTCGACTCATGGAGCAACGGGTAGGCATCCCAGGGAGAGCATAACACTGCGTTAGAGGCTGACAGTATTCAAAAATGGCGTTCCCAAGGTCAACCTTAGAGATGCCTCCAACTGTGAACGATTTGGCATGCGTCTCAGATACACCCCAATTGACACTAAATGGGGTTTTTACGAGGGATCCCAAGGAGAATGAAAATGAAACACTTGCTGTGAAAGATGAAGTCGCACTTTGCGTGCACGTCTTTGAATCAATTTCAGAAATATCGATCGCATAGGTTCGCCCTTGGTTTTCCGGAATCCAGTTATTGCCATCAATCGTTTGCGAGAACACAGGGTAGCCCGGGAGAGAAAGTATCCTTAGTTGGGGCGGCTCGATCCAACCGTCTAGTAATTGAACCTTCTTAAACGGCCAAAGACCCCAGCCGGTATAGATGGTCTTTGTCTTATACTTGGGAACGCCCGGGGTATGCATTTCGTTCCGCAAAAACACAAACAGCTTGCTTTGAACTGGCGCCACCGCACCATCAAGCGCGTGTATCCAATGGAGTGAGAACGCAAAATCCGGCTCACCACCTGGACACGGCTGGTTATCGATAAAGCCGAACACTGCCTCGGACTCCAGACTTAGAGAGGCTAGTCTGGTTGCGCTTTTTTTGTCTTGGGCGGCATACAGCTGTCCCATCGGACAGTCGGGCTCAGGCGGTGGTGGCGGCGGTGACGGTGGCGATGGCGGATCAGTGGGAGCACATTCAGCCGTGTAGACGTCGCGAATATCTTCAATTGTATGAACCAGGACGACACCGGGCATACCTGGCATTGGAGACTTGGCCCCAATCCACTGCTGCAGCGGTGCGCACTCGTCAAATTCGAGGCCAAAACGCGTCTTAAATGAAACACCGTACGTGTCAATTCCTGTGGCTGGATCGACCAAATATTCAAATGGATTGGTTCGAATCGCATACCCCAAGATGTCCGTTGCGCCAAACTCGGCCACGTCCAGCACTCTTCCGCTGGAAAATAACCAAGCCCCTTCGCCGCTGGCCTGCTGAACCAACACGGGGAGCGCCGCATCCAAGTCATCCTCTGCCGAACGTAGGAATTTGTCTGGTATTTTGAAACTAGCCAGCGGATCTAGCGCGAGGATAAACCCCACGGGGTCGCCAACGCCCCTATACGCCGTTAACTGATGAAGCAAACCATTTAAATACGAACGAACGGTGCCCAGTCCAATGGGTTCCTCGAGAATACTAAACAGGTCTACCTCGCGAAAGCGGATGTCATCTTGATCCATGGCTTGAATCAGCAAATTTTTAAACTGATCGCTTTCTTCGATGGCAATTGACAAGGCGTAGGCGAGCGTTTCGTGGGCATCTGCCGCACCGCCAATCCATTGCTTGTCATATGGCGAGGTGTAAATCGGGTAGTCGCCTGCGACCGTCAGTGCAGCGGACGTTGCCGACGTCGCAACAACGTCGGATTGCTGTTCGACGCAAGAAGCCACCCCCCCTGCGAATCCAAGACCCGCGACGCCGACACAGACAACCTGTCTGAGATGCAGTGACCTCATTGCGATCGTCGGGCGTTGCGTGCCCTGCTTTCTGCTGCTGAAATTTGAATGTTTCATAACTATTCCTTTCTTGAGACGTGGATTCGAACGGCTCGCGGTGTCCCGCGCATCTGAGCGCCCACTACAATCCCGGGTAAGGGGCGCGATAAACTAAATCGGTCAAGACGTCGCACTAACGCCGGACAACGCCTGCGATGCCAATTCGGCGACCTCAAGCACTAATTTGAAAATCTCGACCTTATATTTTGAAGAATTAACCTTAATTTGTTCATCTGAAATGTTCTATATCGACACTGCCTAATCTAGTCAATCAAATTCTTTTTGCCTTTCCCTCAAACTCTCGTCCAGCTAAATGCCTGTATTTAAACAACAACATGTATCCTACGAGCTAATACCCCTCACAGTCACAGTGCAAGCAGGCAACTAATGAGCAACATTCACACAGTTAAGGTGCAATCGAAGTTGGACATCGATCATGCCTGTCAAATCCAAGACTTTATTGCCCAATCAGAAGCGCTCCCGCTCCGTTGACACCCCAATCCACTATCAGTGATCTGAGCTTCAAATCACCCGATCCGGCTGCTTGCACCCACGACGGCCCTGCTCGGCCCCTGCCACCCTCCCCAATTTCCGCCTAAAATTTCCTACCCTCCGATATCAACGGGGGGCATGTTGGGGTGGTGCGGGAGGTGACCGATGCGATCGCGTATCCGACGTATTTCGACAACGACGGCCGGCCTACCACCTGCGACCTAGGTCCCACGGAAGACGTGGCGGTCGTCAAGTTTTCGCCACCGGTGGACCATATCGCCACGGTGCCACTAAACACGTAGCCGGCGTTAAACGATCCGGGCATTGCGCATACGTTCGCGGACTATGGGCTAGACACCTCGATCCCTCAACCGATCGAGGCTAGGCCCGCCCCCGGCACCCTGCGCACCATGACCTTGCCTTCGTCGCGGTGCGATGGCCTGTATGCCGCCGAAGAATCCACCACGTGTTTCACGCCAGGACGTACGACGATTTATTATGGCGATAGCGGGGGCCCAGGCTTCGTCATCGATGGCCAAGGGCAGCGCGTCCAGGCGACGGTTACCTCTCGCCTCATGGTTCGAGAACGTTGCGTTGGTTCTGCCTATGGCGCGGCGAATCTCTCGGTTGACCGGTATGTCCCTTGGATCATGGAACAGCTCAGATAATCACCGGCTGGCGCAGGCGCCATCTCAAAAACTGATGCCCCCGGCGGGCAAGACTCAGTAATTCGTCGCCTACCGCTCGCCAAATGCGTAAAATCACGCGCGCCGTAATGGCACAAATGTTGATGAAGTGCTGGCCATGCTGAAAAAATCAAACCTGCTTCTATCATGCCTTTTTCCTATGACGTTCTTGGGCCTGGCCATGGGCTGCGGCGCCAACAGCCCGCAGCCAGTCTCCGGGCCGCCCATCGAACCGCCGTCGCTCGAGGAGCCAAATGCCGACACCGCCGCGCACTCGCTCGGCACCCTGGCCGACGACGAAGGCGCTCAACGCGTTGCCTGTGCCAACATCAATCTCGCGCTGGCCAATGCGCCGGATACCGAGGCCGTCTTCATCAACGTGGCGTTGTTTGGCCCCCTTGAAGATACGCCGCCGATGATCGGCGAGACCTTTGAGATCGATCTGAGTGAGACGCCAGATGCGTTGCGCGTGCAATATGGCAGCAACCTCACCGTTGATGTATGCGACGACACCGATGATCCAGCCCAACAGCCCGTCATCCAGGATGAATTTCTGCCCATCTCGGGCACGCTCGTGATTGAGGTGACCGAGCAGACCAATGTCTCTTCACAATACCGCGCACAGGTCTCGCTGGTCGACGTGCGGTTCTCCGAGGACACCGCGCCGGTCACAGTCGACCTAGGGATCGAGACCTACGGCTGGCTGCCCGGCTGAGGTTGGCAAGCGCGGATGCGCGGCGACCGGCAGCGCGGCTCAACTAGCCTTGGTTGCCGGCGGCGCGGTGGCGATGCGAATGCGCGAGCCCTGGCCCCAGACCGTGGCCCACCACATCTTCCACGTCAGGGGCGAATAGAGAAAGCTGGCCTCAGGCGGCGCCAGCGCGGGATAGCCGGTCGCGAGCTTGGTGAGGTCTAGGGCGGCGGCGTTGTACAGTGGCAGGTTGGGGCTGTCGATGATGTCAATCAGCCATTCGATGCGATGGCGGCGCTCGTTTTGCGCCCACCACGTGCGCCACGCCGCGCCATCGACGCCCAGGTCGTGGCGGGTGAGCGCGTTGCGCGCCAGCTCGACGTGGCCTTGGCTCGCGCCGGCAGCGCTGTCCGAATCGGGGCTCGTGGCAGTCATGCGCGCACGCTGGCACATAAGCCGCCCAACGTCAGGTGCCAATCGCATAGGCGCGGCTTATCGTTGTGCGAGCCGCGGCACCGCCGCACCGTTTATTCGCTCGGCGGCGCCGCGAGCCACGTCGCCACCTCGGCGCTCTCATGGATCACCCGGTCGCTGAGCAACATGGTGGTTCCGAGATAGCCAAAGCTGCGCACCATGGTGGCGTCGCCCACCAAGCTAGGGTTGGTGGTGTTGGTTAGGTCAAAGGTGTCATTGGCATAGGCAAGTTGGGGGGCGTCGGGGGCCCCGAGCGCCAGCCCACGCCGCCGCAGCCGGCCCGCGACGTGGCACGACACGCAGTCGACGGTGTCGGGATTGTGCATCGTTGTTGGGTTATCGATTTGCTGGGCGAGGGCAATCGCGGCGTCGACCTCAGTGGGCGTACCGGCAAGCTCCCCTGGTAGGGCCTCTGCCAAGGCCAACAGGGTCGTCGCAAGCGGCGAGCTCGGCGAAATTTCGAGTGGCGTGCCAAACACGCCCACGAGTTCTTGCGTGTAGCTGCCGGTGTTGTGGGCGTTAAACGGCACCAGGGCGCCCTCCTCGACCTTGTAGCCACCAAAGCGCCAGCCACTGCTGCGCCCGATGACGAACATGAAGGTAACCTGCGAGAGGTTTGCCTCACCGACATTGGCCGTCAGCATGGCGATGAAGGTGGCGCCAAGCGGCGAGCCGAGCCCGTCGCGGGATAGATCAGGATGGATTCCCAGCGGCGCGTCGGCGCCCACCGGCGTTTCTGCGGCCCACGCCTTCCACTGCGCCGACGCGGTCGCAAATTGCGCCTCTTCTAGGTCGTAGAGCAAGTGGATGGCGTTATCGGTGAGAACAAAATCCTCAACGCCGTTGGGATCGCTTGCCACAGGCTGAGCGACCAAGCGGATTTGCCGGCGACAGGCCGCAGGATTTGTTTGCAGCAGCGCCCCATCGGGAAAGCAGGGATCGAGGCGCGCCGCGACGATGCGCCAATGCTCATAGGCGAGCTCATCGCTGGCACCGATCTGGAAATCTGCGATAGCCGTCGCAAGGTGTTCGGTTGGCAAGAGCACGCCACCTTTGGCCGTGGCATCGAGGCGCAACCATGACTCGTCGTCGCGACTGCTGGGCAGTGGCAGCAACACCGAAACGTCGGCGAGCGCGATCGCTGGGTTCGTGGGAACCGGGGTTGTGGGCGTGCCGTCGTCTTCGTCGCCACAGCCTAAGGTGCTAGTGAGCAACACCAGTAGCCAGCTAAACGTGAGGGAAATGAGCCAGGTGGGCTTGGGCGGGTTCATGGCGGACATGCCAAGCAGAAAGCGTGCCAGCGCCTTCGACATGCCAATGCTTGTGAAGCTGTCTTATTACAGTAAATCAAGATTGGTTTACACGTACATGGGCAACACCCCAGCATCGACGCGTTCACCGCGCTTGCCGGCACCTCGATTTACCACCAGATGAGTCCGAAACACGGTAGTTGGTGTGATGTAAGCAAAAGTAAACATAGAGCCTTAGGCGGCAAGAAAAATCAGTATTGAAGTTGTTCACGGATGGTGGGATGAAACCGCATTCCTATGAAGCATATGGCTTGGTTTTGTCTAGCGAGTTTATTGGCGTTTGCTGGTTGTGATTCGGATGCTGGGCCGCGCTGCCAGGACGTCGAGTCGCAGTGCGAAAACGGCATGCTGCTTTCATGTGACGAGGCAACCGGCGAACTTGCCCCAGCGACCGCATGCGAAACCGGCAATATCTGCCGCGGCACGGCGTGCGAACCGATTTCCGCCGAGATGCTCGATAGCGGCAATGCCTTGGCGCAATACGCGCAAGCGATCGAAGATTACACCGCGCAGATGACGCTCGATATAAGTGGACCCTTGCTCGCCGCGCAGAACCAATACTATATCTCCGATGGTTCGGCGTTTGCGTTCGCGACCGCCGTGATGGCCATCTTCAATGCGTCCTATCAGGGCCACACGTTGATTGGCTTTGACACCCCCGGGAACGGCGACTGTAACCGCAATGCTGGCAGCCCGTTTGCTTTTTCGCTCGATTCCTACTTTGGCGCGTGTACCCGCATTGCCGGCGACGACATCGTGGTCACGTATGTCGCCCCGGACCCAGAGGTGAACAGGATGGCGCTCGGCAAGCGCGATCGCATCGTCGCCTTGAAAACCCTTGGCAGCGAGAACTTGACCGGCCAAGCGTTGCTCGACCGACTCGCGGCAACGCCGCTATGCCAATGGTCGGTGCCCAATGACAGCGCGCGGCTTGATACCGCGGCGGCCAACCTCTTTGCGGTGCTAGAGCCCGGTGAAGTAATTTCGGTTGTGTCTCCTTCCGGCGATACGCGCGATATCACCGTGCCGGCGCGCAGCGATTGGATCGGATGTTATGATGGCGCATCGCGCCCTGAGTTTAACGACGAGATGTTTAAGGCGTATCAACGCCCCGACGGAGTTGTCATCGTCGTGATGTCAACGTTCGGCAGCCATCCAGATCATCCCTTCCCAAGCCCGCTCAATGTGGCGGCCTATACCCAATGGATCACGGAGAGCATTGAGTTGGTGACCGCGGCGATCACTGCGTTTGAGGATGTCACTGGGTTGGTCTACGACGTGCGCGGCAATCGCGGCGGTGCGCAGGAATACGCCATGGCGCTGCTGGCGCAATTGCCCGCCACGGAAGGGGCGATTGGCAACTGCTACGCGCGGGTTCCGATGTCGTCGCCACCGACGTTCTCCGATGAGGCGGAGTACCCATTCCCATATGACTTTCTTGCCGGCGACGTATTGCCTCCGCCGCCTATTACCGCGCTTGGCAACATTCGCCAGGCCGTCGTTACCGATGGATTTTCTGCGAGCGCGACCGACTGGATGGCGCACTATGCTCAGATGCATGACATCCCAGTGATTGGGCGTCCTGCGTCGGGCTCCTACGGCTATAGGGTCAACAGCTCGTTCGTGGTCAAGGACATTGCGCCGGTGAATGCCAACACGCCTGGCATCTACAACTACATCTCGGGCGCGCGCTGCTTGGATGGCGCAGGTATGCCACTCGAGGGCGTGTCAAGCGTTGACGTCGCGGTCGAGTTGAACGCCAACGACGTTGCCAACGGCGTCGATACCCAGCTCGAGGCGGCGGCCGCGCTTGTCTTAGCGCCGTAATCAAGTTCAGCGAGCTGAAGACCAACAGCAGTGATCTCAAGCCAATCTCTGTGATCTGAAGCTTTAAATCAACTCAGATCCGGCACGTTGCAACCCTCCAGCCCTCCTCGGCCCCTGCCACCCTCCGCAATTTCCGCCTAAAATTTCCTATCCCCTCGGCTGGATCAACCCGTGGGGCAGCGAATGGCGGTGCCGGGCGCCGCGAAGCCCTTTGTGACCAAGCCGCGGCAAATGACCATGTACGAAGGGGAAGCGCTGGTGGGCTACCTCAATGCTAAGGTGTCGACGCAGGAGGTTACGATTGCGAGCTATGATGTCGAGCCGCCCACGGGCGCGGAGCCTCGCACGGTTGAAATCGTTCACCATGTTGACGAGTTACTGACGGAGAACGATCAACGGATCACGCCTAGCTATGACGGCAAGTCGTATTCTGAATTGGCACTGGAAATCTCAATGACGAAATATAAGGCGGTTTCGTCTGGGCGACCCGTGATTGTAATTTCCTTAACGACCGCGATGGTGCACGCGTTGTCGGCGGACTTTCCCGCCCCGCTGGCCTCGGTTCGCACGCCGACGCTTGATAGTCAGCGAGTGTTCTCTATGCTGCCTGAGGCCAAGGCGCTTAAGGCGCTCGGCTATGATCTGGGCGCCGCCAGTGTGGGTCACAATCTGTGGGGCGTCCCCTATTTGAAGCTCTCGCCGCCAACCATCTTGTCTAGGTAAGTCGTAGTAAGAATTAATGTGCAACATCAATCTCAGTGATCTGAGGCTAGAAGTGGACCCCTGAAATTCCGGACCCTGGTTGAGCCAACGGTGGAAATGAGGAGAGGAAATTTCTGGCCGAAATTGCGGCTGGTGGGAGGGGCCGAGCAGGGCTGGCAGGGTGCCAGGTTGCGGATCCGGGGTGATTTAGAGCCTTCAGATCACAGAGATTGGCCTAACGCAGTGACTAAGGTGGTGTAAACATATTCATTCGCTAACTGGGGACTCGTCTCCCAGGGTAGCACCCCCACACCGTACCAAGGGCGCCTTACATGTAAGGCCACCAAATCCGCAACTGGCTGCAATGCCTCACAACTACCAAAGCCAAGCCATTGGCATTAGTTCTGCATGACAGGCTGTCATGCAGCTTTCCCTTATCCGCCCTCGAGCAATCCTGACTCTCGCCTTGATCATTTCATCAACCGTGGGTTGTCTGGCCGCGGGCGGTGGGACCAACGAGTCCGAACTACCTCCCGGACTCTCCATCCATGAAGGCACCGTCGACAAATCCGGGGCCGCGCGCGTATGGCTCGAGATTGATGCGTCGGCGCACGCTTACTTGCTGCGTTCGCGGGTCTCCTTTGATTGTCCGGGAGTCGGACAAACGACCTCCTGCCGGGTTGGCGAAATTGAGTTAGAGGCACAGCTTGCGCCCTATCTCACCGAGATCTTGCGGCGTATCGAGGCCAAGACCATCGTCTTTGACGCCGTGGTCACGAGTGGCTTGACCTCCTCGGGTGGCGTGCTTGAACCAAAATTTCCGTCCGTGGTGCTGACCGAGGCGTTTCGCGGCCTACTCGCCAACCCCGAATCATCATGGACCGGCGGTTCGCACGGCGTAGGCATGCGCATTGACACGGGGTTCCAATTGGATGGGACGACATACGGCTGCAAGGCCCTGCCCAACCTGCCAATCCCCGCGGTGTTTGTCTATGGCTGGAGCGAAGCACAGGCGGCATTTGACGCCGCCGAGCCGCCCAGCACCTTCCTCACCAGCGTCACCGCCGAGCACGCGAGTGGCTACTGCATCGTGACGGTGCACCAAGCCTACGAAAAAATCACCGATGCCCCGCCTCTCGCCGAATAAGCGAACCTGCCACGCCAAGATGTCTAGGCTTGATCCAGTTTCGTAGCCAGGTTGTTAAGCAGCGAGAAGCCTCGCGGCGGCTCGCTCATACGTTACTGGGCTAACATAGTCCAGCGTGGAATGAAGACGTTGCTGATTGTAGTACACTTCGATGTAGTCGGATAGTGCCGCATGCGCCGCTGGCATTGACGAAACGTATCGCCGTGTTCGGTCTTGAGAGTTGAGAACCAGCTCTCCATGGCGGCGTTGTCGTAGCAGTTGCCAGTGCCGCCAATATCAGTGATCTGAAGGCTTCAAATCACCCGTGATCCGGCACGTTGCAACCCTCCAGCCCTCCTCGGCCCCTGCCACCCTCCGCAATTTCCGCCTAAAATTTCCTATCCCCGCGCCCGTGACACGTTCTTCACTGGATCAAATCCAACCTGGGTCCAGATTAAGATAGGGATATGGCAATGGCGGACAGCGTCATTGTCTCTTTGGGGTCTTTGGACACCACTCGATTGTGGCGTGTACGTGAGGAACTCTACGCCGTAGCGCGCCCGTAAGGCACGCACGGCGGCATAGCCTTTGCATACTTTCACAGTAATGAGGACTTCCACAGTTTTCGCCGCAACGACGTTATGTCTCGCCACCATTGTCTCTGCGTGCCTCGACGGTGTGTCTGACCCGGCCGAGGCCGAGCAAGGAGCCGGCGGGAATAAGCTTGGTGGCATCTTTCATCGCGACGTGCAGGACAAATATGTTGGGGTAGTGCTTGTCCAAACCGGCGACGACGACTACCAGCAAATTTGTACCGGCACGATCATCTCTGATCGACATGTCCTTACCGCCGCACACTGCGCGATGAACGACATGGATGTAACCATAAAGGTTGTTGGCAATGGCCACATGGTTCTATTGCGCGGAACCATCGAGCCGCACCCCGAATACGACGCTAATGCTCGGACACCAAACGATATCGCGATTGTTACTCTTGCTCCCGACTACCAGACGGACAAAATTAAGGCATTCTTTGCCAGCAACAAGATTGGACTGGCGGATGCAACCTCGATTCCAAAATCCAACTGGACGACCGTCGGGTTCGACATTCCCAACGCGTGGGGCAACACACCGCCAGAGCGCCGCTACGGAGACATGGAAACCGAGTGGTGCTTACTACATCTCAACGAGACGTTTTGTTTTGAAGACGATGACGGCGGCGTAATTTTTGGAGCCGGCGATTCGGGCGCCCCCATTCTCATGAATCCGCAGAGCGGCGGACCTCAAGTCGTTGGTGCCGTCGCGATCCGGATTAGCTCCGTCGCCTTCTCATTGTGGCGCACGGTGCATGCGATCGATATTCTTCCCTATCGCGCATGGATCGATGCGCAGCTGGCCCGCTAGCGATGAAGGTCCCGTGATCATGCAACAGTTTCGTATCTCAGTGTTCTGAAGGCTTTACATCACCCGTGGTCCGGTACGTTGCAACCTAGCCAGCCCTCTACGGCTCTTGTCACCCACCGAAAGTTCCGCCTGAAATTTCCTCCCCCCCACCATTTACAACGATTCCACATCGCCACTTGCCACTGGGAGACGGAAGTGACGCTCGCGGTATGGCTAGGTCATTACAATGAGCGCTAACTCCTCCGTTGCGCCCTCACCCGCCGCGGCCGGGGCCTCGCCAGCGCACGATGCGCGGCGGCCAAGGCGTGAGGCCATCGGTGGCGCGCGTGGGTGCCGCGCGCGCGGTGAGGCGAGCTACCATGGTGAGCATGTCGACGTCGGAGGAGGCTGGTGGCGAGGCATGCGCGCGCACCGTTTCGACGTCATCGGTGTCCGCGGTGATCACCGGCGGCTGCGCCGTGCCGGCGGCCAACTCGACGCGGAAGTGCCATGCGGCGTCCGGCGAAATGATCGCGGCGGCGTAGTCGGCGCGGTCCGCGTCGCTAGCGCCGCGCAGCAAGACAAAGCGCGCGCCGGCCTGCGGCCGCAAATCATAGATCAGGGCATCGCTGATGCGCACCACCGGATCGCGTAGCTCAGGCGCGCTCATAGGCCGCGATGCGCCCGGCGTGGGCATAGACATTAAAACGGCTGCCGCGGACGAAGCCGCACAGCGCGATGCCGCAGCGCTCCGCCGCATCAATGGCCAGCGTCGTCGGTGCCGAGATGGCCGCAACCACTTCGATGCCGGCGGCCGCGGCCTTGGCCACGAGCTCAAAGCCAACCCGCCCCGATAGCATCAAGATGGTGCGCCGCAGGGGCAGCCGGTCCGCGAGCACAGCCCAACCAATCACCTTATCGACCGCGTTGTGGCGGCCGATGTCTTCGCGCAGCACCAAGAGCGCACCCGTTTCATCGAACAGCGCCGCGGCATGAAGGCCGCCACTTGCGGCGAAGCCAACTTGCGCCGCCGCCAGCTTGTCTGGCAAACCATTTATGACGTCCCGCCCCACCACGAACACGTCCGCATTGCCGCGTGGTGGCAGGCCCGCGCGGAGCAGTTGCAAATCGGCGATCATCGCCTTGCTGCAGGCGCCGCACGCGCCCGTGGCCACCAGCGGGCGAGCGCTGAAGCGCGACGGATCGATATCTAGATCTACGACATCGTCGCCAAGCGCCACGTACGGGGCCAGCGGCAAGCCCTCGCCGTGCAGCAGCCCCGCCACTAATTCGGCGTCGCCGCCAGGCGTGCGCAGCATGGTTAGCACCTGCGTGCCGCGCGCGCGCAGGACCAGCGGCGCCTCTTGCGCCACCATATCCGCCTCTACACACGTCGCCTCATAGCGGATCCGGGTCACCTGGCGTTCGCTTGACATCGAGCCTAGTCATACCATGACGGCGGTTTTTTGCGGGTTTAGGGGGCCGCCAAGCGGTGCCTAGAACCAGCGATGCTAGACTGACGCGATGACTGGCGCCGCTTCCAAGGACTGGGTATTTCGCGACCCCGTGCACGGCCTCATCGAGCTGCGCGGCGAGCACGCCAAATTCGCCGGCCTGCTGCAAACCCGCGCCATGCAGCGCCTGCGTCGTATCAAGCAAATGGGCTTTGCGTGGCTGGTCTACCCCGGTGCCGAGCATTCGCGCTTCGGCCACGCCTTGGGCGCCATGCACATCGCCGGCCGCGTCGCCAAGCAATTGCGCCTGCCCGCCGACGTCACCGGGCACGTCATGATTGCCGCGCTGCTACACGACGTGGGCCATGGCCCGTTCTCGCACGCGTGGGAGCACGTGTTTCCGGCAACAACGCACGAGCAGTGGGGCATGCGCATCATGCGCGAAGACGCCGAGCTCGTCGCCGCCTTGCAGGCCATTGAGCCGGGGCTACCCGACACCATGGCGCGGTTTTGGGGCAAGACGTATCGCCCGCATTATGTGCGCAAGCTGGTATCGTCGCAGCTCGACGTCGACAGGCTAGACTATCTCCTGCGCGATGGGCATTACTCAGGCGCTGGGTACGCGACCTTCGACCTCGAATGGATCTTGCATGCGATTCGCGTCGCCGAGGTGCATCCCGAAGCCAGCGGCGACGAGCGGCTGGACCTCGTCGTCGACTATCGACGCGGCATGTATGCGGTCGAACAATATTTGTTCGCGCGCTCGTACATGTACTCGCAGGTCTATCACCACAAGACGGTGCGCGCGGCCGAATGGATGTTCATCAAGTTGTTTCGCCGCTTTGTCGAGTTAGCAACGAGTGGACATGAGCCGCCTGGGTTGCCGCAAGCCAGCGCCTTGGCGCGCGGCGAGCCCATCGACATTGCCGCCTATATGCAGCTGCACGACGTTTCAATTGTGAATGCGATCGACACCTGGGCTGGGCGCACCGCCGCACCCGCAGCCGCCGACCCAGTTATTGCCGACCTCGCGGCGCGCCTCGTCGACCGCCGCCTATTTAAGACCATCGACCTTGGCGACGACGCGGAAACCGCTTCCGCGATCGCGCCGCGCCTGCGCGAACTCGCGGTCGCCAAGCTCGGTCCGCACGGCAACTACTATCTTGAGGTCGACGACGCCATCCAAGTTGGCTACCGCGGCGGGGTCGATGAACTTCATGTCATTGGTCATCCGCGCCACGGCACCGTCACCCTAGGCCGGCTGCTCGAGGACATGCCGCTGGGCCAGCCGTTGTCGGCGATTCGCATTGTCTGCGCGCCGGAACTACTCGCCGACGTCCAGGCGATGATCCGCGCTTAGCCTGCGCACCCGTGGGGATTGCGCAATTTTGGCACGCTGGCGCTTCCACTGCCGCCAGCGCGTGATATGGCACCCCGATGGCGAGCATCGTTTATAGGTACCGCGACCCCGCCGCGGTCGCGCTGGGCCTTCGCGAGCTGCGGCGCAAGGGTCTGACCCCGCGCGGCCTCTGCTTTGTCGCCCTCGATCCACGGGGCGAGACGCACATCGTGATTCCCGAGAACCTCGACCTCGTTGCCGATCTAAAAGTCGGCGACAAGCTCGGACTTGAGTGTCCGCTGGAGGGACGCTTTTTCACTTCGACGCCGTGCACCGCCTGCCAGGCGATTCGGTGCTGTTTACGGGTGACCGCCGGCTTTCTGACACCGGCAGCGCATCCGAGGTGGCGTGCGCGATCTCCGAATGGCTCAAAGGCTCGAGCTCTAAGAACGTGTTCCTCGGCTGCACACCGCATCAGCCTGGCGCGTGGTGGACGATTGACCAGCGTTCGCCGACGCATGATTTCCACGCCGCGGGCTTTGTCGACTGCGTTGTCTCCACCACAGGCGTCATCGCGCGGCGCATGGGCGAGCCGCACCTCTACTATCGTGAATTTCGCGCCTTTGCCCAAGACGGCTCGCAATTCGACGGCTGGCAGCGCTGCTTCACCAGCGAGTACGGCAACATCTTGTTGCTCGAGCGCCGGGTGCAAAACTATCGCCTCGTGCTCACCTGCGAGCGCGGCCTCATCGAGATCGACGTCAGCACGCTGCCCGAGAGCGCGCTTGAAACGGCGCGCGTGCCGATGCGCAGCGGCTTTGGCGTGGTTGGGCGCATCGACGGCGGCGCGTTTGCCGTCACGGTCGGCCGCGTCGAAGACTGGGGCCTCGCGGACGTCAGCCAAGCCATGCTTGTCGGCTCGCCGAATCAATCGATCTTGGATTTGCCCAAAACGCTGCGCGCGAGTTCCCAGGGCGGCGCGTAACTTCCTGCTCGCAGATAGTGTGGGCGTACCGGCAGGTGGGCGCACGTGTCTTCCTGCTCGCAGATAGGTGTGGGGACGGCAGGTGGGCGCACGTGTCTTCCTGCTCGCAGATAGCGACCCTCCGGAGCACGGCGAGACGGCTGTGGTATCCACCACGCTCGGTGCCAGTACCATCGCCCTGCAATTTATGCTCGCGGAAGAAACGTGCGCCCACCTGCCGGTAAGTTTGCGCGCTGAAGAAACGTACGCCCACCTGCCGGTAAGTTGGCGCGCTGAAGAAACGTGCGCCACCTGCCGGTAGGCTGCCCGATCGAAATGATCGAAGTGCGGGCTAGTTCGCGGCGATCGGCGCCGGCTTGTCGTTGCGCAGTGCCTGCGCGACAAAGGCGGCGTGTGCTGGCAAGGCGGCAGTCCAGACGTCCCAGGTGTGGCCACCGGGCGTTGGCGTCCACGTATGCGTTACGCCCGCGGCGGTCAGCGCGGCGTGCAGCGCCTGATTGGGGGCGAACCACAAATCGCCCTCGCCGCAGCCAAACAGCACCGCGAGTTGGCGCAAGTCCTGCGGCTTGGCCTTCACCAAATGCAAGGTCGAGCGAGCGTGCCAGGCCTCGGTATTGGTTTCATACGGCCCAAGCAACTTCTGCAAGGCCTCGCGGCTCTTGGCGTGCGGCAAATCCACCGCGCCCGACAGCGACGTCACCGCGACAAAACGCTCCGGCGCCGCAAACGCCAGCGTAAATGCGCCGTGCCCGCCCATGGAATAACCCGAGATGGCGCGCCGCTTGGTGGTCGGCAAATGCGTATCAACCCACGGCACCAGATCGCTTAAAAACCAGGTTTGCAGGCGATGCGTTGGCACCTGCGTCGCGTCGAGCCACCAGCCAAAGCGCTCGCCATCGGGCGCCACAATGATCATCTGGTGCTCAGCCGCGAGCCGTTGCAACTCTTCATGCGCGTTGTCCGACCACGCCTGGTAGCTCGCATCGGCGCCGTGCAGCAAATACCAAACCGGCAGCCCCTCGGCTGGGACGTCGACCGGCACAAACGCGAGCAACGGCGTGTTGCCACGCGCCGCTGACGGCACGACATATTGCAGCGCCTGCGCCGGCTTGACACCACTCGCCGCGGGTTTTGGAATCAGGCCAAGCATGCCCTCGAGTCGCGTCGCGAGGTGATGCGCGACGTACTGGCCGCCCAGCCGCGTAAAGTGGATGCCATCGCTCATGCGCATCAGCCCGGACTCGCCGTTGTATTTCACCGACACGCGGTACTTGCCGCTGGCGTCGACCGACAAGTCGTAGGTCGGCACAAAATGCGCGCCGCTGGTTTTCATCGCCGCCTCGCTCACCTCGTCGAGCATGCGCTGGGTGCGGTTGAACTTGTCGCTCTTCATCGCCGGCAGCCCGAGCAGATAAAAGGTGGCGCCGCCCTTTTTCACCACGCCGACCAGCCAGAGCGGACGCCGCGTGTACTCGGCCTTCCACGCGTCGGTGCCGACCGTCTGCGGCTTGCCGTTGGCATCGACAATATTCTGCGCGTCATTGCCGCCAAACTGGCCAATCACTACGTCGGGCTTAAATTCGCGCATGAGGCGCGCCGTCTCGGCGGGCCAATCAAAGACGTCTGGCCGCGACAAGCCCGTTGCCGCCTTGCCGCGGCGCTTGACGACGACGTTGGCGTAACGAGCTACCAGCTCGCGCTCAAGCTCGGTGCCAACCGCATGCTGAATGCTCGACGCGCCGACGATGAGCACGCGCACGGTCTTAGTAGCGTGGCCAAGCTTGGTCCAGCTCGCGCCTGGCGGCTGGCCCGCGGTAAGTGCGAGTGCGGGCGCGGCGACGGGGCCATCGCTGGGCACGTTGGCGTCGGCAAGCGCGGCGGCATCGAGTGGACTCGGCACAGGCGCAGCGGCGGCACCAAAAATCGTTCCAACTCGGTCGAGCGGCGCTAACGCATCATCGAGGTAGACGCGCAACGCGCCGAGCCCGGTCGCCTTAGCGCCAGCTTCGACGATCGGCGCACTCAGCGTCGCCCAACGCGCCGGTGATTCAGGAAACGTCGCTTTCTCGACAAAGGTCTGCGGCGAAAACAGCGCAACCGCAATGGCGAGGAACACCGCGCCGAGCACGGTTGGGCCTACCGGCGAGATGGTTTGCGGCACCGTCACGACGGGCTTGTATTTGTCAACAACGGGCAGCTTGGCGGCCATTTACACACCATCCATCTTAGAAGCCAAAGTAGATTGCCGGCGAGATATCTGCCGGCGCAAGCAGAATAACGAGGATCGCAATAAGTGTCCATAAAAGCGGCCGCGCCAGCGGCGGCGTCGCGTCGTGTAAGCGCTCAAAGCCGCGCCTGAGGTGTTGGCCGTAGAAATTGAGCAGCAGGCCAATCGCTATTAAAGGCAGCACCAACCACTCGAGGCCCTGGCCCTGCCACGAGAAATCGAGCAAATTGCGGAAGTACAGCAACGCCACCTCGACGTCGGTTGAGCGAAAGAAAATGCGCGCCAGCACCACGTAGTTCATGGTCGCAAACCAGCACAGCGCGGTGTAGCGCCAGGAAAACGCCAGCGTGCCTTTGGCGTGGCCGTGAGCGGCGCGCCAGTCCTGCACCATCTTGTAGGCAATGATGGCCACCGCGTGCAGCCCGCCCCACACGATGAACTTCCAGCCGGCGCCGTGCCATATCCCTGTGACGAGCATGACCACCGCCAAATTCACGTAGGTCCGCACATAACCGCGCCGGCTGCCGCCCAGGGGCAAAAAGACGTAGTCGCGCAGCCAGTTGCTAAACGTCATGTGCCAACGCCGCCAAAATTCGCTGATATTGGTCGCGCGATACGGTTGGTCGAAGTTGTTGGGGAGATAGAAGCCGAGGAGCAGAGCGACGCCCATCGCAATGTCGGTGTAGCCGGAGAAATCGGCCCAAATCTCAATCGTGTACGCCCAGGCGCCGACAAATAGCTCGGCGCTGCTAAAGCCCTCGGGCGCATTGAAGATATCTTCGACCACGTGGGTCGAAAGCCAGCCCGCGAGCACGACCTTCTTAAATAACCCAGAGGCGACCAGGCCCACCGCGCGCGACAGATCGGGAAAGCCCGCGGGCGACGGCGCGTGCAGCTGCGCCATTAGATCGGTGCTGCGAATGATTGGCCCAATAATGACCTTGGGGAAAAACGTAAAGAACACCAGCGCGTCGAGCAGCGTCCCCGCCGACACGCCGCGGCCGCGGCGCAGATCGATGAGATACGCGAGGCCCGTAAAGCTGACGTAGGATAGCCCCAGCGGCATGGCGATCTCTAAGATCGGCAGCCCCGAGCTGACGCCAAACGCTTTCGCCAAGGCCTCGAGATTGTCGCGGAAAAACCCGTAGTATTTAAACCACCCCAGCGACCCGAGGAACATGCCGACGCCGGCGATCATGGCCGCGCGCTTGACGCGCTCTGAGCCACTGCCGGTGACGACGCGGCCGAGCAGCCAGGCCGCCGTCGAGGTCGACAAGATCCACAGCAGCAGCGCGGGCTTCCACCCGGCGTAGAAGGCGCAGCTGGCCGCCAAGAGCAGCGCATTGCGCGCGACGCGGTGGGTACGGACCGCCCAAAATGCGATCAGCACCAACAAAAAGAACAGCGCGAATTCAAGCGTCGGAAAATGCACAGCGACCCCCAGGGCGAACAGACGAAGCGGGTGGCCTGGCCCACCGCCCCGAACACTACATGCTCGCCCCTCGCGTCAACAACCAGCCCCGCCGCCTATTCCCGCACCAGGAGGCGTGGCAGCTACGCTATTCGCAGCTCAGCGTCTCGGGCACGCAGGCCTGACCGAAGATGGTGTTGCCGGTGGCGAGGTCGGCGCACTCATAACCTTCGCCACAGCCGCGGTCGTCGGTGCAGGCCGCGACGCAGCGCTTGCCGCTGTCGCCAACCTTGACGCAAAGGTTGCCATTGTCGCCGCAGTCCGAGTTCTTGGTGCACGCATCGCACATCTTGCTCAGCTTGGCGAACGGATGGACCGTTGGGTTGTTGTCGATGCCGTGGATGCCGTACATCGAATTAAACCAATACGAATTGCTGTCGAGCTTGGTCAACAGGCGCTTGATTGGCTCAGGGCGCAGGCGGCCGCTTGAGTCGCGGGCAATCAGCGCG